>CAZBPG010000027.1:0-38270 GCA_964493695.1 uncultured Chitinophaga sp. | reverse complement strand
CCCTTCGAATTTAACGCTATGTTTCTTCTCACACGATTAACGACTGAACCTGAAAAGGGGCTTTTGATTTTTTTTTGAAGATACAAAACAACATTTTATTTCTAAACGCAATAGCAATAGAAATAAAAACCAGATAGTTGTATTGTTTATGGACACTACCTTAAAGGTTCCCGGCAAGAATCTTACCCTAAAGTTTAATCAACTTTCCGGAATACCGCATAAAATCTTCATTCGTAAACTGGAAAAAATACATTCCCTTTTTAAATTCTCTGGTATTGAGCACTACTTTGTTTACACTTATGTTTTCCTGGCGCAGGAGAACTCTTCCCGTTATGTCGGTTATTTCAAGTAGCGCATTCCTGAGCTGAATACTTTCGTTTGCCGCAAACGTAACTTCATCACCTGCCGGGTTTGGGAAAGCAACAATCAGCGATTCTTCTTTTTCACTTTCAACACTCCCTTTCCCATCTGCGTTTTCTTTTGCTATCTCGTGTACAGAGGTTGATATCGGATCCACGATGGTATCATCTACAACAATTCTTACCGTATCGGTAAGCCCGTTGTAGTTTACCACCACTTTGGTTTCACCCGGTTGCAACGCTCTGAATTGGTTAGAAGTGGTGTGTATTGCAACAGAAGGATTAAGTACCTGAAAGACACATTCCGGTGAATTGGTTACATAACGTTGTCCACCGGCACAAGAAGCACTTGTCTGAATGGTACCCGTATATCCCTGCGGAAGGAAGGTGGTTTCAGGATAAGCGGAAATAGAAAAGCATTGGTAACCCATATAGTCATTCACTACAATATCAATGGTGTCAACATCAATTACACCGGTCGTGTCATAACCGATAACGATCACTTTTGCCCTGCCAAATATCCTATTATCAATCATAAAAGTAACCGATGCAGAAGGGGCGGCAGTATCCACCATAATAATGGCATCGGGGCTTCCGATAAGTGCCACAAACATGCGCTGAACGTCACCGGTTGCAGCAACATCGAAAGTGGCCTGCATGTTAGATGTAATAGTATCAATGGCTGAAAGATTAGTGAACATGACGTCACCGGTAGCCCGCGAATTAGTATGGTGGTTTCCGTTTGTCAGATAAATTGAACCAAGAGTTGAAGGATTAAATCCGTTCTTGGAAAAAAAGCTGGTATCCACAGCCGATTCCTTTTCCAACTGAATAATTACCGGAAACAGAGTAGCGTCTTCTTTAACCGAACTATGCCAGTAAGGTGTAACCGATGTTGTTTTATCGCAGCCACCACGTTGCGATTCTTCAGCAACAATCAAATCGTGGTTAGTACTCTGAAAAACAGAAGCCATAAAGCCATCCAGCGCTGTTACCGTTGAGCCAAAGCCCGCCCACAGTGCTGCAGTATAACCGAAAAAGGTTGTCCAGTCTCCCATTGCAGTTGCCTGTGCCATTTGCGAAACAGTAATGTGCGAAGTAAAAGTGTGGGAAGGAACTTTTCTGAAATTGAGTAACCCTCCGTTCAAACTTCCTGTAATGGCAGGGCTATTTACCTTAAAGTCCTCCACCGCACCACCGAAACAATCCATTCCGCCCCAACCGAAAAGAAAATCAAGCCCTGCAAATGCTGGGTTAGTTAGCAGATTACATGCTTGAGTTCCCGAATGAACCGAGTTAACCGTAATCAGTTTATGAATATCGTAGTGATAGGGTGTTTGCTGCAGGTACAGACGCGAAAGCACCCCGCCCATACTGTGAACAATCAAATCGCTTGCACCGGCTGAAAAGTTGGCATCGCGTGCCTGCCGTAAAACTTGTCTTATTGCTTCCGGCACCACCAGAGCATTTTGATTGAACGCTACTGCATTCATATCTTGATAATCTGGCCGGTAGGTTAGTTCCTGAACAAACCCATTGGTTAGAAGTTGCTGGTGAAAAGGCTTCCAAAAATCGCCATTGCTCCAAATTCCGTGAAGGAGTACCACCGGTGCTCGGTAAAATTTTACAGGGAAAGTATACAGCACATTGTTGTTGGAAATGTCAACAATTTGGAAAGAGTCTGCCACAAACTGCATAGCTGATGGGGAAATAAATTGCGGGTGTGTAAACCGAACTTTTACCGTATCGCCACTAATGGAATAATCTGCAGCATTGAATTCTCCGAAGGCATCGGAGTTTACATTCAGTGAATCGCCCTTAACACGAAAGCGAACGTACGCCTCATTCACTATGTCTTTCACTATAAATTTTACTACAGTGGACTTGCTTCCATCTGCACATATTTTCACATCGTTCAAAGGACGTATATCTACCCTGCCTCCAAAAAGTTTTTTCGCGTCTTCCATTCCTAAATGATGATATTCCAAATCATGATATACGGCTATTTCGTTAACCGGTGGCGGATTAAGCAACGTTACATGGTTGGCGGAATTACCTCCTGCAAGTCCGAATCTTCCTCCCAGTACAAGATTCCCGTTGTATTCAGTAATAGCGTTTACGGTTACAAATGAAATGGCACCGCCAAGTCCGTCACAAGTAGCACCTACCGGTGCAAAGTAATATCCATCGCTGCGCGCTATCCGGTAGGCACAAGTGCTGGAAGGGCCGCTGTTGGTTACGGAAGTAAATAAGCCGCCAAGCCACAGTTCATCTTCAAAAGCATAAAGTGCCGAAACCAAATCGTTGGCACCGGTGCAGTTGACAGGGCTGCCACCGTTCCATGCCGAAGGACCAATGTTAGACCATTTGGCTCCGTCCCATTTTGCCAATTTGCTGCTGGTAGAATATTCTGTCAAAGAACTATTTCCCTGGCATCCAAAATTTCCTCCGGCATACAAATGGTTGTTGTAAACTTTCAACGCCCGGACTAAAACCTGCGGACCTTCGCCTAAACTCTGCCAGATAATGCCATTCCATTTGCCTACAGCACGACACATAATACCACTGCCGGTAGAATCAAACTGGCCGGCTGCATACAAATCGTTCTGAAAAACTTCAAGTGCCCATACTTTGTCATTCAGCCCGGTGCCGAACGGCATCCAAATACTTCCGTTCCAGCGTGCCACATTGCCGAGATTGTTCATACTTGCTGAAGCAGAAAATTTCCCTCCGGCAACAATTTCGTTATTAAAAATGGTAAATGTGCGTACTTCAGCAAGGGTTCCAACCAGTCCGGAATCCATGGCATGCCATGTGCCATCGTAATACGCCACGTTTGCTGCGGTAACTCCGTCAATTGAACTGAATGTCCCCCCCACATAAAGCCGGCCGCCATGAAATTTCATAGCATAAACGTTCCCAACCACACCAGTACCCATCGGCTGCCACGCTGAGCCGGTCCACTTTGCAATTTTATTGGCGGGCTGTCCGCCTGCTTGTGTAAACAAACCACCTGCGTAGAGAATATTGTTTCCGTCATCAACGGCCAACGCATTAACATCGTTATTCATTCCTGCTCCCAATACGGTAGGCCAAATTTGAGCATAAGTTGTTTGCGAAAGAAAAACAACAAACATCAGGATGTGAAATTTTGATTTCATAACTCAGAATTTACTCGTGAAAGAATTATTGTTCATTATCCTGCGAAAATTATACTGTAGAATGTATTTTAATTCTAAAAAAGGAAGGATGAATATTTTTTGCATTGCTTATTGAGAAAGACTTTTTTTGGGGGAACAAAGCAAGGTCATTTAGAAAAGTAATAACCGGAAAAACCCCTTCTACCCTTTCGAGTTTTTTACTACTTGCTTAACCAGGCAATAGGAAAGGATGAACCCGAAGCAAAAGGTGAACTCAAAAAACTAACTAATAAAGCAAAGCAAGCAAAAACCAAAGAGATCATCAACAGACCATACTCGTGTCTGCGTAAATGAGTAAAACAAGCCCCGCCCATTATAAGTGCAATTCCGGCTGCTGAAATACAGGTTATACAATAGGCATCTCCAATCAAGCCTGGAACAATAATTCCAATTGCACACAGAATTTCAACAAAACCTATTAGTTTAATTTGAATCGGAGAAAAATCCTCTGCCCAATTCCACCAAATGGAAGTTTCGTTCTGTTTAGTATGAAATATTTTTACCACACCCAAAGCAATAAAGAAGATTGCCAATACTGCTTTCAAAATCCATAGTGGAGAAATCATAGATATAGTTTTTGTTGTGAAGAATCTTTATTTAGAATGAATTGAAATAGAATCAGATCAAATGAACTTCTTTTTCTCTGCAAAACGCCAACAAAACCTTTACAAAAAATAAACCTACTTGCTGTTCTAATTGTCAGAACAAAAAACCGCTATAACATATATCCCACCCGTTCCTACGAAATAAAATAGAGCACTTAATATTTAGAATGATTGCTGTCATCCGCAGAACTATCATTTAATACATTTCAATGACTGTCCGTTTGTTTACCTAAATAAAACGGAAAGCGCAAATAGTATGCACTGAGAGTCAACAACATTGATGCAAAAATCAAAGTCATGAAACTACAAGAAATTTTCAAGAAGTATTCAACAGCGAAAAAAGCAAAGAAAGCTTGCAAAGCGTTTAGCGATAAGCCAAGGGGTGGTTTGCAGGAAATGTAAGACAAAGAACATTATTGGAAAGAAGACAAATGGCAATATGAACGCAGGCGATGTAAGTTCCGGACCACGTAACGGAGTGGCGCGGTGATGGAGTTGAGCATATTGCCCTATCGGTATTGGATGAAAACCATTTTGATAGATTGATAGTGCTTCGGATGAAGCGACCAGGGTATGAATTTGGGTAAACAGACGGATAGTCATTCTAAACTTAAAATATGAATAATACCTTCGTAAACAAACCAACAATCAATAAGTATGAAACAGTATCCGGTGCGTTACGGGCATTTGTGGAAGTTGGTTATGGCTATTGTACTTCCTCCGCTGTTGAGCATCTACCCGTTTATATGGCTCATGCCTGTGTTTGTACCGGATAATGATTGGGTGCAATACTTTGTTATTCTTGGTTTTCTTGGCCTTATATCCCTGTTTACAGTTTGGCTTACCCTGAGAGTTTATCCAAAGGCATTACTAACGGTAGACGAAAATGAAATAGGCCTTTGCTTTGGCGGAACCGGTTGGCTACAGCCAAATGATTTTAACGTGACCATTACAGACATTACTTACATGAGCCCTTACAACATCATCGGCAACGATTATATTTTGTTCAAAACCCAAAAACCGTCCCGTAGCTTTCGTCTTTCTGCCCGCTCATACGATGAAGATGTAATTGCAGAGTTCAACGAAGCTATGGAGTTGGTTCGCGCATTGGTGGATGCCGCAAAGGTAAACGAGTGAGTAATCACTTCCCTCTCATCTGTAAGTTTTTCTATTTTCCGTTTCAAATCTACTGCATGATATTTCCTGCTTCCGATAAACTGTTTACCGGTACCGGTCATCCGCCTTACGGCATTTACAACGATTTAATGACCGATGTAAGCACCGCGCATTGGGATGAGCAGGGTGCGCTTTTTAAGAACCGGAGAACCAGCCGCAAAGCATGGATGTTTTTTGGGGTATACAGCCCGGAGTTTATCTGCGGAATTGCTATTGCCGATGCGGGTTTTGTGGCCAATGCATTTACTTATTTCTATTCGTTTAAGGATAATGTATTTGTGCAGGATAACACACTTGTGCCATTCGGCTTTTCTTCCGGCTTCGACCCCGGTTTAAACAGTGAGTGGAAACTCGGTAAGTACCGCATCTATACACAAAACGGGAACCTCAATTTTGAATACACCGGTAAGTACAAACTGCGCATGGTTGCTAAGAATTCAAACAACGGTGCAAGTATTGTGGCACCTTCGGCAGGCGGCAGGCCTTTTCATTTTACATACAAGAATGTTTGCATGACCACCGAACTCAGCATTGAGCACGAGGGCAAGACTTATCAGGTGAGTGGCAACTACGGGGCAGTTGATTTTAGTAAGGGTTATCCTCCGCGCGAAACGGTGTGGAACTGGTTGTCGTTTATAGGCACAACACAAAGTGGAAAGAATGTTGGGGTAAATCTGGTAAAGCACTTTAACGATGAACTCGAAAACATCCTTTGGGTTGACGGACAGAAAACGGCACTCTCCTCCGGCACATTTACCATGCAAAAACCCTTTGATAAAAACAACTGGCACATTACCACTGATGACAAAATACTGGATTGCACGGTTGCCCCAAACGGAGCGAGAAGTGAAAACGTAAACATCCTGTTAATGAAAAGTATCTTCACACAGGTGTATGGAAAAATTTCAGGCACCCTGCTTATTAACGGAGTGCGCGAAAGCTTTACTGCCACCGGAGTCTGCGAAGACCACCATGCGTTGTGGTAAACTATAATCTCAATCATCCTTCTAAATTCACGCCTGTATTTAAAACAATAACATGTCAATTCAATCAAACCTTACCGGTGGAGCTTTTTTATTAAAGCACACTAACGTGACCGATGTTTTTATTCCCGAAGAGTTTTCCGAAGACCAGAAAATGGTTTTGCAATCGGTAAAAGACTTTATGCTGAAAGAAGTGCACGGGCTTGGCATTGCAAGAGTAGCAGGTCTGGATGCGGAGAAGGATAAAGATTTAGTGATGGAGGTTTTTCACAAAGCGGCTGCCCTAGGTTTCTGCGGGGTTTCGGTAGACGAAAAATACGGTGGCGGTGGGCTGGATTTTAATACAGCATTGTTGTTTACCGAAGGGCTTGCCGGTGGATTTTCTTTTGCCACCACTATCGGTTGTCAGACTTCTATCGGTTCTCTTCCCATAGCCTGGTACGGCACCGAAGAGCAAAAAACAAAATACTTACCGGGCATTGCCAGTGGAGAAAAAGGTTGTTCGTATTGTCTTACTGAGCCAAGTGCCGGTTCCGATGCCAACAGCGGTAAAACGCGGGCGGTGTTAAACCCGGAAGGCACGCACTACATTTTGAATGGGCAAAAAATGTGGATTACCAACGGTGGCTTTGCCGAAGTGTTTACCGTGTTTGCCAAAATTGATAACGATGAAAAACTTTCAGCCTTTATAGTGGAGAAAGATTTTGGCGGAATCTCTTTGGGTAAAGAAGAAAAGAAGATGGGCATCAAAGCTTCGTCTACCGTGATGGTTTTCTTCAACGATTGTAAGGTTCCGAAAGAGAATTTGCTGGGTGAAAGAGGCAAGGGGTTCAACATGGCGCTGAACATTCTGAACAGCGGAAGAATAAAAATTGCAGCCGGTGGTGTAGGAGGAATGAAATTCGGTTTAGATAAAACTGTGGAGTATTGCAAAACCCGAGTGCAGTTCAATAAACCGATTGCAGAGTTTGGCGCTATGAAACAAAAGCTTGGTATTATTGCTACTAATCTTTTTGCTATTGAGTCCGGTGTTTACCGGATAGGGGCGGAAGTGGATAAAAAGCGCGAAGAACTTCTAAAGAACGGCAGCAGCGGCAACGATTCGGAGATTTACTCTATGCGCGAATACGCAATCGAGTGTGCCATCTTAAAAGTATTGGGAAGCGAAGCCATGTGCAACACCGGTGATGAAGCCATTCAGATTTTCGGGGGCATGGGCTACAGTATGGAGACCGGTGTAGAGATGGCTTACCGCGATGCGCGCATTACTAAAATTTATGAAGGCACCAACGAGATTAACCGGATGCTTACACTGGCCGAATTCTATAAGCGTGCTTTTGTAACCAAGGAGTTGAAATTAGGCGCTGCTAAATCATTTGTTCCTGCGACCATTCTTAAAAACTACATTCCTTTCACCGGTGGCGGTTTCCTCAGTACGGAGTTCGAGTTCGTGAATAATCTCAAAAGTATCTTCCTGATTATTACCGGTGCTGCCGGTGCCAAGCTGAAAGAAAAATTAGTTGACGAGCAGGAGATAGTGATGAACCTGGCGGACATTCTTTCTATGGCCTTTGTTTGTGAGTCTGTATTTTTGCGGGTGAAGAAACTGAGTGCGAAAGGTATTGGCAAGGAAGAACTGGAAGTTAAAACAAAAATGGCGCAGTTGTATTTATACGATGCTTTGGATTTGGTCCGTAAGTCTGCTAACAATGCTATAGATAGTTACGCGAAGGGAATAGAGAAGGCGGCTTTAAAATGCTTAATGCGCAGGATGCTCCGCACTTATCACATCAATCCGAAGGACGTAAGGAGAGAAGTAGCCGATTTTATGATTAAGCAGAACGGCTATAATTTCTGAGTAGCCAAAACTTCAAACTTTTCACTCGTGAATGACGACATTTATTAGTATCTTTAGGCTGTGGCAAAGCGAACAAAGTATCACTTAGGCGTAGAGATTGACAAGTTGACAAACAGCATCGTCAACACCATTTCAGGCGATAGTTTTCCGACCGATGTTCACCCTTTGACTAAAGCGGATTTGAAAAATACGACTAAGAAAAATGGTTGGCTTTTTAATTGGGCAAGTGAGTTCAAACTTTCAGACCACCATGTTTTTAAGCTTACAATCCGGAATAATCCTGAAATTGTTCAAGGGCTTTTAAGCATCAGCGATTACAACGACCATTACTATTTGCACCTTGTTGAGAGCGCTCCTTTTAACACCGGCAGGAACAAACTTTACGAGGGCGTTCCCGGTAACTTGTTTGCTTTCACTTGTAAAACTTCCTGGGACAAAGGTTATCAAGGTTTTGTATCGTTTACTTCAAAGACAAAGTTGATTGACCACTACGAAAAAATGTTAGGTGCAACGCATGTTGGCGGGCACAAAATGGTTATCTTCCCGAAAGAAGCTTTGCAGTTAATCAGAAAATATTTTCCAACTTAAATCATAAAAACAATGGGATACATTAAAGAACCAACAGGTATTGACTTTATAGTTGATCCGACACCGTTGACAACTAAGGAGAGGAAAAAAATAAGTGAGATAATAGCTTACTACAAAGCTACAGGACGAAAGATGCCTTTGCCGAAAGCGACTGCAAAACATTCCCGCAAAAGCAGGACGGGAAGCGCTGAAAGAGCAGGAAAGAGAGTGACTGCATAACCTTTGCCGCTTGTCAAAGTTTCTTAAACAACAAAGCCTTATTCAATTTTGATTTTATTTTCACAGCAACTATGAAGAAACTTTTGTTGCCTGTGCTGTTTATGTTTTCGCTCGCCCTCTCTGCCCAAAAACATACTTACGATGTGGAGTTGTTCGGTAAAAAAATAGGCCAAACCACAGTGGAGCGTATTGATAAAGGAAAAGGCGAAGTGCAGTTTAAGCTCAACAGTTCTACCGAAGTGAACGTCCTGTTCACGCACAAAACTTCGTTCATGAATATTGATGTTACTTACAAGGACGGAAAAATTGTTTCGAGTTATGCGAAGAATGTAAAGGACGATGTAACCGAAGTGGTAACCGTGGCCTGGAACGGCACTAAATACCTGATAAAAAAAGGAGAGGAGACTTTACACTTAAACCAGTTGGTTGATTTTTCGGCAGTGCAGCTTTACTTTCTGGAACCGGTGGGCAGGGCGAAGATATTTTCGGAGCGGCTGGGCGAGTTCTGCAATTTTGTAAAGACTGCCGAAGGGGTTTACCAGTGTAAACTGGCTAACGGGGTAACTAACATTTACCGTTACCGGCAAGGTAAACTGTATGAACTGGAAATGAGCAAAGGGGCCAGTGTATTTATGAGGTTTGTGAACTAAGCCCCGGGTCTGACCTTAGTCTGACCGAATGCCCCGGTCTGACCTTAGTCTGACCGTAAAAACTGAGCAAAAAATGTTTTACCGAAATTCGTACACAAAAATTATTTTCGTGTCCATTATTAATTAACCTAAACTATTTGAAAATGAAAAAAGGAATAATCCTGACGTTTGCTGTGGCAGCTATCATGGCTGGCTGTGGCGAAAAGTTTACTCCGCTTACCGAAGAAGCCATCAACGCACAGGTTGATTCGCTGGTAACGGCACAATCTGAAACCAAACTGGCCGAACTGAGAGCTGCCTGCCAGGCCGGGCTCGAAGCACAGGTAAATGCGAAAGTAGAAGCATTGAAAACAGCAGAAACAGCCTCTAACTAATTTCACCACCCAAAAACAAAACGACAATGAAAAAAATATTTATGAATCTTTCGGCAGGCACCACACTGGCGGTAGCCGTTGCCCTTACCAGCTGCAACAATGCTGAGGAAGTAAAAAAACAAGTAGACGAGCAGAACGCAAAAATTCAAACCCTGGTTGACGAAAAGCTGGGCGCTTTACAAACACAGGTAGATGCCGAGTGCACTGCTACTATTGACTCTTTAGCTACCGTAGCTTACGCAGCATGGGTAGAGGAAGAAGCTAAAGCTAAAAAGAGCGGTAAGAAACCGGCTCCTAAACCTAAGCCTAAAGCGGAAGAGCCTAAGAAAGCAGAACCCGAGTTAGGAAAGGGCAAAGAAGGAACTAAAGAAAGTGCACCGACTAAACTTGGAGAAGGCAAACAAGGAACCGAACAAAACGCTCCAACTAAGTTAGGACAAGGCAAACAAGGTCTTCAAAAACCACAGTAGTATTTTACTGGTAACTAAAAAAAAAGGCTTCTCAATTGAGAAGCCTTTTCTTTTTTAGATATTGGGTTAATTATTGCTTAGCCCAAGTACCTGTGCAAGTTTCACCTGCACCACCGCCAGTAATGGCGATTGTGTATGATAAAGATATAGAAGCACCGTTGCTTCCGATAGTACCAGTACCATTAAAGTCTAGACCATTAGCTGTTTGAGCAGCAATAGTGATGTTAGTGCCATCAACTGTTGCCGAACCAGTCGTTCCGGTATAACCTCCAAAAGGAACAATCAACACTTTCAAAACATCGGTCGCGCTTTTTGAAATAACAATATTGTAAACAGCTGAGCCGGTAGTTCCACAAGTTTCAGTTACCTGGAAATTGCCAATAATTTTTTCTCTAACTTCAGTTTTGCAATCGCTGCCTTCGTATCCGGCATCGCAAACTTTAGTACAAGAAGAAATAGAGGCTACAGAAGCCATAATGGCTACGATTAAAAATGAATTGAAAATCTTTTTCATGTTGTTTTAGTTTTGGTTTAATAATTAATGAGGAGCAAATCTATAAACTTTGAAGTAACAGCCAAACAGCAAAACGCTAATATGTTTACTTTGAAAAGTAACCGGAACAGATTTTTCTTCTTACACTTGTAACAGGGCAAGGCTTGCGTACAACTGATTAACGATTTCTGCTTTTACCATGAGAAAAACTTTAGCGCTTTTAATTTTTGCCACCGGTGTGCTTATAATCAGTTCGTGCAGGAAGGAGACTTGTGCCGGAATAAGTTGCCTGAACGGAGGTAACTGCAACAACGGAAGTTGTGCCTGTGCTTTGGGTTTTGAAGATTCGGTATGCCAGACAGAAACCAGAACAAAGTATCTGGGCAACTTAACCGGTAATGAAATTTGCAACGTGACTAATGCGACCGTACCGGTGAGCATTACCACGTTGGCGGGCGATGTAACCAGGGTGAATATTACCAACCTTTACGGGTCGGGTTTTACTGCTACGGGTAAGGTGCAAAGCAATGGCAGTATCGTTATTGCCGGTCAGGCGTTTGGGCTTGCGCAGATAAGCGGCACGGCTCAGATAGTGAGCGGGAAAATACAAATCAGTTATGTGCTGACAGCCACCGGCTCAACCGATAACTGTACCTGGACCCAGTACTGATTTTAATACCTGCCAATAAACTTTTTAATGTTGTACCCAGCTACAGGAAGCATCGGGCAGGCCGGTTACGGTAACCAGATAGTTGATACGGATTTTACCCGAAGCGGTAATATCTCCGCTTATGTTGCCGCCAACGCCCAAAGCCTGCGGGGCAATGGTTACAGAGCCATTGGCGAGTACTGTGCCGATAGTGTTTACCCCTACGTTGTAAATGTTATAGATTTTAATCTTGGTAACGTCACCTGCCACTTCGCCTATTTCTATTGAAAAGGTATCGGTAGCCGCAGAGCAGGTTTGGCTGCCGCTAAAAGTGCCAATGAATTTATCTCTAACAGGTGTGGTGCAGTGGTCGCCTTCATAACCAAGGTCGCAGGTGCGGGTGCAGGAAGCAATAAAGAGTATAGCGGTAACGACAAGGGTTGTGAGCAATAGTTTAGATAGGTTGGTCATGTTAGTATTTTGAACAGGACAAAACTAAAAATAGGAGGGCAACGTCCAAACTTTACTTACCCTGTTAACTTGCCATAACCGGGAGACCAATGTAAACAGTTGAATATGACCGAATACGTAGTGAAGTTAGCTCATACCTTTGATTAACAATGCCCGATACCTTGATTAAGGTTGCCCGTTACTTTGATTAACAATGCCCGTTACCTTGATTAAGGTTGTCAGCTACTTTGATTAACAATGCCCGTTACCTTGATTAAGGTTGCCGGCTACTTTGATTAACAATGCTTGTTACCTTGATTAAGGTTGCGTGCTACTTTGATTAACAATGCCCATTACCTTGATTAAGGTTGCCTGTTACTTTGATCAACAATGCCCGTTACCTTGATTAAGGTTGCCGGCTACTTTGATTAACAATGCCCGTTACCTTGATTATTTATACCCTTTTCATTTCGGTATGGTATTTCTCCAATTGTCACAGAATTGTAAAATTTTGCCAATACAATAAACCTGCATAATATTTAATCTGTCACTAACGTTATAAGCAAAACAGTAAATAAAAAATGTTAGTTGTAACGGCCTCTTCTCTTCTTCCTTTCATAGCACTCAGCGGTGCTTCTTATGCGGCAAGCACCATAGCGGGGTTGCTGCTTACCGGTGAGGAATGCTTGAGGGTTATCCGCATTTATCTTTCACTTGGTGTAAGTAAATTCAGGTCGCACAGTTTTGCCATACCCGGCAGGGCAACGTTTTTCCTCGAGGGGTAAATGCGCTCAGGTCGTTCCGAGCGCAGGCTTTACGGAGCGAGGAATCTGGTTTCAATAAAAAAAGCAGAAAATACAAGATGCTTCCTTCGCCTGCCTGCAGGTAGGCAGGTCAGTATAATATTTCTCTTTTGATTTATTTTTTCAACTTAAATTTTAATTGTATGAAAAAGAATAAAAAACGTTCGCGCAAGCTGATGCGCGCACGTAACCGCGAACGCGTAAACCGCCTTCGCCATCAGCAAACAATCTTAGCACCGGTATTTGTATTGGTCATGATTAAGCTGGCGTTAGATAAGGTAGCCATGCCATTAAGAATGGTTGAGCGCCTGGCCGTGCACATGGAAAAGCTCACCGGTAATATTTATTTTCCTGTTACCGTTCCTTCGGTTGCCGAAATTCAGGCCTTGATTACCGATTTGGGAAATACCATCACCGAAATTGAGGGGGGCGATTTAAGCAGAATACCCCACCGCGATACGCTGATGCTTACGGCTGAGAATATGATTCGTAAATTAAGTTACGATATACAAAACCAGTCGGCCGGTGATGCCGAAAAAATTAAAAGCTCAGGCTTTGAAGTGCGCAAAGGCAAAGGGGCAACCCAGCCGGTAGGTGACCCGGTAAACTTCAGGGCTAAAGAAATGGGTGGCGGTAAGGTAAAGCTGAAATGGAAAAGGTTCTCTAATTCAAACATGAATTTTTTAGAGATAACCGATAATCCTGTCACCGGCAACTGGACACCTATTGGCAAAACACGCAAATCGTCATTTATTGCAGAAGGCCTAATTCCGGGTCAGGTATACTTTTTCCGGATGCATGGCTCAAACAATTTAGGCGATGGTAACTACAGCGAGGCCGAAGAACAGCGAGTGATGTAAGTATTGCGGTGAAAACACCAGTACGGGGCGTTCCGATTAACCGGAACGCTCTTTTTATTTTTGCAGCGTTGGTGAGCAAAGCCATTGGTGCTTTATCCGGTTTTGGCTTACAAAAACTGATTTACAGAGAATTTTCCGCCCAAAATAAATTGCAGATTTAGTCACATTTCTTTTACATTTATGTAATTTCGCGCCCTTTATTATTCCTGACACACAATTTTGCTATTATGTTAAAGCACTTTACTCTCTGCCGGTTGGCATTAGCTGTTTTTATCAGTTTTTTAACGGTTTCCGACCTTCGCGCCACCCACATCATGGGTTCCGATATTTCGTTCCGTTGCTTAGGTGGCAATAATTACGAAGTAGTGGTAGCCGTTTACCGCGATTGCAGCGGAGTAACCGTTCCTACTTCTATTACTGTAGATATAGCTTCGGGCTGCGGCAACTCTACCGTTACCTGCACGCTCGACCCTAACACCAGCAACCTCGAAGTATCGCAGCTTTGCCCTACGGCCGTTTCTACCTGTGCCGGTGGAAGCTTACCCGGTGTGGAGCTTTATACTTACGTAGGCAGTATTACCGTTCAGCCTTCCTGCGGTGTTTATACCTTCAGTTACGATGACTGCTGCCGCAATACTTCCAACAATTTAGTAGACAATTCCCCGCCAAGCCTCGGCTTTTCGGTGGCCGCTACGCTCAACAGCGATTTAGTTATCTGCAACAACGCCCCTACATTTACCTCTTTACCGGTGCCTTACTTCTGCGTAAACCAACCGGTTAACTATTCGCACGGCTCTATAGATATTGATGGCGACTCGCTTGTGTATACCCTTATCGTCCCGCGCGACCAGGCCGGTACCGGTCTTATCTATCAGGGTGTTTTCTCACCGGCTAACCCTTTACCTACCGCCAGCGGTTTCAACTTCGATCAGCAAAGCGGTCAAATGACTTTTACCCCTACCCAGCAGGGGGTATATGTGGTAGATGTGCTCGTAACCGAATACCGCAACGGAGTAGCCATAGGAACTACCATGCGCGATATTCAGATTGTTATCATCAACTGCTCGAACAATGCGCCTACTATCAGTAACTGTTTAACCCTGGCCAATGTAACCGGTGCTATTATTAACGATTGCAACTCGCTCGGTGTTTGCCCCGGCACTACCGTTACCTTTACCATCCCCGGTTACGATGCCGATGGGCAACCGGTTACAGTTACTTCTAACATTGCCGCTTCTATTCCCGGTGCCACCCTTACCACCACTACCGTAGGCGGACCGGACTCTATTATTACTGTTTTCTCCTGGACTCCTTCACCTTTAGATACCGGCTTCCGTTACTTCACCGTTCAGTTCGAAGATAACGCCTGCCCTATCACCGGCTTACAGCTCTTTACTTACGACATTACCATTTTCGAAGGAACCGATGCCGGTCCCGACCGTTTCTACTGCACCGGTGGAGGTCCGGTTCAGGTAAATGTATATGGCGGCACGCACTTTAGCTGGTCAACCACTACCGGTATGGTCAGTGCCACACCTGACAGCAATGTGGTTTTACTTGCTCCTTCTTCACAAACCACTTATATTATACAAAGCGATTTGCAGGGCGGATGTAAAGATAAAGACACCATCACGGTGTTCAACGTGCCTACTTACAGCACTACCATCACCTCACCGGACGATACTATCTGTCTGCACGAAAGTACCACGCTTACTTTAAATCCAAATCCTTTAAGCGAAGGCCCTTTCACTTATTCATGGACACCGCTTAATCAGGGAATACTCAACCCAAATCAGCAAACCACTCAGGTAAAGCCGAATGCTACTACTATGTATTATGTTACTGTGGTTTCCAGCAGCGGATGCACCGTTAAAGACAGCTTTGAAATAGCTATCAATGGAATAGGTCCTAAGGTTAGCATCCTGCCTTCCGATAACTATGTATGCCCCGGAGATTTTGTAACCCTCGAAGCATCGGTTAGTGCCGTAGATTGCGGTCCCGTTGCCGACCCGCAGAATCCTTGTTTGCCTAACAGCACTTTTGAACTGCAGGATGTGGGAACCGGTACCGCCAATACCAGTGCTAACTGTACTCCTTACACCGGTTTCTGGATGGATGGAAGGGTGCAGTATCTGTACCGCGCTTCTGAATTACAGGCGCTTGGTCTGGCTGCCGGTACTATTACCGATATAGCGTTTAACGTAGCTACCAAAGGAAGTACCGCTCCATACAATTCATTTACTATTAAAATGGGTTGCACCCCGCTTAGTCAGTTACCGGCAAACTATGTAGCCGGTTTATCGCAGGTGCTTAACCCTGTTTCATATACCACCGCTGTGGGTTGGAACAACCACACCCTCGATATTCCTTATCAGTGGGATGGTTTCTCGAACCTGATTATTGAAGTATGTTACGATAACAGTGCCTGGACCGGTTACGATGCCGTGTTCTATACGCCTACCACTTTCGTGGCATCGGTACTCCATCAAGACGATGACCTTGCTTCCGCTTCCGGTTGCAGCGGGCTTAATAACCCTACACTCGGTCAAAACCGTCCCAATACCGAGTTTGTCATGTGCAAAGCTCCGCTCTCTAATTACAACTTCAACTGGACCGGCAGCAATGGCAGCACCTTGGCGGATACCTCCGTGGTAACCGTACCGGTAACCGGCAATGTAGACTACAACCTCATTGTTACCGATGCCGATTGCCAGGGCGATACCCTTATCAGTTTGTTTGTAGATACCTCGGTGTTAATCAGTGCCGGTAACGATACGGCCATTTGCAGCAGCGATACGCTGCAGTTAAATGCAGCACTCTTGCATCCCGCTGTTCCCTACTGCGTACCGGGATATGACTTAACCACTATCCCTTACGCCACCATACCAACTACCGGTGTTACCACCACCGGTCCTGCTGGCGATGATATAGTAAGTTCGGCTATCACCATGCCTTTCCCTTTTAATTTCTTCTGCAATACAGTCTCTAACTACTTTATTTCCACTAACGGGTTTATCACTTTCAGCTCCGGTCAGGGACCGGGTTGCTGTTCAGGTCAATCGTTACCTAATTTAAACACACCGAATAATCTCATTGCTCTTTGCTGGGAAGATCTGAATACCAGTGCGGGCGGTAACATTGACTGGTTTGTAACAGGGGTAACACCCAATCAGGTTTTGGTTATCCGTTGGAACAATGTTTCGTACTACAGTGGCGGTGGAAGCGTAACTGGTGAAATGCACCTTTATGAAACTACCAACGTAATTGAACTGCTTATAAGCTCACAAAACAATCCGGCACAGATAAATACCCTCGGTATCGAAAATGCCAACGGCACTTATGGTCTTACCCCGGCAGGTTACAATGCAGCAGGTTGGGTGGTGAGCACACCGGTGGCATTCCGTTTTACTCCGCAATCAGCCGGCAATGCGCTCACCGGTGTTACCTGGACACCTTCTGCGGGCTTGTCCAGCGATACTGTCCTTAATCCAAAGGCATTTCCATCGGTTACCACTACTTATGTCGTAAGTGCTGCCTTCACTAACGGTTGCGTATCGCAAGATACTATTAAGGTGTCTATCGGCAATTTCCCGCATACAGTAGCGGCTGTTCCCGATAGTATCTGCTTTGGCGATACTACGCATTTGGTGTTTACAGGCAACGGTGTAACTTACAACTGGTCACCGAATGCAAGTATCTCTTCTGTTACCGCACAAAGCCCTTTTGCCTGGCCTTCTAATTCAACCACTTATTACATCACCGCTTTCGACTCTATTGGCTGCCGTGTAGATGATTCGTTGAATATTGTTGTGAGAGACCATTCCGCATCACTCGGACAGGATGCCGCTATTTGCCCGTATGATTCGGTAACACTTTCGCCAACCGGAGGTCCTTATGTTTCTTATGTCTGGTCAACCGGTGCGGTTACTCCGGTTATTACTACCGGTGCACAAACTGCTGCTTCTCAAAGCTATTTTGTGCGCGTGAATGACGGAAACTGTTTTTATAATTCCGATACCGTTACTATTTCCGAATTTGTCCTTACACCTATTGTTGTTCAGCCGGGTGGCGACACCGGTGTTTGTGCGGGAGATACTATTGTTCTTTCAGCCGATCCGGGCTATGATGTTTACCTGTGGAGCGATGGCAGCGATGAACAAACGCTTACTACTTCTGTTCCGGGTTATTATTCTTACATAGCTATTGACACCAACGGTTGCACGCTTTACTCGCAGGATACCGCGCATGTAATTGCCGCACAACATCCTGCAGCGGATATCATAGTGAGTGATGATACTATTTGCGAAGACCAATCCACTTCATTGCTTACTGTAAATCCGGTTACCGGTATTGATTATTTCTGGAACCCCGGTGCTGTGCAGAACGATTCTTTCACGGTTTCAACAGCCGGAGAATACACCTTGATTGCCAGCGATAACGGTTGTAACAGCTACGATACGGTTACAATCGGCAGCACGGTTCCACCGGTGGTTGATTTAGGCGAAGACCAGAGTATATGCAGTTGCGATACATCCGTTGTTCTCGCTTCAAATGTAACGGGTACTTATCTTTGGTCGAATAATGCCACCACACAAAGTATTTCTGCCACCGGTACAGGTACCTATGCGGTTACGGTAAACGATCAAAACAATTGTTCTGCCAGCGATGCGGTAGATGTTACCATCCGTTGCTTAACAGTGAATGCGTTTGTAGCTGACCCTCCGAGTGCCACGGTGTTTGTAGGCGGAACCGCAACACTCAGTGTTGATTCGTTCAGCTACAGCAGCACCTTCACTTACGCATGGTCTCCGTCCATCTATTTGCAGGATACAACTATTCAGCAGCCTTATGTGCAGTCACCTCAGGCAACCACTACTTATACCGTTCAGGTAACCGATGTAGAGTATGGTTGTGTGGCTTACGACAGTGTGCGTTTAGCAGTGGTTCCACCGGGTGTTCCTCCAATGCCGAATGCTTTCTCGCCAAACGGTGACGGAGTGAACGATGTATACGGTCCTTATTTCCCGCCTCAATTACAGGGAGTTTACACCATTGTGGTGATGAGAATTTACAATCGTTGGGGGCAAATCGTTTACAATGGCAACGGATATTGGGACGGCACCTTTAACGGGGCTATGCAGCCGGCAGATTCTTACTTCTATTACATCACTATTCAGGGACCTGACCAAAACAACCCGAATGTGAATGTGCAGTATAACTTAACCGGTGCGTTTACCTTATTACATTAATAGTAAAAACATATTCAACAACCTTATGAACATACATGATTCCTGCTCGGTTTTTAATCTGACAAATTCATGTAGGTTTGGAAAAAAATATTTTCTTTGAACCCTAATAAATTAGACACGCTCATGAACTTAAGATTCTACGCAATTTTAGCTTTACTGTTCGGAACCCTGACGATGAATGCCCAAGACATTCACTTCTCGCAGTTCTATTCATCTCCTCTCACCCTTAATCCTGCTATGACCGGAAACTTTAACGGTTTCTATCGTATTACAGGAATCTACCGTAACCAGTATCCGGGACTTTCTAACAACAAACCGGTGTTTTCTACGCCATCGGTTAGTGTTGATTTGTCGCTGTTGCGCGATAAGATTAAGAATGGTGCTTTAGGAGTTGGTCTTGTTTTCGTAAACGACCAGCAGAACGGTAAAACATTCAACCAAAACCAGATTCTCGCTTCCGTTGCTTACAACATGAGTTTTGGTAAAAACGGGATATTCCAGTTAGGCTTGGGATTACAAGGGGGAATTGCTATGACAAAAATGGATTTCAGCAAGTTCGAATTTAACGATGGCTTTAATTCTGATTTAACCTATAACTCTAGTTACAACGGTGAGAACTTCAACAGCGGAAACAGAATGAAAGGTGTTTTCAATGCCGGTTTGTTTGCTAAGTCAGAGTTCTACAAAGGAATGCGTGTTTACCTGGGTTATGCTTTCAACAATGCTACCAACTACAAACAGGATTTCTTGGCTAACAGTACCCAAACGTATCGTCTTCCTTTCCGCCACACTATCCACGGTGGGTTCGAATTCGATTACAAAGACAAAGCGGTTTTCATCCCCGGTGTTTTATTCATGTCTCAGGCAAAAGCGGTTCAAACCAATTTTGGTTTAACTGCCGGAGTGCATGTGGTTAAAGGCGATGCTGCAAAACGCGCTACTTTGTACTTGGGCTTATGGAATCGTTTAAACACCGGCAACTATACTTTGATTCCTAAGATAGGTTTTGAATACAAAGGTTTCAGAGCTGGCTTTGCTTACGATGTTCACCTGACCAAACAATATGGCGACCACAAAAATATTGGCGGGCCTCTGCCGCAGGGTTTTGAAGTTACGTTGAGCTATATCGGCAATATCTTTGCTCCTAAGGAAGATAATTACCTCTTCAATCCTCGTTACTAAAATTTATTACGAAACAGAACTTTATTAACCCTTAAGTAAACTAAGCATATATTATGAAGTATTTTCTATTAGCGTTGTTGATTCCCCTGACAGTGTTTGTCAACGCGCAAGAAGGCTCGGGCCTGAAGAACGTGGAGAAGTATCCGAAAGTGAAGTGGCGCAAGAAGGTAAAAATAGCGCGATTGAAAATGGCAGAAGGCAGCTATTACAACGCTGCGCAGTATCTGGAAGATGCGTACAAGGTAAAACCTGAAAAGATTCACATTCCACACATGTTGGGTGAAGTAAACCGTTATCTGCGTGACTACGAAGCAGCTGAGAAGTATTACAAAGCAGTAATTGACAAAGACCCTGAAGCCTATGTAGCAGACCAGTTCTATTTGGCACAAATGCAGCACATGAACGGTCGCTATGAAGATGCTAAGAAAACTTACGAAGGTTATATTAAAGCACCACTTGGTAAGAAGGATGTAAGCTACAAATCATTAGCTAAAATAGGTATTACCGGTTGCGATACAGCGCTGTTGCTTATTAAAACCCCTACCAAAATTAAGGTAGAAAAAACAGAAGGCGCAGTAAACAGCACTATTCAGGATTTTTCTCCAAAACCGTTGAAAGGAAACGGGATTCTTTTCTCCTCTCAAAAAACGGATACAGCCGTTAATATTTCTATTTCAAAAGCTGATCACTTTACTACCATTTACAGAGCAGAAAAGTCAGGCAAGGCGTATACCGGCAGAACAGAATTGTTATCTCCGCCAAACGACCCTAAAACAAACACCGGTAATGCGGTTTTCTCTCCTGATGAAAACTCTATAGTGTTTACTAAGTGCGAAGTGTCTATAGAGAACTGGCAAACATGCAAACTCTACCGTTCGTTTAAAGAAGGTGCGGGTTGGAAAGAAGCCGAAGAACTTAAAGGGTTGAATTATGCAGAGGGAACAACCACTCAGCCTGCTTTTGGGTTAGATAACGAAGGAAATCAGATTCTATATTTTGTTACTGACCGTAAAGGCGGTAAGGGAGGCAGAGATATTTACTACGCTAAAGTAAATACTGACGGAACTTTTGGTGCCCCAACAAATGCAGGAGAAGCAGTAAACACCGTTGGCGATGACATCACTCCTTTTTACGACAAGAAAAACAAAACACTTTACTTCTCTTCAGACGGTCACCCTTCTTTAGGAGGTTTAGATGTGTTTAAAATTGCAGGCACACCTGGCAACTGGACCGGTAAACCCGTAAATGCTGGCGTTCCTATAAACTCACAGGCTGACGACTTATACTTTGCTTTAGATGAAAAAGCAGCCAGAGGTTTTGAAGTATCTAACCGTATCGGAACTACGTCACCACGTGGGGCTACCTGCTGCGATGATATCTGGACGGTTATTGTTCAGCGCGATGTATTCCTGAAAGGTATCTATGTAAAGCGTGGCGACCCTACCAATACACCAATTACCGGTGTAGATGCTTCTATGTATAAAGTAGCCGGAAATAATTTTGAATTTGTTGGCAACGCCATCACCACTCCGGAACCGTTTGTGTTTCCGGTTATAAGAAATACTTCTTACAAGATTAACGGCAACAAAGAAGGTTACTGGCCGTCTATTGATAACATTACTATTGCTGAAGAAGAAGAGCGCGATACTATTTCGCAAATCTTCTACTTAGACCCTATTATCAAAATCCACATCAGAATACCGAACGTTTATTTTGCTTTCGATAAATCGAACGTAATTGATTTCTATAAAACTCAGATTGATTCAGTGGTAACCGTGTTGAATGCACACCCGGGCTACTCGGTAGAAATACAGGGGCACACCGACAGCAAAGGAACAGACGAATACAATGAGAAACTTTCTTTGCGCAGAGCTAACGAAGTGAAGACTTTCCTTATCAAGAAGAAAGCGATTGCCGATACCAGAATTGTAGTGAAGACTTTCGGAGAGAAAGTTCCTGCAGTTCCTAACGAATTGCCAAACGGAGAGGACGATCCGGAAGGCAGAGCAAGAAACAGAAGAGTGGAGTTTAAACTGATACCGGATAAGGTGGAAGACGCTCCTGAATTTGAAAGCTACGGAGAAGTAGTGAAAGAAGTAAAGACCGGTCCGGGATTTACCTACCAAAAGAAAAAGAAATAGACCCCTAAGTCCCCTTCAGGGGATTTAGGGGTTATACTTATACTTCGGCTGCCATTCGTTATCTCGCTTCGGAAACAAATCAAACAAGTGCCAGGGCGCGCAGTAATAATCACCGGGGCCAAAGAGGTCGTAAGAGGTGCGGTAAATTTTACCGTCTTTGCGGATGAGGGCAGAAACACCAGGCCAGTAATTTTTAGGTTTGGGTTCAAATCCCAGATCTTTCGTAAACGTAGTGCCATCGGTAGAAAGCATGTTGAATCTCCAACCGCGGCTCTCGGCAAATTCTTTCTGCACTTCGGGCGAATCGGGAGAAGTAACTACAAAAGGCATCCGGTCGTTCAGCGGAAGCACAGAGCCGTTAAAGCCATCGGCCCACAGCGTGCAATACACACAGCGCTTGCCCATGTTGTGCACCACCATCAATTCATCGCGTTCATCGAATAAAGAGGAGAGGAGCACATCGTTTCCGTTCCAGTCTTTCAGAGCATAATCGTTAACAGGTTCTAATTCCAGTTTGCTTCTCAACTCCAGAATTTTATTTCTGCTTTCTTCGATTTGTTTTTGAATTGTTGTGATTTGCTCGTAGGTAGCCTCGTTCATAACAGATAATTTTAGAACCAAAATAGCGTTAAGTTTTATGATTCGAAATCTGTTGCTCATTGTTGTGCTTGCTGTAAATACCGGAGGGAAGAAATTTCTGGAGGAGATTCCCCTTTACCAAAAGGAATCCTACTTTAAAGAAAAAGTGTATAAAGAGCACGACTCGAAAAGTTTTTTTGAACTGAAAGAAGCCAATGCCGTGGTGAACCCCGATGCTTACGATTTGCATTTGCTGAATGCGGCCGTGTTTTTTGCCACCAATAAACTGCGCACAGAAAAGAAGCAGAAACAACTTTCGTTTTCAGCTCCGCTGCGCGATGCGGCTGTGGTGCATAGCTGGCAGATGGTCGAAAAGAAATTCCTGAACCATTTCAACAGCCGCGTGCCTAAACTGCGTTCACCTAACGACCGCATGAAGTTGTTTGGCGTGCCCGATGTAGCGCAGGGGGAGAATGTAGACTGGAACCATATAGACCCGCACAACACCACTTATGCCCAGGTGGCAAAGCTGATTGTAGATGATTTCTTTCGCTCGGCAGAGCACCGCAAGACTATGCTGAGCAAAAGTTATACCCGACTGGGTTGTGCGGCTGTGTTTGAAGCCAGCGATAAAAACGGAGTTCGTTATTTTAAAGCCACACAGAATTACTCGGCTGAGTAGTGTTTTATTTCTTCTTCAGCATTTCCACTCTTTGCTGTTCCACCACCTCGCTGTTGATGTAAGTATCAAAATCCATTTCCTTATCCAGCATTCCTTTCGGGAATATTTCGATAACGCGGTTGGCGATGGTTTCCACCAGTTCATGGTCACGCGAAGAGAACAGGATTGTTCCGCGGAAATCGTTCATACCGTTGTTGAGTGCGGTGATGCTTTCTAGGTCTAAGTGGTTGGTAGGTTCATCGAACAGCAACACGTTGGCGCGCATCAGCATCATGCGGCTGAACATACAGCGCATTTTTTCGCCACCGGAGAGCACATTGCATTGTTTCAACACTTCTTCACCGGAAAACAACATTCTGCCGAGGAAAGAACGGATGTAGGTTTCGTCCTTGTCTTCGGTAGAATACTGGCGCAGCCAGTCAATCAGGTTTTCGTTTACGCCTTCAAAGAAAGGCGCGTTGTCGTTTGGTATGCTTGCCTGTGTAGTGGTAACACCCCATTGCACACTTCCTTTATAATCTTTATCGGCACCGGAGAGGATATTGTGAAAGGCGGAAAGCGCCACACTGTTGTTTCCGAGTATCGCAATTTTATCTCCCTTCTTTACCGTAAAGCTTATGTTGCTGAAATAGAGCTCTCCGTTTACGGTCTTCGATAAATTCTTCACTTCCAGAATTTCGTTACCTGCTTCGCGGAGGAAACTGTTGAACACAATACCCGGATACTTTCGACTCGATGGCTTAATATCTTCCAGGTTGATTTTATCTAATGCTTTCTTCCGGCTGGTTGCCTGACGACTCTTGGAGGCATTGGCGGAGAACCTGCGGATGAAATCCTGCAACTCTTTAATCCGGTCTTCGGCTTTTTTGTTGGCATCGGCTTTCTGCCGCGCCACCAATTGCGAACTCTGATACCAGAACGAATAGTTACCGCTGTAAATCGTCATCTTGCCGAAGTCAATATCCACGATGTTAGTGCACACCGCATCGAGGAAGTGACGGTCGTGGCTCACTACTAAAATAATTCCCTGATAATCGGTAAGGAAATCTTCGAGCCAGTTGATGGTGTGTACATCGAGGTTGTTCGTAGGCTCATCAAGAAAAAGAATATCGGGATTGCCGAAAAGTGCCTGCGCTAAAAGGATACGCACTTTCTGGTTTCCGTCCAGCTCCTTCATCAGCTTCTGATGCACATCTTCTTTAATGCCGAGGTGGCTTAGCAGTTCACCGGCAGAACTTTCGGCATTCCATCCATCCATTTCGTTGAAAGTATTTTCCAACTCACCGGCACGATGTCCGTCTTCTTCGGTAAAATCTGCTTTGGCGTAAAGGGTTTCTTTTTCCTGCATAATTGCCCAAACCGTTTTGTGCCCCATCAGCACGGTTTGCAGCACCGGTATTTCATCAAACTCAAATTGGTTTTGTTTTAAAGAAGCCACCCGCATTCCTTTACCGAAAGCAACGGTGCCGGTAGTCGGGTCAATATCGCCTTGCAGAATTTTAAGAAAGGTTGACTTGCCCGCACCGTTTGCCCCGATAATGCCATAGCAGTTACCGGTGGTAAACATCAGGTTCACATCTTCGAACAAAACACGCTTGCCATAGCGGAGCGACAAATTATTGACTGTAATCATGCAGTTGACGGTTGACAGTTGACGGTTGACAGTAAATGCAGTTTTGTATCTGTTGCGAACTGTTAACCGAAAACTGTTTTTTTAAGAGGTGCGAATGTAAAATTTTAGAGGGAAGAAGAGGGAAGTCACTAATTGCACGAATTATTTTGTATTCATTCGGGTAATTGGTGTAATTCGTGGCTATTATTATGAACCCAAACGATAAAGAGGTTTTCTTCACGCGCATTAAGGACAGCATCAATCAGCAGGAGTTTACCAAACTTACGCTGAGCGACAGGCGCGATAAAACCAAAGAACTGAAGAACGTGTTTGTAAAACCCGTGATGCTGAAACAGGGCTTGCGTTTGTCGTTTGTTTACCGTTACCCCACTAAAGATATTACCAAAAACTACGACCTGCACGATGCACTGGTGCTTCTTCAGGCGATGATGGACAACGATTTTTTTAAAGCCGATTTGTTTACCACTGCCAGCGACCATCACTTTAGTATTGACAAAAACGGTAAAACTATACTGAAACAAAAAGCCGCTACACAAAACGAACCGGTGGCGGCTGAACACGACCACGCTAAAAAGCGCTATGTAAATGCGGAGCATAACATTTACCTGCACGAACTGGGCATTACCACTGCCGAAGGCAAAGTGAAAAGCGATAAGCAGGATAAATACCGGCAAATAAATAAGTATGCCGAGATTGTAGAAAGCATTGTAAAGGATGCCGCGCTGCCCGTTTCTTTTCAGGTTACCGATATGGGTGCCGGTAAGGGTTACCTCACGTTTGCGCTGTATGATTACCTGACCAACACCATGAAACTGAACCCGCAGATAACCGGTGTAGAAATGCGCCCTGCTTTGGTAGATACCTGTAACCGGATAGTCGCCAAAGCAGGACTTACCAACCTTAATTTTATTGCCGGTTCAATTGATACTGCGGAGTTGCCCGCCACTGATATGCTCATTGCCCTGCACGCCTGCGACACTGCCACCGACCAGGCCATTTACCGCGGCATTACCGGTGGAGCTAAAGTGATTATCTGTGCGCCCTGCTGCCATAAGCAAATTCGCAAACAACTGAAACCGGTAAACGATTTAAAAGCCATTGCCAAATTCGGAATTCTGGAAGAGCGGCAGGCAGAAATAGTTACCGATACTATCCGCGCACTGATACTGGAAGCCTTCGGCTATAAAACAAAAGTGTTTGAATTTATTTCTACCGAACACACCGCTAAGAACCTTTTGATTACTGCTATAAAATCTGCCACCGGTTCCGGTGCTAAGAAAGAGGCATTGGAAAAAATAAAGAACCTGAAAGCTTTGTTTGGTATCGAATACCATGAGTTGGAGAAGCTGATGGGGATTTTGTAGACTAAAGAACGCTACTTTCTATACCCCGGATGCTCAATTCCCTTTAGCGAATTCACGTTCCGGTACACCGGAGACCGGATTTCTTTGAGGGGATTCACGCTCCGGTACACCGGAGACTGGATTCCTTTGAGGGGATTCACGCTCCGGTACACCGGAGACCGGATTTCTTTGACGGGATTCACGCTCCGGTACACCGGAGACCCGATTTCTTTGAGCGAATTCACGCTCCAGTACACCGGAGACCTGATTCCCTTGAGCGAATTCACGCTCCGGGGTTTCAGAAAACGACTTTTTTCTGTTAAAATGCTGTTTTTGGGCAATAATGGAGGAAATGAAGGGTTTGCCCTATAGATTTACATCAGAGGCAGGCTAATCTAGGCAAATGGCATGTTTTACTTCAACTTTCCGGCCAGGCTACCGGTCAGCGCACCAAACCCGCTAACCAAACCACCAATTAGACCAGTGAGTATATAAAGAGTAGTGGTGCTGCCTTTGGTAAGTGCTTTCATTAACTCCGCCACTTTAGCTACCAGTATGTTTTCGTTGGCAGAAGAAAGCAGGTAAGCGTAAATCGTCCACAATAAAAAGACCGCGATAAAGCCGGAGAGAAATGCCATTAAAGAGTTTTGTTTGATGAAGTAAGCAATTGCAAACCCGGCAATACCACAAACCCACCAGGGCAAAATCAATTGCAATAGCATTGAAGTAAAAGCAGTAAGGACTATTGCTAAAAAGAAGTTCTTCATGTCTTTATTTTTTCGGTTTAAACGTCTGTGTAAATAATTTTTTGTTCCCCAGTTCCTCACCGGTGGCAACAAAATTCGCTTCATAAAATTCCCCCATTGCCCAGGTAGAAACCATGTTGTCGTAAAACTTGCTTCCGGGGTTGCCCGATTGCCCACCAGGATAAACCACATAGCCTTTCATGGCGCCTTCATCTACAATCATTCTCCAAGATGGTCCGTGAGTGCTGTTGGTAGCATTGATAATGCCCCGGTTGCCTCCATTGTAAACATTCAGCGCGCTGAAGGCATCCTGTTTGGCAAGGTGAGCCACTTTAGTGGCCTTGTGTGTTCCCCAATCGGTAATAGAATCGGGGTGGCGATACTTCACCATAATATCCTGCATGGCAAGCTGGAAAGAATAAGTAACAATATCGTTGCGGTTTTCTTTCGGTCGCGTTGCTTTGTTATCGTAGAACATATTCGTGCTGTCGGTTTGCAGCAATTTAATAGTAGCGGTCTGGTTCGGGCGTTTCATAGGAACAGTCGGGTCGCTCATTTCGTCCCATAGCCATTCGTTGAGTTTGCCCCACCATTCTTCAAAATACACTGCCGCTTTCGAATCAGGATTGTTGTAATAATCCCAGGTGCTCATTTTTTCGAGAGCCGGTTTAAAGGCAGAATTTATTTGGCTCATGTCGAGGCTGTTCAACATAGTTGGCAATACTTCCTGTGCAAACAGATTGTAATTATCATTCTGCATTTTTTCCATAAACGCCACATCAATTTCTTTTCCTTCCGCCAAAAGTTGATTGATTCTTCGGTTGCGGAACTGCTCATACACTCCTACACCGGGGTAGTAATAAGGATAAGTAGAATCGGTAGGATGCTGGTTGGCACTGCTCACAAAACCGCGTTCAGGATTCAGATGGTGCGGGTTTGCTTCGGAAGGAATAAAATCGGTCCATTCATCTTTACCGGTGGTGCCATCGCTGATGTATTTACCCTGCTCGGTTGCTTTGTTGCGGATAGGAAACAAACCCTGCTCTTTCATGGCCACATCGCCACTGCGCGAAGCAAAAACAAAATTCTGTGCAGGGCAGGTGTAGTTAGTCAGAGCGTTCAGATAGTCATCATGATTTTTTCCGCAGTTCATTTGATAGAATGTCTTGAACTCGTTAGATGGAAGATGAGCCGTCCAGCGCATGGAGAGATATTTTTTGCTGTCGGCAGTGCCGAAATTATCATCAAACACCACCGGTCCGAACCGGGTGTAAAGCACTGTATCAAGCACTTCGCCTTTGCCGCGCACCTCGTAACGCTCCACGCGCTTTTCGGTCTTCAGCCATTCGCCATTGTATTCATATTCATTCTTCGAATCGTCTTTGAACTTAATTTTATACCAATCGCGCACATCGCGTCCGGCATTGGTTACGCCCCACGAAATAGAATCATTGAATCCGGAAATAACAGCCGGTGAGCCGGGCAGTGTTGCCCCATACACATTCATGTTAGGGGAAACGAGATGCATTTCGTACCAGATGGAAGGAAGTGAAAGCTGCAGGTGAGGGTCGTTGCAGAGAATGGGCTTTCCGCTTTTTGTTTTGCTGCCGCTTACCGCCCAGTTGTTAGAGCCGTTTATGTCATCGGGCTTTTGCAACACGTTTGCATACATTTCTGATTTCTGATTTCTGATTTCTGATTTCGACTGCTGACTGCCACTGCCAACTGCTGCTGTATTCTCCCACTTTGTTCCGGCAGGAATAATCGGGTCATCACCTTCCCAGAAATCAGGATATAGTTTTCTGAAATTCTCTTCGCCAAACTTTGCAATGAAGTTGGTGTTCTCAATATCATATTCATACACCGAGAGCATGTTCGCCATGTTCTTTAGCAGCAAAGCCACTTTAATGGGTTTCCATTCTTCCGGTGAGTAGTCGAGCAGTTTATACTCCAGCGGATAATCTTTTGCTTTTAAATTTTTGATGTAAGAGTTTACGCCATCGCAATATGCCTGAATCAGTTTGGTGCTTGCTTCGTCTTTGCGGATGTACTCTTCTGCTTTCTCTGCACCAAAGCCCAGGCCGATTCTGCGCTGTAACCGGTCGCTCTCCAAAGCCTTTTCTCCGGCTACTTCGCTCACTCTTCCGGCTGCGTTGTGGGTTTGCACTTCCATTTGCCAAAGGCGGAACTTAGCGCTAATGTATCCCTGCATGTAATACAGGTCTGCATCGTTTTTCGCAAAAATGTGCGGCACCAACCGGTCATCGAAGTACACTTTCACTTCCTCTTTCAATCCGTCAAGGCTTGCTTCCTCATCCTTCCACCCTTTTACATTTTCTGCATTCTGCCAGAACCCGGTGAAGGGATTCAGGAATTTACCAAAAGGAGGGATCTGACCGAATTTTGAATTAAGCACCACGATAAGTATGAGCGTAATGGCGAGGGAGAGGAGCAGCTTAAAGTATTTCACCTGATAAAATTTTGCGTGAAGATATTTATTTGAAGAATTTACAGAAACGTGACCATGTAAACGTTTTGCTTATCGGTATAAATATGTTTCTTCGAATAATGGCTGTAGAAAAAATGAGTTTCTGGAAGAGTGTAAGTATGGTATTTGCGCTGGTGGCCGTGTTGTGGATTGTTTTTTTACTGCAGCAACTCGGTGTAATCAATACCGATGAGTACGGCAACTGGCCTCAACACGTGGAAGGGTTAAAAGGAATTATTTTTTCCCCTTTTCTTCACGGCAGTTTCGAGCACCTTATTTCCAACACACTTCCTGTTCTTGTTTTGCTTACCGTATTGCTGAACGCGTACCCGCGCATTGCTTTTTTTGTTTTGCTGTTTGTGCATGTAGTGAGCGGAATATTGGTATGGACGCTGGCACCGGATACCGGCATCCACATTGGTATCAGCGGAATTATTTACGGAATTGCAGGATTCCTGATTGCTTCCGGTATTTTCCGAAAAGACCGCAATTCGCTCGCTATTTCGCTTTTTGTGGTGCTGATGTACGGCAGTATGATCATCGGGTTTATTCCCACCACAGGGGTATCGTGGCAATCGCATTTGTATGGAGCCTTATGCGGAATATTTATGGCTATAGTATTCCGGAAAACAGATTTACCCGCACCTCACGAGTTTGATCTGGAGAAACAGGAAGAGGAGAAACATTTTTTTGAAAGTGAAGAACCGCACGAGCCGCGCGGGAATTAAATCTCTGCCAATTGCACCTGGCTTTCGTTAGCAATTAGCTGAAAGGAGCGAACATGTTTATCGTTTTCTTCGATGGTAATAATACAGTTGCTGTCGTCTGTCCAGTTAAACTTTACGTTTTGATTGTTCAAATCATCGGCAGTTACCTCGAAGATTAGTTTCCCTTCTTTAAAGTCGTAGGCTTTAACGGTAATCTCTGTTTTAAACGGATCGAACACGTTGCTCCGGTTAGCGGAGATTTTAACTTTCACCTTGCAGTTGGCAGAAGTATTTTCTACCACAGCCGATGTTTTGCCATTGCAGGAGGTAAGAGAGATAATAACGGTAAGAAAAATAATGGACAGTAGTTTTTGCATGTGGTTATATTTTTGAAGGGTATAAAAAATAGTTTACGGAGGTTTTATATTTTAGCGAGCGTATTTTAGTGCTGTTCAAAAAAACATTTTATGCAAAAGAAATCTTTTCAATCGTTGTTTGCCTTATTGTTTATTGCGGGCTGTGTTTGTTTTTCAGGCTGCAAGAAAGTTACTGAGGATATACAGATAGCCTGTGTACTTACGCTGTTAAAAGCCGATGCTGCTGTTATTAACTCTACTTTAAGTCCGGCTAAAACGGGAGTTGGTGTGCAGCTGGTGGTGTTCCGCAACGATACGCTGGTCGACAAAATAAACAGAACGCATAATGGCAACAATGATTTTAATCTTTCGAGCTTAAAACCCAATACGGCTTACAGGGTTGAAATGAGTATTATTAACAACCCGAACTTAATAGCGGAAGTGTGTGTAGTGACTTTCACCACCTTACTCAGTAATACTCCCATTGTGGTTACTTCTGCTGTTGCCAATATTACCCCATCGGGAGCCGATGTGGGAGGAAATGTTACCACTGAGGGCCTTTCATCGGTTACAGAAAGTGGTGTATGCTGGAGTTTAACAACCAACCCAACTATCAGCGGAAGCCATACAGCCCTCAGCAGCGGTTTGGGCAGTTTCAGCACTACACTTACCACACTTACCGCCAGTACAAAATACTATGTAAGAGCTTACGCAAGAACAGCTACCACCACAGTTTATGGGGGCAATGTTTCATTTACCACTTTGCCGGTTGTTCCACAACCGCCTACAGTTGTTACTAAACCTGACTCAGCAGTTACTCAAACAGGGGTATCTACCGGTGGCCATATAACCAGTGCCGGTACTGCACCTGTTACTGTAAAAGGTATATGCTATGGAACCACTGTAGATCCCAACACTTCGGGGCCTAAAACCACCAATGGCAGCGGCACCGCTTCTTTTAACGTTAACCTTAGTACGCTTACTCCTTCTACCACATACTATGTTCGTGCTTACGCCACTAACAGTGTCGGCACTTCTTATGGAGATAATGTAGTTTTTACCACTTTGGCTATAGTTGCTCCTACTGTAGCTACTACCGTACCTTCCAGCATTACCCAAACTACAGCTATTGCTGGTGGCAATGTAAGCAGCGATGGTGGAGCGGTTGTAACTGCTTTGGGAGTATGCTATGGAACTTCCCCCAACCCCGACCTTACCGGTAGTTTTACAAACAATGGCAGCGGTACTGGTAATTATTCAAGCCCGCTTACCGGGTTAACACCGGGTACTTTTTACCATGTGCGCGCTTATGCAACTAATAGTGTCGGAACCTCGTATGGAGCGGACGCTACCTTTACCACTGCACCTTAAATACTGTGTAACCCTAAAGCGGTTTTAGGAAACCGATGTTACGTTTTAAGCCTTTAAACTTGGTGCGCTTAACCGGTGAGCCTTTAAATAGTTTTTTAAAAGTTTCTTCAGTTAACTCTTCCCAGTCTTTCTTACTCATGTTCAGTAAATCAAGAGTTGGCTCAAACTGCGGCTCGTTATGTGGCTTTGCTTGAGAATTGATGGGGCAAACCTGCTGGCAGATATCGCAACCGAACATCCAGTTTTCGAATTTACCTTTCATTTCATTGGGCAATACTTCATCCTTTAATTCAATGGTGAAATAGGAGATGCACTTACTGCCGTCTACTTTGTAAGGTTCGTAAATGGCACCGGTGGGGCAGGCATCAATACACTTAGTGCAGGTGCCGCAGTAATCTTTTACCGGTGAATCATATTCGAGCTCAACATCCAGAATTATTTCTGCCAGAAAAAAGTAAGAGCCGTTTCGTTTAGTAAGGATGTTGGTGTTCTTTCCCTGCCAGCCGATGCCGCTTCGTTGTGCCCATGCCCGTTCCAGTACCGGAGCGCTGTCAACAAAACATCTGCCGTTAACTTCTCCCGCTTTTTCTTTAATGAAGTTGAAGAGTAGTTCGAGTTTCTCTTTTACTACATCATGATAGTCTTTTCCTAAAGCGTACATGGCCAGTTTAGGATCCTCCTCTTTCTGTTTTTTTTCTGTATAGTAGTTGTAAGAAAAGCTGATAACGCTTTTTGCTCCATCTACCAGTAAACGCGGATCAACCCTTTTTTCAAAATGGTTGGCCATGTAACTCATCTTACCATGCCGATTCTGATTTAACCATGCTTCCAGAATGCGGGCTTCATCGTTCAGCATTTCGGCCTTCGAAATACCGCAGGCATCGAAACCTAAGCGCAGGGCTTCACGTTTAACTAAAGTAGTAAGCAGATGTCTGTTCATGCGGAATGTTCGCTGTTAAATAAAACAATAATCTTATTGTTTGTTTAATAATTGCTGAATGATTCGGTTACTTTCGCTGAGCATTTTTGCTATACAAAAAGCAACATGAAAATACTTCGCAACATATTTTTCCTTTCTGCAGCAATTCTGTTGTTGTTTCATGATGCCGCTAATGCAACGCCACCGGTAACTTTTTCAAGTGAAGAAGAATGCAACGAAGAAAGAAACCTGAAAATTCTTTCCTGGAATATTTACATGCTTCCCAAGATCGTTCCGCAGAAAGGTAAACTGGAAAGAGCGCAGGCGATTGTTGACGAGATAAAAAAATCTGATTTTGATGTTATTGTTTTTCAGGAGGCGTTCCTGAAAGATGCACGCGAACTTATCGGTGAGGGGTTGAAAGACCTTTATCCATACACTTACGGACCGGCTAACACAGGAGGATTTATTCGCTTTCACAGCGGGGTTTGGGTGGTTAGCAAAATTGAAATGAAACTCTTGAATACGGTTGCTTTTAAAAACTGCGCTAACAACGATTGCTTTGCGCGTAAAGGAGCTATGTTGCTCGAAGGTGTTTGGCACGATAAGCCGTTTCAGATTCTGGGCACACACTTACAGGCAGACGGGTTTGATAAGATACGCGAAAAACAAATGGACCAGATTTATCTTGAATTGTTAGCTGAGAATAAAAAGGAAGGGGTGCCGCAGATTATTTGTGGAGATATGAACACGGAATCGGAAATGAAAGCACATTACTGCGCTATGCTTGACTGCCTCGATGCACAGGACGGTGACATAAGCAGCATTGAAAAGTGCAGTTACGATGGAGAGAACAATCCGATTGCCCAATCGTTTGGAGTGAATAAGAAGACCAACTACGATTATATTTTGGTTCGCAGCAACGGCAGTAAAATGAAAACCATGAAACGCCTTGTTAGTGTGATGAAGAAGGGAAAGAAATTCCTTTCAGACCATTACGGTGTTGTTTGTGAGTTGAAATTTTGAAGCAGCCACCTCTCCCAACCTCTCCGAAGGAGAGGAGTAAAATACAAATCCCTCGTGAAATCAAACACGAGGGATTTGTATTTTGTATTAAGTCCTCCCCTTCGGGGAGGATTTAGGTGGGGTTGTTAATCTTCAAACCCTTCAGCAAAATCTGCCGGTGGTGCTGCGGTGTTGGCAGCTGCCGGATTAACATCTTCTTCAGGCTTGCGGTTGTTCTTGGCTTCTAAACTTAAAGTAGCGTGAGGCACAATGCGCAATCTTTCTTTCGGTATCAGTTTACCGGTAACGCGGCAAATGCCGTAGGTTTTGTTTTCAATCCGCATCAGGGCTAATTCCAGATTGCGGATGTATTGGTGCTGGCGCGAAATCTGATTCATGAGATATTCCATTTCAGAAGAATCACTTCCTTCTTCCATATTCCATGCTTTGCTGCCTGCCTGGCTTTCGGTGTGGTTATCCAGCGACTCTTTCAGATTCTTCAACTCCTCGCGGGCGGTAACTAATTTGTTATCAACAAGGTCTTTAAATTCTTTTAATTCTTTATCACTGTAGCGCAGGTTCAAATCTTCCATGTTCTTTTTCTTCTTGCTTGGTTTTTCCGGAGCCGGTTGAGGCTTAGGTTTTTGTTTATAAAGTTGTTTTACAAATGGTGTTACGTTATCTTTTATAATTCGTTGCACTGTTTCTTTTTGCGGTTTAACTGCTTTAGGCGCTTTAGCAATTTTGGCAGGCTTCACCGGCTTGGCAACTTTTTTAGTTACCGGTTTTACTGCTTTTGCCGGTTTCTTAGCTACCGGTTTTGCCTTTACCGCTTTTTTTACAACGGCCTTTGCTTTCTTCACAGGTTTAGCCGCTTTCTTTGCTTTAGGAGCTGCTTTTTTTACAGGTTTCGAAACCTTTTTAGCTGCCGGTTTAGAGGGTTTTGCTTTGGCTGTTACCTTCTTCTTATCTTTTCCTTTTGACTTTGCCATGTTTAAAAATTTAGCCGCGAATTTAACCAAATTGTTTATTGTCGCCATTGAGTTAAAAAATTTAAGAGGGCGCAAAAGTAATAAAGCAAATCACAGTTCATAACCTTGTATATATTGGTGGTTGAACAGCGAAAAAAACCGGAGAGTTTCAGATGAAAAAAAGGGAGTTTCATAGTTTTCTTAAGCAGTTTCGGTTTAACGAAAAAAGCCTTGCCACCAAACACGAAGAGTTGACGATTGACGGCAAGAAGTTTCCCGTTTTCATTAACGAGTTCTGGACATCGAAGCAACGACAGGCGCATTCCATTCATGAGGTTTCTTACCGGGCTTGCTTTAAGCCGCAACTACCCCGTTTTTTTATAGAACTGTTTACTAAAGAAAACGATATTGTTTACGACCCGTTTAATGGCAGAGGCACTACGGCCGTAGAAGCAGCGCTGATGCACCGGCATGTAATTGCCAACGATGTAAACCCGCTTAGTTTAATATTTACTATTCCACGGATTGCCGTACCAAACGTAAAAGAAATAGAAAAACGTTTGGAGGAAATCCAGTTTAACAAGAACTCAAAACCGGACATTGACCTTTCGATGTTTTACGAGAAGGAGACGCTTTCTGAAATTGTATCGCTCAGAAATTATCTGAAGAAAAGATTAAAAGAGAAAAAGGAAGATAATGTTGACCGGTGGATTCGCATGGTGGCTACCAATCGTTTGACCGGACATTCCAAAGGTTTTTTTTCGGTTTATACGCTCCCGCCCAACCAGGCAGTAACGGCAGACCGGCAGAAGAAGATAAACGCTGCACGAAAACAAAAGCCCGAATACCGCGATGTAAAAAAACTTTTGATGAAAAAAACAAAGCAATTGTTGCGCGATAAGAAGGGGCAACCTCCAAATATTTTGGCATCGTTTTTAAATAGTGACGCTGCTGAAACCAAAGACATTAGGGCAAACGTTGTTTCGCTCACCGTTACCTCTCCGCCTTTTTTAGATGTGGTTCAGTATGCTGCCGATAACTGGCTGCGCTGTTGGTTTAACGATATTGATATGAAGCAGGTAGAACAGAAAATTACCATGAGCAAAACGGTGGAAGAATGGAGCCGGAAAATGCAGAAAGTGTTCAATGAGCTTTACAGAGTTACCTCGCCTGATGGTGTGGTGGCATTTGAAGTAGGAGAGGTGCGCCACGGAAAAATAAAACTGGAGGAGGCGGTGGTTCCTTTAGGCCTGAATGCGGGTTTTGAATGCGAAGCCATTGTAATTAATGCACAGGAGTTTACCAAAACCGCCAACATTTGGGGAGTAAACAACAACAGTTCGGGCACTAACTCGAACAGGATTGTGGTGTTTAGAAAGTAGCAGGCAAAAGGCAAATAAAAAACCGGCTAAGCCTAAACCAGCCAGCAGGCGAAATTATTTTTCTCCTAAAAAAATTCTTTCCTTTCCTTTTTCTTCTTACACTTGTAGCACACTAACGAAGTTCTCCCCATGAATTTCACTTACATATTAACCGGTAACAAAACCCGCACTTTGTACAATCAGGGGGGGGGGGTACGCTTTCAATATAAGCCCCAAATCAGAATTTTCAAAAGGTTCCCGAATTTTATATTTCCCTATACAGTTAGTGCCTTTCCGAACTCGGTTGGCCCGATTCCGAACTCAGGTATCGCCTTTCCGAACTCGGTTAGCCCAATTCCGAACTCAGGTATCGTCTTTCCGAACCCGGTTAGCCCGATTCCGAACTCAGGTATTGCCTTTCCGAACCCGGTTAGCCCGATTCCGAACTCAGGTATCGCCTTTCCGAACACAGTTGCCGTGTTTTGGTATTCGGGTAAGGCCTTTTTCTATAGCTTCTTCAACTTTTTACTATTTCTTAACCAATAAAACGAACAATTATGGCAGAAAGACCTGCAAAAGTGAGTTTTGGGTTCATTGATAGCAACCCTACTCAAAAAGGCATGTTTGGCGATAACGTTATTGCCGAAATGACCGAACATTCCGGAGTTTTTACAACCCCCGATGTGCCTCTGAACGAATTAACCGATGCCAACAACCTGCTGAAACAGAAAACACAGCAGGCTTTGAGTGGCGATAAGGAAAAAATTCAGGAGCGCGATGAGGCGGAAAAAGCGTGGGACGGTAAGTTCCGCAAAGAGGGCGAATACGTGCAGCGTATTGCCGGCAACAGCAAACTGATTATTACACAAAGCGGGTATCACAGCACCGATACCGAAAGCCATCCGGTAGCGGTGCCTGCCCAGGCACAGTTAGATGCCTGGGGCAACAAAGGCAAAGGCAGCGGCATACATGCCGAAATTAAACCGCTTACAGATTGCCGCGGTTTTGTGTTTTTGCTCAGCAGCCAGCCGGTAAACAGTTTTGCGGTGGTAAAAGGCGACACGGTAAAGTTTTCGGCTATCAGCGCGCTGGTAGATGCTAAACTTACTACCAAACGCAAAGTAGAGTTTGACGGGCTTACGAGCGGGCAAACTTATTTTATAACCGCACTGGGCTTTAACGCTACCGGTGTGGGCGAGTTTGCCAATGTGGTAGAGGTGGTGGCACCGTAAACAATTTTAGAAGTTCCACTTCTTTAAGAAGTGGAACTTCTTTTTTAAAGATAAACCCCGGTTGCCGAAAAGGGGATATAGAGTAGGCGAGAAAAAAACAGAATGAAAAAAAATTCTACAATCATTTCCCTGATTATTACCTTTTGCGTATCCGCACAAGCACAAACACTAACTACTTTTGCTGAACCAGGTGGAACTGCAAATCCTATAATCAATTCATTGACCAGCATATCAGCTGACAGTGTATTGGTAGCAGGTTCGTTTACTGTTTTTAATGCCCCCGGTGGGGCTCCAATGGTAACTAATGTAAATAATATTGCTGTTATCACTAGTAATGGCATCATCTCTCCGCTTGGTAATGGTATCTCAGACGAAATTGTAGCAACTACAACAACAGATGACGGAATACTCTGGGCAATAACAAATACAGCACTGTGGCAATTTGCAAACCAAACATGGACTCAAATGCCTGTGCAAGTAACAACCGGAAACATGAAAAAGTGCTTTAGTACAAAATAATACTTCGGACAAAATTTTAGTCAACTTACGTGAATGTTGTTGAGTAAAA
>CAZBPG010000026.1:0-38328 GCA_964493695.1 uncultured Chitinophaga sp. | reverse complement strand
GCCGCTCTTCCTCTAAAACAAAAAGCCGTCTCAAATTGAGTTTTGAGACGGCTTCGTTTCATATACCAAATACAATTTCACGCAAAGCACCGCAAAGAATACAACAGAAATTTCTTCAGTTTGCTCCTTGGCGGGCTGTTTCTCTGCGGACTTTGCGTGAAAGGGCTGTTGATGTATCTTTACGGACAATCATTTTGTCTTATTCAAAAAACCTCCACTTCACCCCTACCTTAAACGAAATATCGGGGGCGGGATAAGCCCAGAGCGAGTTATAGCCCTTAGGCCCGAAAGAGGAACTGATGTTATCGACCTTCAGAAAGATGCGGACGGTTTTGACCTTGAGGTTTAAAAAGAAATCGAGCACGGGGAAGGTTTTGAGGGTAGAGTAAGCGGGATAAAAAGAAGCGAGGAAGGGGTCGTAATAAGGGGCGCTGTGGAGGTAGTTATAGCGAAGGTCGAAGCCCACGGCAAACCAGAGGAACTTTTTAAACACCCTGCGCTCGTAAAAAATGCTGTGTTTGGTCACCAGCATGGGGAAGGTGCGCTTCACCACGCCCTGGTTGGGGGCAGAGGTAAACCAGATGTCGTTATCGAGGTGGAAGCCATACCAGCCGTTGCGGTTGCCGAAGTGCGCCACAAAAACATGCTCTACACCGGTGGTGATATACGCGCTGCTGCCGCCCGGGTAAACGGGCAGATGGTCCACCACATAATAATTAAGGTCAGCGGTAAGGCCGTAAGGTATGTTCTGGTATTTGCCGCCCACGGCAAACTGTTTGGTTTTGGGCAAATTAAAATTCCACTCCACCGGATGCAAGGTGTACCGCTCAAACATATAGGGCGCCTCTTTTAACTGGTAAGTGGCGTTGCCGCTGAACATACCGAACTTGCCGAAATCGTAACCCACGGTGGCATCGGCCAGCAAATCGTTCTGGTTATAGCCGTAAGGAAAATACCGCACGCTACCCCTGTAAAACAGGCGCGAACCGGAGGCATCGTTACTGCGGAAAGTGCCGCCTACATACAGGTTGGCGGTGTTGTTTTTAAACCGGTTCTGCTCCAGCAGGTAATAATCGAAACCGGCTTCGGCTTCGGCAATAAAATTCTTTTCGGCATACGAAGAATCGGAAGTGAGTTTGCGGGCGTGGTAGCTGAGCAGTACCGAGTTGCCTATTTTTACATAATTCAAATCGTTGAAAACGGAATCTTCGAGATAAAAACGCCCGTAGTAATCCGCATCGGGGGTTTGGTCACGGAATTTGTTTTTGTTGCTCTCTACATTCAACTGGTACGAAATGCGGAAGACAGGCATGAGGGTTTGGGGGCGCGAGCTGTCGGTGCGGGTAGCGAAATATTTTTTGCCGATGTTGTAAGAGCCTTTAAGGTAGAAATCAATGTTCTGATAATTGTTTTCGGCTACACCGAGCGCCACCGGTACCAGTGTTTTGGTAAAAAACGAAGAGTCGAAAGGATTGAGCAGAGTGCCCCCGTTCTCCTGCGCCTTGAAGGAATTGAAAATTAAATCGGCCTGCAGGTTCCAGTGTTTGTTTTTTGAGTTGTAAATGCCGTAGAGGTAAAAACTGTTGTCGTTGGTTTTGTGGTTGGTGTATGTTCCCTTCGAGGCAATGCGCCTGAAGTCCACCCCGTAATAAATAATGCCCTTGTGCTGGTTGGCAAACTTACCCTGAAACATCTGCTCGTTCTTTAAGCCGATGAGGATGCTCAACTCAGTATAAGGACGAATGACCTGATAATACTTCACCGAGTCTTTGGTGTACCGGTAAAGATTAAACTGGTTGTAACCCAAATTAAAACCGGTGGACCGGTTAGCCGAAAACACCAGCGGGTAAGCGGCACTGCCCGTGTTGCCGGCATTGGCATACTCAATACCGTTTCGCTGCGCCTCGCTGTAATACTGAATACCGAAAATGGTGGAATCAATTACATAATGCTTATCCGGTTCCGAACCCAGAAACCAGGTATCGTTTTTAGTGGAAGGAACCATGCGCTTGCTGATAAGCGACTTTACAGAATCTACAGGTGAGGAGTTGACAGTGGCAGTAGGCAGTAGCAGTAGCAGTAGGCAATAGGCAATAGGCAATAGGCAATGGTTAGAAGCCACCGGTTGTCTGTTGTCTGTTGTCTGTTGTCTGTTGTCCGCGGTCAATGCTCAGATTTGTCGGAGTAGTTCGGTAATCAACAGCGTCATCTTCGGTTCCGCTTCGGCTGCTTTCTTTAAAACAAACTCGTGCGTTACTTTATCTGCTTTTTCAAACGGGTAACCAATATCGCTGATAACCGAAATGGCAAACACTTCTATACCGGCATGGCGCGCCACTATTACTTCGGGCACGGTGCTCATGCCCACGGCATCGCCACCTATAATGCTGAACATTTTATACTCAGCCGGTGTTTCAAAGGTTGGCCCCTGCACACCCACATACACACCGGTATGGCAGGTAATATCGTTATCGAGCGCAATCTGATATCCTTTCTTCACCAGTTCCGGATTATATGCCTGGTTCATATTCGGAAAGCGCGGGCCCAGTTCTTCGTGATTCTTTCCGCGCAGCGGATGTTCTGATTGAAGATTGATGTGGTCGGTAAGAATCATTAAATCACCCACTTCAAAACTCGCATTCATTCCACCGGAGGCATTGGAAACCAAAAGTGTTTCCACACCCAGTGCTTTCATCACCCGCACCGGAAAGGTGACTTCTTCCATACTGTAGCCTTCGTAATAGTGAAAGCGCCCGCTCATAGCCACTATGTTCTTTCCACCCAACTCCCCGAAAATCAAACTGCCCCCATGCCCCTTCACCGTTGACACCGGAAAGTTCGGAATGTCCTTGTAAGGTATCTTTACATGATTCGAAATTTCTTTCGTAAGGTTTCCCAAACCTGAACCGAGAATCACCCCGTATTTGTAATCGTGCTTAATCTTTCCTTTCAGAAAATCACCGGTCTCTTTAATCTTCTCTAACAAATTCTTCATGATTCAATTTTTGTATTTGCCTTTCTTGCCTTTTGCTTTTTGCCTTTTATCTATTGCCGCTGTTTCACATGCTCAATATAACTCACCACATCTGCATTGAACCGGTCACCATCGTCATCTATAAACTTCACTCCTATCGGTTGCACGAATATTTCAATTTTATTTTCTGAAAACCAATTCATGTGTTCTTCCAGGCGGGCAGCATCCTTCTCGGTGGTCACTATTATCTTCTTTACATCACCAAGGTTGTTGAACGTTTCACGAATGACATCCAAATCGTACCGGTCGAAACGGTAGTGGTCGCGATACTCGCGCACATACACCTTCCCCGCTTTTGACTCCAGATAAGTTTTCAGTTCCTCATGCTTTGCAATTCCGCAAACCAGCAACACATCTATCTCTTTACTCAACTCCGCTTTCACATGCACATCATAAAACGAATACAGCGGAGCATATTGTATGGTCGAGAAATAAACCTTCTGGTACGGGAATGGTTTTATCTCGGCAATAATCTGTTCCCTCTCCGCTTTCGAAATACCTGCCGGACATTTAGTGACAATAATAACATCGGCACGATGATAACCGCTTTTCGTTTCCCGCAGCCAGCCAACCGGCAACAATTCATCTTTCGTAAACCGGTTGCTATACTCTGTAAGCAAAACCGACAAACCGGCTCGGATACTGCGATGCTGAAAAGCATCATCTAAAAGAATGACATCGGTATCAATCCGTTCATGCAGAATCTTCGGCAAGGCAAGCACCCGGTCTTCGCCCACGGCAACAATAGTTTCCGGAAACTTCTTCTTGAACTGTCGCGGCTCATCGCCAATTTGTGAGGCGGTGGATTTCTCATCCGCCAGAAAAAACCCGTGTGTTCTCCGTCCGTAACCCCTGCTGAGCGTGGCGACCTTGTAAACGTACTGCAAATGAAAAATCAGATACTCAATGTGGGGGCTTTTACCGGTTCCGCCTGCCGAAAGATTTCCCACCCCAATCACCGGAAAATCAAACCGGACGGATTTGAAAATTTTCCTGTCGTAAAGAAAATTGCGGAAAGCAGTCACCAAGCCATAAACAACCGCCAGCGGATAAAGAAGTATTTTTGAAATTGTATTGATATTATTGACTTTGAAATCAAAAGTATGAGAATTAAAGACATCACCGACTACCTCGAAACCATCGCTCCGCTCAGTTATCAGGAAAGTTACGACAACAGCGGCCTGATTGTTGGCGATAAAAATGCACAGGTTAAGAAAATCCTCATTACCCTCGATGTTACCGAAGCAGTGGTAGACGAAGCCATCAAAGAAAAATGCCAGCTCATTATTGCCCACCATCCCATAATTTTTGGCGGGCTGAAAAAACTGAACGGTAAAAATTATGTGGAGCGCGTGGTGATTAAGGCCATTAAAAACAACATTGGCATTTATGCCATTCACACCAATTACGATAATGTAATAGAGGGCGTGAATGCGGAGATATGCAAACGGATTGGTTTAGTTGACTGTGAAATTCTTGTCCCTAAAAAGCAATTGCTGAAAAAGCTTTACACGTTTATTCCGGTGACCCACCACGAGCGCGTTGCAAAAGCAGTGTTTGCTGCGGGAGCCGGTTACATCGGCAATTACAGCGAAACAAGTTTTAATGTTCAGGGGACCGGCACCTTCAAGGGCAACGAAAAATCAAATCCGGTTCTGGGCAAGAAGAATATTTTAGAAAAGGCAGAAGAAGTGAAGTTCGAAACCATTTTCCCCGCCCATATTGAACATAAAGTAATCTCAGCCCTTCTTGAAACACATCCTTACGAAGAGGTGGCTTACGACATTATTTCGCTGGATAATTCCTTTCAGAACGTAGGAAGCGGTATGGTCGGCAACTTAAAATCGCCTTTAGAGGAACTTGCTTTCCTCAAATCGGTTAAAAAAGGTTTAAAAACCGATAGTATTCGCTACACTGAGTTGTTGGGTAAAAAGGTGAAAAGGGTAGCGGTTTGCGGTGGTTCGGGCAGGTTTCTGCTGAATGATGCCATAGCGGCAAATGCCGATGTTTTTGTTACAGCCGACTTCAAATACCACGACTTTTTCGATGCCGATAACAGGATAGTGGTGGCGGATGTCGGACACTATGAAAGTGAGCAGTTTACCAAAGATTTACTGTTGCGCCACCTTTCGGAAAAATTTCCTATACTTGCCGCCCGAATTTCAAGTATAAATACAAACCCGATTAAATATCTATAATAATGGCAGCAAAAACAGCAGTAAAAGACATTTCAGTAGAGGAGAAATTGCAACAACTCTGGGAACTTCAGCAAATTGATACCAAGATTGATAAAATTCAGATTCTGAAAGGCGAACTTCCTATTGAAGTAAAAGAGCTGGAAGATGAGGTGGAAGGCCTTCGCACCCGTTTACAGAACTCAGAAACTGAAGCGGCTGAAATGGAAGAGGAAATCAAGAACCGCAAAAACGCCAAATCAATGGCAAAGGAATTGATTACCCGTTATGAGAAACAACAGGATAACGTAAAGAACAATCGTGAATACGATGCCCTTTCTAAAGAAATAGAATTGCAGCGTCTGGAAATTCAGTTATGCGATAAAAAAATTGCCGATGCCACTGCAAAAATTGATGCCAAGCAGGCAACATTGGAAGCAACCGAAAAGACCATTAAGGAGCGCGAAAAGAACCTGAAGAACAAAAAGAAAGAACTCGAAAAAATTATTGAAGAAACTGATAAAGAAGAAAAAGACCTTCAGAAAGAATCAGCTAAACAGGCTAAGAAAGTTGAAGAGAGATTATTGAAAGCATATACACGCATCCGCGGTGCTTACAAAAACGGATTGTCGGTAGTAGCCGTATTGCGCGATGCATGCGGTGGCTGCTATGCAAAAATCCCGCCTCAGCGTCAATTGGAAATCCGTCAGCGCAAGCGCATTATTACCTGCGAACACTGCGGAAGAATTCTGGTGGCTTGGGAAGAAGAAACTAAAGACTAGAACATTAAAACCCTCTCCATTCGAGAGGGTTTTTAATTTTACACCATCGAAGTTTATCTTTCCGTTGTGTTCAGAAAAAGCCCTCTTCTTTTCCTTCTCCTTACTGCTTTCAATTTCACTCAGGGTCAGGTTTTCGATTTTAACGAAAACTGCCGCAAAGCATACAACTCTGCCATTGCTCTAAAACTTGATGAAAGTTCTTCATTGCTTAAAGCAGAGGAGAAAAAAAATCCTGATAACCTCATTGCTGTTTACCTTGAAAATTATATTGACTTCCTGACCGTTTACACCACCGATACGCGTACTCAATATGAGTTGCTGAAAAAAAACAAAGATGTACGCATGTCGCAGCTAATGGCTGGTGACCCGGGGTCTCCTTATTATCTTTTTACTCAGGCGGAAGTGAGCCTGCAATGGGCAGCACTCAGTATTAAGTTCGGAGAGTATCTGAACGCCATTTTCGAAATCCGTAAGGCGTATAAACTACTGGAGGATAATCAGAACCGGTTTGCCGATTTCAAAGCGAACAAGAAATCGCTTGGTGTGCTTTATGCTTTGCTTGGAAGCGTTCCCGATAAATATAAATGGGGATTGAACCTGTTGGGCATGGAGGGCAGTGTAGAACGGGGAATTGAGTATTTGCGGGAAACAGTTGATTACGGAAAGAAAACTGATTTCATCTACCAGGAAGAAACCGTTACTATTTATGCCTTTCTGCTTTTGCATTTGCAGAATGATGGCGAAACTTCCTGGAAACTGTTGCAGGAAAACGGTTTCCCGAAAAAGGAAAACCTGATGAACATATATACCTGTGCACACATTGGCGTTTACGGCAAGCATACAGATGAAGCCTTGAAAATTCTGACGAATCAACCAACCGGTAGCGGTTTTGCAGCTTTCCCTTTTCTCAACTACCTCACCGGTTTAGCCAAACTCAATAAAATTGACAGCGATGCCGATTCGTATTTCAAAAAATTTATTGCCGAGTATAAAGGAGAGAACCATATCAAGTCTTCTTTTCAGAAAATTGCCTGGAGTTATTTGCTTAAAAAAGACAGCGTGAATTACTTTCATTTCATCAACAAGGCCGAGAACCTGGGCGGAAGTATGGTGGATGCCGATAAACAGGCGCTGAAAGAAGCACAAAGTAACCGTATGCCGAATATGCATTTGCTTCGCTCCCGCTTACTTTTCGATGGCGGTTATTATCAGAAAGCAGCTGATGAAATGAATAAGATTTCGGAGGCAAATTTTAAAACAACGGAAGAACAAACAGAATACTTTTACCGCACGGCAAGAATTTATGATGAGTGGAACAAGAAAGATTCCGCCATTATACTTTACAGCAAGGCAATTGAAAAGGGAAAAGATTTACCGCGTTACTTTGCCGCCAACTCGGCTTTTGAATCGGGGAAAATTTATGAAGAGCGCGGTGTAAAGGAAAAGGCCATCGAGTATTATAATCTTTGCCTGAGTTTCGAAAACCATGAATACAAAAACGGATTGGACCAAAAGGCAAAAGCGGGATTGAACAGAATTAGCAAATGAGAAGATTAGCAAATTAGCAAATGGAAATACAGGAGAACAGAGCACTTGATGACCTGAATACCTTCGGACTTATTGTTGGCGCGAAGTATTTTGCTGAAATAAATTCAGTTGCAGAATTCAAAGAGTTAACTCAGAACGAAATTTACCGGACGAACAAAAAATTGATTCTCGGTGGAGGCAGCAACATTCTTTTTACCGGTTGCTTTGACGGAATAGTGGTAAAGAATTCGATCAAAGGAGTTTCGGTGGTAAGCGAAACAGAAACGGATGTAGTTGTAAAGGCCAATGCCGGTGAGGTTTGGCATGAGTTCGTCCTTTGGTGTATTGAGCAGAATTATGCGGGCATCGAAAATCTTTCTCTGATACCCGGATTAGTAGGAGCTGCACCCATGCAGAACATAGGAGCTTACGGAGTGGAGATAAAAGATGTTTTTCATAGTCTGGAGGCTTTGGATATCAATACCAGTGAACCGAGTGTGTTTAATTTAAGCGACTGCGGTTTTGGTTACCGCGAAAGTGTTTTAAAAAACAAGTTCAAAGACAAATTCTTTATCACTTCGGTTTCCTTCAAACTCACTAAGCTTTCTTCGCCCCGTGCTTTGTACCGTTTCAAAACAGATTACGGTGACATAAAAAACACGCTGAACGATATGCAGGTGTATGATTTAAATTTGAAAGCGGTGAGCGATGCCGTTTGTAAAATCAGGAATTCAAAACTACCCAATCCTAAAGAATTAGGAAATGCAGGAAGCTTTTTCAAGAACCCTTCTGTGGCAAAAGAAAAGTATGAAGAGTTGATTGCTAAGAATCCGGTAATGCCGAACTACCCGCAAAAGGACGGCACAGTAAAAATTCCTGCCGGCTGGCTGATTGAACAATGCGGCTGGAAAGGAAAAGTGGTAGGTAACACCGGCTCGCACAAATCACAAGCGCTGGTTCTTGTCAACTACGGAAACGCCACCGGTAAAGAAATCTGGAATCTCGCACTCGAGATAAAAAAATCTGTGTTCGAAAAATTCGGGATTGAAATTACACCGGAAGTGAATGTGGTTTGACAACACAAAAAAAAACGGAACCCTTCCAGGTTCCGTTTGCTATGGCTACACAAATCTTAATGTCTCTTTAAATTTCCCCCACCGTGTTGCGGTGACTGAGAAGGAGTAAAACCTCTCTGTGTTGGATTTGAACGCGGCTCTACCCGGTTAAAGTTTTCCTGACGCGGCTGAACATTCATACGTGGTTGCTCATTCCTGGGCTCAACTCTGTTTCTTGGTTCGCTGCGTGGCTCAACGCGGTTAATGTTATTGTTTTCATTGCGCGGTTGCGGGTAATACTGCGGCACAGGATTGCTCTTCTGCGGCTCTGAATAATTTCCTCTTGGCTGCGCCTGCTCCTTTTTATTCCAATCATTCTGACGCGGTTGCTGCTGCGGCTGTTGCTGTGCCGGTTGCTGAACATTCGGCTTGTTGCTCCATCTGTCAGGCGGGGCATTGTGCCATCCTTCGGGTTCGCTGTTTTGCTGAACAAAAGGTTTTGTGTTGCTCTTCGGCTCGCTATACTTACCGGTAGTGCTCTCACCGGTTTTATCTACGTTCGATTTCGGTTGGATAACACCACCGTTGTATGTATTTACTTTCTCCTCCTTGCTGTCCCATCTGTTCACCGGATTGTTATTGATTCCAATGTTTCCCTCGTTCGGCTTTACGTTAACACTTGGCTTAGTCGCATTACCGATAGTTCCGTTATGGTTCACATAAGGCTTTTCGGTGTTCGCTTCTACCTTAATACCTGAACCTATATTCGGGTTGGTGTTAGGTGTAAATGGTTTGGTAATTCCTTCTTTCGGAATATCCGTTCTGTGAATTTCACCGTTTGCCCGTGGCTTATCTACCGGTGGGTTTGTCGGATTAGAAGTTGCAGTTACCGGTATTCTGTTGTTGTTCTGCTGAGAACTTCCATCGCCCTGACGGTGATGCGGGAAATAATATCCGCCATAACCTCCACCATAAGCGTAGGCACTGTTCCAGCCATCGTTGTAACCGTTCCAGTAACCATTGTTATAGCCATTCCAGTATCCGTTATTGAAGTTGTTGTAATAACCACCGCAGAATCCGCCATTGTTATAGCCCCATCCATTGTAACCCCAACTGCTGTAGCCACCGTAGTAATTGCAACTGTTGTAACCCCAGTAAGGGTTGCTCCACGAGTTGTAATATGCGCAGGTATTCCAGCCAAAATTCCAATCCCAAAACGGATCATACACTATCACGGTAGTGGTGCGATATCCTCTGTTCCATCTCCACCAAGGGTCGCGGTACCACGGATTGTAAGAAACCACATAAGTTGTTCCCCACGAATTATAGTAGGCCGGTGTATACCAATAGCTGTAATAGTTCACTCCGTAGTTAGGACGGTAATACCGGTTCAACCGGTTGGAGTAAAAATAAGTTTCGTAGTCGTCATCGTAATATCCGGCATCGGTAGCATACACATCGCTGTTGTAAGAATTGGAGTTGTAGTTATCGCGCGGGTCATATTTGTCGGCAGGGTTTCCATAACCGTCTGTTCTGTCAACTTCCCCTTGCTGAGTATTGCTTTCGGTTACAGGCAGGTTATCTGCCGACTGAGTGTTATTCTGTTTTGCCGGATCCTTCTTCGGGTCGTAGTATTGGTCGTCTTGCGCTGACAAATTTACGATGAAAGAAAAAGTAAAGAACAAAACAGCAGTAAGAAAAAATATTCCGCGTTTCATGTTTTCGTTTTTTGTTATGACAAAATTAGTTCTATTAAGTTTAAGCGTGCCTGATTTTGATATTTTAGCGCGCACTTTAACATTCATCTAAACATCGTACCACAATTTGTTATGGCAAAGGAAATCACTTCAAGAGTTAACGATTATTCACAATGGTATAACGACCTTGTTATAAAAAGCGGCATGGCCGACCACAGCAGTGTGCGCGGATGCATGGTGATAAAACCTTACGGTTATGCCATTTGGGAAAAGATGCAGGCGGCACTTGATAAAATGTTTAAAGACACCGGTCACGTAAATGCTTATTTCCCGCTGTTGATTCCTAAAAGTTTTTTGAGTAAAGAAGCCAGCCACATTGATGGCTTTGCTAAAGAATGTGCAGTGGTTACGCACTATCGGTTAATCAACGACCCTAACGGCAAAGGAGTAATCGTTGACCCGGATGCTAAACTTGAAGAAGAATTAATCATTCGTCCTACTTCCGAAACTATTATCTGGAACACCTACAAGAACTGGATTCAATCGTATCGCGATTTGCCTTTGTTGATTAACCAGTGGGCGAATGTGGTGCGCTGGGAAATGCGCACACGTTTGTTTCTGCGCACCGCTGAGTTTCTCTGGCAGGAAGGACACACAGCACACTCTACCGAAAAGGAAGCAGTAGAAGAAACAGAGCGTATGTTGGAAGTGTATGCCGAGTTTGCCGAAAAGTTTATGGCCTTACCGGTGCTGAAAGGGAAGAAAACTCCGAACGAACGTTTTGCCGGTGCCATTGATACGTATTGCATTGAAGCCATGATGCAGGACGGACAGGCCTTGCAGACAGGCACTTCGCATTACCTCGGGCAGAACTTTGCGAAAGCATTTGATGTAAAGTTTGCCAATAAAGAAGGTAAAGAAGAATTTGTGTATGCAACGTCATGGGGTGTTTCCACCCGCTTGATTGGCGCCTTGATTATGGCGCACAGCGATGATGAAGGTTTGGTATTGCCTCCGCTGCTCGCTCCTTTGCAGGTGGTGATTGTTCCTATTGGAAAAGGCGGTGAAGACTTTAAAAAGATTTTTGAAAAGTGTGAACCGGTTATTAAGCAACTGAAAGCAAAAGGCGTTTCGGTGAAGTTTGATGATGACGATACCAAGCGCCCCGGCTTTAAGTTTGCCGAATACGAAATGAAAGGCGTACCGGTTCGCCTCGCTATGGGCATGCGCGATTACGAAGCAGGAACTATTGAAGTGGCAAGACGCGACACGAAAGAAAAATCGGTGCAGCAGTTTGAAGGCATTGGTAATTACGTAGAGAAATTGCTGGAAGAAATTCAGGCGAATATTTACAACCGCGCCAAAACTTTCCGCGACAGCCATATACGCGAAGTAAATACCTGGGAAGAATTTCAGAAAGCTATTGAAGAGCCGGGCTTTATTTCCGCGCACTGGGACGGCACTGCCGAAACTGAAGAGAAAATTAAGGAGTTGACCAAAGCAACTATCCGTTGTATTCCTTTAAACAATCCTCAGCAGGAAGGCAAGTGTGTACTTACGGGTAATGCAAGTAAGGAGAGGGTTGTGTTTGCGAGAGCGTATTAACCAAAAACGTCATTGCTCCACTTGCAATCCCCAACACATATTACATAAAGCGCGAAGGAAATTGACTACGCAACAATTGCCCACCACAAACGTTTAATTGTTAAAAACAATATAGTATCTTGTATGGGTATTTGTTTTGTTGCTATGTTCACACCAATATTATCATGAAGAACCTAATAAGAACTGATTCAAAAGGGGAAACCATAGAAGTTAGTCTTGCTGTGTATATAACCAAGCAAGGAAAGCACTATGTTTCTTATTGTCCGGCCCTTGACTTATCCTCATTTGGTGCAACAAAAAAAGATGCTCAAAATGGATTTGAAGAAGCTGTGCAATTATTTTTGGAAGAAACACAAGAGCGAAATACGCTTGAAAAAGTTCTCTTGGATTTAGGGTGGAGTCTAAAAAAAATACCTAATCCAGAATACATACCGCCAGCAGACTTGCCATATCCTAGCGGCCCTAACAGCACAAAAATACAGGAAAAAGTAAATATACCAGTTTGCTAAAATGGGTCTCAAACAAATACCCACTAAAATATTTCTAGAATATATAGTGAACGTGCTGGGATTAGTAGCCAGTCCAGGGAAAGGAGACCACACCAAATTCGATTACCCTGAGAATAGCCCTAAAGGGAAATTGCCCCGCCCAATGATTGTAAGAACCAACTATTCGGAGATTCCAATATTACACATTCATACGAACCTAAGAACATTAGACCCCACCAATGGCAAATCAAGATTTGAGACATGGCTTAAAAAGCGACAATCAAAATCTAAAGGGAAATAAATGTATTCAACGTTGTGATGTTTTAGCATCGATTCTTTGAGCTACCACCAACAACCACCAAATCTAACTTCCTTTCCCTTTCCAAAAGCTTTATTTCGCCTGCTTTTTTCCTTTTCCGTAGGTTCTCCGACTGTGAACCTGCGGTATGGCAAACCATTTATAGGGCTAAAACCATCAAAAAACCTGCATTTTTCTTCTTTTTCCTGAAAATTTGAAAAACTCGGGTCGCTGGGTAAGCATCTCGGGTCCTTGGGTAACCATCTCGGCTCCCTGGGTAAGGCCCTCGGCTCTCTGGGTAAGCATCTCGGCTTACTGGGTAACAATCTCGGCTCGCTGGGTAACGATCTCGGCTTGCTGGGTAAACATCTCAGGTCGCTGGGTAACGGTCTCGGCTTACTGGGTAAGCATCTCGGGTCGTCCGGCAAGCATCTCGGGTCAAAAGGTAAAGGTCTCGGCTAAGTGGGAAAGCCTCTCGGCTTCATGGGCAATAGCCCGTCTCAATTCCTCATCAAACTAAGCAGGCTGCTCAGCTTTTGATGAATCTCTTTCCGCTGTACAATAAAATCGAGAAAGCCGTTTTCTAACTGAAACTCCGATGTCTGAAAACCTTCGGGCAGTTTTTTCTTGATGGTTTCTTCAATTACGCGCGGTCCGGCAAAACCTATAAGCGCGCCCGGCTCTGCAATATTAAAATCGCCAAGCATGGCAAACGAGGCAGTTACCCCACCGGTGGTGGGGTTGGTCATTAAACTAACGTAAGGAACTTTGGCATCCGCCAGTTGGTTCAGTTTAGAAGAAGTCTTTGCCAGTTGCATCAGCGAGAAAGCGCTCTCCTGCATCCGCGCACCACCACTCTTCGAAATAATCACCAAAGGGGTTTTATGTGCTATGCAATAATCAATCGAACGGGCAATCTTCTCGCCCATCACCGAGCCCATACTGCCGCCTATAAAACGGAAATCCATGGCCGCCACTAATACTCTTTGATCATCGCACTCACCTACCGCCACCCGCATCGCTTCGCGCAGACCGGTGCTTTCAATCGTGTCTTCAATGCGCTGCTGGTAAGGTTTAAGGTCAACAAACTCCAGAAAGTCTTTCGGAATCAAATCATCGAACAACTCTTCGTAGTGTGTGTCGCCAAAAATTATCCTGAAATAATCTTCGGCATCAATCTTTTCGTGGTAATTACATTCGGGGCAAACGTGAAGGTTGTCCTTCAGTTTCGTCACCAGCATCGTGGCTTTACAATTCGGACATTTATGCCAAACACCTTCCGGTGTCTCTTTCTTCTCTTCGGTAGAAGTCTGCACTCCCTTCCGAAATCTTTTCCACCAAGGCACTTTCTCATCCATGTTGATTAGCTGATTTATTGATTAGCAAATTAGCAGATGAAAACAAATGTGTCATTTCAGATTATCGGATGAGGTAGAAATAATTTTATTCAAAACTTTCATGATAAAATCTAACTGAACTGAAAGATGCGTTGAATCAGGATAAAACGAACTTTCTTTACAAAGTTGCAACCAGTATTCCGCTTCATCCGCTTCCTGTGCCGCTATTTTCAGTTTGCTGATAAACTCAACTTTAGTTCGGGCATTTTGTGCTTCTCTCACATTCGCTCCTATGGATGTGCAACTTCCAAAAATTTGGTCAGCCATCCGGTAGCGCTTCTTTTCATAAATTATTTCAGAGAACTCAATAGCATCCAACGAAAATTTGAACGTCAACTGCAATATCAGATTATCCTTTTTGTATTGGCTGCTCATCTGCATTTGTATTTCTCATCTGTATTTTGCCTTTTACATCTGCTAATTTGCTAATCAGCTAATCCTCTCATCAGCCCTACGCAATTGTAACCTCTTTCGAAAGATACACATCCTGTATCGCATTCAAGAGCGCAACACCTTCCTTGAGAGGTCGCTGGAAAGCCTTTCTTCCTGAAATCAATCCCATTCCTCCAGCACGCTTGTTAATAATAGCTGTAGCAACTGCTTCGGCCAAATCAGTAGCACCGCTCGATGCACCACCGGAGTTAATCAAACCGACACGGCCCATGTAGCAATTAGCCACCTGGTAGCGCGTAAGGTCAATTGGGTGGTCAGTTGTCAATTCAGAATAAACCTTCTTATGCGTTTTACCGAAGTTGAGGGCATTGTAACCTCCGTTATTCTCCGGAAGTTTTTGTTTAATAATATCTGCCTGAATAGTTACACCTAAGTGATTGGCCTGACCGGTTAAGTCTGCCGACACGTGGTAATCTTTATCGGCTGTTTTAAAAGCAGAATTACGGGCATAGCACCAAAGAATGGTTGCCATTCCCAATTCGTGCGCGTATTCAAATGCCTTCGCTACCTCTACAATCTGGCGTTTCGATTCTTCACTGCCGAAATAAATAGTTGCACCAACAGCAGCGGCTCCCGTGTTCCATGCATCTTTAATAGTTCCGAACATTATCTGGTCGTAAGAATTAGGATAGCTGAGGAACTCGTTGTGATTAATCTTTACAATGAAAGGAATCTTATGCGCATATTTACGGGCAACGTTGCCCAGCACACCGTAAGTGGTTGCCACCGCATTGCAGCCGCCTTCAATAGCCAGCTTTACAATATTCTCCGGGTCGAACATAGGAACGTTAGGAGCAAACGAAGCACCGGCACTGTGCTCAATACCCTGGTCAACGGGAAGAATAGAAACATAACCGGTTCCGCCTAAGCGGCCGTGCTCAGCTATTAAAGAAAGGTTGCGCAGCGTTTGAATATTGCGGTTAGAATCTTTCCAGATGGTATCAATAAATTTTTTGTTGGGCAGGTGCAGGGCATCTTTCGAAATGGTTTTCGATTCATGGTTAAGCAGGTAGTTGGCTTTCTCGTCCCCTAAAAGTTTGGCAATGTCGTCTCTCTTCATTTTAAAAATTTTGAGAAGCGAATGTAAAAAAAGGAGGCAAACTCGGTTATGATAAGAATCGGAATACCTCTGCAGTAAACTCCACCGGCTTTTCGGCATGAACCCAATGCGCGGCTCCTTTTATTTCTGCCAATTGATGCCTGGGGAAAAATTTCGTTACCGAAGGGTAATTAGAGGAGTTGATGTAATTCGATTTTTCTCCTTTAATAAAGAGTGCTTCACCGGTGAAGGGTTTTGATAAAAACTCCGCATCCGAAATTTTGTTGTAATTCCTATGCAGCGATTCGAGGTTAAACTTCCATTCAAACCCGGTCTGACGTAAGTCTGACCGCTGCAATCCTTTCAACAGGAACTGAACCGTAGCTTCATTATCGGGCAATCTTTCGCGAAGAACTTTTTCTACCTCTTCGCGCGAGGTAGCATGTTTTACATCGGCAGCAAACAAAGCATCAAACACATCGGTGTAATTTTCATCATAAACTGCCGGAGCAATATCCACCACAATTAGTTTCCCTGTTCTTTCAGGATGTTCCAATGCAAACTTCATCACCGTCTTCCCTCCCATCGAATGGCCGATGAGGTGTGCTTTCTCAATTTGGTGTTGCTGAAAGAAATCCAACAAATCGTCAGAGAGCAAGGTGTAATTAAACTCATCGCTGTGTGGCGACTTGCCGTGGTTGCGTTGGTCAATAATGTAAACCTGAAACTTCTCCGCTAACTTCTTTGCAATTGTTTGCCAGTTATCAAGTGAGCCAAGCAGTCCGTGAAGAATGATTACAGGGAAACCTGACCCGAATTGTTTGTAGTTAAGTTGCATTTGCATTTAAGCCCCCTTCGGGGGTTTGGGGGTGGCTTTACATCATCTTCGTCCGCTTGGTTAAGAACGGCAACAACACCTGGCGGAAATCCTTATTGATGTCAGCCTCTACAAAATCTATTTTGAATTGAGCACAACGCAGTTTCAAACTGATTTCAAACTTCTGCATCTGCTCCACATAAAAGTTCTTCACTTCGTTGCTGTGCAGTTTTATCTTCTCACCGGTTTCCATATCAATAAACTGATAAGGGCGGTTCTCGAATTTGAAATCAAGTTCTTTGTTCTTATCTACCACATGAAACAGAATGACCTCATGCTTATTATATTTTAAGTGCTGAAGAGCAGAAAAAAGTTCATCGCTCTTATCCTTATCCATGTTCGAAAACATATCGCTGAAGATAATCACCATACTGCGCTTGTGCACCGTCTCTGCAATTTCATTCAGACACTTGGCAGCATTAGTTTTTACGTTCAGCGGTTGCTGAGCGAGCAGATTTTCTAATTGTGCAAACAACAATTGATGGTGCTTGGTACTTGATTTGGCATCGCTGTTAAAGGTTACATCATCGGTAAAAATGCTTAAGCCTGCTGCATCGCGCTGGCGTTTCAGCAAGTTTACCAGCGCAGCCGCAGAAAGAATAGAGAAACGAAGTTTGTTCATCTCAGCCTCCTGCGGAAAATACATAGAGGACGAAGCATCAATCACAATCTGACAACGCAGGTTGGTTTCCTCTTCGTACCGCTTTACAAACATCTTACCGGTACGGCCCAGCACTTTCCAGTCCAAGTGTTTGGTTGACTCACCGGGATTATACAGGCGGTGTTCAGCAAACTCAACCGAAAAACCGTGAAAAGGAGATTTATGCAAACCGATGATAAACCCTTCCACCACCTGTTTGGCAAGCAGTTCCAGATTCTCTATTTCGGGGAAATGGTTTTGGTCGAGCATTGAACGAAAATAAAAAAGCGTCCCGCATTAATTCGGGACGCTCTGTATTTTAAGTCCCCTTTACCTTGCTCCGCCAAAGCGCTTCGCGAAGGCGAGGAGGGATTTAGGGGTTTACGAAAGATGTTTGTTCAGCATAGCCACCAAACTCGCCTTAGGAACTGCGCCTACTTGCTTATCTACTACCTGTCCGCCTTTGATGAACAGAATAGTTGGAATGTTACGGATGCCGTACTTCATCGCTGTTTCAGGATTGCTGTCTACATCTACCTTGCCTACTATTGCTTTGCCTTCATATTCTTTCGAAAGTTCTTCAATCATAGGGCCTATTGCTTTGCAGGGTCCGCACCATTCTGCCCAAAAGTCTACCAAGGTTACTTTGCCGCTGTCAAGAACGGTTTCTTTGAAATTACTGTCGGTTAATTGAGTTGCCATTGTTTATTGATTTTAAGTTTTGAATATTTTTTCGTTTAAAGGGACGACAAATGTAGTCGGCATCGAATCAATTTGCGAGCCACTGCTACTTTTTGTTTTCAACAGCCGGTGTATTCAGACATTTTTCTATCAGTTCGGTTATTTTGTCGTTATCGGGATACTTCCAGGGATTAAACCAGTCCACCACTTTGCCATTTCTGTCAACAATATACTTCTGAAAGTTCCAGATGGGGTAGTTGCTTCTCAGCATGTTCCCGGTTTCTTTTGCCAGATACTTAAAGAGCGGTTGTGCCCCGTCACCCTTCACTTTATTTTTTGCAAAAATTCTGAATTGAACTCCATAGTTGCGGGTACAAAACTCCTGAATCTTATCACCCTCCTTAGGTTCCTGTGCAAAATCGTTTGACGGGAAAGCAAGAACCTCTAAACCCCTGCTTTCATACTTTTCATACAGTTTCTGCAAAGAATCTAACTGGGGAGTTAGTCCGCACCCTGAAGCAATATTCACTATCAAAAGAACCTTTCCTTTATAATCAGCCAGTTTGACGGGCGCGCCATTCAACCCTTTCACTTCAAAATCATAAATACTTTCAGCCATAAGTTTTTTGTGTAACAACAGACGAACGGAGGGGAGGTTTATTGCTTAACTACTTTTTGGTAGTTGCCTTCACTTTCAGGTTTTCGAAAGTAACCATCGGGTTTTCTACGCTTTGGGTGTTGGTCATCCAGTCGGGAATGTTACCACCGGGGTTAGAGGAGTATTCGTTCACTACTTCGGTTCCGCCTGCTTTAGGTATAATTTTCCAAACCGATTGTATTTGCTGAATACGCACCACATCAGCTTCTTCGCGAATATACTTAGGCTCAGAAGTTTCGAGGATGGTAATAGCACCGGTGGTTTTATCCTTCGTCACTTTTACGCGGATAACACAGTCGCGGTCTTTAACCGGCCAGGGTGCGTTAAAATGCAAATGAACAATGGACTCGTTTTCGCTTAAACGCGCTACCACTCTTGATTTACTGCAACGGGGAAACCAGGCGGTGTAGTTATCGAAATCGGTAAGTGTTTTCAGCATTTGCTCGGGAGTGGACGAAACTAGCATCGTTGCTTTGCTGTCGCGGAGGCGGCCCCACTTGCCTTTTTTGGTAAAGACCTTTATTCCTTTCCTTTCCTGTTCATACACCCATTCGTCTACTGTTTGCTTTTTAAAAGAAGCAAGCGAAATAAACGCTAAAAAGAGAAGTATGGTTTTGGAAAGGAATTTCATTAGCCGCGAATTTAATAGCATTAACTCGTTTTACTCAAAAATGTTGTGAAAAACGGAACATTTTTTTGCACCGCCTCATCCTAAATCCTTCTCCAAAGAAGAGGGATTTAAACAGCCGCCCTTCGATCTCGCAATTATTGTTACAAATTAATACGCCTTTTTCTAATGAATGCCTTTGGCGCTTAGCCAACGCTCAGCTTCAAGGGCTGCCATACAGCCTGTTCCGGCCGCGGTTACGGCTTGGCGGTATACTTTGTCCTGTAAGTCGCCACAGGCGAATACCCCTTCTACATTTGTTTTAGCAGAACCGGGAACTGTGGTAACATAACCTTCTGAATCGGTGGTGATGAAAGCTTTGAAAACATCGGAGTTGGGTTTATGACCGATGGCCACAAAAAAGCCGGTTACCGGAACTTCAATCTTTTCACCGGTTTTGTTGTTTTTAATGCGAACGGCTTCTACTGTGTTTTCGCCCAACACTTCATCGGTTTCGCTGTTCCAGTAGACCTGAATGTTTTTTGTATTCAATACGCGCTCCTGCATAATTTTGGAGGCGCGCATTTCGTCTCTGCGCACTATCATGTGTACTTTGGTGCAGAGTTTGGCCAGGTAGATAGCTTCTTCGCAGGCGGTATCACCGGCACCTACAATGGCTACGTTCTGATTGCGGAAAAAGAAGCCATCGCAAACCGCGCAGGCACTTACACCGGAACCATTAAGGCGTTTTTCACTGGGAATGCCGAGCCATTTAGCTTCGGCACCAGTGGCGAGAATAACAGCATCGGCTTCTACGAGTTTTTCTTCGTCAATCCAAACTTTTTTGGGTGACACAGAAAAATCGACTTTGGTAGCCATACCAAAACGGATATCGGTGCCAAAACGCTCAGCCTGGTTTTTGAAATCTTCCATCATTTCGGGACCCAGTATGCCTTTGGGATAGCCGGGATAATTCTCTACATCGGTAGTATTAACCAATTGACCGCCCTGTAACAAGCCGGTATACATAACGGGCTTTAGGCCTGCACGTGCTGCATAGATTGCTGCCGTATAACCAGCAGGACCTGAACCAATAATTAAACAGTGAAATTTTTCAACTACATTACTCATACAAACATTTTAAGCGGGCGAAAATAATATTGTGAAGGATTTGGACGGATGAGAGTAATGAACATTACTTGGGGATGATAACCTCGTAATATCTGGTGGCATATCCTGCCCAAACTCCCAGCCCGTTGTTGATGTTGCTTTTAATTTTTACAGGGGCGGAAAAGGGACTATCGCCTCCGTCATTTTCGAGAGTGAAAAAGAAGTCGTAGGTTTTTGAGTCGATGTTGCTCCACTTTACACTTACGGTATCGCCTTTCCAAAACAGGAAATCGGTATTGAAATCAATTTTGGCATTAGGATCCTGTCCGCGCTCTATAGGCAAGGCAATTTGCAGACCCACCCAAAGTTTATCGTCCCACACACTACCGGTTGCAGGAATATAATAGGGCTCGCTGTTGCGCTTTGTTTTATAGCGAAGAAAGTTTCCGAAAGTATCGGGCACTGTAACATTGGAGTAAAGCGAGACCATCGAGTCGCGGTACTTTGCATCGCTTGCTTCGCGGATGCTGATGGAATCCATCCCTACAGCTGTAGGGATATAGGTGGTAGAGGTAATGTGAATAGAATCGCTGCCGCTAAATGGCGGAGCCATGATATCAAGCGCATAGGAAGTTCTTTCGTTACCAACAAAACTTGCCGTGCCGGTTAAAAAGTAGTTGACAATATCGGGGATGGTATAAACACAAACGTTGGGAACATTAGCCGAATCAATGGTTGAAAATCCCAGTGCGCTCAGCAAAACTTCCTGCTGGTCAGCCGGCAGATTTAAACCCTGCAAACAAAGTTCGGTGAGTACAGTTTGTGTTCCATCGCTGCCGGTTACGGTAATGTCAGCGCCATGAACGAAATAGTTTCCGAGATTGTTCAAATCAATGGTGCCGAAAAATTTCTGGCTCTTGGTAAGAATCACCACCGGTGGCACACCGTTCTCAATAGTGCCTTCCACTACCACCTGTTGTGCAGAATCGGGAATGTTTACGTCAATTTCTTTGGTGCAGGAAGGAAGTGACCATAGAGCAACGACCAATGACAATAGCAATGCAAATACAGGGAACCTGAATTTGGTTTTTACAATGGTCAATCGTCTATTGTCAATCGTCATTTATCAGAATTTAAAATTCCATGTTACGCTCGGCAGAATCGGGAAGAGTGATGCCTGTTTTGCTTTAAAACTTATCTCTTTTGTTTCTGTTCCACCGGTTGTATTGTCTCCTCCCGCCACATCACCACGGGTATCAATAAAAATAAAAAACGGATTCATGCGGTTGTAAGCGTTGTAAATAGAAACGCTGATATCGGAAGTAAAATCAAGTTTGCGTTTCTTCTTTGGTATAATAGTGTAAACAAACCCTACATCTAATCGGTGGTAAGGCGGCATCCGGTACCAGTTTCTTTCGCCATACACATAATGCACCTGTCCTTCGTTCAGAAAAAACGAAACCGGAAGGGTAGTTCGCTGACCGGTGGCAAAAACCCAGGTAGCGGAAATCTTCCAATGCTTGTTTATTTCATACATTTGCACAATGCTGATGTCATGTCTGCGGTCATAACGGGCTAGAAAAGGTTTACCTCCGTTTATCTCCGGAAACTGCCGCCAAGTCCACGCCAGAGTGTAACCAATCCAGCCGGTCCATTTGCCTTTGGCTTTCTTTACAAAAAACTCCGCTCCGTAACTCCATCCTTTACCAAAGGTGAACTGGTCTTCCACATCTACGGTGATATTCCCCACAGCACTTTCTCCGTATTCAATCTGGTTCCACAAATGCTTGTAGTAAACCTCTACAGAAGCTTCAATCATGTCATCTTTAAAGTTGCGGAAATAGCCGAGAGCTACCTGCACACCAATCTGTGGTTTTACCACTGCGGTGCTGGGCACCCATAAATCAATGGGCAGCGTAGTAGTGGAGGATGAAACCAAATGAACATACTGATTGTTCATGGTCACTCCCATTTTTATGCTGGAAGTTTTATCCACCTTAAAGCGCATAGACAGTCGCGGCTCAAGCCCCCAATATGTTTTTATGTTCTCACCGCTTTTGTAATCCAGCGTATCCGTAGCCCTTCCACTCTGAAAAACAGTTTTCGAAAACGGCCCCATGAAAGTAAACAACGAAGCGCGCAGGCCTACATTCATTTTCAGCCAGGGTGTAACTTCAAAATCGTCAAGGAAATAGAGGGCTGTTTCGTGCGCATACTTGTTGGCCTGATTGGTCGTTTGAAAATCTACCGAACCGGCACTACCGGTAGCCGTGTAAGGAGTGAATACATGAAAATTATACTGCCAACCGAACTTCATTTGATGCCCGAGAACGGGCGAATAATCAAAATCCATTTTGGCGGTGGCTTCGCGCACCTTCGAGTTCAGGTTGAATTTTAAATCCTGAAAGCTGGTGTTGGCACTAAAGCCGAAATCGTTGTAAATAAACATGGTGTTCAGGAACAGTTTATCGCTGAACAGGTGGTTCCACCTAAGCGTTGCCGTTGCATTTCCCCACGGGAATGCCAGATTAAACACACCGCCCGGTGCCTGAAAATTGAACACATCTCTGCCGAAGTAGCCGCTGAGATACAACCGGTCGCGGTCGCTGATGCGGTAATTTATTTTGGCGTTGATGTCGTAGAAGTAATACGAGTTACCGGCAAACTCGCCATCACCTATCTTTGGGAGAATAGGCTTCAGAATTAAATCAATATATGTTCTGCGGGCAGAAACAATGAACGAGCACACATTCTTCTTTATCGGCCCTTCTACGGTTAAGCGTGAAGAAATAATTCCGAGGCCACCGGCAACACTCCATTTTTTCATATTGCCTTCTTTCATCTGCACATCCAGTACCGATGAAATTCTTCCGCCATAATCTGCCGGCATACCACCTTTATACACGGTAGTTCCTTTTACTGCATCTGAATTAAACACCGAAAAGAAACCAAACAGGTGGCCGGTGTTGTAAACTACGGCATCATCCAGCAGTACAAGATTCTGGTCCGGCCCGCCACCGCGCACATAAAATCCTGAGTTCCCTTCACCGGATGCCATAATGCCGGGGAGCAGCTGAATGGTTTTAAGTATATCCACTTCGCCAAACAAAGCAGGCAGCGATTTTGAAACTTCTACCTTCAACTCCTGTTTACCCATGTCGGTGCTTTCAAAATTCTGCCCTTTCTTTTCACCGGTAATCACCACTTCCTGAATTTCAGTAGCGGTAACACCCATTTCCAGATTCAAACGAATGTCCTTATCGAGAACAATTTTTCTTTCCAGTGTAGCTAAGCCCACGTACGAAATCTTCAGCGTGTAAGTATCTGAAGGAAGCGTAATGGAATAAAAACCGTATTCGTTGGTATTGGTTCCTTTACCAAGTTCTGTTACATAAACCGAAGCGGCAAGCAAACTTTCACCGTTAGAAGCATCTTTAATGTATCCGCTGATAGTGTGTTTTGCAGGATTTTGTGTCTGCGCATTCGAAAAAAATGCAAAAGGCAAAAAGCAAAAGGCAAAAAATACAAGTTTCCTCACACGGCAATTTTTAAGCGCGGTGAAAATAAAAAGTTACACACGCTGTTAGGCGAAAAGTTGCGTTAATTTACGGGTCAGAAACCAACATCAACAGTTGCTTAAAAGAGGTTAATGCCTATAAAAATCACATATATCATCTTCACTCTTTACGTTACAAGGGCTTTCTTGTTAGTTTCTCCAACCTATTTATCTAACTTTCGTTTAAGTTTAGTGGAACTACCCATGTACGTTTATCATAAAACCCTCTTATTGTTTTTGTTTTTTCTGTCGGGCCAAAATGCTTTTTGCCAGAAGATAAACGGGGAGATATTTATTCCCATCACCAATCGCAGCGAGATTTGGCTGAAACCAAAACTGGATACACTCGATAACAAAAAAGAATACGAATTCAAGATACGCGTATCGCCAGAGTTTAAGATATCGCAGTTTTTGTTTGAAAAAGGGTTGGCTGTGCAAAACGACAGCGTATTGGTAATTATTCCGAACAGCGTAAAGTATGGTGAAGTAGATACCGCTACCCTGCGCGTAATTGTGACCAGCATCGGTGGCTCGCGCATCATGCTGTTTCAAAAGAAGTTCATCATCCGGGTGCCGGAGAAAATGTTTCCGCTAATCACCAACCCTAAGAACAATCTGATAAAAGTAAACGATGAGGTGTTGATGGAGCGCAACAAACCATACTCCAAGGAAATATTCCTGAACAAGGCTACGTTGAGCATGTACGATAATGAGGTAAACATGAAGCCTCTGAAAGTAACCGGTGTAACCGTTTCGCTCATGGAGCGCGAAGGTAAGCAATACATTTCTACCGGTGATACCCTTAGTACAGAAGCAGTGCGGGAGTTAAAGAAGATACGAAACCCTATACCAGTTTACATTAAGGTGGACGGCACTAACGGCAAAACCAGAAAGTCTGTCTGGAACCGGGTGATTGTATATTCGGAGTAAACCCTTAGATCCTATAGGTTTTACAATCCCAAATCATACACCATTCTCGCCTGCACTCCTTTAGTTTTCTTCAGCCACTCGATGGTTTTGTAGATTTCGTATTGCTCGCCCAATTGTTCCTTTACCACGTTCGCTTTAGCATCGGTAAAACTCTCGGCAATTTTCTCGGAGAAAGATTTCTCTTCCGGATAAGCCTTTGTACGGTAATCTTTCAGGTTTGCCTTTTTAGCAGCATAAGCGATAGCTTCATCCAGCCCACCAATTTCATCCACCAAACCATTCTCGATTCCCTGGTTACCGGTCCACACGTGGCCCTGAGCGATAGTTTCAATATATTCTGTATCCATCTTAACGCCACCCACTTCTTTCTTTATCGCACTTCTTCCATCGGCTACGCGCTGTTTAAACTCGCGGTAGGTTTTCTCAACATTGCGCTGCGCAAAGGCAGATTCTTCTGCATCCAGCGGTTTGGTGATTCCTCCAAGCACACCGTGTTTGGTTACTTCCACTTCATCGAAAGTGATTCCAAATTTATCGTTAAACATTTTTTTAGCGTTAGGCAACAAACCAAACACTCCTATAGAACCGGTGATGGTGTTAGGCTGAGCAAAGATCCGGTCGCCCACACAGGCTATGTAATAACCACCGGAAGCAGCCACATCGCCAAAAGAAACCACCAGCGGTTTTTCTTTCTTAGCCAAAACAAGTTCGCGCCACATTACATCGCTTGCCAGTGCGCTTCCGCCCGGTGAGTTTACACGCAATACGATTGCTTTTACTTTTTCATCGTTGCGGAGTTTGCGGATTAATTTTGAAAACGATTCTCCTCCAATCTGCCCGTCCTCTCCTTCTCCGTCTACAATTTCACCTTCCGCATATACTACCGCAATTTTGTTCGATGACTCTAAATCTTTCTCCAGCGTGGTTGCATACTTTGCCAAATCAATTGATTCGAGGTCTTTCTTCTTTTCTACGCCTACTTTTTCTTTCAGTTTATCAAGCACCTGGTCGTAATACAACACATCATCAACCAATTTCAGTTCTTTATCCTTTTCAGGCGTTTCTGCAGATAAGTCATTAACGATTCTGTTTAAATCTGCCGTATCTAACTTCCTGTCTTTTGCGATGTTGACAATAAACTGATTGTATACATCACCATAAATTCCCAACAATTGTTTACGGTTGGGCTCGCTCATATCGGTGCGAATGAAAGGCTCAATAGCACTTTTGAAAGCACCGCAGTGAAAATCCTGCACTTCTATACCAAGTTTATCGAACATACCTTTGTAATACATAATCTCACGTCCGAAACCTTTCAGTTCCATTCCACCGTTAGGGTTCAGATAAATCTGGTCGGCAGCGGTGGCGAGGTAATATGACTTCTGGGAAAGGATTTCTCCGTAAGCGTAAACAAACTTTCCACTCTTTCGGAAATCTTCCAGAGACTGTCGGATTACCTCAAGTGTGGCCAGACCGTTGTCGTTTATACCCAACTCCAGGTAAATTCCTTTGATGTTGTCATCCTTCTTTGCCTTAGCAATACATTCGCGAATTTCAGTAAGACCGATTGCCTTCTTCTGCGGCTTTAAATTGAAAACATTCATTCCTGCAAAAGGATTGTCATTCGACTTTTCGGGTATGTCGTAATTCAGGTCCAGTTTAAGAATAGAGTTAGCGGCAACGGTAGCCTTTTTATCCTTACCGGCTGCCGCTGCAATGCCTATAATTATAAATATGCCCAGAAGCATAAACAGGAACAGACCTGTAATAGTGGCAAACACGAATTTGAAAAACTGTCTCATCTATTTTTTGTTTAGTTGTTTGACGAATGGGTTGTGTCGAAATTTTAATTGGATGGCAATAATAATACTTTTGAAATCTCTATGACGCATGTTTATTTACTGCTTGGCTCAAATGAAAATAACCGGTTTAAGAGCCTTGAAAAAGCCCGTGAGTTGATTGTTTTGAAGTGCGGTAAAATACTGAAACAATCGGCACTTTATGAGACCGAAGCCTGGGGATTGAAAGAACAGAACAGTTTTTTAAATCAGGCGGTGATGATAGATACAAAGTTACCTCCGGTTGAATTGCTTGTGCAACTTAAAGCAATCGAAAAAGAGACAGGCAGAAAAGAAACAGTGAAATGGGGGCCTCGTGTAATTGATATTGATATTCTGTTTTACGGAAATGAAATTGTGGAAAGCGAAGAATTGAAAATACCTCACCCGTTTTTGCATCAACGAAAGTTTACGTTAGAACCTCTGAACGAGATTGAGCCCGGGTTTATTCATCCGGTGTTGGAAAAGTCTGTTAGCGTATTGTTAAAGGAATGTTCTGATACCTCACTTGTAAAAAAACTTAACTGAGTTACATTCGTCCGCATAGATGCAGCAACAGTTCAAATACAATTTCATTACCATCGAAGGGTGCATTGGTGCCGGCAAAACAACACTGGCAAAAAAACTATCGCGTGACTATAACGGCAAGCTTATTCTCGAACAGTTTGAAGACAATCCTTTTTTACCCGGCTTTTATAAAGACCCAGCCCGTCACGCCTTCCCGGTGGAACTTTATTTTATGGCTGAGCGTTTTCAGCATCTGAAGAAATTACTGAGCGAGGCAGATATTTTTAAATCGTTTACGGTGTCAGATTTTTTGTTTCAGAAGAGTCTGATTTTTGCCAACAACAATCTAACGGATGATGAATCGAAACTCTACCGCACCTTGTTCGATATCATCAATCCAAGTTTACCAAAGCCCGATATTATTCTGTATTTGTACGCACCGGTGGAAAAGCTAATTGACAACATTCGCAAGCGTGGGCGAGATTATGAAATGAGTATACAACCGGAGTATCTGGAGAGAATCCAGAATGCTTATCTTGATTATTTCCGCCATCAGCAACATTCCATTGTTGTTTTGGTAGATACCACCAACCTGAACTTTGTTGACTTAAAAAATGATTACGAGTTCATTCTTGAAATTCTGAATTCGGAATTTGAAACCGGCCTGCATTATGTTTAACGGATCCTAAAACAGGTTTGCGCAACTAAATTTTTCGTATAGGTTTGCCATCCGTTCTCAAACGGATATTGCTCATTAAAACAAGATTATGCCAGATAAGAATGGTTCTACCGATTTAAAGAATTTAAGTTTTTCCGACAGTGTTTCCTATTATTTCGACAAAGCCGCTCCTTTTACGGGCGCACCGCAGGGTTTACTTGACCAGATAAAGGCCTGCAACAGTATTTACAAAATGAATTTCCCCGTAAAATGGGGAAACGAAGTTCGGGTGATTGAAGCTTACCGCGTTCAGCACTCGCATCACCGCATGCCGACTAAAGGCGGTATCCGTTATTCAATTCATGTTGACCAGGATGAAGTGATGGCGTTGGCTGCATTAATGACTTATAAATGTGCATTGGTGGATGTTCCCTTTGGCGGAGCAAAGGGCGGAATTAAAATCTCTCCCCGTCAAACCCCACCTGATATTCTTGAAACTGTAACCCGCAGATATACCGTAGAGTTGATTAAGAAAAACTTTATCGGCCCCGGCATTGATGTGCCGGCTCCGGATTTTGGAACCGGTGAGCGGGAAATGGCCTGGATACTTGATACCTACCTCACTATGCGCCCCGGTGAAATTGACGGCTACGGTTGTGTAACCGGTAAACCACTTTCGCAAAATGGCATCCACGGAAGAACCGAAGCTACCGGTCGTGGTGTAGTATATGCCTTGAACGAAGTTTGCTCCTACAAGGATGATATGAAAGACCTCGGTCTTGAGACAGGCCTGGAAGGCAAGCGTGTAATTGTACAAGGTCTTGGTAATGTGGGTTATCATACTGCCCGCATCATTACTAAATACGGGGCAAAAGTAATTGCCATTGCAGAAGCAGACGGTGCAGTGTATGACGAAAACGGAATTGATATTGACGATTTATACAAATATCGTCAGGAGAAAAAAACAGTGAAAGGGTATGGCAAAGGAAAAGTCATTGCCGACTCTGCCTCAGCTCTTGAACTGGATTGCGATATTCTCATTCCTGCGGCACTCGAAAAACAAATTACCGATAAAAATGCTGCCCGCATCAAAGCAAAGATAATTGCCGAAGCAGCCAACGGTCCGGTTACTCCTGCTGCCGAAAAAATACTGTTGAAGAAAGGGGTAATGATTATTCCTGACATTTATATCAATGCAGGCGGTGTAACCGTTTCTTATTTCGAATGGCTTAAGAACCTTTCGCACGTAAAGTTCGGCAGAATGCAAAAACGGTGGGAAGAAAAACATCAGACCAATTTTATACGATTGGTAGAAGACCTCACCGGCCAGAAAGTTTCCAAATCGCGTATTGACAGTTTGATTCACGGTGCCGATGAAATCGACTTAGTGAACAGCGGTTTGGAGGATACCATGATTGAAGCTTATCAGGATATCCGCGAATTTAAAAAGCGCAGAAAATCAGAAATTGATATCCGCACGGCAGCCTTTGCCGTTTCTATCAATAAGATTAAGAACAGCTACTACGCAATGGGCATTTTCCCATAGGCCGTGGTTGTATAAAACGGTAGCCGTCAGCAAGGAATGTTGGCGGCTTTTTTATTTATCATTGCACCCTTAAATATAAAAAGTGGAAAGACATATTTACAACGAAGAACACAAGATGTTTGCGCAGAGTGTGCGCGATTTTATTGCCAAGGAAATAACCCCGAATAATGCCAAATGGGAAAAGGCGCAAATGGTGAGCCGCGAAAGCTGGCTGAAATTCGGAGAGTCTGGGTTTCTATGTATGCAGGTTGCTGAAGAGTATGGAGGACTTGACATAAAAGATTTTCGTTACAACGCTATTATTGCAGAAGAACTGGCCCGGACCGGTGCTGCCGGGCCTGCGGTAGGTTACCCTTTGCACTCTGACATTGCAACTCCGTACATTGACCATTATGGCAACGAAGCAACGAAGAAAAAGTATTTACCTAAACTGATAAGCGGTGAGTGGATTGCTTCTATCGCCATGACCGAACCCGGTGCCGGCAGCGATTTACAGAATATCCGGACCACAGCAGTTGACAAAGGAGATTACTATCTAGTGAACGGATCCAAGACTTTTATCACTAACGGTTACTTAAGCGATGTATGTGTGGTAGCTGTAAAAACCGACCCGACTAAGGGGGCAAAAGGAACTTCGCTTTTAGTTATTGATACCGGCATGAAAGGTTTTACCAAGGGAAAACCTTTTGAGAAAATAGGATTACATGCTCAGGATACCTGCGAACTGTTTTTTGAGAATGTGGAAGTGCCTAAAGTGAACCTGTTAGGAAAGGAGGGAGAAGGATTCAAGTATATGATGACAGAACTTTCGCAGGAAAGATTAGTAGTAGCACTAACTGCTATTGCCGCTGCAGAAGGAGTGCTGGCAACAACTGTTCAGTATACCAAAGACAGAAATGCATTTGGCAAATCAATTTCCGAATTTCAAAACACCAGGTTTAAACTTGCTGAGGTTGCTACCGAAATAACCATTGGCCGTGCATTTGCCGACCGGTGTGTGGAATTGCATTGCGAAAAAAAATTAGACCAGGCAACAGCTTCAATGGCCAAATACTGGCTGACAGACTTGCAAAGCAAAGTGGCGGATGAATGCTTGCAATTGCACGGGGGCTACGGCTACATTTGGGAATACCAGGTGGCGCGCGCTTATGCCGATGCAAGAGTACAACGCATCTATGCCGGCACTAATGAAATCATGAAAGAACTGATTGCGAGAACTGTGTTAAAGTAAAAGGCAAATCCAGCAGACTTTCGTCAGACCGGGTTTGTAATTCGTTCAACAATAAAAGTAAACTCGCTCAGCATAATGGCTGTCGCTCCCCAGATAACATGTTCATTGTAGATATATGCAGGAACATGAACCACATTGCCATTAAATATTTTTATTTCTGTCTTGAAGTTGATGTTATTTTTGTCAAGAAAGAACTCAACCGGTATCTCTACAACCTTATCCACTTCATTTTCCTGTGGATGGAAAGATGAAACACTGTCGGAAAAGCCGACCGTTGGAGTAACAAGAAAATTACTTGGCGGAATATACAGCTCACTCAACTTGCCGATTACTTCAATCCTGTTTCGCTCCACTCCTATTTCTTCCTCTGTTTCGCGTAAAGCAGTTTGAATCAAATCCGCATCGTCTTCATCTCTTTTGCCACCGGGAAAACTCATTTGCCCGCTGTGAACACCCTCGTATGTTTTGCGCTGAGTAAAAACAATATTCAACAAACCATTCTTTTCATATAGCAATACCATCACTCCGCTAATTTTCGGATTCAGCCTCATGATTTCTTCTTTCGATAAATTAGGACGATAAGGAGGAGCCATCCGGTACTGTGCTTCTTCACCGGGCAATGGTTTACTTAACTCTTCATGGAGTTTTTCAATAATGGTTTTATCAAATCTCATCTTTTGCAAGTTTAATTTTTCGTTGGAATGAATTACAATTTTACGAGTGAAGAATTATCTTTGACGACCTTTTAAATACGGTCACACAATTTTACCACACATGCTATCCCGATTTACTGCTACAGGCGTAACTGCTGACGACAAAGAAGTTGTTCTTGCCTACCAACTTAAAGAAGAAGAATTTAAGGTTGACTTGTTCATTGTTCCCAGGAAATCGCTGAAAGGTGAAACGCTGGAGCAACTGCAAAAAAACTGGGTGGAAGGTGAAGCCTTTGAGTTTCCGAAAGCCACTAAAGAAGTGGCCCCGAACCTGAACGCTGAATCTATCTTACCGGAAGACATCCGGTCGGATGAAGCAGGAAAAATCCGTATTAAGCAAAACGAATGGGCATATACTTTGCTTACTGCAAAATTGTGGGAGAGCTATCTGAACGAACTGGAAGAGCTAAAAAAGAAGGCGACTGACCTGGCTCAATACGACCGGCAGTTATTTGAAGATGCGAAATCATTTTGGGAGCGGGTACTGGAACACCGGAAAGAACGCGACATCAGCCAGGAGCGTTTGGATAAGATTAAGGATGATGTAAATTCGATTTTCGAGAAACTGAAAACGTTCCGCAAAACAGAGAGTGCAGAGTTTGAAGCTGCCTCTGCCAAGCTGCGCGATGAAATAATTGCAAAGCTGGAAGATTTGAAAAAGCGCGCCAATGAAAAAGCCAACTTCAAAGCTTTGCTTGAAGAGTTTAAGGGCATTCAGGGAGAAAGTAAGAAGAACCGTTACAGCAAAGCCGATGATGTGTTGCTTCGGAAGACGCTGGATTCCGCATTTCAGTATATCAACGAGCAGCGCAGTCATTTTTTCAGCGACATGACCTCTTCGCGTGTGAAGGGATTGAATGAAGTGATTGAAAGAATGGAGAAATCTCTTTCCCACGACCGGAAAGACCTGGAATACTATCAGCGGAAAGCAGAAAGCAGTAAAGTTTCTTCTTTAGAGTCGCAGTTGATAAAAGTTAAGACCAATATGCTCAGCGAAACAGTTGCTTCTAAAGAGGAGAAACTGAAAGACATCCGTCAGACGCTTGAAAAATTATTGAAACAATCGGGCAAAGGAAACAAGAAGGAAGAAGTAAAGACAGAAGTGACTACAGAACCTGCTACAGTTACTGCTGACGAAACCGTTCAACCGGCTGATGTTTCTACTCCTTCTGCAGACGAATAGATTTTCGGTTGCCGTTCACGGTAATCACACAATTGTAACCTCCTTTTGAGTAATCATACATATTCAAAAGGAGTTTTTGTTTTCCTGAACTGAAAGACTGTTCACAAACTACTTTCACCAGACTTCCTTTCATATCCATCAGTTCAATTTTCACCTGTTCTGCTTCCTTTAACTCAAATGCTATCTCCACTTTGTCGCGGGAGGGGTTCGGATAACAGAAAAAATTCAGCACATCATTGTTTATCTCCTGAATGGCTGTTGCAATTGTATCGAGGTAAACTACAAACACCCGTGTGCTGGCAAAACTGAATGAAGGGTCGGTAAGGCTGATATTCAATTCAGGGCTTTCAATTCCACCGATAATATAGCCGAGGCGCTGATGGTGAGGCAGCTTATTGAGGTGAACAAAGTGGCTCCTGAACATAGGCACATTCAGGTCATAAAAAAAATAAGCGTTGGTGCCAAGCAGTGCAGGCATTCGTATTCCGGCATCTATTTCATGGTAATTCAAATCAATATCGCGCGCCACATTGCTGATGGTACGCACAAACGGAACGAATGAATCAGTAACAGTTTGATGGGTGAGTGTATCCATGTAATACATACTCATGCCTCCGAAAAAAATGTTGTGCTGCAAATAGTTGATGGAATCGTAAAGCGCACACACAGCGCTGTGATACTGACTGAGGTTCTGATTGAAATCGTTGCGGACAATTACCGTGTCTTTATAGATTTCGATTGGTGTGAGATACGGCAGGTTGGCGTGTTTCTGAAAAACTCCGCTGAATGCCAAAAGCCCTTCTCCACGGTAAGGGTCGTAAAGCGGAATGAGATTGTAATCTCTTCTGCGGAAATTATCGGTATCGCGAACAGCCGTGTGGTTATAAACAGAAAGATTGATTCCGTCATCGGCAATCTGAAACTTCCGGATTTCGTGGCTGTAGGTTTGTACAAAAAAACCGGAGGTATCTGACCGGTCATAAGTTCCATCGAACCGGTGGCCGAAAACGAGGTAATAAACAGAATCGAGTTTCTGCAAATGCGCCCCGCAAATAGCCAGCGATGAATCTCTGGTTTGCCGGAAGAGGGAATCAACCGGTTGCGAATTGATAACCGCATTCATCAAAGTATTCATGTTTACTGCGGTGAGCGTAGGCCAGGTAACAAAATCCTGCAATGAATCTTTCCAGCCGTAGCCGCCCACCATGTAAAGCACAGAGTCGTTCAGGTAAAACTGCATATTGCTGGACGTAACCGGTTCGCGGATGTACTCGGGAAGTGTGGAGGTGGAGGCACTCCAGCTTTGGTCGGTAAGCGGGTCAACGATGTAAATCATATCATTAATTCCACTGGTGGGAAATGCAAAGGGGGGCTGAAAGCCATGCAGACCGTTTTCCCTTCCGCCAATAAAAAACCATTTGCTGTTATACGTACCAAAAGCCCCGGAGTGAACTGCCGGTGCAGAAGCAAAAGCCGAAGGCTCCAGACGAAGAGTAAAAAGCTGTTGTGATTGAGAAGGTAGAAAAAGAAAGACTAAACTAAGGAGTGCAAAAAATTGTTTCATTTCTGTGGCTTACAGAAATAAATGTATGCTAAAACTTCTGCCTGCAAAATTACTGACCCAAAGATGCCTGCGTATTCAGCTTCGAAGCAATCCATGGCGGAACGGTTACATGAATGTCGTTTACTTCGCCTTTCATACGAACTTCCTGCTGCCAGTCGGCTGAGTAGCCGCGCTTGCGCAGAAGACATTCAAATTTTCCGCTTAAGCTGAAAGCGTTTTTCTCTGCATTCCAGTCCATTTTAGTAACGCGGAAAGAATTGCCTTCCGGTAACATGTAGAAATCGTTGAGCGCATAACTTACATCAATAGCAAGGTTGCTTACCTCACCGGGACCGGAAGGGTTGAACGTAAACTCGATATTTATGCCTTCGGTAAATGCGCTGCCTTTTTCATCGGTGGAATCTTTACCGTAAAAGAAAAGTGAAGTAGCCGTGCGCTGCTGACCGGACTGGGAGTTGGTAAAAGAACTTGCCTTGGTCACCAGCATGGCGCGGTAGAAACTTCCTTCGCGCACTTCGAACCTGCGGCCGTTAAGCGTGGCCTCTATAGAGCCGGTTTCTTTAAACAGGTCGCGGTAGCCTTCCGGTTTAAACGAACTCATGAATAAAACTACGCAAAGCAAAGTGAGAGGGGTGGAAAGTTGTTTCATAAAATATAACAGTGGTTAACTGTAATACTTTACGGAAACCGGTAGGGCCGCAGTATGTTTTTGCACTTTGTTTGTTACAAAGCGGAGGTTGAGACCCCTCTAAATCTCCCCTAAAGGGGAGACTTTAATACAAAAACCCCGAAAGGGTTTGAAACCCTTTCGGGGTTAACCCCTACTGGGCTAACAATTTCTTGTAACGGAACTTCTTCGGCTGGTCGTCTGTAATGCCGAGGCGTTGTTTCTTGTTCTCTTCGTAATCGCTGAAGCTTCCTTCGAACCAATACACCTGGCCTTCGCCTTCAAAGGCGAGGATGTGCGTACAAATTCTATCTAAGAACCACCGGTCGTGCGAAATGATAACAGCACAACCTGCATAGTTTTCCAATGCTTCTTCTAATGCACGAATGGTATTGATATCTAAATCGTTGGTAGGCTCATCGAGCAGGAGAACGTTGGCTTCATCGCGCAGGGTGAGCGCAAGGTGTAAGCGGTTGCGCTCGCCACCGGAGAGTACTTTTATTTTCTTCTGCTGGTCGGCCCCGTTAAAGTTGAAGCGCGACACATAACCACGGCTGTTCATTTTCAACTTGCCGAGTTCAATCCACTCGCCTCCTTTGCTTATCACTTCCCAAACGGTTTGCTCGGGGTCAATGTTGGTGTGTGTTTGGTCAACGTAGGCAATCTTTACGGTTTCGCCTACTTCAAAAGTTCCGCTGGTTGGTTTCTCCTCTCCCATTATCATGCGGAACAAAGTTGTTTTACCGGCACCGTTGGGTCCGATGATTCCTACAATGCCGCCTTGCGGTAAGGAGAAGTTCAGGTTCTCGTACAGTAACCGGTCGCCAAAAGCTTTGGATACACCGTTGGCTACAATAACTTTTGCCCCGAGGCGCGGACCCGGTGGTATGTATATTTCGAGTTTATCTTCGGTAACTTTTTCTTCATCGGCCAGCATCTTCTCGTAGTTCTGAATACGCGCTTTGCTCTTTGCCTGACGCGCCTTTTGGCCCATGCGCACCCATGCCAACTCGCGCTCCATTACCTTCTGGCGTTTGCTTTCGGCCCTCTCTTCCTGCTCCATCTTTAGCTGCTTCTGCTCTAACCACGAAGAGTAATTGCCCTTCCACGGAATTCCTTTTCCTCCGTCCAGTTCGAGAATCCAGCCGGCAACGTTATCGAGGAAATACCGGTCGTGGGTAATGCAGATGATGGTTCCTTTATACTGTGCGAGGTGATGCTCTAACCACAACACCGATTCGGCATCTAAGTGGTTGGTTGGCTCATCGAGCAGCAACACATCCGGTTCCTGCAAGAGCAAACGGCACAAACTCACTCTGCGTTTTTCTCCTCCGGAAAGGTTCTTTACCGAGGCATTCGGGTCGGGGCACTGGAGGGCATCCATAGCGCGGTTGAGCACGGTGTCAATTTCCCAGGCGTTGGCAGCATCTATCTTGTCTTGCAACACTCCCTGACGTTCGAGCAACTTCTCCATACGGTCGCCATCGAGGTTGGGGTCGTTGAACTCTTCGCTTATTTTGTTGAACTCATCGAGCAAACCGAAAATTTCTTTTTTGCCTTCGCGTATAATTTCAATCACCGTTTTGGTTTCGTCCAACTCGGGCTGCTGCTCTAAGTAACCAACGGAGTAGTCTTTGCTCTTCTCGATTTTGCCCAAATAGTTTTCATCGAGCCCGGCTACGATTTTAAGCAGGGTAGACTTACCCGAGCCGTTGGCACCGATGATGCCGATTTTTGCCCCGTAGAAAAAGCTGAGGTAAATATCCTTCAGGATAATTTTTTGTGGCGGAATGGTTTTACCCACTCCCTGCATACTGAATATAATGGTATTGTCTGCCATAGTTTGTTGTTTGTTGTTTTGCCCGCCTTCGCCAATCTGTCTTCGTTAAAACTACTACAGACGAAGAGCTATGGCGGGGAAGCGAGGCGCGAATATAAAAGTTTACAGGTGATGGAAGCGGGTTGTTGGTGAGGCGACCATAACTATTCGGAAGATGGAAAAGCCACCCCCTACCCCCGCCAGCGGGGGACAAGTGACACTTTCACATTATGAATACACTGCAATAGAAAGGCGGCTGTTTGTCCTCTGATAGCGGAGGAGGATAGCTTTAATGGCAAATATGGTAGTTGATGTTTGGAATATGGGAGTTTAGATTTGGAATATGGCGAGTTAGATATTGTATATGTGCTTTTAGATTGAAAATATGTCTTGCCGGAGTGAAAATATGTCTGCTTAGATATTGTTTACGGGCCTTTAGATATTGCTTATTGGCTTTTAGATATTGGCTATGGGCTTTTAGAATGAAAATATGTCTTGACGGAGAGAAAATATGTCTGCTTAGATATTGCGTATGTGCCTTTAGATACCGGTTATGAGCTTTTAGATATTGGTTACTACAGGTGAAACACTCTATAAATGATGATTTGTAAAAATTATTTAAAAAATAAACGAGACGTACAATATTTAAAATACGATTAGCGTTAAGGAAAAAGCAGAGAGAAAGCGGCAGTAGCAGTGGCAGTGGCAGGAGAGAGAGAAATTAAGGGGCAAAAGCAAAGGGCAGGAAAAATAGTAGGCAATAGGCAATGGGCAATAGGTAGAAAAGAAAAACGAGAAGAGCAAAAGGCAAGAATACAAATAGAGTAAGTAAAAAATACAAAACAGTTAAAGCAATAACCTGCTTACGCCAAGGCTACAGCGGGTGAAATAAAAAAGCGAATGAAACACAGCGTTACTTCATTAAATAAATATGTTTTATGGAACCGAATTACAAGGACTCGCAAGACGAGTTATATGAAGGATGTGATTTATTAGTTATCAGCCTGGGCGAAGAATTAGGCCAGTTTGGTTTTAAGCCAAAGTATGATGGCGCTTTTGTGACAGCTTTTCTTACGCAGATAGCTGCTGCGAAGAGCATACCGGATGATGTGCAGCGGAGTGCTGTGCATGAGGTGATGCGGATAGAAATGCAGAACCGGGTGAAAACGGATATGCGGGGGGCACTTGGAGACTTACGGTTGTATATAAGAGATGCTTATGCTGATGTGGAGGTAAGAGCGGTGCGGCTGAAAGAAGCAGGTTTTGATGATTATGAGAAAGCGATGAACCTGAACTGGGAAAAGGTGAAGGGCATTTTGAAGAATGCTAATGATTTTATTGGCCTGCATTTGGCAGACCTGACTGCAAACAATAATATGCCACCGGCTTTTCAGACGGTTATCAGTAACATGAAAGCAAGCGCGGATAGTGATGTAACAGCTTTTTTAAATACGCGGGAGAATACGAAGCAGGTGAGTTCTGATAAAGTGAGTGCGAATAATGCTTTGTATAAAGCTGCCACTGATATTTGCGAAGACGGGCAGCATGTTTTTAGAAATAATGAAGCGAAGAAAAGCCAGTTTGTATGGGATAGTATAATGACGATAGTAAGCCCACCGGGAGCGGCAGGTTTGAGATTGGATGTGAAGGAGGAGGGAACGAATTTACCGATAGGCAGTGTGAATGTGGTGATACAACGGGAGGACGGAGGCATACCGCTGGAACTGGTGACGAATGCGGACAGCAAGGGCTATTTTGAGAGTTTAGAACCGGGGGTTTATAACGGGACAGTGAAGAAGACGGGTTATGTGGATTTGAGTGTGACGTTTGAGATAAGCACCGGTGTGACGAGTTTTAAGCATTGGGTGTTAACCCCAAACCCCTAAAGGGGCTTTAACAGCCGAATGAGAGGATGAGGAGATTAGCAGATGGAATGCAGGAAGCCGTCTCAAAACTCAATTTGAGACGGCTTTTTGTTTTAGAGGAAGAGCGGC
>CAZBPG010000025.1:0-42247 GCA_964493695.1 uncultured Chitinophaga sp. | reverse complement strand
ACCCGGCAGATAGAATGGCTCATTGGTTTGGCGCGTATGCATCTATGGGGTAGTGTGAATCTCTATCATTTTCACACGATTAACAACTGAACCTAAAAACAAGCATAATTATGCCCTATTCATCTTCTTTTTAAAAAAACATACCGCTTTGAGCTAACTTATGGCAGACTCGCCTTGAACGAAGCGTAGCCATTGTTTTCGGTAGAAGCAGGCGGGTTGCCTAAACAGGAAAGTTCGGTCTTCTTGGCATGAATATTCGCCACGCGGTTATCGGGGTTAGGGTGAGTACTTAAAAATGCCGGGGGTTGAGGTGCCCCTGACGCAATTATTTTTTCAAAAAAATCGGCCGCACCATCGGCCCGGTAAGCTGTTGGACAAAGGTAAATTACGGAATGTTCATCGGCATCTTTTTCATGGTCGCGGCCGAAAGCAAGCAACGAAAGATTAGCGGCTATCTCGGCTATTTGTGCCTGGTTGGTGGTGCCCGCAATAATGTCAAGCAAGAGCGAAACTCCATACTGGGTGGTTAGCTGTTGGGTGCTGTGCCGTCTGTCGGCATGTGCCATTTCGTGGCCTATAACTCCGGCAAGTGAAGAAGCATTGTCGAGATATTTTATTAAACCGGTATAAACATAAATGTAACCACCGGGTGTGCAGAAGGCATTTTGGGTATTGTCGTCCTGCACTATGTAAAGTTTCCATTCAAAATCGCTGGCGTGCTCTAACTGCCCTGCGCCTAAAATCTGCTGTTTTAAATTTTCGAGATACGCATAGGAAGAAGCGTAAGTGGTTTTACTCAACAAAGGATATTGCACAGGGTTGGCGGCTATTTCCGCTTCCATTTGCGCGCCAAATGTTTTATCGTTTTCAATGGTAAAAATGTTCAGCCCGCCTTTTTTGCATCCGCTGAAAGACAGCATTACGGTGAGCGAGATAGCTACGGATAGAAATAATTTTTTGTTCATGGTTTCTGTTTTATCTCCCGCAGAACTCGCAGAATAACGCAGAAAACATCTTGTATTCATCTGCGAAAATCCGCGAAATCTGCGGGAACTATTATTTTAAAGTAACGGCAATATGTAAATGAAATTTTGGTTTGTGAAAAACTACCGGTTGGCTTCCTGCAATAATTTTTGTTCGATGGTAGCCACCACTACATCAATAGCTACCTGGTTTTCTCCGCCCTGCGGAATAATAATATCGGCAAAGCGCTTAGTGGGTTCAATAAACTGAACGTGCATTTCCTTCACCAATGCATAGCGTTCGATAACCTGCTCTGCCGTTCTGCCGCGCTCGCGCATATCGCGCTCCATTATTCTTATCAACCGGTCGTCCGGCTCTGCATCCACAAAAACCTTTATATCGCACAAGTCGCGCACGCGTTTATCGGTAAACAACAAGATTCCTTCCACAATAATTACATGATTAGGCTCTACGCGAATAGTCTCTTTCTGCCGGGTAGAAGTAATATAATCATACACCGGCTCTTCAATTGCCTTTCCCTCGCGAAGTAGCTTCAGGTGCTGCACCAGCAAATCAAATTCAATGCTGTCGGGGTGGTCAAAATTGATTTCTGCCCTCTCCTCCAACGAAACATGGCTGTTGTCTTTGTAGTAGCTATCCTGCGACACAATGGTCACCTGGTCGTTTGAAAATGAACCCATCACCTTCTTTACAACGGTTGTTTTACCCGAACCCGAACCCCCTGTAATTCCAATAATAAGCATGAGAAAATTTTGCGGCAAGATAATAAATGAAGGTATGCGAGCGTTAAATAATGACCGACAATTTTATGGAGTTGTTGGTTATCGGCATCTCCTTAGTATAAACCAAACCGAAGTGTATGAAAACAAAATACCTTTTTATCCTGCTGGCGGTAACCTCCTTCAGCACACAAGCCGAAGTTTCTTACAAACTTTCTGAAGCCGTTCAGAAAAAACTGGTGAGCATAAAAATGACTGGTGCTCCTTACGACACTTCTTTTCGTGGAGAGTCCTCCTCGCATCTCGGCCCCTGCATGGCTATGGAGATAACGAGTGCCTCTGCCGAAAGCCTGAATCTGAATCTTGAATATGGCTATAGGCTTGTTCCCGATGATTCGACCCTGCAAACCATGATTGTAACCCAAACCATGATAGTAAAGCTTCCGCCAAAGCAGAAAAAGAACTACCGCATATATGCTATGTGCTCCGAAGCACATGACGGTGGCCCGTCACCTACGGCTAAATTTGTTTTGCGCAACCGCGCTACGGGAAACCTTCTTGGAATTACTGAACTAATCAACCGGAAAAAGTATCAGACCAGCGCAGCCCAAAATGCCGTCTGGTGCATCACCGACAATTACGAACTGCAAACCATTTTCAGCCCCGACACGGTAATGATGTATGACCTGAGAAGGTTTGTGGCGAAGGCAAAGGGAATTGCGCTCGATAAAATTTATGCTGCAAGCAGCGAACCGCATTCCGCACCGGTGCGGACTTTTACCACACGCACCGTTTATTCAGGCAGCATGAGTTATAATTTTTCAAGAACCGCAAAAGTGATGATTGCCCTGTTTGACGAAGACAACCACATGAAAAGAGTTTACGTGAACAATGAAACACAGCGCGAAGGCGAATACACTTACAACTATCAGATTGGCAGCGATGAAATGGACAACAAAAAACATTACCTGCGCATGTTCCGCGATGGAAGATTAGAAGAAGAGATTTCTATTATTCCCCGCGATTAAAACTTAATAGTGTAGTTGTAAGAGGTCTTCTTTTCCTCTGCCGGTTTTGTTTCGTAATTGATTTGAACCGTTGGTTCTTTCGGCAATACAAAGGGAATCCGGATAGTTCGCGTATGTTTAATTTTCAGCCCCCGCTCGGTAGTGTCTTCAAATTTCAGGAGTAAACACAAACGTTCGGCTTCTTCATCTAAACCAAACCCGAGCCGATGGATGGATTCTGCTTTTAAAACTTTTCCCCTGTCACTTATCTCGCATTTTACATAAGCGGTGCCTTCCGCTTTCTTTTCCAATGCTTCTTTCGGGTAAACTAAATTCTCTGCAAGAAATTTTTGAAAAGCATTTTTACCGCCAACAAGGTTCGGTTTGCGAATAGAGTGATAAGGCTTTTCTTTTTTCACTCCATAAAAATAAGAACCGGAATGATTAAAAGGTTACACCCACATTCATCACCAATCGCTGATAGGTTCTTTTTATTTCGTAATACGAACCATCGCCACCTTGTGTATACCACCATTTGGTTTGGCTGTAGTTGCGCTTGTAAGCTACCGACAAAACAACCGAGGCGCGGCTGCGGGTATAAACTCGAATGCCTCCGCCACACGATACATAATACCCGCCCTTGTTCTCGTACGAATAATAGTCATCATTTTTTTTCTTCCACATAACCGAGTAACCCGCATCACAAAAAACATACGGAGTCACTTTCTTTTTCAAAAACTCGCTGGCCACCCGCACATAAAAAGGAGAAAAAGTCTGCTTGTATGAAATGAACCGGTCAATACCTACACCCCCGCCCACATACAAATAAGGCCATAGCTGATAACCATTAACGGTGTGCAGCGACAGGCCAAAGTCGTCAGTGTTGTTATTATAGTAGTAATAGTAAGGTTCGTTGTCCTGTTTTAAATTAGTGCCGTAAATAATGCCGAATTCCGTCATGTTGCGGAAGCCGCGGTCGCGCCTGAAATAGTTGCGGTTGATTTCTTTCAGTTTATTCTTCAGCGTGTTTTCTCTTTTAATACTGTCTACCTCAGTTTGCTTAAACACAAAAATGCTTCCTCCCAGCAGCTCCACTTTTACGGTTTCATTTTTCTGTTCCAGAACCTTTCCGCGGATTACACTTCCGCTTTTCAGATAAACCACATCCTCTATGTTAGATTGGGCAAATGCGAACGATGAAACAAGCATCATCAGCGGAAGAAGAATTTTATTCATAGAAAAAATATTTAGTGTCAGGCAACGGTTTCTGAATTTAAAACGTTTTAAAACTGAAAACCGTTGCCTCTATTCAAAAACAAAAAATCTATAACCATGAACTCCATTAACCTTAAATCGTTTTCCGCCATTATTGTTTTAAGCATGTTTCTTTTTTCTTCCTGCAAAAAAGACAAATGCGACCAAACCGTTACCTACAAAATGTATGAGCCGGTTTACATGAGCTTTGAAGAACTCCGCAGCTCTGTAAAATCAGAACCTGCACAGGCACTCAAGAAACCGGGCAAGATTTACATGAAGGGCAATTACATTTTTGTAAACGAAGTGGACAAAGGCATCCACATTATTGACAACAGCAATCCTTCTTCGCCACAAAATATTTCGTTTATCAAAATACCCGGTAACATGGACATTGCCGCAGTGGGCAATACCCTTTATGCCGACAGCTATATTGATTTGCTTTCGCTGGATATTTCGAATCCGCTGAATGTTACAGTTACCAAGCGCGTAGAAAATGCTTTGCCCGACCGCATTTATACTAACGGCTATTATGCAGAGCCGGGGAAAGGAGTGGTGATTGAGTGGCTGGAGAAAATGGTAACAGAAAAAATAAGCAGCGATTGTAATACCAATGGCGGTTACTGGGGTGGTCCGTGGATGGAGGGTGATGTGTTAACGATGAACAGCACCGGTGGCGTTGCGACTTTTAATAAGAGCAATCCAAGCCCGGGCATAGGCGGTTCTATGGCGCGCTTTACCATTGCCGGCAACATTCTGTATGTGGTTGACCAGTCATCGCTGCGCATGTTCAGCATTACCGGTGGGCTTTCTTCGCTGGGAACCACTTCTATTGGCAGAAACATTGAAACTATTTTCCCATATAACAATCACCTTTTTATCGGCTCTACTAACGGCATGTTCATTTACAACATCAGCAACCCAACATCGCCTGTTTATGTTTCTACTTACATACACGGCACTGCCTGCGACCCGGTGGTGGTAGATGGCAACTATGCTTACATTACTTTAAGAAGCGGAACCCCTTGCAACACATCACTCAATCAATTGGAAGTGGTGAATATTCAGAACCTCACTTCGCCCACACTGAGCCATACCGTGCAAATGACTAACCCGCATGGTTTGGGTAAAGACGGCAATATTCTTTTTGTATGCGATGGCACTGCCGGATTGAAAGTAATGGATGCTGCAGAACCAACCGCTATTCCATCTACACCGGTGATAACCTTTAGCGGCATTCAGGCAACCGATGTAATTCCGTTCAACGACCGCTTGCTGATGATTGGTGAAGACGGATTGTATCAGTACGATTATTCGAATGTTCAGAATATTTCGTTGCTGAGCAGAATACCGGTAGAGAAATAAGCCCGAACCCCGAAAGGGTTTGAAACCCTTTCGGGGTTTATAATGTAACTTCGATGCGGATAATTTTCAGTGTGACGGAAGAAGAACTCATCAGAGGCTGTATAAAAAACGAGCGGCTTGCGCAGAAGCGTTTATACGAACGCTTTTTCAGCAAGATGATGGGAGTGTGTATGCGTTATTCTTCGCACCGTGAGCAGGCTACCGAAATACTGAACATGGGTTTTTTGAAAGTGTTTGATTCGATAAAGAAGTTTGCGGAGAAAGGGGGAAACTTAGAGTCTTGGATTTACCGCATTATGGTAAACACCGCCATTGATTATCTGCGGGCAGAGATCCGCCACCAGCACACCGATATTGAAAAATCGGTTTACGCGGAAGACACCGGTGATGTGATTTCTGATTTGGCTGCCGAACAGATTCTTGAAATGGTCAATCAGCTTCCGCCTTCGTACCGCGCTGTTTTTAATTTGTATGTGGTAGAGGGCTATAACCATAATGAGATTGGAGAGCTGCTCGGTATAAGCGAGGGAACGTCTAAATCAAATTTGGCCAAGGCGCGGGCAAAACTGCAGGAGAAAATTATTCAAATGAACAAAGTAACTATCAGTGCATATGGAAAATAACAGCGATAAGCAATTGCGCGATAAACTCAGCGGCACGGAGTTTCCGTTCGACCCGCAGGCGTGGGATAAGATGGATGCCATGCTCGATGAAAAGAAGAAGCGCAGAGGATTTTTTTGGTGGTGGACCGGTGGCATTGCTGCGGCTTTACTGTTCGGTGTAATTGGGTATGAATTGCGGGGAGTAATTGGCAATGAGCAGTTGGCAATAAACACTGCAGAGAAATCAGAAGTCAGAAGTCAGAAGTCAGAAGTAAATACAACAACTGCGGAAGATGAAAAGGCAAAAGTGAAAAGTGAAAAGCTAAAAGTAAATGCACCGGCAGCAGAAGGTGAACAAGAAACTGTAACATCCAAAGAGCATACCGGTAAACAAGAAACAAGAAACAAGAAACAGTCGCCAACCGGTACCGCTTTAATCAGTGCAAATCCGTCTGATCCGCGTCATCCGCGTGCCAATGTATTTTCAAAAGCAAACAAGCAATTGGCAATAAGCAATAAGCAAGCGCACAAAAACAACAAACAACAAACAAGAAACAAGAAACCCGCAACTCCTGTTCAAACCGAAATTGCCATGTTGAATGCGGCATATGCAACTGCTGCTGTAGAAGAAAACATAAGCTTAAGCAGAATGGAAGCATCGCTACTAAACTATGTTTCGGAAAATGCCGTTACTTCTTTCGACAAAAAGGAAGAGGACGTTTTGCCTAAGCAGAAGAAAAAGATTTTCAATTATTCTTTGGGTGTGCTGGCAAATGGTACCGGCACAACTTTGGGAGATCAAAGTATTCATAATCCCAACGTTCCAATTAGAAATAAAAAGTTTATTCCATTCGAAAAAACGCCTTCTTACATGGTCGGCTTTACGCATGATTTCCTCTTTGTAAATCGTGTAGCTATCACCAACTCTATTTTGTTTACGCAAACTTCTTTTGCGGTTCATAGCCCGAAAGTTGTTTCGTTTTCAAAAACTCCAACCCAATACACTTCGAACATCACAGAACTTGCCATTCCAATAGGCATAAAGGTTTACCCGGTAGTAAAAAACAACTTCCGGTTTTACATCAACACCGGCATTATCAATCACATTAAACTGAAAGAAACTTTCGATTACACTTACCCTCTGGATACCCCGGTTAACAACACCGCCACTTTAGGTGACCCGTTGTTATTTCCTATCGAGACAAACTTCACCGGTAACGTAAAAACGTATGACGCTTTGGGCACAACCGCCATAGAAACCAGCACAAAAGATTTTTCCATCAACAGCGCTAAACGTTACTATGCTTCCTTTTATGCCGGTGCGGGCTTTGAGTATATAGCCAAAAAGCATTTCATCCTTTTTGCTGAACCGGTGTATTACATGAGCCTGCAGAAAATTGGTGTGCAGGATAAGCGCAAGTATAATTTCGGGCTGACCGGTGGGTTCAGGTATCAGTTCTGAACCCCTAAATTCTCCCTCGCCTTCGCGAAGCGCTTTGGCGGAGCAAGGTAAAGGGGACTTGAACAGCCAATACAAAATACAAACAGTCTCGGCTAAGCCGAGACTGTTTGTATTTAAGCCCCTTTAGGGGTTTGGGGTTGTATTTAAAGTCCTCTCCTTCGGAGAGGATTTAGGAGAGGTGGCTGTTACTTAATATTCGGATTTGCTTCTTTAGCTAAAAAGAAAAACAATAAACCCACGGTGAGCAATACAATTCCTAAAACCAGCGGAATCATGTGCCCGGTCTGATACATGCTCATGTGCAGTTTCGGGTCGTTGTATTCTAAATTGTATGACGAATTCTGGAATACAAAAGAGTAATAAAGGGTCATCAATCCGCCTACAATGGTAAAAATGCCTGCAATTACTTTGCTCATAGTTGTTGTTTTATCGGGGGCGAATGTAAATGAAAAAGAGAAAAAGCAAAATACGATTAGCCGATTTGATGATTAGCTAATGAGTTGATGAATACAAAAGGCGACATTGTATTGAATCTGCTAATCAACTCATCATCTCATCTGCTAATTCTCCTGCTAATTCGCTTCGCGTTTTCTATATTCGCGCCCTCTTATGATAGCTGTATCCAATATTGAACTTCATTTCAGCGGACGCGTAATGTTCGGTGGGGTTTCTTTTCTGATTAACGACAACGACAAGATTGGTCTAACCGGACGCAACGGAGCCGGTAAATCAACCATGCTCAAGGTGCTCAAGGGCCTTCAGCCCATTGATGGCGGCAACATTATGTATCCGAAAGGAACGGTTATCGGTTACCTGCCGCAGGAACTTCACTCACAGTCTGATTTGACGGTGATGGAAGAAACCAAAAAAGCATTTGAACTGGTAATGCAGTACAACACCGAGAAGGAAGACATCATGCACCAGATGGAAACGCGCACCGACTACGAAAGCGATGATTACATGGAGCTGATTAACCGCCTGGGCGAAGTAGAACATCAGATAGAAATTCACGGGGGCTACGGGGTAGAAGAACAAACCGAGCGCGTATTGAAAGGGCTCGGCTTTGACCCGGTTGATTTTGAAAAGGAAATGAAAACCCTGAGCGGTGGCTGGCAGATGCGCGTAGAGCTGGCTAAAATTCTGCTGGCAAAGCCCGACCTGGTTTTGCTCGATGAGCCTACCAACCACTTAGATATTGAATCGGTCCTTTGGCTCGAGAAATTCTTGAAAGAATATCCCGGGGCCATCATCATGGTTAGCCACGATAGAAGTTTCCTCGATAACATTACCACCCGCACCATAGAAGTAGGCAACGGCAACATTGACGATTACAACGCGCCTTACACCAAGTACATTGAACTGCGCAAAGAAAGACGCGAGCAGATTATCGGTGCCAAGAAAAATCAGGACCGCGAAATTGCCCAGATAGAGCGCAACATCGACCGGTTCCGCGCCAAGGCGAGTAAAGCCACTTTTGCCCAGTCGCTTATCAAGAAGCTGGATAAGATGGACATTATTGAAGTGGAAGAAGAAGATGCTTCGGCTATGAACCTCCGCTTTCCTCACGCGCAGGCAAGCGGTAAAGTGGTGGTGGAAGCCAAACATATTTCCAAAGCCTTTGGCGAAAAGAAAGTTATTACCAATCAGAGTTTTCAGATTGACCGCGGAGAGAAGATTGCCTTTGTGGGCAAAAACGGAATGGGCAAAACCACCCTCACCAGAATTCTGGTAGACGGTCTTACCCACGAAGGAACATTCACGCTCGGCCATAACGTAACCGTTGGTTACTATGCCCAGCACGCTGCCGACAGCATGGACGGCAAAGATACCGTGCTGGAAGTGGTGGACCGTGTTGCCACCGGTGACATACGCACCAAGCTGCGCGATATGCTCGGCTGCTTTTTGTTTAAGGGCGATGATGTTTTTAAAAGAGTAAAAGTGCTGAGCGGTGGAGAGAAGGGCCGCCTCGCACTTTGCAAAATGATTCTGGAGCCGCGCAACTTCCTGGTGCTCGATGAGCCTACGAATCACTTGGACATGATGAGTAAGGAGATTCTGAAAAACGCCATTAAGCAGTTTGAAGGAACGGTCATCATTGTTTCGCACGACCGCGATTTTCTCCACGACCTCACCACCAAAACTTTCGAGTTTACCAAAGACGGTATTAAAGAGCACATTGGCGATATCAACGATTTCTTAGAGAAGAAACAACTGGAAGATATGCGCATGCTGGCGAAGAAAGACGAAGTGAAGAAAGTGGCAGTAAATAGTGGCAGTGGCAGTAGCGGTAGCAGTAAACAGCCGGAGCCGGATAAAAGCAAAGACCGTGAGAAGGAATTGAAGAAAATTAAAGCCGAGATAGAAAAAAGCGAACAGCGCATTGCTGAACTCGAAACCAAAATTGCCGAGACCGATAAAAAGCTTGCCGACCAAAACCAGTTTCACGAGCTAACCAAGGACCCTAACTTTTATACCAATTACGAGCAACTGAAAAAACAGTTGGAGAATGAAATGACTAATTGGGAAAAGCTGAGCGGGCAGTTGTAATTACAATCTTACGCAACCAGTTTGGTTTTTAGAATCGGCATTGCCGACATTTCTATCGAAGTAAGGTCAAGTTTTTTAGACGCGTGCTGAATATCCACACCGGTAATGTTTCCGTTTTTATCCAAATCAATTACTACGCCTTCACGTATTTCTTCCGATTCGGTGGCTTTTGCCGCACCAAAATCTATATAGAGCGAATCGGTAGCCGGATGGTAATTTATTTTCATGGTAATCGGTTACTTATATACCTCCTTTCGGTCTCCAACACTTCTTACTTCTACAATTTTTATTTCATCCTTTATAGCGTAAACTATCCTGTAATTACCGGAACGGATTCTCCAAAGTTTTTCGGGAGTTCCTACTAATTTTTTACATCCCACCGGGCGGGGATTAACAGCCAGTTCTTCAATCTTTGAAATTACTCTTGGAATTTCCTGTTTGGGCAAACTCTGGATTTCCTTTGACGCAGAGTTTGAAATCTGAACCCTATAGCTCATAGTTTTCCGCTGTCTTTCAGTTTGGCTTTAAGGGCGCTTAAGGTGATAGTTTTTTCGTGCCGCCTAGAATGAGCTATTAGGGCATCGTAAAAATCTTCCCACAGTTCTCCATATTTTTTTAAATCAATTTGAACGGCAACTTTTTTATTTTTTTCATCGGTAACAAATGATATACCTTTCATGCTGTATAATTTTTAGCGAAGGTAATTTGATATACCTAAAATGAAAAACTAATTAACCGCAACCGAAAAAACAATTGGAAACCGAATTGACTAATTGGGAGAAGTTGAGCGGACAGTTGTAGAACTGCGCTGTCTTGCTACCACCTCGCCCTTCGGGCACTCCGCCTAAAACAGGAGGAGAAGAATTTGCCTTTCTGTATTTAAATTGCCCCTCCTGTTTCAGGAGGGGCAAGCACAGCCTGTTGCTTAGCGGGGCGGTAACTGACAGCAACCGAAAAAACTTTCGTCCCCGCAGTCTCCGCCTCCGTCCCCTGCGGCAAAAAACATCCGCCTTGCTGCTCCCGGCTGTTCAAGTCCCAAACAGCGTGTATTTATTCCGCTTTCCTTCTCCTTTGGGAGAAGGTGCCCGTAGGGCGGATGAGGCTAGGGATTTAGGGGTTTCATCACCACCCTTCTCCTCAACACCTTCCCCAAGCCAATCCGCACATTCTCCTCCCTTCGTGTTACAAATCCTTCACCCTCCCACACAAAATCAAAATTCCCGCGCGGCAAACGCGCAACATTAAACGCACCGGTCGCACCGGTCACCACCTCCCTCACCAACTTCTTCGTTTCCGTTTCATAAATACCAAACCGCACACCGGTAACCGGTTTATCCGTTTCATCCCGCACCGTTCCCTTCACCCTCGAGTGCCTCACACCCAAATCAATTATCTCCCTCGCTATCTTATAACCAATCCAAAACTCCTTATTACTATAACGCAACGTACCCGCCATCCGGTCCAGTTCATTCTTCAATAAATTATCCAGCGTATCCCTTATCAATTCCTTTATCTTCTTATTCGCTCCGCTCTTCGAAATAATCGCCAACCTCGGTCTCGACCCCTGCTGTTTGTAAGCACTAATCTTACTTTCCAAATCACTCACATCTCCTGCTGTTATTCCCCAATCCGCCACCGCTCCAATATGCGCGGACGTTGCATTCTTAATCAACTCACACATATCTGTCACTTTCATTTTACTCATCACCCTAAATCTTTCCTCCGTAAAATCTACCGACTCCGCCAGTTCATAATTCTTCACCGAATGAGCATAAGCCAATGTCGCATTCGCGCACCGCAGGGCTTGTTCACACATTCGCTTTCGCAGCACCCGCACATCCATAGTCACTCCCGTGCTCGGTGTGCTCTCCACCACATTCAACTCATCAATTTCTTTTTTTCTGGCCTTCAGTTTCGCCAGGCCGGTTGCAAATGCCGCTATTCCCGAAGTAGCACTGGCGTTCTTCTCGCAATACACAATCACAGAACCCATCATGCTTACCCGGTTAATATCCCGTCCTCTCATAACAAAAATTTTTGTGCGTAAAACGAATAATATATCAGTTTTTCTTCAAAACTGCGACAAATTTAAATAAAACTCCGCTTCAAACCCAAATCGCAACCCACAACACATACCTTACAGCAACCAACAGGATAGTTACAGTAACCAACATTATATTTACAGCAAACACCAGCCACTTTACGGTAGACAATAAATAGATTGCGGCAATCAAATCAAAACTTACAGCACCCAACAAAAAACTTACAGTAATCAACATTTTGCTTACAGCAGACAATACAATAGTTACAGCAAACAACAGCCGCCTTACGGCATACAACTCAATAGTTACAGTAAAAAGTAACGCTCCGTTCACATTTAGATTTGCATTTCCTCCGGCCTCGTGAAATGCTTACTCGGCATTCATGAGTTCCTTATTAAACAAATTAGATTACGAATAATTTTAGCGTTAAGAAATCCATTTGCTTCCCCTATAAGATAAACAAGTAGCAAATGGATTCACGAATTCCATTTTCAAAAATATAATAGAGAATGAGTAAAAATGTGTAGACTGCCGTTAAAAACTGCGCACTGTTCGAGCGCCAACCGAATCTTCCAAACTAATTACAGAATTGCCGCGCGAGTTTGCGCAGTTTAGGCAGACGGAGCATTTTTTAGCTAAAATTCACGCAGCCTTGAACTTTTGGTTCTTTTGGTTCAAGCCAAAAGAACAGAAATCGCACCGGTAGCTTAATGCTTCGGATTCTTCTTCCGCATCCTGATGTTGATGAACTCAACAATCAGCGAGAACAACACCGCCACGTATATAAAACCCTTGTTAATGTGCACATCCAATCCCTCCAGCACCAGCGTAAACCCTATCAGAATCAAAAACGAAAGCGCCAGCATCTGCAGCGTAGGATACCGGTTAATCACATCACTTATCTGTCCGCTAAAAGCCATCATCACCATAATCGCAATCACCACTGCGGCAATCATTACCGGTAAATGCTGCGATAATCCGATAGCCGTTAAAATCGAATCGAACGAAAAAACAACATCAATCAGCACAATCTGCAGAATAACTGCCGAAAACACCGTACCGGCCTTCACCACTTTTTCCTCCTGCGCTCCGCCAACCTTCTCATGTATCTCCGAAGTTGATTTAGCAATTAAAAACAAGCCGCCTGCAATCAGCACCAAATCTTTAAAGCTAATAGCAGCCGAAGCGGCCGGCTCGGCAGAACCCATTTCCCTGAGCAGGGTTTCAATGGGCAAAGTAAATATCGGTTTGGTAAGCCCTATTATGTACGAAAGAAACATCAGCAGCACCACTCTTACACCAAGCGCAATCACCAAACCCACGTTGCGCGCCCGCTTGCGTTGCTCTGCCGGCAGTTTATTGGCCACCAGCGAAATAAAAATGATATTGTCCACCCCAAGTACAATTTCAAGAAAAGTAAGCGTGAGTAAACTAATCCAGGTCGCGGGGTGCGCAAAAATTTCTATACTGTAATCCATACAGCGAAAATAAAAAAGCTTCATAAGAAGCTGTTTGGATTTGTATGGTAAGAATGTTTATGAGCTATTTTCGAGCGAAACAAGGAAGGTTTTTGCAGCCATAATGGAATATTTCTGGCAAGAAAACCTGACGAAGTTGTAGCCGAAAAGAGCCATAAACAAATTATTCAGATAAATCCAAACAGCTTCTAAGCACCGTACCAAAAAAACAGGCTGCTTAATTCTTCAATATCCCAATAAGGGCGTATTTTTAAAGCCTCAATTTTGAATATGAAAAAATCATTCGCTCCTAAAGTGTTTGTCTTTGCCTGGGCTGTTTTTATTGGTTCAAATCTGTTGGCACAATCAGGCTTTGACGGCAATGCATTGGTAGCCTTTCTTGGTAAGGAAGCAAGCAGCACCGAAATGAAAGACCTCAAAGCCAATTACCAATGCCAAATGACCAACGAGGCACACTATCTTTCAAAAGCCGGCATTGAACTCATCTTGAAAAGCGGTTTGCTGAACGAAATTCACTTGTATAACAAAAGTGCGGTGTATGGAAGTTTTACCGGCAAGCTGCCTAACGATTTGCGGTTTGGGATGACATCGTCCGATGTAAAAAAACTTTTGGGTAAACCGGTGGTAAGTTATAGCAACGGCTATTGCGAATTTGAATTCCAAAGCTATATCATCTCCTGCTGGCTTGAGGGTGGCCAACTGAACCAGGTGGGCGTTGCCCTAAAGTAAAGTTTGAAGAAGGGCTATTTCAGGAATATAGTTTCGTCATCCTCTTGGCGCTCTCTTTTATCTCTTCAGCAAGTTTCTTCGGTTGCAGCACTTTAACGTTTTCTCCATAACTGAGTAACTGCATTTTCAGTTCATGGTTAATAACTAACACTAACGAAACTTTTAACTCACTCTTACTGTCCTTCACAATCTCTTGCGACAAGTGAATAGGCACGGTCTTGATGTATTTCCCTTGTATTGGCGAAAACGAAAGCAGTACTTTTTCCGGCTTCCCCTCGCCAAGCGTAACACCCACTACGTTTTTGAAAAAATTTTTCTTGTCAATCTTTCCTTCGCTGAAAATTTCATCGGTCAATTGCATGTCATGAATTCTGTCGAGCGCAAACGTCAGGATTTTTTGCTCCTTCTTATTGGTGCGTTTGCCTATTACATACCAAAAATTCTTTGCTTCTTTAATTAAATACGGCTCTAAATAATTTTGCGAAATATCATCGCTGCCGTGCTTTTGGTAAGTGAACTTCAAAACTCTTCTCTCCGAAATTGCTTTCAAAATCGGCTCCACAAATTCAATTCCTTTTATCACAAACGGTTTGTCAAACTGAATGTGGTCGCTTTCGCCCCGCGCATCTTTGTTCAGTTTTACGGTGGAGGCAATTTTTTTTATCGCGTCCTCAAATTCCTTTATAGCCGGCAAATGTTTGAATTGATCAAGAATGCTGATGGCAAAATCGAGCCCGTGTAATTCATCCGCACTTACCGGTAGATTATTAATGGAAAAATTCGGGTCGCTGTACCGGTACGTTCTTTCGCCTTTATCGTACACAATTGGTGCGCTGAAATTAAGTGCCGTGCTGTAGCGCATCTCCTGCAAGTCGAGCTGTACGGTACGCTTCGAAATGTTTTTGTCGAGCTTATCATTCAAGTACCAAATCAATTCTTCGAGGTGCGGATATGGCTTTTTGCGCAGACGAACATCAATCAATCGATAACGGGCATAAGCATCGTGGTTTAGGGGCATTCTGAAAGTATTTGCCGCAAGTTGAAATTTTTTTTTGTGCGCGCAAATAGGTTGCGCGCTACACAGGCATGTTTGCCTCATCAAGAAAAACAAAAGATATGACAACACCAATCAACACCGCCTTCGCCAAACACGAGATTTATGTAAACGAAATCGTTTTCTATTCCAAAGATGGGGTTTCATTATTCGGCTTTATGCACGAGGGTGGAAAATTTCAGGAAACAGAATTTGTAATTGCGCGTAACGCTTTACAAATGCTGTTAAGCTCCAACAAATCCGGTATCGAAACTCTGTGGCACATCGAAAATCTTTTTGTGCAGCCGCACCAGGTGCCGGCAAGCATAAACCTGATTGAATTGTTCGGAACCACACAGGTTTTTGAAGCGCAGCATATTGAGTTGGATGTTCCCTTTTACGAAGACGAATCCGGTGAACTGAAACCCTGCGAAAGCCGCGAGTTGCTTTTTGTTGAGGCGGTCATTCCTTTTCCCTCGGCACGCAAAAATTCTCTCTGAAATTCTTTAACCATAAAATAATATAACATGAATACGCTCAAATACAACCTCATCAACGGACCTAAAAAAACCGTTAACGATTATCTGCAAACACTGAATAACGATGATCTGCAAAACATTTACAGCTCCTCTTTCTTCTACGATTTAAAAATGCCCGACCTGATTAAAAAAATGCAGGATGAATTACAAAAGCGCAACATCATTGCGCAACCTTCGCTGTTTTAATTTTCTTTTTTGTTGCCTCAGCCCCGCGTATTGGATGTGCGTGGGGCTTTTTTACATTTTCAGTTTGCGCATCTTCGGAGCAAACAGATAAGTTGCGGACACAACAAGCAGGGTCATACATCCGCCAAATATTACGGAGGGCACCGCGCCCATTAGCTTGGCAGCAAGACCGCTTTCAAAAGCACCAATTTCGTTCGAAGAGGCAATAAAAATCTGATTCACCGCGCTTACTCTTCCGCGCATGTTGTCCGGTGTCATGGTTTGTAAAATGGTCTGCCGGATAACCACACTTACATTATCGAACGCACCGGTAAGAAACAACATAGCAAACGAAAGCATAAAACTTTCGGAAAATGCGAACGCAATGGTGGCTAATCCAAAGCCGGTTACTGCAATCAGCAAATTCCTTCCCGCATGGTGTGTGGGTGGATGGTATGCCAAAAACAGGCCCATCACCACGCTTCCGAAAAAGGGCGAGGCCCGCAGTATCCCCAAGCCTTCCGGGCCCACGTGTAATATATCGCTGGCAAAAACCGGAAGCAATGCCACTGCACCACCAAACAACACAGCAAACAAATCGAGCGAAATGGCAGAAAGCATTTCCTGCTTTTTAAAAACAAACCGCAGACCGGCCGTAAGCGATTGGTAAAGCGTTTCGCTTTCCTCTTTGGGTGGAGTTTCTTTTACCGGCACCTGTAAAAAAATAACAAAAGAAAGAAGCATGAATGCCACAGCAAGAACAAAGGAAGTCTCCACGTTGGTAAAGCCATAGATAATTCCACCCAATGCCGGACCGAGCACTGCTGCTGTTTGCCAAGTGTTGCTGCCCCAGGTAGCCGCATTGGGATAAAGTTCCCGCGGAATGAGCTGCGGAAAAATACTTTGGTAAGCGGGCGCCATAAAGCCGCGGATAACTCCTGTAATACCTATAATGAAATAGATGGGCAGCGGCCCGTACAATTTGAAAAGTGTGGCCTCACCACTCAAAATAATTCCAATGGCAGCAAAGCAAAGTGTAATGCCCAGAATTGTTCTTCGGGCAATTTTATACCGGTTAAATAAATCTGCTGCATGGCCACCATAAAACGAGGTAACAATAAATGGCAAGGCTTCGCTCAAGCCAAGCAACCCAAGCGCCAATTTATCGTGGGTGAGCTCATAAATCTTCCAGGCAATTATGGTTTCTGCCATTTGTATGGCGAACGTGAGCGTAAATCTGGATTGCTGAAAATGCCGGAACGCGGGAATTTTTAGCGCAGCGTATGCATCTTTCTTCTCTTTCCTTTCCATTATCAACTTGACCTTTGTCTAACCGCTTCAAACAAAAGTATACCGGCACTTACACTTACATTCAACGAATCAATCTGGCCGAGCATTGGAATTTTTATTTTTTCATCAGCCGCGCTCATCCATTCTTCGCTCAGTCCGGTGGCTTCTGTTCCCACTACAACAGCTGTCGCTGTTTTAAAATTTTGTTTGAAATGAAATTTCTTTGCGTTCAGCTCGGCCGCATAAGTGGTTATGTTGTTCTTCTTTAAATACTCAATTGCCCCTTTTGTATCACACACCGCAATCTGATTGGTAAACACAGTTCCAATACTTGAGCGAATTACATTCGGATTGTACACATCTGTTTTTGCATCGCAAATAATTACCGCATCTACACCGGCCGCATCGCAGGTGCGTAACATCGCCCCCAGGTTTCCCGGCTTTTCTACTGCTTCAATTACAAGTATCAGCGGATTTTTTTTCAGCGAAAGATTTCCGGGCAAAAGTTGTTTCGGTTTTGCCGTTGCAATTACGCCTTCGGTAGTTTCCCGATACGCCAACGAATCATAAACCGCTTTGGTAATTCCTATCGCTGATTTCTGATTTCTGATTTCCCCTATTGAATATTCTCCATCAGCTTTCAAAATCTCTTCACAAACAAAAAGCGATTCTATTTCATAGCCGGCACGATATGCCAAAACCGTCTCGCGCAAACCCTCAATCAAAATCAGATTCCGCTCTCTGCGTTCGCTTGCTTTTTCAAGCTTCTTCAGGTTTTTAATTTTCGGGTTTTGTGGGCTGCTGATTCTTTCCATCGCGCACGAATCTATCAGTTATTATTATTTTGCATTACACAACACATGGCTCCCGCAAAATCAAAAATCTCCTTTTACTATTACAACGAAGCTGAATGCATTTACGAAGAGCCCGCTTCGCTGAAAGTTTGTGCAACCAAGGACAACAGCAAATATGTTAGCTGGATAAACATTCTGGGAATAGAAGACAAAGAAGCCCTAAAACAGGCAACAGAGTTTTTTAATTTACATCATCTTGTAGCGGAAGATATTCAAAACCCCAGTCAGCGGGCAAAAATTGAAGATTATAACGGTTCGCTTTATATAGTGCTTCGCATGTTTGCGTTGGTAAACAATGCTGTGGAAGACCAGCAGGTAAGTATGGTCTTGCGCAACAATGTAGTGGTTACTTTTCGCGAAGCCGATTTTGGTATTTTTAAAAAGATGGTGGGAGATAAGCTCATCAATAATACCGGGAACATCCGAAAGCGGGGCGAAGACTATCTGCTTTATACTTTACTTGATGCTATTATTGATCAGTATTTTTTAGTGATTGAAAACGTAGAAGAGCGGATGGAAAAATTAGAAAATGATATTTTTCGCAATCCGCACGACTCACAACTGGTTAGGCTGCAACACCTGAAAGGTGAAGTGCTTTACATGCGCAAAAATATTGTACCGGTGCGCGACCTTATTACCAACCTAATGCGCAACGAGATTGAATATTTTGAGGCCGATAATAAATACTATCTCCGCGATTTGCAGGACCACATGACACGCAATGTGGAAGAATTGGATTTTTTGCGCGAGCAGCTTACTTCGCTCATGGATTTATATTACTCACTGCAAACACACAAAATGAACAACGTAATGAAAACACTCACCAGTGTTTCGTTTGTGTTACTGCCCCTTACTTTTATTGCCACTATTTATGGAATGAACTTCAAATTTATGCCCCGGGTAGATGACCCCTATGGTTTTTGGGAAGTAATTGGCGGCATGGGGATTATCTCCCTTATTCTTCTATTCATTGCTGTTAGCCGTAAATGGATTTCAACTAAAGATTTCCAGAGCACAAAATAGGTTCTATGAAAATCGGTCTCTTCTTCGGTTCTTTCAATCCGATTCACAACGGCCACCTTATTATTGCCAATTATGTTTGTGAAACTACCGGGCTGGATAAGGTATGGCTGGTGGTTAGCCCACAAAATCCTCTAAAACAAAAAGAAACTTTGCTGAGAGAATACGACCGGCTGCACCTAATCAATCTCGCCATCGAAGGCAATAAAAACCTGAAAGCTTCAAACATTGAATTTAAGCTGCCAAAACCAAGCTATACAATTGACACACTTACATATCTCAAAGAAAAATACCCCCAACACAACTTTTCTTTAATAATGGGCAGCGATAACTTGGCAACCCTTCATAAGTGGAAGAACTATGAGTTAATTCTGAAGGAATATCCAATTTACGTTTACAATCGAAGGGGTTCGGAAAGTAATACTTTCTCAAAAAACAAAAACATTCATGTTCTGGATTTTCCCTTTCTGGACATCTCTGCCACATTCATCCGCGAAAACCTGAGAAAGGGAATTTCAATGCAGTATTTCCTTCCCGAGCTTGTTTGGAAATACGTGGACGAAAACAAACTCTACTCTAAGTAAAAGCGTTACCCACAATACCTCTGTTTATACACGCTGAAAACAGTTAGTAAATCGCGCAAAATTCTTTTTGGAAATTCGGAATAAAAACACGTTGGCTGTTTAGAAATTTTGCGGTTGGATAACCCGGGTTTAATCAACACGTGTTTCCACACTATGTTAGTAGAAACTTATTCTCTTTCCGCTGTCAACATCGCTATCCACAGCTTGTTAATAAGCACGCGGTTTGCAAGCATAGCAAGGCTTTTGAATTGACACTGGGTGTTAACTGCTGTTTATCTTCTGTCAAAAGTGTGAATTCAAAATATTAAGCAGTAAAGTTTATCTAACAATTCACACAGCTAATAATAACGGGTTATATGTTTTTTAAAATTACTTATTACTAATACAGGCTGTGCATTGTGTAAAATACAAGTTATTACAGAACCACTTTTTCTAAAACTCACGTATAAAAAAAAGAGATTTAAACCCGCAATAAAGGAACAGAAGTAAACGTTTTATTAGCATGAAAGGAATTAAGGCGAGTATTTTTTTACTGGTTTTTGTTGTTTCCACGGCATTTATGCCCGGAAACTTCTCATTTGAAGAGAGTCAGAAAAACTTTGAAAGGGTAGGTGATGCCTATTCGCGTAAGGAAGAGTATGTAAAAATGAAATGCCGGTCTAAAGAAATTCCGGAAGAAACCTTCGGAAATATATTTCTGCGGGCATTTAAAAAAGAACAGATGATGGAGATATGGGTGCAAAAGCCCGATGGAAAGTATATTAAGTTTAACGAGTTTAAGATTTACGCAATGAGCGGAACGCTCGGGCCAAAGCGCCAGCAAGGCGATTGCCAGGTTCCTGAGGGATACTATTACATTAACGATTTTAACCCGTTTAGTAATTATCATTTGTCACTGGGAGTAAATTATCCTAATGAATCGGACATGTTGCTAAGCAGCGCATCGCGTAAGGGCGGTGATATTTACATACATGGAGGCCAGGCAAGTGCCGGTTGTTTAGCCATGAGCAACTATTATATTGAAGACATCTACATTTGTGCTGTAAAAGCAAAGACCAACGGACAACAAAGAATACCGGTTCAAATTTATCCGTTTAAACCAACTCAGGCAAACCTTGATTATTACTGCCGCTTTCCGCAATTCAGTAACAATGTAAAGCTTTGGAAAAATCTGGCGGTAGGATATCAGATGTTTGAAAAAGCAAACCGTTTACCCGAAGCATATGTGGGCACCGATGGGTATTACCAGTTTATAGACCCTGCATCGGCATCGGCATCGGCAAAATAAATCTGCCAACTCTTCTCTCTTCTTTTAGTTTCGTCACATGAAAATTCTGAAACAATTAGTGTTTGTTGTTGTAGGTGTTTGTGTATTAGTGCTTGGATATTACAAGGTTTGGTTTTTAAGAATGCCGGATAGAAATATTCCACATAACAATTTGGTTTTTGTGGCACCGGCTAATGGAAAAATTGTTTCAATAAAGAAATGGAATACCGATAATTTACAGGAGAAAAAAGGTGATAACGGGGTTATAAACGTGTGGACAAGAGATGTGGATACTGCAGGAACAATTATCTCCATTCAGATGGACCCAACCAATGTGCACTTTCAGCGTGCACCGGTTGACGGAAAAGTGGTTGACAAAAAATATACCACCGGAAGTTTCAACAATGCTGTTCAGATGAGCAATGAATACGGAATACGCTTCGAAAATGAACACAACGAAATTCTTTTAGAAACTACCGCAGGTAAAAAGTATAAAGTAATTCAGATTGCGGGATTTGTAGCGAGAAGAATTGTGGACTATGTGCAGCCCAACCAAGAGGTAAAGCAGGGTGAAGTAATTGGCCTGATAAAGCTCGGAAGCCAGGTAACTGTGTTGCTGCCACACAACGTAAGCGTTCTGGCAAAGGTTGGCGATGTTACCATTGATGGAGAAAGTATTCTCGCCAAAGAAGAATAAATTCTGCCTGTGAAAATCAGCAACAAAACGCTTATTGCTCTGATTGTTGTCCTGCTTCCGGTTTCGCTCTTTTATGGTTCAGGTATTATGGAGCTTAGGGCGGAAGAGCCCAGGAGAGCCGTTGTTGCGCTGGAAATGTTCTTGACCGGCAACTACCTGGTGCCGAAAATAAACGGATGGGATTACTACAATAAACCACCGCTCTTTAACTGGCTGATGGTTGTTTGCTTTCATCTGTTTCATTCTTTCAGCGAATGGGTTGTTCGGGTTCCCTCATTGGTGGCTTTTTTACTCACCGGTATCTTTCACTATTTATTTAGTAGAAAATATTTTAACGGACAAACCGCACTGTTAGCATCTCTCTTCTTTCTTACCTCAGCAGATATTTTTTTCTATGCTACGATTAATGCGGGCGAAATTGATTTGTTCTACTCTCTGCTCGTGTATCTGCAGGCGATGAGTATTTTCTTTTTCTATGAAAAGAAAAATTTCCTCCCCCTGTTTCTTCTATCCTATTTTTTTACTGCGCTGGGCATTTTAACCAAGGGCCCGCCATCTATCGCGTTTCAGGCAATCACCTTGTTGGCCTGGTTTGTTTACAACCGCGACTTCAAAAAACTTTTGAGCCGGCAGCACCTTTGCGGAATACTGTTATGTGTGCTTGTGAGCGGTTCGTATTTCTATTTCTATTCACAGCAAGCCGATGTAATAGGGATGATTGTGCGGTTAACCAAAGAAGCTACGCAGCGCTCGGGTATAGAAAGCGGTTTTTTGAAAACCATTACCGGAACCGTTTCGTTTCCACTGTTAGTGTTGCGCCTGCTTCTGCCCTGGTCGGTGTTTGTGCTGTTTATGTTCCGAAAAGATTTTTTGCAAAAGATAAAGGAGAACCGCCTGCTTATGTTTTGTGCCATCTTTATAGCATGCAATATTCCCATCTACTGGTTCACCGGTGAGTTGAAGAACAGGTATATCTATATGTTCTTCCCATTCATGGCCACGCTCATCGCTTATTTTTTAGAACAAAGAGAAGGAAGGCTTGCGAAGCTTTACCGCCTGCTCGAAAAGGTTTTTCTCACGGGTATGGTTGCGGGTGCTATACTGTTTTTGCTGTTACCGGTTATACCGTATACGAAAGATGTGGAGTCGGTTTTTGCTAAGGCAATTTTCTTTTCTACCGGTGCCGGTGTTATTGCATGGTTATACTACAAAAATGTTCCACAGAGAACACTGCTGGTTGTCTTGTTTCTGATTTTGCTCCGCTTCGGATTAGCTGTGTTTTATTATCCGGTTATGATTAACCATTCACCGGAGATGGCTTACCGGGAGAAGACCAAAGAGATACTCCGCATGGCAAACGGTGAGCAGATTTTTTTTGCCGAAAATCCTTACATCTTTCATTCAGATTTTGGATTAGGACCATTTAAGTTAGGCGAGCAGGAGCACACCTCGGCATCGCTTATCGCTTACCAGATTCCGTACTACATTACCCGGGAGAACAAAAAGGTGATGCAGTTTGAAACAGAAATAAGCACCGGCAAACTTTATATCACTACAACAGAATTTGCAGAGGGAAAGAATGTGGAAGTTCTTTATCAATTCCACGACAACTGGACACAGAAAGAGCTGTTGATGGTGAGAGGACGGTAATCATTCGCGCTCCAGCAAGGCCGGAAAATACAGAAACACCAGACCGGTGAGCGAAGTTACCGCCAGCGATAGATAGAAAAACAAGCTGATGGCCAGCGACAGGTTTATATCCAGATGCAGGGCCTGCGCCCCAAACACAAACGCCATTTCGCGCGCACCCACTACCGGTATCATGTAAGCATAGCACGATAGAAGAAACACAAAAAGATAGTCGGTAATCTGTTCGCTAACACCGAGCGACATTAACACACAATACGAACACAGTATTTGTGTTGCTTGTACCAGCAGCGAAAGAACATTGCTGGCGATAAACACGGGCGCATATTCTTTGAAAAAATAACGAAGAAGGAAATAGTAAAGCAGGTAAGCCACCGGTATAGCAGCAACTGCCATTCCCTTGTATGGAAAAGAAAGCGGGGAGAAAAGAAAAAAGATGGCGGCAAATACAGTGAGCGCTGCCAGCCCGCTGGCCCGGTCGTGCAGCGATGCCCACACTAAGCTTTTAACCGGTGTGCCCTGCCGCTTGTGTATGAAATAGATTTTATACGCTTCGCCACCAACCAGCGGAACAAACAGATTGTAAAACATGCCGAGTAGGTACAGAAACAGGTTTTGTTTTTCGGAAAGGCGAACCGCCTGTTGTTTAAAAAAAAGATTGAGCCGCACTGCCGAAATGGCTTTCGAAAAAAAGAAGACAGCAAAGGCGGCCAGCAGCCAATACAGATTTGCCGAGGCCAGATAATCGGAAACCGCCTGCAGGTTTACTTTTTTGCCGATAATAAAAACAGCCAGTGCACTGAGGAATATCTTCAGCACAAGAAGAAGCCGCTGTTTTGTTTTGTTTTTTTCTTCCACAGAATTAGGCGGTTGAAACTAAGAAGTTTTCCTGCCCCACCAGAAGGCGAGCGCGCCACCGGTTAGTAAATGCCACACTCCCCAGGCCGCAGCAATAATGGCCATTCCGCCCAGGCCGTTGAAGAAAGTGAAAATGAGAATGAGCCCGAGCCCTACATTCTGAATACCGGTTTCGAAGGTGATTGTTTTTACATCGCGCAATTCAAGGCGCAGCAGTTTGGCAAATAAAAAGCCACCGGTAAGCGCCACCACGTTATGAACGATAACCAAGGGCATAATAGTGGTGAAGTAACTGGTAAACACTTTGGCATTGCCGGCAAAAGCGGCAACAAGAAAAGCGGCAAATGCAAGGAGAGAAAACTTCTTCATCACCTTGCTTAGCTTTTCGGCCAGCACTGGTTTATGATAATTGAGAAAAATTCCCACAACTAACGGAATGCCGATAACAAATACAATGGTTTGAAACACATCGAAAACATCGAGATGAATGGTTTTAAGCAGTGCGGCAGTTTCTGAATCAAGCCCACCGTAAAACGAAAAGTTAAACGGGGTCATAACTATGGCCAGCACGTGCGATACGGAGGTAAGCCCCACTGCCAGCGCGGTGTTTCCTTTAGCGAGATGGGTAAACATGTTGCTCATGTTTCCACCGGGGCAGGCGCCCACTAAAATCATTCCGAGGGCCACCGATGGTGGCGGGTGCAGCAGTTTTACCAGCACAAACGTAAGCAGCGGCAGCAAAATAAAATGCGCAGAAAGCCCTACAGCGGTTGTTTTCTTGTTTTTTAAAAGAGAGGTAAAGTCTTCTTTCTTTAATTCCAGCGCAATGCCAAAGAGAATAAAACCAAGGATGATGTTGAGCACCATCAGCCCGTGTTCGCTGAAAGAAATTTTAACCGTGTCGAGTTCGTTCATGAAACATAATTTGAAACACATAGGCACATAGGGCACATAGTTTTGGGTTTTCTTTGTGCCTGTGCGTTTATTGTTTTAGGTGCTCCGGCAAACTAAAATATTTCTTTTGCCTATAAAATATAATTTGAAACACATGGGCACATAGGGCACATAGTTTTGGGTTTGTATTTTCTACGTGCCCTATGTGCCTATGTGTTTATTGTAAAGCAAATTGGCTTTCGACTTACCGGTGCCGTTGGCTTTATAATAAGCGCAAGCTGCCGGTTGTTGACGTAAGATTGTTTCGTAATTAAAGGAGCCTGTGAGGTGGTGAGCAAAATAGCAGATTTAATTTTACAATACCGAGAGGTTTTTTATAAAGCGTTTTATAAAGAAATGGTTGTTTGCCACGTCATCCGGCAAATGCAGTATAAAAAATATTGTATAGAATATAAAAAGAAATGTAATTTTTGTGTTTTAAATTCGTAACACTATAATTAAAAGCGAATACATTTCATTAATATTTATAACCGTATTAAATAGATTTAAGGCAAGGTATATTAATATGTAGTCAGTTTTAAAAGCATGGCATGTAATATAATTTGTGTTGTTTATACAAAACCATATATTAGCGGTATAAAAACACAAAAACCACTTCAAATGCCAAAAGATTACATCCCTATGGCCGATGGCGAGTTGTTTACCTGGCTCAACACCTTTAAGGTAAGTGTAAGTAAAGAGGGTGCGGGGCTCGGTCTAACTCCAGCCGAAATTGCTCAGGCCGCTCAATTATGCGATGAGTATATTGAACAGATAAAAGCCGCTGGCGATGCCCGAAGTTATGCCAAGAGCCAAACCAGCAAAAAGAAAAGTATGCGCAAAACCCATTTGGGCCCGCTGCGCAAAATGATTAACCGGATGAAAGCAGCCCCCGCTTACAGTAGCGTAAGTGCTGCGGAAATGAAACTGAAGGGGCACGATTACAGGCTTGATGAAAAAACCTATCAACCGGTGCTGAAGACCGGCATTCAAGCCGATTTAATAGAAATAAAGTTTAAGAAAAGAGGCATTGACGCGCTGGAGTTTTGGGGACAGTTTAACGGTGGCGAATGGAAATTTATAGGAACAAAAAGTTTAAGCCCCGCATATTTTAAACCCGAAAACGGGCAACCGGGCACAGCGGTGCTTTGTAATATAAAGGCTATTGGAATAAAAAAAGATGAACAGTTTGGGCAGTGGAGCCAGACGGTTACTCTGGCGTTTAGTGTAGTGTAAGCACTCAACCGAACAAAAAAATACAATACCGCTTATTTATATCCGGTTGTTCCTTCTTCCACTCGCTTATTTTTTTGGTGCGGATGAATTGCGTGGGCAGCGTAAGGTCGCAGGCAATGCACAGGTTGGTTTCATCTGCGCAGGCGCGTAAAACTTCTTCCAACAGTTTTTGATTGCGGAAAGGTGTTTCCATAAAAATCTGTGCACCGGTTCGGGCGGCAGCTTCCAGCTTTTTTAGCTTACCGGTGCGCTGTGCGCCATCTATGGGCAGGTAACCGTGAAAGCAAAATTGCTGTCCGTTAAAACCCGAAGCAATTAAGGCGAGCAAAATAGAAGAAGGACCCACCAGCGGAATTACTTCAATATTATTCCGGTGAGCAAAAGCCACCACTTCGCTGCCCGGGTCGGCAATGCAGGGGTTACCTGCTTCGGAAATTACACCGGCATTTGCCCCGCGCAACACATTTTGCAAAAGCAATTGGCAGTTCTGCTGTTTGGCGTGTTTGTCTAATTCGTGAATGGTAACCTCTGTATCAAAATTCTTTTTAAAACCGATGGCGCGCAAATACCTGCGGGCGGTGCGGGCATCTTCTACAATAAATTCATTCAGTTCCTGCACACAGTTTTTTATCTGGTCGGGTATTATAGCGGGGTTGTCTTCGCCAAGAAAAGCAGGGATGAGAAAAAGTTTACCGGTCATGGGGTTTTATTCATACACTTCGCTTCGGTGAGCAACTTTTAAAACCTGAATTTCTTTGCCCGTTAAATCAAAAACTATTCGGTAATCGCCAACACGGTAGCGCCACTCACCCAAATCGGAATTGACTAATTTTTTTGCTTCGCTCAAATTTTCTGACAAAGCATATTCCGTGAGCTTTTCAGCAATTCTTTTCCGAACCTGTTTGTCAAGTTTCTTAAATTCTTTTGCCGCGCGTTCAGAAAAAGTTACTTCAAATGCCATTTGCTAAAGAGGTAAGAGAAACCTTTTTGCCTTGCTTAATTTGTTTTCTGCTTTCGGCAATATCTTTCACATAATCTTCCAGCGAAACTTTCTGATACTCCACATTAAGCATTTCGGCCAATTGCTTTAAAAAGGTTTCTTCCTTTTTTGATTTTGGTTTTAATACAAGATAACTCATGGTAAAATTTTGTTTCAAAGATAAACGAAAAACAACGCTACTAAGGCACCCCCCCTTCGGGCAATTTTGCGGTGGTATCAATAGCCGCACAATCAAAATTGAATAAAATGGTAGAATCGCCCGGCAGTGAAAACTCATCGTGTTTTAACTGCACCGCCCGGTCGTTAAAACTCTTCCGCAAAAATGCACCCACCATAGGCATGGCACCGGTGGCACCGGCACCGGACTTGTTCGATGCAAAGTGAACACTCGGCTGCTCAAAACCCACCCAGGCACCCACCACTATATCCGGATTGTAACACATAAACCACGCATCGGCATTGCCCTGTGTGGTACCGGTCTTACCTGCCAGTGGCATCTGCAAACCATAGCGGGGGCGAAGCGAAGCGGCAGTTCCTTTATTGATTACCCCTTTCAGCATTTCGGTGAGGGTGTAAGCGGTTTTTTCCGGTATGGCCTCCTTTTGATTAGTGCCAAACTGTGCCAGCACGTTGCCGTCTTTATCTTCAATGCGTTTAATAAAATACGGTTTGCTGTAGGTACCCAGGTTGGCAAAACAAGTGTAAGCGCCCACCATTTCGTAAAGCGAAATATCAGCAGTACCCAAACAAAGCGAAGGAACAGCATCCAGCGAGCTTTCAATCTGGCACCGGTGCGCAAATTCCACCAGCGCATCCGGGTCGCCAATGTCGCACATAATGCGCGCGGTAATGCGGTTATCGGAAGCAGCAAGCCCGTCTTTCATCGGCACCATTTCTCCCTCCGCCCACTTATCGGTTCCGTCAGGGTTCCAGCTAGCATCTATACCCGGGCACTCCGGTGCTATATAGGGAATCAGCGTGCAGGGCTCGTAATTTCTTTCCAGTGCAAGGGCATACAAAAACGGTTTCATAGTAGAACCCACCTGCCGCTTAGTGGTTTTCTTTACATGGTCTAATTGAAAGTAGCGGATGTTCGGTCCGCCAATCCATGCTTTTACCTCACCGGTCCTGGCATCCACGGCCAAAAACCCAACCTGAATAATCTGCAGATAGTACCGGAGAGAATCAAGCGGGCTCATCACGGTATCAATACTCTGGCTTTTGTCGCCATGCCAGCTAAACACCTCCATCTTAATTTTGGTTTCGAAAACCTTTTTTATTTCCGCATCGCTTTTACCGGCAGCTTTCAAATCGCGGTACCGGTCGCTCTGCTTCATCATTTTATCAAGCAAATCGGGCTTAGCGCGGCTGCCGAATTTCCAGGGGTCTTTTCCTTTCCACTCTTTAAAGTAAGCATCCTGCAAAGTGGTGAGGTGCTCAGCCACCGCATTCTCGGCATATTTTTGCATGCGCGAATCAACCGTAGTAAAAACTTTCAGTCCGTCTTCATATACATTCCATTTGCTGCCATCCGGTTTCAGATGTTGAGCGCACCAGTTTTTTAATTCCTGCCGTACATACTCGCGTATATAAGTGCCCACGCCTTCCCGGTAATCGGGGTTATGAAAGTTGAGTTTGATTTTAAGTTTAGAAAGCGAATCGCATTGCCGCTGTGTAATGGCACCGGCCTCTGCCATTCTGCGCAGCACCAGGTTTCTTCTTTCGGTAGCCCGGTCTTCGTGTGTGCGGGGGTTGTAACGTGCAGGTGCGTTCAACATACCTATCAGCATGGCGGCCTCTTCGGGTTTCAGCTCTTTTGGGGTTTTATAGAAATAAGTAAAGGCGGCAGTTTTTATTCCGTAAGAATTGTAGTGAAAGCCGATGGTGTTCAGATAAAGGTTTATGATTTCCTCTTTGGTAAAAGTGCGTTCTATTTTTGCTGCGAGCACCCACTCTTTTAATTTTTGCGAAAGCCGCGTGAACGCACCGGCCCGCTCAAAATCCTGATGGAAAAGATTTTTTGCCAATTGCTGGGTAAGCGTAGAGCCGCCACCGCCATCCATACCCGGAACAAATGCCAGCGTAACAGCGCGGAATAAACTTTTTAAATCAATACCGCTGTGATTGTAAAAGCGCTTGTCCTCAGTGGCTATCAAACCGTTCACGAGGTATGGCGAAAGTTCATCGTACGAAATTTCTATCCGGTTCTCGTTGTAGTAAGAACCGAGCACTTCGTAATCGGCAGAATAAATAGTGGTGCTTACCGCATTGTTGGGGTTTTGGATAGCATCGAGGTCGGGCATTTCACCAAGCAGGCCAAAGTTAACCCCGACAAAAAACAACATCACAATAAGAATAAACGACCAGAATACAATCTGAACCCTGACAAATACTTCCCAAAAGTTTTTCGGATTGAAGTTGAAAAAACTGCGGATTACCGATTTTGATTTTGCCACAAAACAAATTTATGCAGATGCGTAATACATAACGCTAAGCGCACAAAATCATTATAACAAAACGAAAAGGTTTGAATACAGGAGAGGACAATTATTTTTCCTTGTGTTGCACGGTAAGTTCCAATGCATGGTAAAACTCAGCACCGTATTTTCTAATCAACGCCTCCTTCAAAAATTTATAGACAGGAACTTTCAGTGCCTTGCCGTTTTTGCAGGCAGCTTTACATACATGCCAACGCTCGTAGTTTACGGCATCGTAATTTTTGTATTTGGTAATGCGTATTGGATACAGGTGACAGGAGATGGGCTTTTTCCAGTCAATCACCTTATCGTTATACGCTTTTTCTATTCCGCAGCCCACCACTCCGTTTTTATCGCGAACCAGCCAGGCACAGCCCTCATCTTTTTTCATCAGCGGAGTGCACCATTCTTTGTTTTCTTTTACATGCACATACTTGCCCTGCTTTTCAATGGTGGCTATTCCCTCATCGGTTAAGTAAGGTTTTACTTTGGGGTATATATCATCCAGAATCTGTAGTTCACTCTTATCAAGTGGTGCACCAAAATCACCGGCTATGCAGCAGGCGCCCTTGCAGGCATTCAGGTCGCACACAAACTGTTCTTCCACCACATCATCGCTGATGGTTTTATCGTCAATAACAATCACGCTTTTTTATTTTCGTGCAAGATGAAAAAATTATTTCTGTTTCTGTTTCTGTTCGGCTTTTCTGCCGCGCAGGCGCAATACAATTCACTTCTCTGGAAAATTTCGGGCAACGGTTTAAAGCAGCCATCGTTTCTGTATGGCACTATGCATACCAGCGACTCGCGGGTGTTCGCCTTCAGCGATAGCGTGATGCCCTACTTCTCTTCTGCCAAAGCGTATGCTATGGAGCTGGACCCGAAAGAGGCATTTAATCTGGGCCTGTTGTCTAAACTGATGATGGGCAAAGGCTACTCATTAAAAAAAATGATACCCGAGCGCGAATACCATCTGCTTGACTCTATTGTGAAACAGGAAATCAGCTTTTCGGTGGCACTGTTCGATAACGTGGCGCCTGTATTTACCATGACTATTTTTGAAGCAAGCGGAATGGGATTGAGTGATTCGAGCATAAAAGGAAACAAAGAGGTGCTCGATTTGTATTTCTATAAACAGGCAAAAAAGAAAAAGAAAAAAATTATTGGAATTGAAACAGTGGACGAGCAACTCAGCGCACTCAACTCGCTGGAGTATCAGGAGCAGGCAGATTTACTGGTAAAAGAAATCCGCTCGTTTGAAGAAGAAAAAACTTCAGGAACCGACCTGGTCAGATTTTATCTGGAACAAAACTTAGACAGTCTGGCCGCCAATGATGCTGATGCACAGATGCCCGAGAAATTTTACAAAGCCCTTATCACTGACAGAAACATCCGTATGGCAAACCGCATTTCAGATTTTGTCAGAGAACAGTCTACGTTTATTGCGGTTGGCGCACTGCATTTACCCAAAGCAGGAGGAGTAATTGAGCTTTTGCGCCAGAAAGGATTTTCAGTTGACGCAGTAAGAAAATAAAAAGCCGGTCTGTATGCAGACCGGCTTTTTACCAACAACTTGATTTTTTATCTACCCAGATAAAACTCTTCGTTTCCTTTTCTCATGGTGAGGTTGTTCTTGGTCAAATCAAGTATGCGATAAATTTCAACAGTTGAACTTGAATCGTTCTTCAACTGCAAATCTTCTTCGCTGTTCAGTAATTCCCATTTGCCTATTTCCATGTGCGGAGAAATGGCTGTATCAATAAAGTAATACTTATTGGTATCAATGGTATACGACATAAGAACCGAGTCGTATCCGATGGTATCGTATATAGTCAACGAATCGGGCGTTAGAAAAAACTCCTGCCATGCTTTGGTGTAAACCTGGTCTTCGTTCAGCACCAGTTGCCAGTTGCGGTAAGTAGTGTCATACATTACAGTTTTATCCAACCCGCTGAAAAGGTATTTATCAAGCTTCCAGGTGCCGACAATCTTTTTTACAAATGCTTTGCGGTCGCAGGCAGCGAGTAAAACTACAAGTCCGATAGCGATAAGAATGGTTTTCTTCACGGTGTTTAAGTTTGTTCTTTTTAAAAATTATTCGGGTTGCTTATTCATATACAGTTGCGAAGTATCGTTGCGCAATTGAACATGGTCTTTGGTCAGGTTGAAAATGGTATACTCTCTTTCCATGGTATGCGGGGTATAAATGGTGTCACCAACGGAGTCTAAAACAAAAGTGTTGTAGGTGTTTTCTAAAACAATCTTTTCGTCATTATCAGCAAATGAGTAAGTGCCGTATACATATACTGAATCGGGATTGGTCATGAACTCGGTAAATTGGCCATCTTCTGTAAAAGTGATGGTATAGTTTGGATGCTGATTCTGAAACTGCAACGTTTTATCAACGTTATTCAACAGATACTTGTAAACCTCCCACACTCCGTTCAGGTTTTCCTTATAAATTTTTTGTTTGTTACAGCCTGCTATAACAACCAAAATCAACAGCAGAGAAAGTAATTTTTTGCTCATGTCTTAATTTTTCGGTCGGTCGAAGATATAAAGAGAAATTAATTCACTAAATCTTTTTGCGCCTATTTCAATTCTTCAAAAATGCCCGAAGTTTTATTCTTGCGCACGTTGTTCCAGTTGAAATACTTGCCGTTCATGACCACATAAACGCCCTTGGGCAATGTTTGCACAAAAGCCAATGCGCTTCCGAGATTAAACAAACCGTCCGAGCTTCCGAACTTGTAAGGAACCATAGCACCGGTGAGCACAATCGTTTTGTCAAGATTTGCTTCTCCCAGTTTTCTGGCCGTGGCATCCATGGTATCCGTTCCGTGAGTGATAATGATTTTTTCTTCAGCGCATTGCTTGCAATGGTTGATAATAATTTCACGGTCGGCATCCGTCATTTCAAGGCTGTCAATCATCATTAGTGTCCGGACACTTACATTTAAGTTGCTGCGCCCCAGCTTTAAAATTTCAGGCAGGTGTGTGTCTTTAAAGAAAAGTTTTCCGTTCAGTTCATCGTATTCTTTATCGAAAGTTCCTCCGGTAATCAGTATCTTAATTGCCATGTGGCGAAACTAAAAAACACTTTTAGTGTATTGCGCTTATATTTAACCCTGAGCAAGTGAATTGTATATGAAGAAACACATCTACCTCTTTTTCATTTTCATTTTATGTCAAACAAAACTTTTCTCGCAGGAGATAAGCGGAATTTTGCTGGATAAGCAAACCGGTGAACCCATGATAGGCGCGACCGTTGCTGTAAAAGGAACCGGTAACGGAACAGCCACCGACATTGATGGCAAGTTTGAATTGAGGCTTACCGAAAAGCCACCGTTCACTCTTTTGTTTTCCTACATCGGGTATGTGCAGCAGGAAATAGAAGTGAAAACCGAAGCCGATTTAAAGCGCTCCTTTAACATCAAACTGGCTACCGAAGAAAAAACACTGAAGTCGGTAGAAATTGTAGATACGCGTATTACACAAAAGCAGCAGGAAAGTCCGCTGACCATTGAAAGCATGGGATTGGGTGCTATTAAGCAAACAGCCTCTGCCACCTTTTATGAAGGTCTCGGAACGCTGAAAGGCGTAGACATGACAGCCGCTTCGCTGGGTTTCGTGGTTATTAATACTAGAGGATTCAATTCTACATCACCGGTTCGCTCTTTGCAACTTTTAGACGGAGCCGATAACCAGGCACCGGGCCTCAATTTCAGTGTTGGTAATTTTGCAGGTGCCACAGAAATTGATATTCAGAAAGTGGATTTGATCGTGGGTGCCTCCTCTCCGTTGTATGGACCGAACGCCTTTAACGGTGTCATCAATCTTCAAACAAAGAATCCGTTTTATTATCCGGGCTTAACGGTGAGTGTAAAAGGCGGAGAAAGAAATTTGTTTGAAGGAGCGCTGCGTTATGCAAAAAGCTACAAGAACAAAAACGGAACCGACAAGTTTGCCTTTAAAGTAAATTTCAGTTACCTGCGTGCCGATGACTGGGCGGCCACTAACATGGCAGCATCCACTAATTCATGGCAACCGGCTACCAATTTTGGCGGTTATGATGCCGTGAACCGGTACGGAGATGAATTGCCCACCAAATATTCTTTGAATTATGACGATGTGTTGAGCCGGAGAAATTATCCCGGTCTCGGTCAGATTTTCAGAACCGGTTATGAAGAAAAGGATGTGCTGAACTACAACGTAAGAAATATTAAAGCCAATGCCGCACTGCACTATAAAATTACCGATAAGATTGAGGCGCGTGTAGCGTATAATTTTGGATTCGGCACCACCGTTTATCAGGGCGACAACCGGTACAGTATCAATAATATCCGCATCCACCAGGTGCGCGCAGAAATTATTCAGCCCGATAAGTTTTATATCCGCGCCTATACTACTATGGAAAATGCAGGTGACTCATATGATGGCGTGTTTACCGCCCTTAAATTACAGGAAGCCGGTAAGAGTATTGCACAATGGAATGCAGCGTATTTTAATTTCTGGAGCAATGGCTGGCCTTTGAGTGGTCTTAGTTCTCCGAAGGGGAAAGTAAATCAGTTGCTCGGCAATTATTCGCCAACGTACGATTTGGATCCCGGAACTCCGGGCCTGCAAAATTACTGGTATCCGGCAAGCATCACCAGCGACAGCTCGCAATGGGCGGGCATGATTACGCATGTCAACGCGGTGTATGATTCTATCCTGAATTTATACAGCGACTCCATGAATGTATGGCATCAGCAAACAAGAGCATTTGCAGATTCTACTACGTTTTTCGGAAAAGCAAGATTGGTTCCCGGCACACAGGAGTATGAAGATTCGCTGAAAGCAATTACATCGCGCACGGCATTCGAGCAAAACGGAACCAAATTTTTTGACCGGTCGAAGTTGTTTCATGTGCAGGGCGAGTACAAAATTGAAGTGAAGAAAAAGGAAGCCGAAAAATCATTGCTTGATATTTTAGTGGGCGGAAGTTTCAGAATGTATTTACCCGATTCGCGCGGAACAATTTTCAGCGACACGATTACCAATTATGAAATAATAAGAAGGAGAAATGATGACAGCATTTTCACCGTAACAGTGAATCAATACAATGCTTTGCGGAAAGACAGTGTTTGGCTGATAGACAGTTTCGAAGTTCTAGGTAACACGCGCAGGAAAATTTCTAACTGGGAAGTTGGTGTGTATTTAAGCTTGAGTAAGAAATTTATAATCAAAGAAGACCACGCCATTATACTTACAGCAACCGCTCGCTTCGATCGCAACCAGAATTTTGCCTGGAAGAAAAAAGATGGCACATGGGACCCCATCATTACACCTGCTGCATCTTTGGTTTATTCCTACAAGAACAACCACACCGTTCGCTTGTCTTTTTCTTCGGCCGTAAGAAACCCCACCATGCAGGACCAGTTCCTGTATTATAATGTAGGCCGCGCTATTCTTATTGGCAATTTGAACGGAGTTGATTCCATCGCTACCATTGAATCCTTTCAGGATTATCTCGGCACCACACCTTACGACCAATCGGTTATCAAGTGGTTCAATGTTCCGGCTGTTCGCCCGGAAAAAGTGAGAACGCTGGAGTTGGGTTACAAAGGAATTTTTGCCAAGAAGGTTTACATAGACGGAAGCGCATACGTCAGCTGGTATCGCGATTTCTTGGGCTACCAGATTGGCGCTACGCTTAATTCAACTGTTACAAATGCAGGAGGAGTTTTGGATACGAATTATAGTATCCGGCAGGTGTACCGGGTGGCGGCAAACGCAAGCGACCGGGTGATGACTTACGGGGCATCGGTTGGCTTCAGCTATTTCTTTATTACCAATTACTCACTGAACGGAAATTACAGTTGGAACAAACTGAATAAACTCGGCAGCACCGACCCGATTATTCCCGCTTTCAACACACCGGAGCATAAGTTTAATGTGGGCATTAGCGGAAAGGAAATTAAACTCGGCAAGGCAAAGGGCTTTGGTTTCAATGTGAACTATAAATGGATTCAGGGATTCATTTTCGAAGGCTCTCCTCAATTCAGCGGAGCCATTCCGTCTTATTCTTTGCTCGATGCACAGGTTAGCTGGGAGGTTTCTAAAATTTACTCCACATTTAAGCTGGGCGGCTCAAATCTTATTTCTAAAAGAAATTTTCAAACCTACGGAGGACCGGGCGTGGGCAGGATGATTTATGCTTCTGTTACTGTTAATCTTGACTCCGATATTTTGAGGAAAGGTTACGATAAGATTAAAACTAAATGGTAAATCAGGGGCAGAATTCTTAAATTCTCTATTCTTGTTTACATTAGCCACCAATCACTAAAACAAAAATTACCATGATTAGAAATTTACGCTACTCTTTTATGTTGTGCGCTATTGTTGCGTCAACCATTTTACAAGCGCAGCCACTGCGCTATCTCGATGAAGTTTTCAGCACCGTAACTGTTGACTCGAATGTTGTTTACGGCCAAAACAAAACATACAACTCCGGCTTCAATGCCACCCAACAGTTAAAGATGAACGTGTATCGCCCGGTAGGAGATACAGCCACCAGCCGTCCGGTAATTATACTTATGCATGCCGGTTCGTTCCTCGATGGCTCGCTCACCGGCTTCTCTTTTGCCGATAAGAATGAGCATTGCATAGTTGAGCTTTGCCACCGGTTCGCTAAGCGCGGATATGTAACGGTATCTATGAGCTATCGTCTGGGCTGGAATCCGACCGCACCGGACCAGGACACTAAATCAAAAACAATCATCAATGCCGTATTCCGGGCCATGCAGGACGTAAAAACCTGTGTGCGCTATTTCCGCAATAATGCTAACCAAGGAGGCAATGTATGGGGGGTAAATCCGGACAAGGTAGTTTTGGGCGGCTCTAACTCGGGTGCTTATGTGGCGCTGGCTGCCAGTAATTTGAATAAACCAGCCGAACTACTTATTCCTAAGGTATTAGACATTAACGGAAACCCGTTTATTGATACAACACGGACAGGAAATTTTGACGGTTACAACGGAACCCAAAATTACAATAACTATGTAAGTGATTCTTCAATTGTTGCCATTGACTCGACCTACCAGCCTGTCGATAGTACTTGGCAATATGATACCACATGGTATCGCGTAGGTATTTCTGCAGCGTTCAACGCTGTGCTCGCACTTGGCGGAGCTGTAGCAGATACCAGTTTAATTGAACCGGGCGAAACACCGGTCATTGCTTTTCAGGGAGCCGATGAAGTTTTAACTCCGTATAATACAGCGGTTGTAATTACAACAACCCTTCAACCGGTAATAGAAGTAAGCGGATCGGGCGATTTTATGCCGGTGGTTGCGAGGATGAATAACAACAGCGGGTTCTCTCCTAACACATTTCCGGCAGGCCCAAAGAACCGGCAGGGCGGTTTGCTTACAACAGTAATTGACGGACTGTATCCTTTTTACGGACAAACCTTTGAACCATGGAACTGGTATGACGGTACCAACCCATCCATCAACTCAACTGCATCGCAGCCTAAGGCCATGTTATATATTGATACTATTATGGGTTATACCTCTCCGCGCCTTTACCGCCTGTTTATTGATACTGCTTATGGCGAACCGGTGAGCGGTATTCGCGAAGTTAGGGGAAATGTAGAAATGAGTTTATTCCCGAATCCGGCTTTTTCGGAGGTGAACGTAATTGTCAATTCGCTCCAGCAACCGGTTGCTGCCATACAGGTGTTTGATTTAACGGGGAGAATGGTGAAAGAATTTACGCAGATAGATGCTTACAGCAAAACCATCAGTGTGCGCGATTTGAACAGCGGTGTTTATCTGCTTACTTTAAAACTGAAAGACGGAACTGCTACTACAAGAAAGTTTGTGGTAGAGAATTAAACCGGTTTGAATTTTTTTTGTAAACGTGGCAGGTTTTTAAAACTCGCCACGTTTTTTTATGTCTGTCTTTTATCATGTAAAATTTGGTCGTTTCAATATTTTGCTATCTTCGACACCGCTCGAAAAAACTAAAACAGAAACCCAGAAAACAGATGAAGAAAACTCTACTACTGATTGCGTTCGTTGTAACAACCTTCGCCCTATTTGCCCAAACCAAAACAATTACCGGAAAAATAACTGATGCCACTACCAAAGAACCGTTGGTGGGGGCTACTGTTTTGGTAAAGGGAACCCAGACAGGAACGGCCACTGACGCTGAAGGAAAATTCACATTGCAAGTACCTGCTACTGCAAAGACTATTTCGGTTTCTTATGTAGGGTTTGTGGCCAGAGATTTTTCGGTAAACAACACCAACTGGAATGTGGCGCTGGAAACAGTTGACATTCCCGGCAAAGAAGTGGTGGTTACTTCTTCTCGTGTGGCAGAGTCAATAAAAACGGCACCGGTGCAGATTGAAAAGATGACCGCGCGCGAAATTAAATCGGCAGCTTCGGGAGATTTTTACCAGAGCATAGGAAACTATAAAGGGGTGGACATTGTAACCACTTCAGCGGGTTTCAAGGTCATTAACCTCCGCGGTTTTGGCGACACGCGCTCGCTCAGAACAAAACAATTTATTGACGGAGTAGATAACGAAGCACCGGGCTTAAACTTTCCGATTGGAAATATGGTGGGTGCCAACGATTTGGATTTGGAGAGCGTAGAAGTTATATCCGGTGCCGCCTCTTCGCTTTACGGAGCCAATGCCATGCAGGGGGTTATTTCTATGCGCAGCAAAAGCCCGTACGATTTTCAGGGATTCTCTGCTCAGCTAAAGGGCGGAGGAACCACCGTGCCTGGGCCGTTTGTAGACGCACAGATTCGCTATGCACAGGCGTACGGCAAGAAACAAAAATTTGCTTTCAAGTTTACCGGTGAATACATGCAGATGAGCGACTGGGTGGCCGATGATGATTCGTTTAATCATTATGGCGCAATCAAGGTGGACGTAAATGCTTCTTCCAGTCTTCGCGAAAAACAATACGAAGAAGTATCGGCAGATTTTACCCAGGAAGACAAAGACAACATTATCAAACTGAACAGTTGGCTTGATTTTAACCCAATGGCAAGTCCGGGGGTGCTGAATATTCAGGCACCGGGCTATATGGAAAAAGATCTGGCAGATTATAACGCCAAGAGTTTGAAGTTCTCTACCGAACTGCACTACAGGTTCAATAAAGATTTGGAGCTAACCGGTACCTATAAGTTCGGTTACGGAACAGCCGTGTATCAGGCAACGGCCCGTTATCAAATCAAGAATTTTACTTTTCACCAGCCCAAACTTGAACTGAAAGGCAAAAACTTTTTTGTAAGAGCCTACGGTGCGGTGGAAGATGCCGGCAACTCCTACAACATCGGCCTAACCGGTGCTTATATTTCGCGTGCCGCTTTGCGTTCAGACGGATATGTGTCTAACTACATCGAAAAATACTTTGATGTAATTGATACCCTCACCGCTTTCTGCGAAGATTGTATTGACCAGGCAGATGTGGATGAGGCGCGCAGACAGGCGGTTATTTATGCCGAGCAGTCGTGGTATAAGGCGGGTTCGCAGCAATTTAAAGACAGCTTTAACCGGTTCATCAGCGAAACCAATTCATTAGAGGGAACCCAGTTCTACGACAAATCAATGCTGTGGCATGTGGAAGGACAATACAATTGGGACTTTGTAAAGTGGTTAGATATTATTACCGGTGCATCGTACCGTATTTATATGCCTAACTCGCGCGGAACAATTTTTGAAGACACATCGGGAAAATCGCTCCGCGTACATGAAGTGGGCGCCTATTTACAGGCCACTAAAAGATTGCTGAAGAACGATGCCTTGAAAATTATCGGCTCTATGCGGGTAGATAAAAACTCGAACTTTAAAGCGCAGGTTTCGCCAAGGGGTACTATCGTTTATACGTACACTGCGGCTAAGAGCGACCACACCTTCCGTGCCGGGGTAACTTCGGCTTTCAGAACACCTACTTTGCAGGACCAGTATTTGTATCTCGACATAGGCCGGTTGTTCTTAGTAGGTAACTCAACCGGATACAGCAATTTGTTTACCCGCGAATCAACTTTAGAGTATTACCGCACACCGGGAACGGCTGACGAGAAAAATGATATGGATATACTCAAGTCAACCACCCTCGCTCCGCTTAAACCGGAACGCGTTTTCTCGGTTGATTTCGGATACCGCACAGAAATTGCCAAGAAAGTATTTATTGATATTTCGGCTTACTGGAGCCGCTATTCAAACTTCATCGGTTTTCAAAGGGTGGTGCGAACAGAGATTGGCGATGCCAATGCACCGAAAGATTCTAAAGAATACGAACAGGCAGCAGGCGGCATTATCGGAAACGATTCATTGAACACAAAAGAAACGTACAAGGTTTATCAGATGTGGGTGAATGCTACTACTAAAGTTCCTTCATGGGGTGCAGCCATCAGCATTGCCTACTATGTGGGCAAGGGTATTACACCGTATGTAAACTACACCTATTCAGATTTAGATGACAGAAACCTGAAGAACAGCGGAGCAACCGTTCTTTCGGGGTTCAATACACCTAAGCATAAATTTAATGCCGGTGTTACCGCCAACCGTGTAGTGGGCGGGCTCGGATTTAATGCCAACTTTAAATGGGTTACCTCTTACACATGGCAAAGCCCGTTTGCCGATGGCACCGTGCCGAGCTTCCACACCCTCGACTTACAGGTTTATTACGAAATTGATAAAGCGTATTCCACTATTCGTTTGGGCGCTTCGAACGTTTACAACAACCGCCACATTGAGGCGGTAGGTTCGCCTAAGATTGGCGGCCTGTATTATCTGGGCTGGACGTTTGATTTTGCAAGTTTCGGAAAGAAGAAAGACGCAACAGCAGCTAACTAAATCCGGTCTGACGTTAGTCTGACCGAGGTAAAAAGCCATCCCGATAATTATCGGGATGGCTTTTTTTATTGTTGCTAATTCGTAATTGCCGAACGGAGGTTTCAGCAGAGAAGCAATCTTAGGACGCAAAAAGAAAGACTATCAGTTACCTTAAACTGCTGTGAAAGTGCCTGTTGGTTTCCAAATAAAATACGGTATCAATAAAGAACAATTTGTTGTTGCTTACAATTACATTTTCATCATGTATATCTTCTAAAATAAGTTGCATTTGTGTATGGTAATAATCGTTTCGTCTAAAATTTATAAAGCCATTAAACGCCAAAAACTCTCTTACACTGTTTAAGTCAGTGGCTGTATCCATAATTATAAATGGCTGCTCTAAAACGGCAAATAAATTTTCGTTTTGTTTGATAAACCCAAGCAGGGTATAGGCTGTATCGGAAAAAAGAAGGTTATGAATGATTACACTATTTAAAAAGTCTAACCAGGTGTTGTAATAAATGGCATCGTTAAGTTTAACAACGGTTGAGTTTGATGGGGCTAAATAAATTTTGGCCTCACCGCCTTCGGTAAGAAACTGTAACCGGTTTAATTTTTCATTTACCCACCAATTTCGTTCGCTTGCGAAAGCGACCAGATTTTCTACCTGCTTTTTTTTGAGCGAGGATTGCTCTTCGAAGTTTTTTGTAACAGATGTATTTGTTCTATAGCGAGTGCATAGGTAATTTCGGGCTGTTGCGAGATTATCTGCTTGCCCCTCAAGGAGGCTTCCTTCAAAGATATGTTTAAGAATGTTTTGGGTATCATCGCCATTCATTTTATACACGAATATATAGACAATAGTTTCGGTTGCAAAACCATATTATCTATTTAGCCGGCTTCTTTTCCTGTAGCGGTGCCCCTTCGTTTCTTTTCAAACTAATCCGCTTAAGCGTTTTAATGTAGTCGGGCGAGCGCGAATAATTTATTCGCACCAAAAAGGTGTAGTAGTTTTCTTTGTGGTCAGTGTATTTTTCATCCTGCCAGCGCTTGTAGTATTCTATGTTTTGCTGCCAGGTATCAAACCACATGTATTTTTTGGTAGAGCGGAAGGCGAATAAATTATTCCTGCGCATTAAATGTTTCGATTGGAACCAACCGGTTTCAAGAATGGCCTGCCGTAAAACTATTTCGGGGTGCCTGATGTCGCACTTTAATATATAGGCATACACACTGTCTTTCATTCCGGCTTTTGCCTGAAAGCCGAAAAAGAGCCAACACATTAAAAATACATACCGGTTGATTTTTTTGATAGAACAGGGTTTTGGTGAAACATTAATATATACGCAAAAAATGGTTCAGTCGTTAATCGTGTGAGAAAGATTTATGAAAACTGCATTTTAAACCTTAGTAGAATTAATTTCTATTTTCAAAAAAAACAATGACTATCCGTTTATTTACCTAAACCAAAGAACGACTGTCATTCCGAACGAAGGTTTCCGTAGAGAGGAATCTTGTATTTAACAGGGGAAGAATACAAGATGCTTCATTTCGCAAAGCCTACATTCAGCATGACAATGTAACCTTGTGTCTTTAGGTATGGATACGGACACTCATT
>CAZBPG010000024.1:0-43048 GCA_964493695.1 uncultured Chitinophaga sp. | reverse complement strand
TTTGTTTCTCAGTTTTAACCCCTCCTTCTAATATCCAAACACATCCTTCAATTCCAGCACCTGAACCGGCCCTATTTCTTTCAGGGCATCCAGGTTCAAATCTTCTTTTTTGCCTATCACCACATAGTTGTATTTCTTTCCTTTAATGTGTTCGTCAAAAAACTTATGGACGTCAGTAATGGAAGTGGTTTTTGCTTTTTCGTAAATTACTTTGCGCACATCGTAGTTCAGGCCGCGTTTTTTAGCGCGGTCGTAAGCCCAGTAAATATCGCTGCGGGTAATCCAGTCGCTTTCTAAAGTTTTAATAACGCTGGCACGGGCGCCTTCAAATTGCTGGGGCACTTCGGGCATATTGTTGAGCAGTTTATCCATTTCGGCTAAGGCGGTTTTTAATTTATCTGCCTGGGTTCCTACGTAAGAGGTCACGTAGTGCGATTCATCGGCACGGGCCGGCACACCGAAGTTGCTGTAAACGGAATATGCCAGCGCCATCTTCTCGCGTATTTCCTGAAACATAATGGAACTTAAACCGGAACCGTAGTAATCGTTATACAGGTAAATGTTCGGATACAAATCTTTATTGAACGGAACATCTTTGCTCAGGAAAACTATCTCCGCCTGTTTCATAGGGTAGTAGCAAACAAAAACCTTCGTGTCATTCAAAGCCAGTTCAGGATATTTTTTCGCTGCCGGATAGTCTTTGAGCGTAGCATTCACCGGATGAAGTTTATTGAAAACGTTGACTGCTGCAGCCGGTTCTATACTTCCGTAATAGAAAATTTTGTGTTTGTAGCTTCCCAGAGATTTAATTAAATCAACTAAATGATTTACATCCGTCTTTTTCAAATCTTCCTCACTCAGCACATTTGTAAACGGATTCAGCGCTCCGTATTTTGCGTAGTTTACCAAACCGCTGTAAAGAATAGTGTTCTTGTTTTTCTTGGCATTTACCCGTCCTTGTAAAATGTCGCCCACCATGGCCTCGTATACTTCTTTATCGGGCTGCACATTTCCCAGAATATGTTCGAACAACTCCACGCCTTTCTCCAGATTATCTTCCAGTCCGCTGAGCGAAACATAAACACGGTCTCTGCCGGGGTTAACGCTGAACGACAAGCCGAGTTTGTAGAATTCTTTTTTCAAATCTTCTGCCGAATACTTAGCGGTGCCGAGGTATTCGAGATAGCTGATAGCCAAACCCAGGTCACGGATGTTATCGGTGCCCATATCATAGATATAATTGAGCCCGAAAGTTTTGTTTACATCGTTTTTGATGTAGTCGAAAGGCACATCGGCCTTGGCGAGTTTCAGGTGTGCAATATCCTTGTCGAAGTCAAGAAATTTTGGTGTGAGCGATGGCTGCGGCATTTCATCCCATTTCTTTTTGTAAGGCGACATTTCATCTTTGTTCATGACCACCGCAGTAATTTTTGGTTTCTCTACTTTGTGCACTGCCGCATCGCCCTGGCGTTTGTAGCAAACCGCATAATTGTTTTTGTAATGTTCGTTGGCAAACTTCACAATATCAGCTTTGGTAATTTTTTCCATTTCGCTGATCTGGTTCACCCAGTCTTTCCAATTAATGTCATGAACAAAAGTTCCCATCATATTGTATGCACGGCCGTCATTCTTTTCTGCCGCTTTCATTCTTTCCAGTTTTTGATTCTGGATGATAGCCGGCAGCAACCAATCGCCAAACTCTCCCTTCTTTACTTTTTCTATTTCACCAAGCAGCAAATCTTTTACCTCTTCTAACTTTTGTCCCTGCTTAGGCTCACCGTAAAATTTATGAAAACTATAGTCGGAGTTATCTTCAACAAACGAATAGCCCTGCAAAACTTTTTGCTGCTGCACCAAATCCAAATCAATTAAACCGGCTTCGCCATTGGCGAGAATATTGTCTACCAGCTTTACCATCAGTGCCTCCCGCGAATTAGCACCGTCAAACAGATAACTGATGTAAACATGCTCCGGTTGAGGACCTTTGTATTCCCGAATAATCGGAGCAGTAATTTCCGGTGCCGGTTGTTTTACAAATGCAGGAATCCTTCCTTGCTGCCAGTCGCCATAATGTTTTTCTACCATGCTCATAGCGGCATCCGGGTCTAAATCACCCACTAAAATCAACGCTACATTGTTCGGACGGTAATATGTTTTTTGATAGTTGTAGATGTTTACCATCGAAGGGTTTTTCAAATGCTCTCCTTCGCCAATGGTGGTTTGCGTTCCGTAAGGGTGGTTAGGCAATAAAGCATTCTCTACTGCGTGGTCACTCCATACCCGGTCGTTATCCTGATTGCGGTTGAATTCTTCATAAACAGTTTCTAATTCGGTATGGAAAATCCGCAGCACGCAGGTTTTAAACCGGTCAGATTCTAACTTGATAAATTTATCGAGCGCATTGGAAGGAATGTCGTTGATATATACCGTCATGTCATTTGAGGTAAAAGCGTTGGTTCCCTGCGCACCGATAGAGGTAGTCATTTTATCGTACTCGTTAGGGATGGCATATTTAGATGCTTCATAACTGAACGAATCTATTTTTGCGTAAAGCAGTTTTTTCTTTGTTTCATCTTTTTCGTTTTTATGATACTCAAAGTAAGCCGACACAGAATCGAGTAACTGACTTTCCTTTGCCCAGTCTTTAGTTCCTAATTCATGGGTTCCTTTAAACATCATGTGCTCAAGATAGTGTGCCAGACCGGTGGTTTGCGGAGGGTCAAACTTTGAACCGGCTTTTACCGCAAACAAAGTTTGAATACGCGGGGCATCTTTGTTTACACTGATATAAACTTTCATTCCGTTGTTAAGCGTGTAAATTCGGGTATTGAACGGATCGTTAGGAACCGATTCATAAACCCGTTCACCCCGCTGAATGGTTTGTGCCGGGGCTAATTGCTCCGCGGTTCTGGCAACCGGTGCTGCCTGCACTCCTGTTTCTAATCTTTGTGGCGAAGGAGGAGTTGTCTTTCCTTCGGTAGCAGACGGGGAAGCCGGCAATGTTCTTTTAGGGGTAGTGCGCGATGAAGGAGATGTTTGCGTTCCTGTATTGGATTGCACAGAGGTTCCGGACCGTTCACGTGTTGGATCTGTTTGTGCAATAGCCGATAGAAGTAAAACAGATAGAGTAGTAACTAAAATTGACCTTGTCTTCATAAATGGTTTTATACTGTTTGAGAAAATAGTTGTGTTCAATCGTAATCTAATTCCAAGCCAAGTTTTTGTTGCAGGGTTTTAATGGCGGGGTTTTTTTCAATCAGCCGTTCCAGTTTTTCTTTGGGGGTATAGGGCTTAGTTCCGTTTTCTACTTTTTTATCGGCAATCACTTCCAGCGTAATTTCAGCACCCACCCGTTTCGAAATAAAGTTCTGAATACCCAGGCGCACTTCATCAAACTGATTTTTCTGAACATCACTTTGAACTTTCAATGAAATTTTATTCAGCGATACTTCGTCCAGTTCAGGCATGTAATTGGCAAAACTGATTCTTAATCCCTTTTTTACTTCCGGAATATTGGAAGCATATTCATTCCACAGACGGGAAATGTTTTCCTGATTCAGAACCAATACCTCCCCTTCAAATTTTTCTTCTTCAGCCTGCAGTAAAGTTTTTTGTTCCGGTGAATCCACTACATCGTTTAAAGAATCGAGCGTCAGCACTTTTTTGCTCTTGGAAATTGTAACGGGAACAGACTGGGTTTTGGATGGAGGAGAAACAGTTTCCGGTTTGTTGTTTGTTGTTTGTTGTTTCTCGTTGTTAACCGGTAAGGGTTCATGAACTACAGAAACTTTGGGTTCTGTCTTTTCTGCTGTCTGTTGCCTGTTGTCTGTTGTCTTTACTGCTTCAGGAAGTTTTTTTTTACTTGTATCAGCGCTTACTGTTACTACTGAATTTACGTAACACATTTTTATCAGCGTCAACTCAACTGTCAGGCGTTTGTTTTTCGATTGCTTGTATTGCACATCGCACTGGTTGCCCAGGTTTAGGCAGTTCACCAGAAAATCTGCTGAAGCAAGCGAAGATTGTTCACCGTACTTCTGTTTCAGGTTATCGCTCAATTCCATCAGCGCGAGAGTATTCGCATCTTTGCAGAAAAGAAGGTTCCGGAAGTGCTCACATAAGCCGAGAATAAAATCATCGCCCTCAAAACCTTTCTTTAAAATCTGGTCGAAAAGTTGTAGAACCGTTGAAAGATTTTCGGTGAGCAATGAATCGGTTACTTTGAAAAAGTAATCGTAATCAAGCACGTTCAGGTTTTCGAGCACTGAGGCATACGTCAGCTTGCCTTCACTAAAACCCGATAACCGGTCGAACATCGAAAGCGCATCACGCATTCCTCCGTCTGCTTTTTGCGCAATAATGTGAAGCGCATCTTCTTCGGCACTTATTTTTTCAACTTCACAGATGTGTTGCAGATGTTTTACGATAGTGTCAATTCCTATTCTCCGGAAATCGAAAATCTGACAGCGCGAAAGAATGGTTGGGAGAATCTTGTGTTTCTCGGTAGTAGCCAGAATAAACTTGCAATACTCAGGCGGCTCTTCCAGCGTTTTTAAAAACGCATTAAATGCACCCTGCGAAAGCATGTGTACTTCATCTATAATATAGATTTTGTACTTGCCGCTTTGTGGCGGGAAACGAACCTGCTCAACAAGCGAACGAATATCTTCCACCGAGTTGTTCGAAGCAGCATCCAGTTCATGGATATTAAAAGAAGCATTCTGCTGAAACGAAACACAGGAGTTGCATTTCCCGCAGGCTTCAAAATCATCGCTGATGTTTTCGCAGTTGATGGTTTTTGCCAGGATACGGGCTGCGGTTGTTTTACCAACCCCGCGCGGTCCGCAAAACAAAAACGAGTGTGCCAGTTGACCGGTGCGAATGGCATTCTTTAAAGTAACCGCCACCTGTTCCTGCCCTACCATTTCGTTGAAACGAACGGGGCGGTATTTGCGTGCACTTACAATGTATTCTGCCATAGCGGGCGTAAAAGTAAAAATAGTTCACAGTTCACGCCTGCCTGCCGGTAGGCAGGGTTCGCGGTTAACGGTTTTTGGTTTCTTGTTTGTTGCGCAGTGTTTGTGTTTTATTTGTTTCGTATTTAGAGTTTCGTATTTCGTATTTTCATTCCACGTATGAGTTACTCCAGTACCGAAGAAAATTACATCAAAGCCATTTTTCACCTGAGCGAAGACGGGGATGAAAATATTTCTACCAACGACATTGCGAAAGCTGTAAACGCTACTGCGGCATCGGTAACAGACATGCTGAAGAAACTGAAGCAGAAGAAAATTATTACCTACGAAAAGTATCAGGGAGTCCGTTTGACCAAGGAGGGAGATAAAATCGGAAAATCTATTGTGCGCAAGCACCGGTTGTGGGAGGTTTTTCTGGTAGATAAACTGGGGTACAGCTGGGATAAAATCCATGATATTGCTGAACAGTTAGAGCACATCCGCAGCGAAGAAATGATTGATAAGCTCGATAAGTTTTTAGGATACCCCAAGTTCGACCCGCATGGCGACCCCATTCCTGATGTATTACTGAATATAAAAGCGGTAAAACAAACCCTGTTGGCTAAACTCAAAACAGGTTCTAAGGGGAAAGTAGTGGGAGTGAAGGACAGTTCATCGAAGTTGCTGGAGCACTTAAGCTCGCTCGAAATTCAACTCGGTACCGAAATAGAAATTATGGATGTGATTGAGTTTGATAACTCGGTAGTGGTTAAAATAGGCAAGAACAAAAAAGCGACCCTTTCGCAATTGGCTGCACAGAATATTTTTATTGGGTGATTTTCTTTTTTATAACTGTTGCCAGTTTCTCCGCCCAATCTCCATACATCTTCCCTGAAGGATGTAAGCCATCACCTGCAATAAGTTCAGCATTTGTTTTTGCCTCGCGCGAGCTGGGAGTAATGTCAATGTAATGTGCTTTGGCTTGCAGCGTTTCTTCTTTATTAATAGCATTAAACTGATCAATCTCTTCCCCAATCTTTTTCTCTCCGCGCTTATCCTTATGCCCAAAAGGAGTTACTCCCCAATCGGGAATGCTAAGCACAAAAACATGAGCAGGTTTTCCGTTGGCGTAAGCAATTGCAGTGGTTAACAACTCGCGAAATTCGTGGCGGTAGTTTTCCAAATCTCTTCCGCGGTATTGATTGTTTACGCCAATAAGCAGGGTTACTACATCATACTTGTGCCTCAAATTTCTTTCCTTGATTGCACTCGCCAGTTCATCAGTTGTCCAGCCTGTCTTGGCAATTATGATTGGTTTTTCAAAATCAATTTTCTCCTTCTTTAGTAATTGAATGGCCTGCATTGGAAAGCGTTCACTTTCTTCTGCCGCTTCGCCAATGGTATACGAGTCTCCAAGGCAAAGCATGGTGTATTTTTTTTCTGTCATAAACGAAGTATTGAAAAGCAAAATCAATAAAGTAAATCCTGCTTTCATTTGCCAAATGAAAGACAAACTTTTGATAATAAGTTCTCCCCTCTCTTTCGGAGAGGGGAGATGCCGAAGGCAGAGGGGCGAGGCAGTATTTAGTTTATACAAAAAATAATTTTAGATTTGTCTAAAATTTAAGAATGTCCCAGTATAAATCATTAGAAGAGGTTCACGGAACGATAGATACCACACAGTCGCAAACCTGGTGGAAACGGTTTTTTCTTTTTGCCGGTCCCGCGTTTTTAGTAGCTGTGGGGTATATGGATCCGGGAAACTGGGCAACGGATATTGCCGGTGGAAGCAAGTATGGTTATTCGCTGCTTTGGGTTTTATTGATGAGTAATTTGATTGCGCTTTTGCTGCAAACACTCAGTGCACGTTTAGGAATTGTAAGAGGAAGGGATTTAGCACAGGCTTCAAGAGAAACATATCCTGCCGCTGTCAATTACTCGCTTTGGGTGTTGGCAGAAATTGCGATTGCCGCCTGCGACCTTGCCGAGGTTTTGGGAATGGCAATCGGTTTGAATTTGCTTTTTCACTTGCCTATTCTCTGGGGAGTTTCGCTCGCCATTCTCGACACCTTTCTGATTCTGTATCTGCAAAAAAAGGGAATGCGTTACATGGAAGCTTTTATTTTTTCGCTGGTGGGCATTATCGGTCTGTCATTTTTCATTGAGCTGGCTTTTGCAAAACCGGATGTAAGGGAATTGGTCACCGGTTTTATTCCGGGTTTAAAAGATAGCGGTGCACTTTATATCGCTATCGGCATTATCGGTGCTACCGTAATGCCGCACAATTTGTATCTGCATTCATCGCTGGTGCAAACACGCAGAAACGGGAAGGATGAAAGGAGTTTGTGGCAGGCTATTAAGTATAATTTCATTGACTCGGCCATAGCGCTGAACCTTGCGTTTTTTGTCAATGCTTCTATTCTGATTCTTGCTGCTACGGTTTTTTTCAAGCACGGGTTTCATGATATTGTCGAAATTCAGGATGCGCACAGCATGTTGGAACCCTTGTTGGGCGAGAAACTGGCACCTATACTTTTTGCAGTAGCGCTGATTGCATCCGGTCAGTCATCTACCATCACCGGTACACTTGCCGGACAAATTGTTATGGAAGGATATCTTGATTTACGTATTGCTCCCTGGCTGCGGAGATTGATTACGCGCCTGATTGCCGTGATTCCCGCCTTCCTCGTTATTTGGTTATTGGGCGAAGAAAAAATTGGCGATATGCTTATTCTCTCTCAGGTGATTTTAAGCCTGCAACTTGGCTTTGCTATTATTCCGCTTATACATTTTGTGAGCGACAAAGAGAAGATGGGTAAATTCGCTATCGTTAACCTCATTAAAGTAATGGCATGGATTTCGGCAGTGATTATTGTTTCACTCAACATCAAACTCGTGATTGATACTTTGGGCACCTGGCATGATTCTCTCGCGGGGCATGAATGGGTTTTCAATTTCATTATCGTTCCGGTGGCGGTTCTGGCGTTGCTGCTTTTGGTTTACGTTATCTACTGTGCGGTTACCGGTAAGCGTTTTGTGCGCGAAACCCATGCTCCTCACGGTAAGGCAGAAGATATTCCGTTGATTGAAAAGAAAATTTACGAGCGTGTGGCTATCTGTATTGATTTTTCGAAGAGCGATATCAAAGCGATTACCGAAGGCGTTTCGCATGGTGATAAGGGAACAGAATTTTATCTGTTACATGTAGTGGAAACAGCCGGTGCAAGAACCGTAGGCGATGAAATCAGCGACCACGAAACCAACGAGGACTGGGTTCAACTTCACTCATACGGAAACAAACTGAGAGAACAGGGCTACCGGGTAAATGAAAAACTCGGCTTCGGTGACCCGAAAAAAGAGATACCACGTTTTACAGAGGGGTTAAAAGTTCAACTTCTGGTTATAGGCAGACACGGTCACGGAGGTATTATGGATTTCATTTTCGGTGAAACTATTCAGGTGGTTCGGCACAAAGTGAAATGTGCAGTGTTGGTAGTGTAATAAAAGTTTGAGTGTAGTTGATTTCAAACGAATTGATAAAGCATATAATTTTTTACCAGCGCACTAATTTCTCTGTTATACTTCTATGCGAAGAATTTATACGAAGTAGATAGATTCCGCTTAAAGCATCAAAATTGATTTCGAAATTCGGGCTTACTATTTCGGACTTGAAAACTACCCTTCCAATTGCATCCAACACCTCGGCTGTAACTGCCAGTAAGTTATTAGGTATAGTTACGTGCCAACTGTTTGAAGCGGGGTTTGGGTAAATTGAAACTTCTTTTCCCTTAGGTACAGAAATAGAAGGTACAACTGATACATTTGGGGAACTCCAATAGGTTTCAATACCAATTTCCCAATTACTACCACAGGTGCCGGTTATGTAACCTTGGTCAAACCATGTAAAAGGGGGGCCATTACGGTAAGGTAACTTCACAGAAAATGAACCGGTATTACAATATTTGTCGTCCCCTTCACTTAAGCCTATACATGTTCCGAAAGTCAAATTACCACAACACCTCAAAGTATCAAACCCCAAAGCATCACCGTTCATGCAATAGCCCAACAAACTATCCGAAGGAATATCATCTTCCCATGCTTCTACTTTAAGATTAAAAAACTCCGGTACTACAGCAGTTGTGTAAGAAAAATCAAAGAGAGTATCATTAATGAGAGGAGTAGTGCCTGGCATAGATGCTATGCCATCTGTCCCCATAGCAAACTGATGTAAAATGCCACCTTGCCATTGAAGACCGCTAACATTGGTGCTATCTATTGCCCATACCCTTATTAATATTTCATCAGGTGCAAAATTACCTCCTAAAATAGGGGCATCCGTTTCGTTAAAACCAACATAAACATCTCGCAATCGTATCTTTAATTCCATTGGGCCATCTGAAAATGTTTGTGCAGATATGGCATTCACAAACACCAAAAAAATAATGGCTGTGACGAAAAATCTATTTATCCGTGCAAAAATTGCGCTAAGTGTTTTCATAATTGTTCTTTTGCTTTAGCTAAAGGTAATTTATTTGTTGTCTGCAAAAAAATGCAAACTGTTTATTAGTGAGTTGCTATAAGTATAGTAAAATTTCATCCCATCAGTATTTCTACATTTGTCATTCATGATTTCCAAATTTAAAGTTGGCGACAAAAAAACTTTCGAGCGCACTGTACGCGCAGAGGACACAGCTGCATTCGATAGCGGAACCGTGCATCCGGTGTATGCCACTTTTGCTTTAACCCGCGATGCCGAATGGAGCAGCCGGTTGTTTGTGCTGGAAATGAAAGAAGAAAACGAGGAAGGCATCGGTACATTTGTAAATGTGAAACACGTTTCCCCGGCTTTTACAGGGGATAAGGTTTTGTTTGAAGCGGTAGTTGATGAGTTGAAAGGAAATGAAGTGAATTGTTCTTTTACAGCAAAAGTTGGTGACCGGCTGATTGCAGAAGGAAGGACCGGTCAGAAGATTTTGCTGAAAGAGAAGATTGAAATGCTATTTGAAAATTTAAAAAAGCAATAGAACGCTTATTCCGGTGATTGTCATTATTGAAATGATTTAATCATCGCATATCATGATAATAATGATAATCAGCGTTCCATTTTTTTTATGATTGACCAGAAGAAGATTAACATACAGAATAAAAAAGCCGGTTTCGAATTCGAAATTATTGACCGGTACGAAGCGGGCATTGTTTTGCGCGGCAGCGAAATCAAAGCCATCCGCAACGGAGGAGGAAGCATCAGCGAAGCATTTTGTGTAATGCGCGATGGAGAGTTGTTTATTAAGAACATGAACATTCCTGAGTATTCGCATGGCGGTTATGCCAACCATAAACCTGATACACTGCGCAAATTACTGCTGACTAAAAGAGAGTTGGGAAGAATTGATGCAAAAATTCGCGAGAAGGGGTTGAGTGTTCTTCCGCTTCGCTTGTTTATGAGCGACCGCGGTTTTGCCAAACTTGAAATAGGTGTAGGAAGGGGAAAGAAAAAATTTGACAAACGTGAGTCGCTGAAACAAAAAGACACCAAGCGCGAGGTGGATAGGGTATTGAAGAAATACCGCTAAAAAGCAATTACCTTGAACTCGGCCCTTCGGTTTTCCTTATATTTTTCTTCAGAGCAAACCATGTTTTTTAAAAGGCAGCTGCATTGATTCAAGGGGCGAACGTTTCCGTACTCTTTAACTACGGCATTTGTTTTATTGCCTTTACCGGTAAGATATTTTGCAATAGCAGCAGCGCGCTTAGAAACCAGCAAATCGTTTTCCCTGCAATCAGCATAAACACCTATTTCAATTTGCATGTTTGGGAAGTTCTTCAGCATCTTCCATAAATTATCAAGGGTGGCTTCATTTTCGGTATTCAGATTGGCGCTGTTATAATCAAAGTGCATGGCGGGTAACAAGCCGGAGTCGTTATGCTTTACTTTTTCGAGTTCAGCCACAAATGTTTTTTTCGAGGCCGCTTCTTTTTCCGAAAGCGTATAAGTATAACTGAGGTAACCGGTTCCGGTGCCGTCATCTTTGGTGCTCACTTCTAAACGATACCGTTCGGCAGGCTTGAGTTTAAAATTGGTAAGACCGGAATCGTTGGAAGTAGTTTTGTATTCGCGGAGCGAACTCAAATCCTGCAGTTTGACCGTGGCTCCTGCAATAGGCTGGCGGTTCATTTTATCGTACACCGCCACGCTAAAGGAAATTTCCTGCGCACGGCAAACCTGTATGCCGGCAAAACAGACAAGAGCGAGAATTAAGGTCCTCATAGCGGGTGGTTTAAGACACTTTCCCTTTCAGCATCGGCACGAACGCAAACTTTTCGAACTGCTCGGTTTCGTACTGGTTATCACCATGTTTGGTGATGCGGAGCATATCGCAATTGTTTTCGGTTCCGAAAGGCAAAACTATCTTACCTCCTACGGCTAATTGGGCGAGAAGTTTCTTCGGCAGTTCAGGAACGGCAGCGGTAATAATAATTTTATCGAAGGGGGCGTGCATAGGCAGGCCTTCAAATCCGTCACCGAAAAAACATTTGATGTTCCAGTACTCCGGTTCGTTTTTCCAGGTGCGGGGCGCTGAACTTTCTTTCACCGGTTTATGGCTTAAGACTAACTCTTTAATAACCGGAAGAAGTTTGGAAGTGCGCTCGTATAAAATTTTATGGCGCTCAATGGAGTAGACTTTTGCTTTCAGCAACATCAGCACCAGTGCCTGATAGCCGCTGCCGGTTCCTATTTCCAGCACTTTTTCTCCGGGTTTAATCTGCAGCAGTTCGCTCTGTCTTGCTACAGTAAATGGCTGCGAAATAGTTTGTCCTTCGCCAATGGGGAATGCTTCGTCATTATAAGCCTTGGTTTCATGTAAAACGGTATCCTTGCTGTCAAACATCAAGTGGCGGGGAATTTCGCCAATAGCGGTTAATACTTTTTCATCTTTAATACCATGCCGGGTAACTACCCATTTTTTGGTATCCGGATTATAGGCTGTTTTATCTGCGCGTAAAACTTCTATCAGTTTCCTGCGCAATCCCTGATGGCGATATGTATCTGCTTGTTGCATCTGTAGCAAACCAACAATTAAAATTACACAGAAAATTCTCTTCTTCTTCACAAATTCATAACGCGCCTGGAGAAATAGGACAGTCGTTTTGCGCTTCATCCATTTTTTTAGTTTAGCCGCTCAATTTTTTGAGATGAGTAAAATAAAATTCGGAACGGACGGTTGGCGCGGAATTATTGCTAAAGATTTTACGGTAGATAATGTAAAGCGTGTGGCGAAAGCAACGGCTAACTGGGCGCAAAAGCAGGATGCGAATGCAAAAATTGTATTGGGTTACGATTGCCGCTTTGGTGGCGGGTTGTTTTCGCAGGCAGCTATTAATGTTTTCTGCAAGCAGGGCATTAAAGTTTATTTCGATAAGCATTTTGTTTCTACGCCTATGATTTCGCTGGGAGCCAACCGGTTGGGTTGCGAGTTAGGGGTAATACTTACAGCAAGTCATAATCCTCCTTCTTACAATGGCTACAAACTGAAATCGAAACATGGCGGCCCGCTGGTGCAGAAATACATTAACGAAGTAGAGGCCTTGATTCCTGAGAGTTACGAAACCGAAGATTTGACTTTAGAAGAGTGGGAAACAAAAGGTTTGCTCGAGTTTGTTGATTTGGAAACCATGTATTTTGAGCATGTGCAGGAGAATTTCGACTTAGAAGCTATAAATGAAGGTTCAGAATTGGTGGTAGCGTATGATGCCATGTATGGTGCCGGTCAGAGTGTGTTTCCGCGCATAATGCCTCATGCCGATTTTCTGCACTGCGAATACAATCCTTCGTTTTACGGACAGGCACCGGAACCTATTGCCAAGAACCTGAAAGAACTGGAAACCTATCTGCGCGAAATGAAACACGTTGACCTTGCTATTGCCACCGATGGCGATGCAGACCGGATAGGTTTATACAATGCCGGTGGCAAATTTGTAGATGCGCATCACATCATCCTTCTGCTCATTCACATTCTGCATAAGTATAAAGAGATGACCGGTAAGGTGGTGATTGCTTTTTCGGTTTCGAACAAGGTGAAAAAGCTTTGCGAGCAATACGGCATACCGGTTGAAGTAACCAAGATTGGCTTTAAATACATCTGCGAGATTATGCAGAACGAAGATGTGCTGGTAGGAGGGGAGGAGAGCGGTGGCATTGCCGTTAAAGGCCACATACCGGAGCGTGACGGCATCTGGGACGGCCTCGTAATTGTAGAACACTTAGTAAAGAACGAACAGAAGTTACAGGACCTGATAAACGAAGTGTATGAAGTGGTAGGACCTTTCTCTTACAATCGCGATGACCTGCATTTGAAAGAAGAACAGAAGTTGCAGATTGTAGAAAACTGTAAGAACGGAGTTTACAAAGACTTTGACGGCATACCGGTTACCGGTGTGGAAGATTTGGACGGCTACAAATTTTATTTGGTAGACGAAGAGAACGTAATGATTCGCGCCAGCGGAACCGAACCGGTGCTGCGTGTATATGTAGAAGCCGCGAACGAAGAGCGCGTGCAGATTATTTTAGATAAGGTGCGGAAAACCTTGTTAGGATAAATTCAAAATGGAACACGGATGACACGGATTAAGCGGATTAAAACGAATTTTAAATCTGCGCTTATCTCAATCATCTGCCTCATCTGTGTTCTATTCTCCTCTGCCCAAGACTCCATCAACTTCAAAAAATCTTTCCTCGACTTTCCTGAAAGAGTAAACAAAAAACGCCTCACCGGTGTTACTGTTGGCACGGTAGGGCTTTACTCGGCTATTATGGTGGGCGTAGGTATTGAGTGGTATGGCAAACAGCCGCTGGGTAAGTTTCACTGGTTTGACGATGCCCGCGAATGGAACCAGATTGACAAGGCCGGGCATTTTTATGTGCCGTATTTTATTACCACTTCCACTTACAACATGCTGCGCTGGAGCGGTATGAAAAACACCCCCGCTGCGCTCGTGGCGGGTGCTTTCGGTTTTATCAGTCTTTCGGCTATTGAAATACCCGATGGTATGAGCCCTAAATACGGTGCCAGTTGGAGCGACCTTGTTTTTAATTTCGGAGGAGCCGCTCTCGCCACCGCTCAATACCTTGCCTGGAAAGAACAGCGCATTACGGTTAAGTATTCGCTGCATGCGGTAGATTACCCCAAGGGCGAACTGCGCGACCGCGCCAACGAATTATACGGCAGCAGTTTTGGCGAAAAAATTCTGAAGGACTATAACGGCATTACCACCTGGGTCAGTTTCAACCTGTATTCTTTCAACCATAACATCAAGCCTAAGTGGCTCAACATTGCCTTTGGTTACGGTGCCGGTAACATGTATGGAGGTTTCGAAAACAAGTGGACCGATAAAAACGGGGTTTACCACGACCGGAGCGACATTAAGCGCTACCGCAAGTTTTTTATTTCGCTCGATGCCGATTTTACGAAGTTTAAAACCAACTCTAAAGCCGGTAAAATGGTTTTGGGTATCCTGAACATTGTAAAATTGCCCATGCCTGCCTTAGAGTTTAACACCCTCGGCCAGGTGGTGTTTCACCCCATGTATTTTTTAAACCTCGATGTGCCGCTGTATTTGAGGAAGTAAAATCAATGTGGCGTTACCGGTGCAAAGCCACCGGTCGTGCTTTCGTTTCAAGTCCTCGTCTCGGCTGAGCCGAGACTGCGGGCTTTCCACTCAATCACTAACGCAAACAGCCAATACAAGATGCCTCGTGCCTCGGCATGACAAACCGCACATTTTGTCATGCCGAGCGTAGGTTTCTGAAGCGAAGAATCTTGTATTTTTTTTATCCCCAAAAATTTCTCCAAATAAATTTTATTTCCTACACTTGCAACCGACACACGCGGGTTTTTTGTTTACAGTGAAGTTTCATGAGGTTTTAAAAAATCTGAACAAGATGATACTCGCTTTTCATTCTTTTAAAACAGGGTACAAAAAATCCCCCCCCCGTCCATTTTTAAGGACATTTTAAGTAGTTTCCTTTTTCTTTCCGGCTGTTTCAAAAATGATTTTTCAGGTCTTAAAAATCATTTTATAAGCTTCAAAAATCATTCTTCAGGTCTAAAGAATCATTTTTCAGGTCTCAAAAATCATTTTACAGGCTTAAAGAATCATTCTTCAGGTCTCAAAAATCATTTTATAAGCCTCAAAAATCATTCTTCAGGCTTCAAAAACCATTTTATAACGCTCAAAAATGGTTTTATAAACCTCGTTTTACTTCCAAAACATTCAAAAATTTATTTTTTAACCCTAAAACCTCAATGCTATGGCAACATTTATTGAATCTTCGGACGAAAAGTATCTTTTGCAGGTAAACAAATTCTGCGAACGCGTAGATACTCACTCCGCCACGCTGGGCTTAGACCCCGCCAAAGTTGCGGCTATAAAAGCCGATAACGATTTTTTTCGCAAAACATACCTTTACCTGGGGCTGTTTCGCGGTTTTGCCGAAAATTTTACTAACTACAAAGACCTGCTTCGCCACGGCAGAGGCGATGAAGTGCTGGGCGCTTTTCCGGTGGCTCCGGTAATTGAAACACCGGTGCCTGCGCCCACCGCGGCTAACGCGCAAAAACGCTTTGCCGATATTATCAGCGATTGCACTAACAGTTCAAACTTTACCAAAAACATTGGCGAAGATTTGGGCATTGAAGCGCCCGTTAATCCGTTTAACCCGGCCGATGGGCAACCGTTGCTTAAACCGGGCTTCAGCACAGGCGGGCATCCGGAGCTGAAATGGAAAAAAGGAAAGTTTGAAGGCATTGAAGTTTGGATTGACCGTAACGATGGCAAAGGCTGGGTGTATCTCGATAAAGATATGCGGCCCGACTTTACCGATAAAATTTCGGCATTGCCCGCCCCCGGTGCCAGTGCTATATGGAAATATCGCGCCATTTACCTTTACAAAGGCGAACAAGTGGGGCAGTGGAGCGCAACCGTAACGGTTACGGTGCATGGTATAGAGTAAGTAAAATCCGGCAGCCCCGCCTTTGCGGGGCTGTTTTTTTAAGAAAGTTAATTATTTAATCATTATAAAACCTCAAACAGTTATGAAAAAGATTCTCTTACCAGTTATCGTTTTGATAACAACCATAACCGGCTGCCAAAAAGAAGCCAATAAAATATTTGGCTGCACTGACCCTAGTGCTTCAAACTATAACTATGCTGCCAATACAGATAATGGCACTTGCCAGTATACCGGCAAAGCAACATTTTGGTATAATTCATCCGGCACACAAGCAACAGTGCATATAGGTACATACACTGGTTACGTTACTTCATACTATCCATCTTATGACCCTTCATGTGGGGCAAGTGGTTGTGCTAATTTTACTTTGCCCGCTGGGTCTTACAGCTATTCTGCATCCTCAACTTGGAGCAATTGGAGTGGTACTGTAACAGTTACATCCAATGGTTGCACTAGAGTATGCTTGTTGTAAAGCCTTATCCTAATTTATAAATATGAAAAATTTTTTGCTGTGCATTGTTATCAGTTCAATTTGCCTTTCCGGGTTTACTCAAAACTGCAAATTCAAGACAAATGATGTAGATAAATTCACTGGTAAATTCATTAAGCAAACCAAGCCAGAGCAAGTAATCGGTACTTTTTATACCGCTGGAGGATTCAGTGTTAAACGTATTGACACCAATTACTTCTTCATTTTTGATTATACACTTTCAAGCTATGGTGATTTTGAACCTTATAGTATAAACCAAGGTGCTCAGCTTATGTTTCTACTTGAGAATGGGGATATTGTAACATTAAAATCAGCAGATGTTATTAAGGGTACAAAGCAAGTGCTTGATTTGTTACCTACTGTATACATGTGCTACTTAAACAACGTAAGCTATCCGGTAACAAAAGAGCAAATTGATAAATTTTTCAAATCCAAAGTGAAGACAATTCGCTTTTACCGCAACGAAAGCAACGGGAAAGAAGATTTTATTGATAATGATATAAAAAAGAAAAATCAGGATGATATTGAAGTGCTTGTAAAATGTATTCTGTAAAAAAGTAACCAATGAACAACTTAGTAATTCTGATAAACGGTTTAGGGACACCGGAGATAATTGTTCTGCTTTTCGTTTGCATCGGTATCCCAGTTGCCGTTTTCTACGGAATTTATAGGGCTGTTTATTACAAGGCTCATTACGATGCATCTAAAAATAAGGAAGAAACTGATGTTATGTATTGCTCTAAATGCGGAGATAAAAATTCAAAATCAAATTCATTCTGCTCCAAATGCGGCAATAAACTCAATTAGCCGTTGTTGGTGTTATCACCACCACCATCACCTCATCCTCTCATCGCCTCATTTCCCGCCACCACCAACCAATGCCCAACTGGCGCGAGCATCCGCTCGTGCCAACGAACCAAACTCCATTTCCAAATTCTCAAATTCTCCGCTGCGCCATGTTCCGCAGGGCCCGCCTACCGGCAGGCAGGCATGTCGAGCTATAGATAAAAACAGATTTTACAATCTGCCCAACTTGTGCCAAAACATTTTTACGGGAAACTTTTATAGAAATTATTCCGATGCCCGAAACAGGCAAACCATACTACCTCTTTTCGTATCACTATTCCTATGCGGTAGTCTTCGGCTATTTTAATGCGGTAATGTGCTTTGTATTGGCGTAGCTTTTTAAGCTGTGCAATCTGCGAAACTGACTTTGCGGCTTTTACATTCAGGATAGCCTTCTTTATTTCTTCCAGCAACTCGCGGTTGGCAATGTTAATATCGCGGTTAAACTGTCCTCTAAATTTCAACTCCATGTTTACGAAAGGTTGAATACACAGTTTGTTCCGAAACTTCTTCCGTTTTCATTCCTTCATCAATCCACTTGGCCAAAGCAATTTCTTCTTTTTCATCTTCCGAAACCACATGCGACTTAAACCCCAGTTTTGCCAGCAATGCGCTAAACAGAGTTTCGTCTTTATCGGGCACTTTTACAATAATCGTTTTCATATTTTTATTTTTTTCAAAGGTAAAGATTTTTTTTGTCCCTCCGGTTTTCCGTCTCGTCAACCTGCACACTCCATTTCCAAATTTCCGAATTCTAAAATTCTCTCATTTTCTGCAACAAGCACCCAATGTCCAAACAACCACTCCTGCTTCAGCAATTCTGTTTTCAGGATTATAAAACCCTGCTTTTCTAAAAAGCTTTTGTATTCAGCTAAATCGTATTGGTGCGGGTGTAGTATATCTCCGGGCACGGTGCGGAAGAGGTGCTTGAAAAAAGAAAAATTGTGGGCATCAATAGAAAGAACCAGCGTGCCGTTAACGGCACAAACTTCTTTCAGTTTTTCAAAACCCTTCTCCATATCGTGCACATGGTTAATGGCGTTCAGGCAAAATACTACATCGTATTTGGGCAAGACCTGGCAGGTTTCTGAAACCTGCCAGGTCTTTTCTCCAAACTCTTCAATCGTGCCTTTTACAAAAGCGGTGTTCGGGTAATCGCTCTTTTTAAAAAAGGGGGTTTGCTTTTCGTATTCATCTATCAGCGGGTCAACGGCAGTAACTTTGTTTTCGGGCAGGGCAATAAAAATACCTGCCGGTCCGCAGCCAAGGTCGCAAATGGTTTTCGAAGAATTAAGTTTTAGCTCATTCGAGATACCCGACAGTATGTTCTTCCAGTAATTGCTCTTCCACTCCAGATACTCCTCCTTGTTTTTACCGCGCAGATAATTCTTCCACCAGCGCAGTTCAAACCATTGGGCAATTTTCCATTTAAGTTCTTTCATTTTCGAAGGCTGTATTTTCCCTTCTCCTTCGGAGAAGGTGTCTCGGCTTAGCCGAGACGGATGAGGTCGGCTGTTTCTCTCCTCTCCTTCGGAGAGGGGTCGGGGGTGAGGTGGTTGAGCTATCCACAATCGAAGTTTTGATTTCCACAATCGCTAAACTAAACTTCGTCCATTAAATTAAACGTCTATTTTCGCACACGCCTGCCTGACGGTAGGCAGGGCTACATGCTGCTTCATCGTTCTTTGCAAAAAGGAAAGGAAAGTCCGGACAATACAGGGCACCGCACCACCTAACGGGTGGCTTCCCTTCACCGGGAAAGAGATAGTGCCGCAGAAAATAACTACCCCTAAATCCCCTAAAGGGGGCTTGAGGGAAAAGGTGAAAACGTAGTGTAAGAGACTACGGTTACCTGTGGTAACACCGGTAGCGGGTAAACCTTGCGGATTGAAAGCTCACGTATATCAGCGCTTGAGAGCGGCTCGCGCGATGCTGAGGGGTTGAGCGTAACAGGTGCCGCGCGAGCGGTATCGCAGATAAATGATGAGGGCTCCGGAGAAATCCGGAGAACAGAATCCGGCTTACAGGCATGTAGCTTTTTAAAATATTCGAAGTAACACACTATAAAGTTCAAACATAATGGCAAACATTCTCATAGCAGATGACGATAAGAGCATCCGCAAAACACTGCGCGAAATTCTGGAATACGAAAGCTACAAAGTAGACGAAGCGGTAGATGGCGCCCAGGCTTTCGAAAAACTGAAAGATGGCGATTACGATTGCGCCCTGCTCGATATTAAAATGCCTAAAATGGACGGGCTGGAAGTGCTCACCAAACTACAGGGCACCGATTGCGATACGCCTATTATTATGATTTCGGGCCACGGCACGGTAGAGAACGCGGTAGAAGCTACCAAGAAGGGAGCTTTTGATTTCATTAACAAGCCGCCCGATTTAAACCGCTTGCTTATTACCGTTCGTAACGCGTTCGAAAAATCAACCCTGGTTACCGAAACCAAAGTGCTGAAACGCAAAGTGGGCAAAACCCGCGAAATGATTGGCGACTCACCGGCTATTCAAAAGATAAAGGAAACCATTGAGCGCGTGGCACCCACCGAAGCCCGTGTTTTGATTACCGGTGACAACGGTACCGGTAAGGAACTGGTGGCGCGCTGGATTCACGAACGCAGCAACCGTCAAAACGGGCCGCTGGTGGAAGTGAACTGTGCCGCTATCCCCAGCGAGTTGATTGAAAGCGAGTTGTTCGGCCACGAAAAAGGCGCTTTTACTTCGGCTATGAAACAGCGCATCGGAAAGTTTGAATCGGCTAACAGCGGAACACTTTTCTTAGATGAAATTGGCGACATGAGTTTAAGTGCACAGGCAAAAGTGCTTCGCGCCTTGCAGGAAAACAGAATTACCCGTGTAGGTGGCGACCGCGATATTCCGGTAGATGTGCGCGTGATTGCCGCTACCAATAAAGATTTGCTGAAGGAAGTGGAAGAAGGCCGGTTCCGGGTAGATTTGTATCACCGGATTGGTGTAATCCTTATTCATGTTCCATCGCTGAACGAAAGAGCCGATGATGTTCCTTTGCTGTCCGAAAGATTTGTAAAGGAGATTTGTGAAGATTACGGTATTCCTAAAAAAGTAATTACTCCTAAAGCATTGGAAGAATTAAAAACAATGAACTGGGAAGGAAACATCCGCGAGTTAAGAAACGTGATTGAGCGTTTGGTTATACTTTCCGACCAGAAGATTACAGAAAACGAAGTCCGCAATTTTGTAACCAATACCACGGCAAAAGATACACCTACCGATTTGTTTGAGCAATACGACAAATTCCAGGATTTTAAAGAACATATCGAAAAACTTTTTATTGAACATAAGCTCAAGAAGTTTGTCTGGAATGTTTCAAAAACTGCCGAGGTACTCGACATTCAGCGGAGCCACCTTTACAACAAGATTGAGAAATACGATTTACGCAGAAGCTGAAAATCTTTCCGCCCGGTTTTGCGAAAACCAAAAAGCGAATATATTTGCGCTCCCTTCGAAAAAGGAGGAGTTGTTCTTAAAATAATGGACCGGTAGTTCAGTTGGTTAGAATGCATCCCTGTCACGGATGAGGTCGCGGGTTCGAGTCCCGTCCGGTCCGCAAAGCCTCTTGAGTAATCGAGAGGCTTTTCTGTTTTTGGTTGCATACAAATAAGCCCCTATGCTATTCCTTATTGCTTTCACACTTGGTTTTGTCGGCTATCTTCCTTTAGGTAACATCAACCTGACGGTAGTGCAAATGAGTGTAGAAGAGAAAAAACACAGATGGCAGGCTTTCATATTGTTTGCCGCCCTGATGGAGTTTGTTTACTGCTTTGGTTGTTTGTGGGGAATGCAGATGTTGTTGAAGCAAACGCAGCTGGTAGTTTATTTAAGCTGGAGTGCGGTATTTATTTTTCTTCTACTGGGTGTTATCAGCTTTCTGCACAAACCTGGTTCAACCGGTTTCACCGGTGTAAAACGCGGAATACTCATTGCCATTTTCAATCCCCTGCAAATTCCTTTCTGGATGGTGTGGGGAGTTTATGTTATGCAAAACGGTTGGGTGAAAAGTGAAGTCCTCTCTATTGCGTTGTTCAGTTTTGTTTGTGCCTTAGGTACCGTAGCGGTACTATATATGTATGCCGTGGCTGGTAAAAAAGCCGTGGAGCGACTGAATGTAAATCAAACTATACTTAACCGGTTCATCGGTTCGTTGTTGATTATTCTTGCGGTTTATCAGGCGGTAAAACTGCTTACACCTCACTCGTAGCGCAGTGCTTCCACCGGGTCAAGGTCGGCTGCTTCATCGTGCAAAAATTCAGGATGCGCAATTAGAAACTGCCGGGCTAAAAGAGATGTGAAGATTTCTGCTCCAAGTGCATTTACATGTGTGTGGTTGGGGAATAGTTTTTTTGAATTCAAAGTTTCGTTTTCGACAAAATTGAACAATGTGGTTCGGTACTGAGAACCATACGATTGCAGTTTTGCTACTACCCGTTGAGTTGAGTCTGATAGTGTGCGGTTATATCTGGGTGGCAGAATAAAATCTACATGAATGTTCCTTTGTTCACAAAAATCAAGGGTTTGTTCTAATAGCTCCCATCCGTGTTTACACCCCACAAAATACGTTGGTTCGATTGGCAAATCGTCCTTAATACCACTTACATAAGCTGGACTGAACCCTTTTAATGGAATGGAATACTCCTTTTTATGATAATCCTTAAGCATACCGATTAATCCCAAATTTTTTAGAGGATCATCAATGTGAGTAATAGCTAATGGTGGCGCATACTTACCTAAAAGAAGTTTAGGTTCCAGCTTTATCATTTCATTTAAATCGGGGTCATTTACAAAAGGAAAGTACTGCGGAAAGTACCATACCGATTTTTCCATTCCCAACGTAGCTTCATCAAATGCTATAAAAATATATTGCGGTGCGCGATGGCTCGACACATACTTTTTTACGAACATATTCAACTCCGCTATTCCTAACCCATCCATACTCGCATTATAAGAGTTTAATCCGGTAATAGAATCAAAAAGAAGCGGATTAATACCTACGTGAACGGAAGATGCTCCGAAGAAAACGGTGTTATAATAAGTGGCATCGCTGGTAATGTAATTGTACTTGCCTATAGAATCCTGCTTTGCATGGCAACGTACAGGGTTATATCCTCTGTTAAACAGCCTATATGGTGGGCTTTAAACTTTGGATGGTTTAACATCGCTTTTATTTGTTGTTCAAATGATTTGAAATGCAATGAATAATCTCACCTATATTCTTCCAGTTCTGAATCTCCTGCATCGTGAACCTAACTTTAAAATGTTTTTCCATAGCAATCACCAGCTGAATGTGGGTAAGAGAATCCCATTCTTCCACGTCTCTGGCGTTCGAAATTTCGGAGAGAACCAAATCTTTCCTATTCAATACATCGCTAAAAACTAGGCTGATCTGAGAAAGTATTTCTTGTTTTTCCATGTTTATTTTTTTGAAATAAAAGAACTGTTAATTTTTTTTGCTTTATCAAGGTTTAAAAACCATTTATCCCCATCGCTTATAAATCCCAAATCAGCATAATGATCTTTCACCATTCCGTTTTTAGGAGTTGGCAAATATTCTCCTGTAAGATATCTAAATCCATGTTGCTTTGCCAGTTCTATAATGTTTTGCAAAGTGAATAGTTCCATTCCTCTTTTCAAAACGCGACAACTCATAATCCAGGTATCAACGAATAGAGTATCCTTACTTTCTTTTTGCAGGATAACAATACTAATTAATCCGTGGTTGCCAAATTTATCTTCAAGCGTAAACGAAAGCGTAAAATAATCGGGAGAGTTGACCATTTCACTAATCTGCGCCTCGGTGTATCTTTTCGTGCGAAGATTAAATTGATTGGAGCGTTGTGTTAACTGGGCTGCCCGGGGAATGGCGAAGGCATTGAACTCTGCCACTTCCGACTTCATATCTAAGCTCTGTAAAAACTCAGCCTCGTTTGCAAACGATTTTTGAAACACGGTTCTCTTGGCTTCCTCTTGATACAATTTTGTGCGTTCTGTATCTTCCTCCGTAAACGATGCAGTTTCAAATAGGTTTTGCACACGCATATAACTCAAATAATCAGCGGGGTCTTCCGGTAAATCGGGAACGGTTAGTTCCGGAATTCCTTTCTTCACCATTTCGCGTTCAAAAGGATTGTCGTCCAAAAACACCATTGAATCGAAACCAATATTAAGTACGCTTTGTATGTAACGGATGTTGTCAACTTTGTTTTCCCAATTGGCTACAAACATGGCAATATCTTCGAGGCGTAGTTCCATATCCGGATGGCTTACGAAAGGTTCTTTTGCAATGTGCTCCGTGTTTTTACTGCACACCGCAAGGATAACTCCGCGCTGTTTCAACTCTTTTATCCAAAGTTGCCACTCGGTAAATGCTTTACCAACTCCCAAATCACCAATCTGAATCCCCTGCATACCATCATCACCTATAATGCCCCCCCACATAGTATTATCTAAATCGAGAATCGCACATTTTTTAAACTGCCCGTTAACCGATTGAACAATGGAATGAATATTTTGCGCTATCGCGGGTAACACATCCAAGTTGTAAACCATATCGCTGCCGATATACATTTTAGAATTGAACGAGGATGTGTAACCTCGCTGCGCAACGATGGATGCAATATCAAGAAGGAATACATTTTTATTCACCTCAGCTAGCTTCATCAACTCTACATTCAATAGACGCATCTGATATAAAAAAGAAGAGCGCACCTTGTTAGAATAATTTCCAAACACAGCATCGTTTATCTCGAAACAGGTATTCAGAATTACTTTGCTTTTTGATTTGGAAAAAATTTGACTTAACAGCGATTGCAGATAGGCTATTTGCATTCCGGCAAACGAACCCCTACTAGAAAACTCTGTCTTGTAAAATGCCTTCAATAAATGCTCAGAACTTCTTAGTATTAAAACATACTCATGTGGCGAAGAATAAAGGTTTGAGTTTTTGTCAAAAACTTCATGGTCTATTTGGTTGTAATCTGCCTCCCAAATTTCGTAAACTGTATTGTTGGCTACGCCAAAACCTTTTACAGCCACACATAAAAATTGCACAGCCGAATCGGCAAGCATCGCCAGTTTTACTTTTCCGGAAACAACAGATGGTTGCTTTTTCGACAATTTCTGCAACTCATTAAAGCAGTACATAAATCAATACAATTTCTATTTGTCAAGAGGCATTCAAAGGCGAACAAAGAAAACATTAATAGTGTAAACCCAAAACGAGATATACATTCACTGTGTATCACTCGTAGCGCAGTGCTTCCACCGGGTCAAGGTCGGCTGCTTTAATGGCGGGATAAATACCGGCAGCAAGACCAACAATAAAGGTGAAAATCCATCCACCGAAAACCCATACGTAAGGAAAGATAAAACCGGACTCAAGAAAAATACCAACCAGGTTTCCCATTCCTATTCCGAGAATTATTCCCAGGATTCCACCAATCTGGCAGATAACAATGGCTTCTGTCAAAAACTGAATACGGATAGTTTGTTTGTTTGCTCCCAGCGCCTTGCTTATTCCAATTTCGCGCGTGCGCTCGTTTACACTCACCAGCATAATATTCATTAAACCTATACCTGCACCAATGAGGGTGAGGATGCCGATGATGATAGTGGCAATCTTCACATACTTCATCTGGTCGAGAATCTGGTCGGCAAGGCGCTCGCTTTTAGCAATGTCAAAATCGTTTTCGTCATTCACCCGCAGGCTTCGCACTCCGCGCAACACTCCGGTGGCTTCATCTATAGCGAAATCAAGTTCTTCGGCATTTTCAACCATAATGTTCAGAAGGTACGAAGTAGCATTATCCGGAAAACTCCACCGCGCATTCTGCACCGGTATCATGGCCTGGTTGTCGGTGGCAATCTGGCTGGCTCCTTTAGAGGCAAGAATTCCTGCCACCTTAAACTTCTTGCTGCCTATGCTTACCAGTTTACCAATTACCGTATCGTACGGATTAAAAATTTTAGCCACCACATCTTTACCCAGTAAAATAACATCGCTTCCGCTTTCAATTTCTGTTTTCGAAAAAGGTCTGCCTTCGGCAATATTCTGACCCGATACTTTCAGATAATTTTCGTCTACACCAAACACCCGCACGTTCGGGTTGGTCTTTTTCGACTCATGTTTAATAATGGCTATATCGTTTGCTACATTCGATACAGAAACCGTAGCGGGATAACGAAAATTCTTTTTAAAACTGTTGGCCTGCTGAATGGTAATTGGGGGATTTCCTGATTTGCGGTGTCTGCGCGGCCCACCCCTTTTTTTTACCGTTCCCTCATTGCTTATAGAAAAAGTATTGGAACCCATTTCGCTGAAACTGGTGAGCATCTTGGTTCGGATGCCTTCGGTAGCGGTGAGAATACCTATGAGTGCGGTAATGCCGAACATAATAATAGAAAGCGTGAGAATAGTGCGCAGGATATTGGCACGTATGGCACGTAAAGCAAGGTTTATCTGTTCGGTGAGGTTCACGGTGCGAAGTTATTTTTTCGCTTCATAAATTTTTTTAACATTCATCTGAATTATTTTTTATTTCGCAGAAACAAATTTACACTTCTTGCAGCCCTGCTGCTTGCTACGCTTTTTACCAACGCACAAATCACGAACCCTTCAGGCTATATTTATGAACTTGACCCGGGTGACAACTATAACGATGGCACCAAAAACATGATTGGGCAAAGAGAATACCAATGGGACAACGACAGTTTAAAATGGGACGATGTGGATTCTTTTAACATACAGTATAATGCCCAAAACCTTCTAACAAACTATAACTACTTAGTACACGATACTTCCATTGCCGGACCCTGGAAAAGGTTTATTGTTGGCACATGGACCCACGATGCCAACGAATGGCTGCAGGTACGGGTAGATACCAGCCCCACTCCGATATACGGCTATCCCTATGGCACGCGACAAGAATTTACTTACAACGCAAACGGGCTTGAATTGCTCAGAAACCATAAACTGTGGAACCAAACCAATAACAATTGGGGAAACTATCGCAAGTACTCTACCTCTTACACGGCATTCAATAAAATACTTGTTGCTTTAGAAGAAGGGTGGGCCATCAACAATGTTTGGATAAACTCTGGTAGAATTGTTTACACTTACAACCCCCAAAACCTGGATAGTACGCGCAGTATCGAATTTTGGAATTCCGCCAATAGCCAATGGGTACCCGATGGACTAACTACATACGCTTATGATGCCAGCGGCAACCAAACGTTTATTTTGCAACAAACCTATGACACCACCTATTCGGTTTATAAAAACACAAAAAAATTCGAATATACCTACGATGCCAACAACCGGCTTACGGGCTATATAGAATCTGAATGGTTCTCGAACATGAATATATGGCGTAATAAATACAAATACACTTACACCTACAACGCTCAGGGTATGCAGGAAACTAGATTATATGAAAGATGGAACCTCAACACCTTAACGTGGGATTTATGGGGTCGTAACACCTATACCTACGATGCCAACAACCGCCCGGTAACCGACCTTGGTGAAGAGCACTATTCGAACAACGCCTGGACAAACAACATGCTATCTACCTACACCCGCAATGCCAGCGGCTACCGCACAAGTTGGCTATGGGAGGGATGGAACTCCAACACCCTGGCATGGAAAAATATCGGGCGTTGGGATTATTGGTACGAAAACAAATCATCGGTAGGCGTTAACGAAATTGCCGGTGATAAACTGTTTGTTTACCCCAACCCTGCCGGCAGCCCGGTGGTATTTGTAAATGCCGAAAGCAATTTGGCATACACGGTTTATGATTTAACCGGCAGACTGGTAACGCAAGGCAAACTGCAACAAGGCACCAACAGCATTATACTAAACGAACCTGCCGGTGTTTACCTGCTTAAAGCCGGCAACACTGCCACCCGCATTGTAAGGCAATAAAAAAGAATCATATTCTGTGTAAAAAAACGACCATCGGGCAACCGGTGGTCGTTTTGCATTTTAACAGTAGGGGTTGGCGTAAGCGTAATTTACCTGTTTGCCTTTCGCTTATACTTAACTCAGGTTGCCGGCTGCAGGCAGCTAAAGTCGCCTTTAACCTGTAACCTGCAACTTTGGTGCTGTGTAAAGAAATTTTTACATAAAAACCTCTTTTTGCTGTTAAAATGAGGAAAAACATTCAATTTCGCTTACCATTGGCTCTCTCCCGATGACCCGCGGCCTTCCCCCCGTGACGCGCGGCCTTCCCCCTGTGACCCGCGGCCTTCCCCCTGTGACCCGCGGCCTTCCCCCCCCATTTGCCGAACAGATTCTTACACCCGCAACCCTTTTTTTATTACCGGTAAAGCCCACTCGCCCGCTGCAAATTCGCAGCTTCCTTTAAACACGAAACTTATATTTGCCCACGTGATTAACCACGAGTTCAATATTGCCGAACAGTTTGCACTTTATACGCACAAACATTTTTTTCTGACCGGCAAAGCCGGCAGCGGCAAAACAACGCTGCTGAAAAAAGTGGCGAACCAAACCACCAAAAATTTTGTGATAGTGGCCCCCACCGGTGTGGCTGCTATCAACGCGGGCGGGGTTACCATTCACTCGCAATTCAATTTGCCGCTTACTTCATTTATACCTAACAGCGATTCGGTAAATCTTAATCTGGTAACTAACCGCAGGGCCTTGATGGAACACATGCAGTTCAGGAAAGAAAAACGAAAAGTAATTCAGGAAATGGAATTGCTGATTATGGACGAAGTGAGCATGGTGCGGGCAGATATTCTGGATGCCGTTGATTTTGTAATGCGCACCGTGCGCAGAAACGCAAAACCCTTTGGCGGTGTGCAGGTAATGCTCATTGGCGATATGCACCAGTTGCCACCGGTGGTAAAAGAACCGGAGTGGCAGATTCTGAAAAACTATTACGCCAGTCCTTACTTTTTCGATTCGCTGGTCTGGAAACAATTAGATGCCGCAGAAATTGAGCTCAAGAAAATTTACCGCCAAAGCGATGAACGCTTTCTGCGCCTGCTCAACAACATCCGCCATCAGCAATTAGATGAAGATGATTATGATAAACTGAAGGAAAGATACAATCCGGGGTTTCGACCAACGGAGGAAGGATACATTTTGCTCTCCACACACAACAACAAAGCAAATGCAGTAAACGAAACAGAGCTGAAGAAACTGGAAGGTCGTTCTTATGCTTATGAAGCGGAAATTACCGGAGATTTTCCCGAACATATTTACCCCTGCGAAAAATACCTGCAACTGCGCGAAGGCGCGCAGGTAATGTTTACCCGCAACGATTCGGCTGAAGGGAAATATTTCAACGGCAAATTAGCGGTGGTTAAAAAACTCACCTACGATTCTATCACTGTTACCTTTCAGGAAAACAAAGAAGATTATTTGTTGAAGAAAGAAATTTGGGAAAACATTTCATATACCGTTGACCAGGCAAACGATAAAATAAATAAGGATGTTATCGGCACCTTCAGTCAGTATCCTTTGCGGTTGGCCTGGGCAATTACCATCCACAAAAGCCAGGGGTTGACTTTCGATAAAGTAATTATTGATGCCGGTTCATCGTTTGCTGCCGGTCAGGTATATGTTGCCTTATCGCGTTGCCGCACTTTACAGGGAATTGTTCTGCATTCTCTCATATCGCAAAATGCTCTGCATGGCGATGTAAAGATTACCGACTTCAGCGAGGCACATCATAACGAAATGGAACTGGAGGGAATTTTAGAACATGCGAAAATTGAATTTGCCAATCTTCAACTCAAACGCCTGTTTAATTTCAATAAACTGCGCGAGCGGGTTGGCGACTGGAAAGAGTTATTGTTTGAAAAAGACTTTCAGGATAAAGAAAAGGCACTATCGCTTTTCGAGAACATAACTTCGCAAATCGAAACCATTGTTTCCACTTCCGAAAAATTTGAATCGCAGCTTGACCGCCTGCTGGCCGACTACAACAACAATCAGCAAAATATGTTTGCGTTGAAAGAGCGAAGTGCAAAAGCCATTGAGTATTTCACCGGGAATATTTTCAATGCGCTTATCGCGCCCATGCACGAACACATTACCGCTATGGCTTATAAAAGCAAAGTGAAACGTTACGTGCAGCAGGTGCAGTATGTGCAGGATAACTTCTGGAGCAAAGTGAACCAGCTTTACGGGGCACGGTTTATGGATGAGAAACTTTATACAGGCGAGGTAAAGTTTACCAAGGATAAGTTGAAGACAGTAGTAAGTTCGATCACTTCCGGCAAAAAGGAAAAGGGAGGGACTTATAAAGACACACTTGATTTGTATAAGCAAGGGAAAACTGTGGAAGAGATTGCTGAAATAAGAGGATTAACTGCGGGCACTATCAAAAGTCATTTCGCCAGGTGGATTCAGAACGGAGAAATAAATGTATATGAGGTGTTAGCTCCCGAAATAATTAACCCTATCCTGGCATTCATTCAGGACAACAATACTTTTGAAGCCAATGCGGTTCGAGCTAAGTTTGGTGAAAAATACGACTATAGCGATATACGAATGGTGATAAGCCATTTCCTGCACCAAAAACAATGATGGATTAAACTTTTCTATCTAAGGTGGCTTCAATTTGCGCGGGATACAAGCCTGGAAAGTAATAAGCTGCTAAATGAGTTGGCAGGGAAACTTTCACTGAATCTTTAAAATGCTCACCTTCTATCAACAAACCTTCGGCAATAAGAGTGTTCATTATCTTACGTGCTGTAGCATCAGATTTTCCGGTTAGGCGAGCCAAATCACCTTTTCGCACAGAACCAAAAGCAAACACTTCGCGCAAAATATATTTTGCTTCCTTATCCAATCTTTTGCGGATAACCATTAAATCTACAAACGAATTCACTCGTTCTGTTGCGCTATCTAAATCTAATAGCTTGCGCATAAACTCAAGTTGGTCTATTGCTGTTTCTAAAAAGAATTTACAAAACTCAAACAATGCCTTGTCTGATAAGTTACCTCTGCCATCGGTGTCATTTCTTCTTGTTTGGTCAGCGTTGTTTAGTAAAGCATAGTAGTCTTCCCTTTTTCTTGCCAAGCCTCTCGAAATAGACCAAATACTATTAGCCGAACATTTTTCCTTTATAAAAAGTCCTTCCGAAAAAAGGCGCGTAACTCTTCCATTGCCATCGGCAAAAGGATGTATCCATGCAATACGATGATGCGAGGCTGCAATGAGAATAATTTTATGCAATGGCGATGTAAAGTGTTTGTCGCTATAAGCATTCCACAGCACATCTAAAAATTTAGAAACTCTGTCATGAGCCGGTGCAATATGGTTGCCTACTTCTACTTCAATGTCTCTTACTTTGCCGGGTATAATGGTGTAAGGCTTTTTTCCATCTAACACGATGTGCCTGAATTCTTCCGGTAAAAATTCGTAAAACGAAAAGTGTAGCCCACAAATAAAATCGGTGTTTAAAACTGCCACGGAATTGTTTTGCAAATCTGCTTTCATTCTTCTGTTGGCTTCTATGTGCGCGACAGCCTCTAATTTAAGAGAAGCATTTTTATCTCCTTTTGAATATTCCTTTTTTAAAGTTTTCTCAATATCTAACGGGTGTGTAGGTCTACCCTCTATTAAGTTAGAATAGTAACTATTCATTGGTTCTACCAATGTTGCAATTGCATTTGCAGTTTCGGGGTGAGTTTTTTCGCTTAGTTTGCCTGATAAGGAAATTATCTCAGCAGCCAGTTTTTCCAATTCAGCAATACCTGTTTCAGGCATCATTGGAAACATAGCACTTGGGTCGCGATAAAATGAGAATTTGTTATCCTCTTTCATAAACCTAAAAATAGAATTATTTGTAGAATATTTTCTGAAACATTTTCTGAAACATAAATAACCCTAATAGACTGATTTTGAGTTATTTTTTGAAGATGATAAAATGGTTTAAAGAGATATTTTTCGGAAACATTTTCGGAAATATTTCAATAAAATATTTGTTTTTGAATTTTCGTAAAAAGGCATACGATAAATTCATTGAGCGAATATTCGCTGATTCCTTTTCCCTTGTCCTAAATCCTTCTACATTTGCGCCCGCAAAATCAGTTGGCGGTAAGCAGTAGGCAGTTGACAGTAAATGCATAAAGCAAGTCGTTCCTCAGCAACAAATCCGGCTGTTTCAATCTAAAATCTAAAAACTAAAATCAATAAACATGGCATTTGATATTGAAATGATAAAGAAGGTTTATGCAGAATTACCCTCAAAAATTGCTGCTGCACGCAAAGTGTTGAACCGTCCTTTAACCCTGACTGAAAAAATTCTTTACTCCCATTTACATACTTCGCAAAAGCTGGAAGAATTTAAGCGCGGAGGTTCTTATGTTGACTTTGCTCCGGACAGAGTAGCCATGCAGGATGCTACCGCGCAAATGGCGCTTTTGCAATTTATGCAAGCCGGTCGCCCGAAGGTGGCAGTGCCTTCTACCGTTCACTGCGACCACCTGATTACAGCAAAAGATGGTTCTAAAACCGACTTAGCAGCCGCTACTTCGGGCAATAAAGAAGTGTATGATTTCCTTGCTTCGGTTTCTAATAAATACGGAATCGGTTTCTGGAAACCCGGTGCCGGTATCATCCACCAGATTGTATTGGAGAACTACGCTTTCCCCGGTGGAATGATGATTGGAACCGATTCTCACACGGTGAATGCAGGCGGACTCGGAATGGTAGCCATTGGTGTAGGTGGTGCCGATGCCTGCGATGTAATGGCAGGTTTGGCTTGGGAACTGAAACAACCGAAATTGATAGGAGTGAAGCTGACTGGAAAACTCAACGGATGGACTTCGCCTAAAGATGTCATCTTAAAAGTAGCAGGTATTCTTACTGTAAAAGGTGGCACAGGAGCCATTGTAGAATATTTTGGCGAAGGGGCTGTAAACATGAGCTGCACCGGTAAAGGAACTATCTGCAACATGGGAGCGGAAATAGGAGCTACTACCTCCACTTTCGGTTATGATGAAAGCATGAGCCGCTACTTAAGTGCAACCGGCCGTGCTGACGTAGCTGCCGCTGCCGATGCCGTGAAAGAACACTTAACCGGTGATGCAGAAGTTTATGCCAACCCGGATAAGTATTTCGACCAGGTAATTGAAATCAATCTGACTGAACTGGAACCATACATCAATGGCCCTTTCACACCCGATTTAGCAACGCCTATTTCTAAAATGAAAGAAGCGGCTAAGGCAAACGACTGGCCAACTAAAGTAAGTGTTGGTTTAATTGGCAGTTGCACCAACTCTTCTTATGAAGATATTTCCCGCGCAGTTTCTTTGGCAAAACAAGTAGCTGAAAAGAATTTGAAGGCCAAGGCAGAGTTCAGTATTACACCGGGTTCTGAACAAATTCGTTTTACTATCGAGCGCGATGGGTTTATAGATACGTTCAATAAAATTGGTGCAACGGTTTATGCCAATGCCTGCGGCCCTTGCATTGGTATGTGGGCGCGCCACGGTGCTGACAAACAAGAGCGCAACACCATCGTACACTCGTTCAACCGTAACTTTGCAAAACGCCAGGATGGTAACCCTAACACTTTAGCGTTTGTTGCTTCACCTGAGTTAACAACTGCCTTGGCAATAGCCGGTGATTTAACCTTCAATCCGCTGACAGATACTTTAACTAACGAAGCAGGACAGCAGGTAAAATTAGATGCGCCTACCGGTAATGAATTACCTGCAAGAGGTTTTGCCGTTGAAGATGCAGGCTTTGTTGCACCGTTTGAAGATGGCAGTAAAGTAGAGGTAAAGGTTTCTCCAACATCTGACCGTTTGCAATTGCTTGCACCGTTTGCCGCATGGGAAGGAACAGATTTGAAAGGATTAAAACTCCTCATCAAAGCAAAAGGCAAATGCACCACCGACCATATCTCCATGGCAGGTCCTTGGTTGAAATATCGCGGACACTTAGATAACATCAGCAATAATATGTTGATTGGTGCCACCAACTTCTTCAACGAAAAAACAAATTCGGTAAAGAATCAGTTGTCCGGTGCGTATGGCGAAGTGCCGGCTGTGCAGCGCGCATACAAAGCAGCGGGTATCGGCTCCATTGTAGTAGGCGATGAAAACTATGGTGAAGGTTCGTCTCGTGAACACGCTGCTATGGAGCCGCGTTTCTTAGGCGTGCGTGCTGTGCTGGTAAAATCTTTCGCGCGTATTCACGAAACCAATTTGAAGAAACAGGGAATGCTGGGTCTTACTTTTGTAAACAAAGACGACTACAACAAAATTCAGGAAGATGATGTGGTTGACATTTTAGGTCTTACCACTTTTGCTCCCGGAAAAAATCTTACCATTCAGTTAACACACAAAGACGGTTCGGTTGAAACGTTTGAAGTGGCGCATACCTACAACGAACAACAGGTTGAATGGTTTAAGGCAGGTGCTGCGTTAAACATCATCAGGGCTGCCATAGGCAGGTAATACCTTCTCCATTCCGCCTTAAATGTTCGAAAGAGCATCCGGGCAATAATCGCGAAGCCACGGCTTCGCGATTATTGTTAATATGCTTAAATGTATCAAAATGGAGAATTTTGGCCTTTATCGGGTCTCGATGCATACATTTCAAAGCTTGCAGCGTATGCTCCAAAGGTTGCCGCGTATGTTCCAAAGGTTGCAGCGTATGCTCCAAAACTTGCGACATACGTTTTTGGGCACTGTGCATACGCTCCGAAAGCCGGAGCATACGAATCTTTAGTTGATACATACCTTCCGGAAGACGTAATGTATGTTCCAATTTCAGGATATCCGTTTTTTTTAGGGGAGTCCTTCGCAATCAGGGATACTTGCTTTCGAACAAATTTTAAAACAGCCGGTCAGTTGGCACGATAAATCTTAATCCTCAACTCCAAGACTCTTCTTTTTTAGGAGCCAAGGGTTATATTTGGCGTCCCGTTTCAGAAATAACTGACACCGTTTCGGAACGGAAGCATACTTAACTTACAATAACTACTTATGAAAAAAGCACTTACCCTGATTTGCTTAACTATCCTGTATTGTTCAACTACTGTTTTCGCTCAAAAACAAATTACCAAACTGCCGGTTGCCAAAGTAGCCTCCTACGAGCAGATAAAGGAAAAAACACTTGGTGTTAAGGCAGAAGTCAGCGAAAAATATAAAACAGGCTTCGAGTCGTCTGTTGAATTCAGAAAGAAGTTTGAACCGGATGGACCTTATTCTTACATCAACCCCGATGCTGAAATTTTGGATAAGCGCGACCTTACTACCAAACATTTCAAATGCAACGATGGCACTATCACCGCTGTAGCTTCGGCCGGACCGGTGCATTACCAAAAAAACGGTGTTTGGAATTCTATTCTGAATGATGTCTATCCGAGCTCGCAGTTCCCGGGTTTCGGTTATGCCAATACCTACAACCGTTTTCAAACATACTACGGCAACTCCCTGCAAAACGGTATTCGTGTAGTTACCGAGAACAGCGAACAACTCGAACTGATGCAGGATGCCGGTGTTTATTTCTTTGATGCCTCTATGAAACAAACCGGTTCCGCTGGCGCAATTGCCGGAACTATTAAAGTTGTGCAGGATGAATACCTGACCTATGAAAATTTGTTTCCCGGAGTAAATGCTTCTGTTGAACATAATGGTGCGGGTTACGAGTTAAGTTATGAATTAAACAATTTGAACTGGTTGAACGTACCGGCCAATACTGCTTATGTCTCGTTTCGCGAAGGAGTAAAAGTACCTGTCGGCTATCACGCTTATCTGGAAAAAGAAAATACCATAGTAGTCATTAAAAATAACGATGGAAGGGTTCTTTTAAAATACAAAGCCCCTCACTTTTTCGAAAAAACAAAAACTACAGAAAACGGGGAAACAAACGGAAGATATTTTACGGAAGAGAAAAACGGAGTGATTTATGTAAACGTTTTAGTAGATGCTGAATGGTTAACCGATGCATCAAGGAAATTCCCATTAATAATTGACCCGGTAGTTACTGTAACCCCGCAGGCTGCTTTTGCCTGGACATTTACCGTAGAGGAAGATGGTGGCTGCGATTTTGGAACCAACAACGATGCTGATGAAAATTTACGGGTAGGCTATGACGATGGCTTCTTTGATGATGACTATTATCAGTGCTACGCTAAGTATGATATTTCGTCTATTCCCGATAATGCCTGCTTTGTTAACTACTCTTACTGCCGGTGGTATCAGTATAATTTTACCAATGATGCTTCTGGTGACGACAATCTTCAGTTTTGGTACCAGGCATACGACCCCATTACTACCGATCCGGTTGTACAAACCTGCGACCAGAATTATGCGGATATAAATGGTACCGGAACGGTTTACCGGTTCTATAATGCATTCGGCAATTATCTGCCGGTTAATACCTGGCAGCCTTTCGAATTTTTGAATGTTGCATCAAGAGTGCAGGCTGCACTGCCGTATGATTTTGTTACTTTTTCATTAGATAACGCTAATCAGGGCGGTCACTCCGACCCTGCCGGTCCAAGTAATGATGAATGGTTGGATTTCAGAGGATACGCCAGTGGGAATCGTCCTCAACTGATTATTAACTATGAAACACCTTATGTGGCGGCATCGTCAATCACTGTTTCACCGGCAGCGACTATTTGTCCCGGCACTTCCGTTTCGCTTACACGCTTTGGAGGCACTACCGGCTCAAACGGTAACTGGGGTTGGTATGCAGGCAGTACTTTTCTTCAATACAATAACACCAGTATAACCGTTACACCGGCAAGTACCACTACCTATTGTGTCCGTGGAGAAAACGCCTGTGGCAATACCACATGTACTCCGGTTACAATTACGGTGCAATCAATCTCGGTAGCACCAACATCCGTTTCAGGAACATCTACAATTTGTACTGGGGGCTCCACCACTTTAACTAGGGTAGGCGGGTCGTTGGGGGCTGGTGCTCAATGGTTTTGGTATAGTGGTTCTTGTGGAGGTGTTTTTGTGGGCAATGGCAATTCTATTACTGTAAGTCCGGGAACTACTACTACCTATTTTGTACGAGCCGAAGGCACTTGTAATACTACTACCTGTGCTTCTGTAACGGTCACCGTAAACACGCCATCTACAGCTCCCGGTTCTGTTAGTGTTTCCTCTTCAACTATATGTAATGGCCAAAGCACTTTACTTACAGCCAATGGTGGCTCATTAGGAACGGGAGGTGTTTACCGATGGTATTCCGGTTCATGTGGCGGAACGTTGGTCGGTACGGGAGTGTCTATCACTCCTTCTCCTACAGTTACTACTACTTATTACGTGCGTGCAGAAGATCCTTCGCCATGTAATACGCTGACAACTTGTGCCTCTACAACTATTACGGTTAATCAACCGTCAGTTGCTCCTACGGGTATTTCAGGAATTACTACCATCTGTAATGGTGTTAGCACAACTCTCAGCGTAGTAGGCGGCTCACTCGGAACAGGTGCCAGTTGGAACTGGTATAGCGGAGGTTGTGGCGGAACATTTGTTGGCAGCGGGCCATCAGTCACCGTATCACCTGCTTCAAGTACTACTTATTTTGTAAGAGCAGAAGGACCATCTCCATGTCCAACTACCACTGCTTGTGTATCGCAACTGGTAACTGTAAATACACTATCTACTTCCCCTGTATCTGTTTCGGGAGTGACTACTATATGTGAAGGTCTTTCAACCACCCTTACAGTGGTGGGAGGATCTTTGGGAACAGGAGGTTCATGGGTATGGTACGCAGGTGGCTGCGGCAGCGGAGCATCTGTCGGAACAGGTGCAACAGTGACACTTACCCCTTCAACATCTACTAACTATTACGTGCGTGCAGAAGGCACTTGTAACACTACTACGTGTGCGTTTACTGCAGTTACGGTAAACGATTCATCGGTTGTGGCATCTTCCATTTCCGGTTCAGCGGCAGTTTGTATAGGCAGTTCCACCAACCTTACTGCCGTAGGCGGCCATTTGGGAATAGGTGCTTCGTGGAATTGGTATAGTTCAAGTTGCGGAGGTACGCCAGAAGGAACAGGCTCTACCATTCCCGTATCACCTGTAGTAAATACTACCTATTATCTACGGGCACAGGGCTTATGTAACACCACCGTTTGTATACCATTTACTGTTAGTGTAAATCCACTTCCTAACGGAAGTATCAGCGGTTCGGTTACAGTTTGTAGCGGGGTGGATACAGCGGTTACCTTTAACTTTGCAGTAGGAACCGGACCGTTTACAGTTGTTTACACAGACGGAACCAATACCTTCACCAAGAGTAATGTAAGTGCTGGTGATACTATAAGAGTATTACCTGCTACAACGACTACGTATACCATCCAGCAAATCACGGATGCAAACGGTTGTATCCGTAACACAGGATTTCTTGGAGCGGCTACAGTAACAGTTGCACCTCTACCTGTAGTAAACAATGTTTTTGTTCAGGACGTGTTATGTAATGGAGGCAATACCGGTGCCTTTACTGTGACTGCTACTAATGGTACCCCATCATATACTTATTCCAACGATAATGGAGGCACATACCAGGGCAGCAACTTTTTTGCGGGTTTAATTGCCGGTACTTATCAGGTGTTTATTCAGGATGCTCTGGCATGTATTTCTACACCGGCTTACCCTGTGGTAGTTGGTGAGCCAACTGTACTTACGCATACTACAGTTCCTCAAAACGCCAGTTGCGATAACGTGTTTGACGGAAGTATTACTGTGAATGCTACCGGTGGAGTTGTGCCTTATACCTACTCTCTGAATGGCGGTCCTACTCAACCCGGAAATGTTTTTAACGGGTTAGCTGATGGCAACTATTCGATACTGGTTACTGATGACAATGGCTGCACGAGCAGTTCTTCTGTCTTTATTGATACTGCCTATGCTGTGTATGCAAGTTTGGTTTCGCAAACTCCCGTATCTTGTTTTGGTGGAGTAGATGGAACCGTTACCGTGCAACTTACAGGTGGTGTGCCCCCTTATTCATATTCTATCAACGGTGTTCAGTTTGTTCCTACTTCAACTTTTACCGGGTTGGCTTCGGGGAACTATGTAGTTACCTTGCGTGATTCTAAAGGTTGTACCGATTTCGTAAACGTAACCATTACTCAGCCGAATCAGTTACAGGCGCAGATTGACTCTATTTTCAATATAGGTTGTAATGGAGCAAGCTCCGGTGCCATCTATATTACCGTTAGCGGTGGAAACCCTGCCTATAGTTTTTTATGGAGCAACGGAGCAACTTCCGAAGATATTACAGGGCTTGTTGCCGGAACTTATAATGTGGCAATTACTGATACAAAAGGATGTTCAGCTTCAGTTGGGGCAACTATTTCGCAACCGCTTCCATTGTTTGTAAGTGTTGCATCTTATCACGACCTGCTTTGCTATAATGATTCTTCGGGTTCAATAGATATTACAGCAAATGGCGGTGTTCCTCCTTACAGTTTCGTGTGGAGTAACGGAGAAACAACAGAAGACATTTACGGACTTCTTCCGGGCACTTATTCCGCAACCGTTACGGATGCTAATGGCTGTCAGGAAACCATCAGCCAGGATATTATTCAGCCGACACAACTTACTTCTACTGTTTCTTCAACTCCGGTTTTATGTGCCGGTGCTGCCAGTGGCAGTGTTGATTTAGATGTTACCGGTGGCACTTCCCCTTATAATTACATTTGGAATAACGGTGCCACTACTCAGGACGTTACAAGTGCATCCGGTGGTACTTATACTGTTGTAGTTCATGATGCCAATGATTGCAGTATCACCAATTCAATAGTGGTAGCAGAACCAGCCCCAATTACGATTTCAGTTGTGGTAACCGATGTTTTATGTAACGGGGGATTAACCGGTGCTATTGATATTACGGTGAACGGAGGCACTCCGACAATCACCTATGTCTGGAGCAACTCAGCAACTTCCGAAGACTTAACCGGAATTGCAGCAGGTAACTATTCAGTAACCATTACCGATGGTAACGGATGCACAGCGAGTGCCAGCGCAATTGTTTCGCAACCTGCTGGATTGGTGTTGAATGCCACACCGGTAAATGTAGGTTGTAACGGTGGGGCAAACGGTTCGGTTGATATTACTGTACAGGGCGGTGTATTCCCTTATACATTTATTTGGAGTAACTCAGCCACTACTGAAGATATTAATGGATTAAGCGGAGGGGTTTACTCAGTAACTGTTTCGGATGCCAACAGCTGTACCATTACCGCTTCTTTCACTATTTCTGAACCGGCAGCTATTGTTTCAACTTTAACAGCAACCCACGTCACCTGCTTTGGAGCAAGTAATGGTGCTATAGATTTAACCGTGAGCGGAGGAACAGCTCCTTATAGCTATTTATGGAATACTTTCCAGACGGTAGAAGACTTAACCGGTATTAGCGGAGGAACATATTTTGTAATTGTTACCGATGCGAACGGATGCGAAAAACACGATTCTGTACTTGTTACTGAAGCTCCGGCTTTGGTTCTTTCAGTGAGTGTTACAAATGTTTTATGTAATGGGGCTGCTACCGGTGCTGTAGATTTGACAGTTACTGGAGGAACAGGGTTATACGATTACAACTGGAGCAATTCTACCAGCACACAGGACTTGATTAATGTGGTTGCGGGAACGTATACTGTAACCGTAAAGGACGCGAATAACTGCAGTGCAGTAACTTCTGCCACTGTTACTCAACCGGCTGCCATGGTTATGAATTCATCGGTTATAAATGTGGGGTGTGCCGGTGGTGCTGATGGCTCGGTAGATATCACCGTACAAGGTGGTGTATTCCCTTATTCTTATTTGTGGAGCAACAGCTCAACTAACGAAGATATTTACAACGTATCCGGTGGAAGTTTCAGTGTAACAGTAACAGATGCAAATGCGTGCACAATTACTGCTTCGTTTACTATTGCTGAACCAACAGCAATTACCTCTTCAGTAGCTGGAACCGATGTTACCTGCAACGGTGCCAACGATGGTGCCGCTGATTTAACTGTAAGCGGAGGAACAGCACCTTATGTTTTCCTTTGGTCAACCTTCCAGGGTTCTGAAGATATTTCGGGATTGGATGGAGGACTTTACTATGTGATTATTACCGATGCTAACGGTTGTGAAAGCAAAGATTCAGTTCTTTTGGCTGAACCGGATCCGCTGATGCTTACCACTGTGGTTACTAATATCTCCTGCTTTAATGCCAATGACGGGGCTGTTGATTTAACCGTTACCGGTGGAACTCCGAACTATTTGTATGCCTGGAGCAACTCCACTACTACCGAAGACTTGACTGCTCTGCCGGGCGGGTTGTATGTGGTAACGGTAACCGATGACCATGGCTGTACAGCTACCACATCTGTTACTATAGTTAATCCTTCAGCCATCTACACTAATTTTATTGTAAAGAATCCTTTGTGCTATGGCGATACGAGCGGAAGAGTGGATCTGATTGTTTCCGGTGGCACGCCTTTGTATAATTTCTTGTGGAGCACCGGTGCAGTGAGTGAAGATTTAATAAACCTGGGTGCAGGAACATACATTGTTACTGTAACCGATTCGAGAAATTGCAGCCAGGTTGATTCGACAACAGTTACTGAACCGGGACAGATATTTACGTCCGGTGTGGTAAAGAATGTAACCTGTGCAGGTTTGGGTGATGGCTTTGTGGATATAACCGGATATGCCGGCACATTGCCTTATTCTTACTTGTGGTCAACCGGTCAATCAACTGAAGATATTTTTAACCAACCTGGTGGCGATTACTATGTTACAGTGACGGATGCGAACGGTTGTCAGGCGGTTTCGCTTTACATTATTAACGAACCTTTACCGCTCGGAATAAGTATTGTAAAAACAGATGTAACCTGTTATGGTGCTGCTACCGGAACACTCGCAGTAGTTCCTACCGGTGGCTCACGCCCATACTATTATCTGTGGAATAATTTTGTTACTGACTCATTGATGGCAGGAGTAGCGGCCGGTCACTATGTGGTTCAATTAACCGACTCGAACGCTTGCTTTATTTACGACAGCATTGATGTGGCTCAACCTACAGAAATAAACATAACAGCTGTTCTTACAGATGCTGTATGTTTTGGTGCCGCTACAGCAATTGTTAATGTAACTACCACCGGTGGCACTCCTTCTTACACATTTAACTGGTCGAATACCGCCACTATAGAAGACCTGAACGGTGTGGTGGCGGGAACGTATACGATTACTGTAACCGATGCAAACACTTGTCAGAAGGAAGCGACATTTACGGTCGGGCAGGGGACTCAGATAATATCGAATCTCGGAACTTATGACCCGATATGTCACGGAGGTAATACCGGTTCTATCACCTCTATAACAACCGGTGGTGTTCAGCCCTATGCTTATGCCTGGAGTAACAGTAAAACAACTATCTCTATCGGTAATCTGATTGCCGGAACATACACCTTAACGGTAACGGATGCTTTAACCTGCACCGCTTCTGCAACTGCGGTAATTAATGACCCGGCTTCTATTTTGGTTACTACTAATGCACAGGGCGCTAAATGCTTTAACGTGGCAAACGGCAACGTAGGTATAGGGGTAACCGGTGGTTATGCTCCATATACTTACCTGTTGAATGGCAGCGGGCAGTCTTCAGACAGCAGCTCTATCAATTTCGCCAACTTAGCAGCCGGTGATTATTTGTTAATTGTAACCGATGTAAACGGATGTCAGGGAACTGCCAACTTTAGCGTGGCATCGCCAGGCCAAATAGATGTTGACCTGATTGTAACCGAACAGGTTATTCTTACCGGTATGAATACACAACTGATAGCAACTGCCACTTCAGATACCACTATTCTGAACTATTTCTGGTATCCCGATTCTGTTATTTATCAAATGTTCGATTATTCTAATTGCGGAGACCCGCTCAATTGTCCGAACCCGCTTGCTGCACCGCGCACTACTACCACCTTTACAGTTATTGTAATGAATGCCGATTCATGTTATGCGTCAGATACGGTTACCGTAGAAGTGTTGAACCAGCCTTCGGCATTTATACCAACTGCATTCTCACCGAACGGTGACCAGTTAAACGACCGGTTTGAGTTTGACATTCTCGGTGCTGTGAATATTGATATTTCGGTGTTCGACCGGTGGGGACAGCGCATTTACTACAATGCTTCGCAGGCCAACGGAATTACGAACCAGAACGGCTGGGATGGTAAACTAAACGGTAAGCCGGCTCCGTTCGATACCTACGTTTATCAGATGAAGGTGACTTACTTTGATAATGTAACGAAAGAGTTTACCGGAACGGTGACTATTATGAGATAGCAGACAGCAAGTAAAAAGTTAAAAGTCAAATGCTAAAAGCGGTATTCACTTTTAGCATTTGACTTTTAACTTCTGTATTATGAAGTTCTTTAAACTTTTCTGAGTAAGATTACGATAAAGGTGATAAAGTGCCAACTTCTCTAATGTGACTCATTGGTTTCATACCGAAGGATAAGCGATTTGAAGCCATACAACCAAGCATTAGTTCGTTCAATTCCAAACGGAGGAACTATCAAAAAATGGAGCCTTTAACTGGTTGCTTTTTTAATAGACTTCTTCGGATAATAGTACACACCCCTTAATCTGGTAGATAAAGGGGTTAGTAAGAGGGGTAACAAGTCAGGATACTTGCATCTATGTTTTGGAAACAAATACAAGACTTACCGGACAAAAGGTTCAAACGGCTAACC
>CAZBPG010000023.1:0-45579 GCA_964493695.1 uncultured Chitinophaga sp. | reverse complement strand
GTTGTTTTATGCGGGCTGAAGCCCGCTATTTTGTACTGGCAACTTGAGTTAAATAGTACCCGTGCCACGGTTTGAACCGTGGCACGGGTAACCCATTATATATGACTAAAACCCCCAACTGGCGCAAGAATGAAGCAAGGCAAATGAGCCAGGCTTCTTGTGCCAAACCAAACAAGCAAGTGTAAAGAGGAGGTGGGTTAAAATGTAACAACAGCAAACCCCGCATGAGCGGGGTTTGCTGTTGTTATTAAGCTGCTGTTTTTGTTGGTGGTTTCTTGTTTTTACTCTGCCGCACCAGCGCATTTAAATCTAACGGCTTAGTGGGGTCAACATGGGTGGTAGTATCTTTTACTTTTAATACCGGCACTGCAAATTTTTTATTGATTGTTTTCATACAATTTAATTTCTTTTCTACTGGCTTTTCTTGAACTTATAATCCTGATTTTTCCTTCGCGTATGGTAAAGCAGTTTACTATACTGTTTCCGAATTTACTTTTACCATACAACACGCCAGGCATAGCATTAACAGCTTTACACCATATCGCATTTATCAAAAAATTCTAACTTGCATTTCCTGTTATGAAAAAAGGAAGACAAATACGACTGATTGAAGTAAAAAGCGAAGTGGGTGCCGGAACCCGTGGCGCCAGCCTGGGGGTAGATGCCGTTAAAATAGCCGCGCTCGACTACCGCAGCAATTTCTTTAAAAGCCACCGCAGCATCAACATACCTGACGACAACTCCTCTTTATATGGTATGATTGAGAGCCGCTATGCCAAGCGCATAAGAAGTGTGCTGAAAATGTATGAAAGGGTGGGGGCAGCCGTGCGCGACTCGCTCAAAGACGGAAAGTTCCCCATCATGATTTCGGGCGACCACTCAAATGCAGGAGGAACCATGGCGGGAATAAGAATGGCCTACCCCGATTCGCGGCTGGGGGTTATCTGGATTGATGCCCATGCCGATTTACACTCGCCCTACACCACCCCTTCGGGCAACATGCACGGCATGGTGCTGGCTACGTCACTGGCCGAAGACAATATTGAAAACAAAGTGAACGATTTAGATTACGAAACTATAGAACTTTGGGAACGGCTGAAAAACGTAGGCGACATTACCCCGAAAGTCGAATACCGCGATTTGCTGTTTATGACCCTGCGCGATTTTGAAGAGCAGGAAGGCTACCTGATTAAACAGCACCGGGTAAAAAATTTCTCCACTTCCGAAATCAAGAAAACCGGTGTAACCAAAATTTGCCGCGAAGCCCTCAAACATCTTTCGCACTGCGATAAAATTTACATCACCTTTGATGTAGATGCGCTTGACCCCAGCATTTCGCGCGGAACCGGAACACCGGTGAAAGGCGGCATCAACGAGCGCGAAGCTGCCGATGTAATTCTGGAGCTGGTACAAAACGAAAGAGTGTGCTGCTTAGAGTTTACAGAAATAAACCCCACCCTCGATAGTGAAAATGTAATGGCCGAAACGGTCTTCGAAATTCTGCAAAAGGTGGCCCGGCAGGTGGAGATTATATAGCCACACCCAAAATTTATTTGCTAAAACTGAAATCAAACTTTACATTTACCCTAACCAAAAAAAATTATCTCATGAAAAAGATTCTGTCCGTTTCGTTTTACGCTTTCCTGCTTGCCGGTTTTTTTTCCATCACTTCATGTACTAAAGAACCGCTGATTATTCCTTACGATTTTGGTGAGCAAACATTTTGCCTCCCCGCTAATCCGTTTCAAGCCTATCAAACTTATACCTTCAACATAAACAAAGCCGATATAGTAGCCGCTATGGCCGCTGCCGGTATTACCGATATTGACAGGGTTACCAAGGCGGGCTTAAAGCCGGGTTTTAAAGCAGTGGTTGCTACTACCGGTGCCAACTTAGATGAAATTGCCAACATAGAAGTTTACATGAAACTTGCCGGAACAGGCGGCACAGGCAACCAGATAGCTTACTCGGATAATATCTCAGCAGGCGCTACTGAAGTTGGGATACTGATATCCGGTGCTGAGTTAAAAGAAGCCGTTACCAACGATGTAACTATAACCGTGAAAATTTTGAACAAGCCAAGCGGTAACAGCGCGGTGTGTGTTAAACTTACATCGGGCATTATCGAGGTATCTGTAAGAAGATAACGCATCGTCCACCTTAAATAAAAAAAGCCCCGGTAATTTATCGGGGCTTTTTTATTTCTACATGCTTAACGCTTTGTTGGCAAATCGCTTGCGGTCGTTTTCGGTTAAATATATTTTGCGGAGGCGGATTGACTGAGGAGTTACTTCCACATACTCATCTTCCTGAATGTATTCCATGGCTTCTTCCAAACTCATTTTTACCGGTGGCGGCAAATTCGATTTATCATCGGTTCCCGCTGCGCGGAAGTTGGTGAGTTGTTTGGCCTGCACCACATTCACCACTAAGTCGCCACTTTTTGTGTACTCGCCAATTATCTGCCCCTCGTAAATTTCTACCCCCGGTTCAATAAAAAATTTACCGCGGTCGGCCAGTTTATCCATCGAGTAAGCAGTAGCACGTCCGGCTTCTTTGGCCAAAATGGTTCCGTTAATACGCGAAGGAATATCGCCCTTCATCGGCTGATACTCTTTAAAGCGGTGCGCCATAATAGCTTCACCGGCAGAAACGTTCAGTATAAGTGTGCGCAAACCAATCAACCCGCGCGAAGGAATTTCAAATTCAATATGCATCATATCGCCTTTCGGCTCCATAATCAGCATATCGCCTTTGCGCTGTGTAATGAGTTCAATACACTTTCCGGCAACACTTTCCGGTGCATCTATGGTCAGCACCTCAATAGGCTCGCACTTCTGTCCGTTAATTTCTTTTATCAAAACGCGGGGATTGCCAATGCTTAACTCATATCCTTCTCTGCGCATGGTTTCAATCAAAACGCTCAGGTGCAAAATACCGCGGCCAAACACGTTGAATTTCTCAGGCGCTTCGGTGTCTTCTACGCGTAAGGCAAGATTTTTTTCCAACTCCTTATACAAACGCTCACGAATTTTTTGTGAAGTAACATGTTTGCCTTCCTTTCCAAAAAACGGAGAAGTGTTAGTGGTAAAAATCATACTCATCGTTGGCTCATCAATATGAATAGGCGCCATCGCTTCCGGATTTTCAATATCGGCAATCGTATCGCCAATATCAAAACCCTCCACTCCCATTACTGCACAAATATCACCGCAGTTTACTTTGTCAACTTTCAGTTTTCCGAGTCCGCTGAAAATGTATACCTCCTTTACCTTCGATTTTACCTGAGTGCCATTGCGTTTCATCAACATCACCTGCTGGCCCGATGTAATACTTCCTCTGGTGATTCTTCCAATGGCAATACGACCGAGATACGATGAGTAATCGAGCGAAGTGATTTGCATCTGAACGGTTCCTTCGGCAATTTGCGGAGCAGGTATGTGTCCGATAATTTCATCGAGCAAAAACGTTACATCTTCTGCCGGATGTTTCCAGTCAGCACCCATCCATCCTCTCTTTGCCGAGCCGTAAACGGTAGGGAAGTTCAACTGATTTTCTGTAGCACCCAGGTGAAACATCAAATCGAAAACGTTTTCGTGTACTTCTTCGGGGCGGCAATTTTCTTTATCTACTTTATTGATAACCAGAATCGGCTTTTTGCCCAAGCCTATTGCTTTTGAAAGCACGTAACGGGTTTGCGGCATCGGGCCTTCAAACGCATCTACTAACAGAAGCACCCCGTCTGCCATGTTTAACACACGCTCCACTTCACCGCCAAAATCTGCGTGGCCCGGTGTATCTATAATGTTAATCTTGATGTCTTTGTATTCAACCGAAACGTTTTTTGCAAGAATGGTAATGCCACGCTCGCGCTCAAGGTCATTGTTGTCCAAAATCAATTCACCGGTTTGCTGATTGTCGCGAAAGAGCGAACACTGATGAAGAATTTTATCTACCAAAGTAGTTTTACCGTGGTCAACGTGGGCAATAATGGCAATGTTCCGGATGTTCTGATTACGCATAGTTCTGTTTAAAGAGGCGCGAATGTAATTAAAGCGGGCGAAAAGAAAATTGTGCGGCTGTGAATGTTTGGTAAACTCAGCGGGTACGAGTGTGCATTTGTAACTTTTCAGGTAAGGAACGAACTTGTAGCGTTAAATTAAAACAGCTTTTTAGGTTTGCAGCATGATTAAAAAAATATCGCTGTTCAGTTTTCTTGTGTTTCAGTTGTCGGTTGTCAATTGTCAGTTAGCGCAAAACTTCAGGCAACACATTTCATTTTTAGCTTCTGATAGTATGCATGGTCGCATGACCGGTTCGGATGATGAAACAAAAGCAGCGGTATATATAGAGGGTGAATTACAGAAGAATGCAGGCCTGCGGGCTATGAACGGAAAGTATAAGGGCGGCAATTACCGTCAGCCATTTACTTACAATGTAAAAGTTCATGGCGGAGAAAAGGAAAAGATTAGTGGGAAAAATGTAGCAGCATTTATTGATAACCATGCCAAACAAACCATCATCATTGGTGCCCATTACGACCACTTAGGCATGGGCGATTCCGCACATTCCGCTTATCGTGGCGAACCGGCAGTACATAATGGTGCTGATGATAATGCCAGCGGAGTGGCAATGGTTCTGGAACTGGCAAAAAAAATCCGACAGTCATCTTTCAAAAACAACAACTACATTTTTGTTCTTTTTAGTGGTGAAGAGTTAGGGCTTTACGGTTCCAAATGGTTTGCCGAACACATGAAGTATGATTCTGCTTCTGTCAACTACATGCTCAACTTTGATATGGTGGGCAGAATGGATTCAAATAAGTTAGTGGTAAGCGGTGTGGGTACATCACCGGCATGGAATGAGGTGATGAAAAATATTTCTTCTTCCATTCATATAAAAACTACCGAAAGCGGAGTGGGACCGAGCGACCATACTTCTTTCTATTTAAAGAGCATACCGGTACTGCACTTCTTCAGCGGGCAGCATAAAGATTATCACAAGCCAAGCGATGACGAAAGCAAAATCAATTACCCGGGAATGGAGGAGATTTTCAGCTACGTAATGAAACTGATAGAGGGGCTAGATGCAAAAGGCAAGATTGCTTTTGTAAAAACCAAAGATGATAACAACGAAAACACACCGAAGTTTACAGTAACGCTTGGCGTAATGCCCGATTACACCTATGATGGCGAAGGCATGCGAATAGATGGAGTAACCGATGGCAAACCGGCCGCCAAGGCCGGGTTGAAAACAGGCGATGTAGTGATTCAGCTCGGAGAAATAAAAGTAACCGATATGATGAGCTACATGAAAGCCCTCTCTCAGTTCAAGAAAGGCGATAGCACGAAAGTGAAGGCAAAGCGCGGCAGTGAAGTTATTGAACGCCACATCAGTTTTTAATGCCGCTCATATTAAATATAGAGACATCTTCTCCGGTTTGTTCTGTGTGCTTATCGAAGGGCGAAACACTGCTCGATTTTCGCGAGGACAAAAGTGGTAACTCGCACGCTAAAATTCTCACCGTTTTTATTGATGACCTGTTTAAGAGCAACAACATTTTGCTTTCAGAGTTAGATGCGGTGGCAGTAAGCGCGGGTCCGGGTTCATATACAGGGTTGCGTATAGGCACTTCTGTAGCAAAAGGGTTATGCTATGCGTTGAACAAACCCCTTATTGCTGTCCCAACGTTATTGTCGCTGGCGGTCTCTGTTAAAGAAAAAGCGGGTAATGTTTCAGGATTCTATATGCCGGTTATGGACGCAAGGAGAATGGATGCTTACGTAGCTGTTTATGATGCTGCACTTAACGAAGTGCGGGCGGCAGGCTGTGTTACGCTTAATGATGAATTTGCAAATTCGCTAACCGGATTTGATAATATTTTTATCGGAGGGAATGCTTCGGAAAAATGCAAATCAGCAATTGAATCGCCAAACTTTATTTATACCGAAAAGGTAGATTGCGATGCCCGTTCGATGGTTCGTATTTCAAACAACCGGTATTTAAAAAATGAGTTTGAAGACACAGCTTACTTCGAACCCTTTTATCTGAAAGAGTTTCCTGCCAAAACCAATAGCTGATAGGGATTGAACTCTGTTTCATAACAAAAAAAATCTTCGGGTTTCCTGATAATCTTTACATTTATTGCTTCAAAACATAAATTCTTATGTCAGCCAAACAAAAACTCAGCAAGGAAGTATTGGTGATAACAAAGGATAACGGGAAGGATCAGATTCATCTTGATTACGGTAAACTGCGAAGAGCAGTACTTACCCTCCGTGCCCTTTATCATCCGCTCCGAAAGAAATTAGTGACCATGATTGAAGAGAAAAGAAAAATAACGGTCACAGAGATTTACAACATTCTTAAAATTGAACAGTCCGTAGCTTCGCAGCACCTGGCTATTCTTCGCAGGGCCGATATCGTGACCACGAAGCGGGAGGGAAAGTTCATTTTCTACGGAGTAAATAAAAAGCGGATTGCGGAAGTAACCGCCTTAGTTGAAGAGTTGGCCCAGAAAGCATAGTACTTCCTGTTTTTTATTGTAGTAAAATTAATTAGTGGCAATGACCGGTGCAGCACAACATTTAGTTTACAATCAGGATTTGAAGACAGTTTCCAATCTTCTGCGGGCGTGTACGCACCCGCTCCGTTTTAAGTTGATTTCGTTTATTGACGAAAACAAAAACATTAACGTAAACAGAATTTACCCTGCCCTGAAGCTGGAGCAGTCGGTTACTTCACAGCATCTGAAAATACTGAGAGATGCGAAGGTGGTCATCACTAAAAGAGAGGGTAAGTATATTTTTTACTCGCTCAACTACGAGTTCCTCGGACAGATAGCCGGTAGCCTTCAAAAATGTTTCCCCTCTTGAAAGAGTGCCGTTTTCGGATAACTTCGCGCCTCAATTTTTGATATGAATGCCATTGAATACAGCCAATTTAAAGAATTGATAGCGCAGGGGTGTGTTATTGTTGATACCCGTAAACCCGAAGTTTTTTGCGAAAGCTATATCAAAGGCTCGGTTTCTATTCCCTTCAATGAAAATTTTGTTGATGCTTTTGATGAGTTGACGGAACCCGACCAAAAGATTCTTTTAATAACAGAAGAAACTGAAGCCGCTGCCATTGCAAAAACCCTTAAAGCTGCCGGTACCGAAAATGCAGAAGGGTTTCTGCAAGGAGGGTTTGATGTCTGGAAAAATGCAGACAACAAAATTGACATGCTGATAACCATAGATGCCGATGAGTTTAAAATAGACTATCAGTTCGATGAATTTTTTCTGATAGACGTACGCAGCAAAGAGGAGTTTGCTAAAGACCATGCAGAAGATGCAGAAAACATTGCACTGAACGACTTAGAGCAAATATTGATTGAGTTTGAACCCGGTGACAGTTATTACGTGTATGCCAATAGCATTACAGAAGCAGTAACGGCTGGTTCGATTTTCAAAAAAATCGGATTTAATCGTGTGCGTGTGGTTGCTGCCGACTATGAAACCATCAAAAAATCGGGCATTCCGCTCTTTGTACAGAAGAAAAAGGAAAATTCTTCTTCAAAATTTTCAGATAACTAAACCGGTAGTAATTCTCACCGGTTTACCTGAACATAGTACAATTCTCGTTTATTATACTACTTTCGCACCGCGTTAGATAAACGCACTTCACACGGACTACAAGTGTGAGATGTGACTTACCAATAAGAAAGTCGTAGCAGGTTTCAAAACTCTGCATAGCCATAACAAGGTTATCTCTCCAAAAAAAGTTCGGTGATAAACCGAAAATCAATTTTTAATCATTCACTTAATGTGTCGCGTTAGTTCGTGTGCATTCGTGACAAAACAAACAACATGGAAATGGAAAAATTCCGCGCGCTCGGATTGAGCGAAAATGTACTTAGTGCTTTAGCAAAAAAAGGATGGGAGCAACCATCGCCTATTCAGGAAAAAACAATTCCGCTTTTGCTCAGCGGCTTAAAAGATATTGTAGGACAGGCGCAAACCGGTACCGGTAAAACGGCTGCTTTCGGCTTGCCGCTTATCGAAAAATTAGATGATAACAATAAGAGTGTACAGGCACTTGTTTTGTGTCCAACCCGTGAACTTGCTATTCAGGTTGCCGAAGAAATCAATTCTTACAAAGGCGAAAAAAGATTTGGTGTGTTGCCGGTTTATGGCGGACAAAGCTACCAGATTCAGGAGCGCGGCTTAAAACGCGGCTCACAGATTGTAGTAGGAACCCCCGGTCGTATCCGCGATTTGATTGACAAGAAAACATTGCGTCTGGAAAATGTTTCGCATGTGGTGCTTGACGAAGCCGATGAAATGCTGAACATGGGTTTTGAAGAAGAGGTAAGAGAAATCCTCAAAGCCATTCCGACTGAAAGAAGAATGTTGTTGTTCAGTGCCACTATGCCTGCACAAATTCTTCGCCTTGCTAAAAATTTCATGAAGGAGTATGACCTGGTGGAAATGAAAAGCGAGCAGATAACTACTTCGCTTACCGAACAAATTTACTTTGAAGTTCGCCCGAGTGAGCGTTTTGAAGCTCTTTGCCGCATCGTTGATATTGAACCGGATTTTTACGGTATTATTTTCTGCCGTACGAAAATTGAGACCGATAACGTAGCGCACCAGTTAAACGACAGAGGTTATGAAGCCGAAGCCATGCACGGTGATGTTTCGCAAAGCCAGCGCGAGTTGATTATCAAAAAATTTAAAGCTAAGAAGGCAACCATTCTTGTAGCTACCGATGTAGCCGCGCGCGGAATTGACGTAAACGATTTGACACACGTTATTAATTATAATTTGCCGCAAGATCCCGAGGCTTACGTTCACCGCATTGGAAGAACCGGTCGTGCAGGAAAGCAGGGAACAGCCATCACTTTTATTTCGCCTAACGAGTTGCGCGAACTTTTGTTCATTCAAAAAATTGCGCGCGCTACTATTAAGAAGGAGAAAGTTCCTACCGTTAAGGACGTAATTGAAATTCGCAGAAGTAAAATAAAAGCCGACATCCGCGAAATGATTGACACCGGTGAGTATCAGGAATTTGTAACCATGGCTCACGAGTTGATTGACGAAGGTCAAACTGCCGAGCGCGTAGTGGCAGCCTTGCTGAAATACACTTTCAAAGATGAACTGAAAGAAGAAGCTTACCGTGAAATAAGCGAGAGCCGCGGCAGCAGTGTTGACAGTAAAGGAACAGCGCGTTTGTTTGTTGCCCTCGGAAGAGAGCAGGGATACAATCCGGCAACCCTGGCTAAATTTCTCGAAGACGAAGGCTCCATTAAGCAAAGCACCATCAAGGACATTAAGGTGTTCGATAAGTTTTCGTTTATCAGCGTAATGTTTCAGGAAGCGGAGCAATTGCTTGCTGTATTCAGCAAGAATAAGGAAGGAAGAAAGCCGCTTATTACTAAGGCAAAAGACCGGGATGGTGGCAGTGGCGGAGGAAACCGTTTTGGCGGAGACCGTGAGCGTAGCGGACACCGCAACAATCTGAACGATGAGAGCCGTGAAAAAAGCTTTACCGAAAAGAAACCATTCGAGAAAAAATCGTTTGGCGCTGAGCGCAAACCTTTTGGTGAGAGGAAAACATACGGAGGTGAAAGAACCTCTTCGGACGGTAAAAAATCTTTCAGCCGTGAGCGAAAACCGGTAAGCGAAAAAAGCTTCGACAAACCGTATGAAAAAAAATCGGATTTTATTAAAACCGAAGCCACCGGTGACAAACCTGTGCGTAAACGCGAAAACAAACTGACCGATTACTTAGAAAAGAAACCGGCAACAGATGCTAAGCCTTCAAAGAAAAAAGGCGATACATCGGAGATTGAAACTTTTATGAAAAAGTTTAACGATGATGATTTAAGCTGGTAGAGAATCAGTAGGCAATAAGCATAAGGCAGTAGGCAATAAAAGGCTTACTGCCCTTTTTAGTTTCTGGCGGGTTAGTACATTTTCCTACTCCTCATCAAAATCATCTTCTTCCTCTTCCTCTGCTTGCTCTAAAATTTTCGCCAATTCCTTTTTGTGGCGTTCAAAATCGCCACCGGCTATTATATCGCAAAGGTCTTTAAGCGTAAGTGTGTAATCATTCAATTGTTCGCAAATATCCAGCGCATGTTCTTCGGCATAAGCAATTATGCGCGCTTCGCTCCAGCATTCTTCATAGGTTAATAATCCCTCTTCATCTAAGCGGAACTCCTCGGGAATAGTTTCAATAGGAATTGCTCCAGACATTTTAAAGCCCAGAAAAATTTTGGGCAATTTTCTATAGTCAAAAATGAAGGGAATCGAACAGAAAATTTGGTGCGCTGAAGGATTTGCCTCAACAGTATCTGCCACCGGGCTCATGATTCCAGGCCCGAGTGTAAAAATACCATCAAAATGCAATCCTTTTTCCATGAGTTCCGGAAACTCTATATGGAACTGTGTGCGCAAATCTCTTATAGTCATATTCTAAAGTATGATAACTGCTGGTTACGCAATTCTTTTTATAGCCCAACCGGTGTTATCAGCCAGCGCTACGCACTTGTATTTCACCTTCATAGAGGCAAATTTTTTTTCGATGGACCGGCAAATGCTCGATGGCGGTTTGTTGCGTTTCCACTGGCTTTTTAAAACCATAATGGCTTCGTCTTTCTTCAGGTTAATAATAGCGTGGTAAGTTGGTGAACTGCGCCCCCAGCCTTTTACCGCCAGTTGGTCGAATTCTTCAGGAGTTAGTTTCTTAAACATGGGCTTGCGTTTAAAATTCCGGGTAATAGTCCTATTAAATACAGTTTAAAGGTAAGCATTTTCTATTTAAAGGTAGCCTGATTCTATTTAGAGGTAAGAGCATTCTACTTAAAGGTTAGTAGTTACTATTTAAAGGTAGAATTATTTCCAGTTAACGGTAAGTCATTACTACTTAGAGGTAAGTCTTTTCTATTTAAGGGTAAGTGCATTCTACTAAAAGGTAAGTTAATACTACTTAAAGGTTGCCTGACAGACCTTTAGCCTGAATTGGTTTAGCTAAAAAGTGAACGCATACAGCTAAACCCTCAATTGTTTTGCCTTGCCGAAGTTTTTATCTTGCCTTTATGAAACGATGGCTGTTTTGTATTTCATTCGTAATTTGTAATTCGTACTTCGTAACTTCTCAAATGCCCTGGTATCACCATACTACTATTTACCAAATTTATCCCCGCTCATTTTACGATAGCAATGACGATGGCATTGGCGACATTCAGGGAATTATTCAAAAGCTCGATTACATAAAGTCTATGGGCTACGAAAGTATCTGGTGCTCGCCTTTTTTTAAATCACCCCAGCAGGATTTCGGTTACGATGTTTCTGACTACTGTGACATTGCTCCCGAATTCGGAACAATTGCAGGTGCACAACAACTGATTGATGAAGTTCACAAACGCGGAATGAAAATTGTTTTTGATATGGTAATGAACCATACATCCGTTGAGCATCCGTGGTTTAAGGAAGATATCCGTTCCACGGTTCAAAACCGTGCCACGGATAAATACATCTGGGCAGATAAACCCAACAACTGGAAAAGCATGACCGGTGGAAGCGGCTGGCAGTACTCACCGGAACGAAAACAGTACTATTGGGCGAGTTTTCTCCCTTTCCAGCCCGATTTAAATTACCGGAATCCGGAGGTAAAAAAAGCGATGCTGGAGAACGTCCGGTTTTGGCTGCGCAAAGACGTTGATGGTTTCCGGCTCGATATTTTTAATGTAATTTACAAAGACTCGCTTCTACGCGATAATCCTTTTTCGTGGAAAGCAGTTCCGGATGAAAAAAATCCGAACGGTTTTTTCCAAAAGTTCAAATACACCATCAACCAACCCGAGAGCATGGAGTTTGCCAAGGAACTGCGAAGTGTTTGCGATGAGTTTGGCGACAAAGTTTTGTTGGGGGAAGTAAGCGGTGACAGAAAAACCATCCGTAAATTCTCGGGGCAGGAAAAAAATGACGGACTTGGCTTAGTGTTCAATTTCGAAATGCTTCGCTTTAAATTCAAAGCAAAATATTTTCATGAACTGGTGAGCAACATTGAACAGGATTTTCCCGAGCCCTTTATGCCGGTTTATGTTTTCAGTAACCACGACAGGCGCAGAAGTATAAAGCGGTTAAAAGATGATGTGAGAAAGGCAAAGCTGCTTCACCTGTTTCAGTTGACCGTGCGCGGTGTGCCGTGTATGTATTATGGCGAAGAAATTGGAATGACCGATGCGCGTATTCCTTTCAAAAAAGGCTTAGACCCAATTGCGCAAAAAATGAAAAAGGTGCCGCGGTTTCTTTTTGATTTAGCCGGAGAAACACCCAATCGCGATGAATTGCGAACACCCATGCAGTGGGATTCTTCTCTCAATGCAGGATTTTCAAAATCAGATAAAACGTGGCTGCCCGCAAATAAAAATTTGATCTCCATTAATGTGCAGGCTGAATCAAAGGATAAAAATTCTCTATTGAATTTTATTCAAAGTGTTCTAAAAATCAGAAATGATAATCCCGCATTTCGCGAAGGAAGTTTGACATTGATTTCTCAAAAGGAGCTGCCTGAAAATGTATTAGGTTATAAACGGAAACTTAACGGACAAACATTTAACGTCATCATAAATTTTTCTTCGCGCGAAAAAACTATTCATGTGGCTGGCGAACGTTTTTCTCTGCCGGCACTCAGCGGCATGATAGTTTCAGATGAGCAGAAAGTGCTGCTGTAGATTATAAACCCGTACCCCTATTTTTATAGTTCGTGCGTTTAGTTTATAAATTCGTTTGTATGAAGAACCTACTTTCAATTCTGTTTATCCTTGCAGCGCTTGGCAGTTTTGCTCAGGAGAATATTTACCTCCGCGGTTTTGTTTATGATAAGGACGCGAACAATGCGCCACTTGGAACGGCAGCCATTCAACTTAAAAACACACAACTCGGTGGACTTTCGGAGGACAACGGTTATTTCGAAATACCGGTACCTAAAATAAATCTGAAAGATTCCCTGAAAGTTTCTTACGTGGGTTATCAGGCTATTGCGCTTTCAATTATCAGTTATAAGGATGGCGATACGCTTCGCGTTTATCTGTCCTCTTCGGCTGAAACAAAACAGGAGGCCGTGATTGTTTCGTATAATGCGCGGGGAGTGTTGTTGAAGGCTATCGAAAATCTGCGAAAAAATCTTTACCAGGATTCAGTTATTCAAACAGGATTTTATCGTCAATATCATAAGGAGAATGGCAAGTATGTCCGGCTGATTGAAGCAGATGTGAGTATCGCCTTTAATATTAAAAGCCCTTACAAGTATTCTTTTCACGAACTTATGCAGGTAAACAAACAACGCAGAAGTGCAAACTATGAGCGCAATGTAGATGCCAATAATCATGGTGACCACCTGGCGGAATTATTGAAAGAAAACCCATTCAGCTACAACAAGGGTACATTTATGAATCCTAAGATGATTGATTTTTTTGCTCCAAAATTTGTGAGTGAAGATTCGGTGCAGTATGTGATAAATACACAATACAAGGAAAGCAGCAGCGCAAAATTAGAGCAGGCTAAAGTCTGGGTAGAGAAAGAAACGTTTGCTGTTTTGCGGATAGAAGTGCAGAAGTATCCGAACCCGTACTATGTAAAATCGCGGTACGCCAACAACAGTATCTGGAAACTGGTGAACGAAACCGATGTGATTGAATTGGAGCGCGTAAATGGAAAACTTTTTGTGAGTGCTTTAAGCCGCACGTACAATCATCATGTGGTTAATCCGGTGACCGGTAACGTTGATTTTATCGTAGAGGAAACTTTCGATTTATTTTTTGATGACTATGAAACTGAGGGAGTTGGTGCGTTGGTTCAAAAAGGGAAGTATTCGGAATCTACGGATTTGTATTTGACAAAGTATAAATACAACGAGAAGTTCTGGAACGATTATGATGGGCTGGACGATTATCCTTTGCAAGAAGAAATCAAGACCGATTTAGAACAGGCTAAACCGCTGAGTACTCAATTTGTAGAAGCGGGGAAATAGTCAGGAAACAAAAAACCGTTCAAACTCTTTTCCAAGCAACTCCACCGGCACTTGCTCGATAGGATGGGCAACGTTTTCATAGATTTTGAATTCTGAATTTTTGAGGAGATGATGAACATAATCGGTTTCATCAAAAGTTACCATTGTGTCTTTTCCTCCTCTGCCCAATAAAATCTGATTTTCGATTTTTATAAAATCCTGTTCGGTGAGATGCGTATGTGCCAAGTCGCGCATGAGCAAAGCGGTTTTACTCATTACGCTTTTCCATTCATGCTCACCGTGACGTTCAGCCAGAGTTTGTGCAAAAGCGGGAACTTTCTCCACTATCTTTTCCGCGTTGAGCATTTTAATTTCCTTTTCTGCTTCTTCCTCATTCCATTTTAGTTTGGTGCCAAGCGTAAAAATTCTACCCGCACGTTCAGGATAAAAGCGCGCCAGCCACAGGGCCACATAGCCGCCCATGCTGTAGCCGAAAATGTCAATCTTCTTAATGTAATGTTCATTCATCCAGTCTAGAACTTCATGGGCAAAGCTTTGAATGGTGAAGGCATGATGATGTGAAGGCCTTCTGCCATGCCCTGAAAAACTCAACGAATGTGTTTTGAATTTACCGGTGAGGGAGGATTCTAATCTGCTGAACTGTTCTTTAGAACCCAATGCTCCGTGGAGTAATAATATTTCGTGCATCTGTAAAAACTTGATCAAATGTTATTGCCAAACATAAAATAAGTTGCGCTTTGCTCATAAGTCGTTTATATTCATTTCAGAAAATTTGCCATAAAACATGTTTCGCGAAAGAAAATATAGACATCTGTTCGGTGAAACGGGCTCTGTTTTAACAGGTGCCAGTTTATTGCTGTTCATGGTTGTTTCTGCAGGCGCGTTTTCGCAAACCAGTGATTATTCTTTGAAATCACCCGACCATGAATTTGCCATGGAGGTTTCGCGGGGGGAATACGGCATTGAGATAGCTATTCTTTTTACAAAGGCTTCGCAGTTTGAATATGTGACGATTGAAAAGAGCGGAGATTCGCAAAACAATTTCGGTCAGTGCAAGTACATTAAGTTCAACGAATCGGCAAACGACAGTGTAATCATTGTGAAGCGCGATACTTACCCTTTAACTGCTTCGGAAGATGTTTACTACCGGGTAAAAACGATTACCAAAGACGGTGTTTCCCGTGTTTATCCGGCAGTCCGGCTTCCCGGCTTGCATGATTTAAAGAAGCGCGAATAAGGGTTCTTAATTTTTTTTCAGTTCACTTTTCTTGTTCAGGCGCTGAACAGCGTCATTTGCATTGCTGACAATTAAACTGTAATCGGTTATTTTTCCCTGCAATTCCTGTTTGTCATCTTGTTTTTGCTGAGCATCAATTTCACTTTGTGCTTTTTTTCTTTTCTCTTCAAACGATTTTGCAATGCGCTTTAAGGAACCCTTTGCACCACCAACAAAAAAATGATTGTCGCTGGCCATTCCCTCTTCTTCAATAGTTTGAATGCCATGCAACACAACATCCTTATCCATTCTTATCAAAAAATTAGCATAGTAATAGAACAATGAATACTTGCCCGTACCGGTTATGGAACGCAAACGGTCTTCAAAATAATCTTGATAGCCTGCATCGCCTTCTTTGGCGTAAACATCGGCCACGCTACCGGCTATTTCACGATTATCCACGTTCTCAAACTGCTTTGCAACTTCCAACGCTTTCTTAGAATCAACAGCGTTCAGCGCTTTCAGGGCAGAAGCGGCCACCTCGTACGAACTATCGCCAATTGCCGTTTCGAAAAGTGAAGTGTATTGAGCAGGCGCAGTAGATTTGCTCAACTTGAGAATGGCAGACCTGCGAACAGTTGATATTTTATCATGCTGAACTAAGCCAGCAATTACTGCGAATACAGTGTCATTGTTTTCTTTCGGCAAATCCAGCTCATCTATGGCAAACTGTCGGAGATAAAACGCAGGATCGCGCATCGCATCTATTAAAACTTCCTTGGCGGACGGGTTTTCCTTTTGGGCTTCCGCCAACATTTTTAAAGCTTCCAGGCGCTGGTCGAAAAGTGGTGTGTTCCGGTATTGGAAAACATAGTTCTCAGTAGTTTTGTTTTCTTTTTTCTCACAAAGCACAGATCGGTCAGCGTCAAAATCAATTAAATCGGGCTGTCCGTAAGCCTTAAAAGAAAACACCTGAGATTTCTTTTTCAGTACCACATTATACGAATTCACCACTTTGCCATACCATACATCTATGCGAAAAGGTAACTGGTAAGTAAGCGGTGCTTCAATGTTGTGTTTCTGCTCGATAGTTACATAAACACTATCTGCATCGTAACTGTAATTCACATCCAGCACCGGATGGCCTGAATTCAAAAACCACTGATTGAAAAACCAGTTCATATCTTTGCCGGTTACTTCCTCGAAGGCTAATCGCAACTGGTGTATTTCGACAGGTTTAAACTGGTTGGCTTTTAAATACAATTCCACTGATTTAAAGAAAGCATCGTCACCAACAATTTTGCGCAGGTAATGCAGCAGCAACCCGCCTTTCTCGTAACTGTGCCGGTCGAACATATCTTCCTTATCATCGTAGCGAAAGCGAACGAGGTCAACATTTCTATCTTTCGCTTCTGACATATACTTCATAAAATTCTGCTGCTGTTTATAGTCCGCATATTCGCGTCCATACTTGTATTCATTCCACAGATACTCTCCGTAAGTGGCAAACGATTCGTTCAACGGAATGTTGCTCCAACTTTCTGCGGTCACCAAATCGCCAAACCATTGGTGAAACAGTTCGTGGCTGATAATGTCCTCATGTGTTTCATCCAGCAATTCGCGCGAATCGCGTTGAACAAATTCCCCATGGAGAGTGGCCGAAGTATTTTCCATGGCACCGCTCACATAATCGCGCACCACTACCTGCGAATATTTTTGCCAAGGATAATCGAAGCCGAGTTTTTGAGAGAAAAACTCCATCATCTCAGGGGTATTGCCAAAAATTTGTTTTGCGTAAGGCGCGTATTTTTTCTCTACATAATAATTCACCGGCACATCTCTCCACCGGTCCTGAATGATGGAGAAATCTCCAATGGCCATCATCACCAAATAGGGGGCGTGGGGCAAATCCATTTTCCAGTAATCGGTTACCAGACTATCGTTTATATCGGTTGATGAAACCAAAACACCATTGCTAAGTGAAGAAAACTTCTTTAAATGGGTAATGTAAATTTCGTTGGTGAATTTCTGATTCGGTTTGTCAATTGTGGGGAACCAACACGAGTTCGATTCTGTTTCGCCCTGCGTCCATATCTGAACAGGCTTCAAAGAATCTTTGCCAAGCGGGTTGATGAAGTACAAACCTTTATCATCTGTTATCGCAGCACTACCACCGGATTTTTTTTCTTCGGGTTTAGCGGTGTAATCAATGTAAACCTTTAATTCTTCACCAGCTTCATATCGTTTGTTCAATTGAATTTTCAACTCGAGTGAATCGTAAGCAAACGTTAAGCCTTCGCGCATGTTAGGCCCGGTTACTAAACTCACTTCATGGATGTCAAACTGTTTGGCATCAAGTGTAAGCGTATACTGGGGATAGAAATGCGGCTTAAGTGTAATGCTCGCCTTGCCCTTCAACTGTTGTTTGTTGTAATCAAACCCGACTTCAAGTTTTGTATGAATCAAATCAAACTCTTTGGTGGCGGATGCCCGATAAGGGTTTTCGCGTGAAGCTGTTATTTCTATCGTGTCTAAATCAACTGTCACCGCGTCCTTATCGGTAATAGCTTTTTTAGAAGAGGAACAAGAAGAGCTTACACTCAAAACGACTGCCGCTACAAGAATGCGATGGAACATCATTGATTTTTATGAAACTCAAATGTAGAAAAAGGAAAGACCCCGCAGGTTTCGGTAACCTGCGGGGTCTATAATGTTATGGATTTACAAACACTCTACGCAATCCAACCCAGTCTTTGTTTTCGCTGGTATAATACAAATATGCCGATGAAGCAGGTGCATCATACTCACCGGGAATTTCTGCTTTCAGATCAAAATTGATTTGTTTCTGTTCGCCTGGTGCAAGGTCGCGGTAGTAGCAGGCGATGTTATTGCCTATGATTTCATAAAAATCAATCGTTCCTTTTTCCTGCATTTCTTTCAACTGCCAATGTTGTGCGCTGAAACCTGCCGGTATTCCGATAATAGCCATCGTCATCGGCTGCCCCTGATTGGTTTTGTTTTTCAGCGTGGCTGATAAGCGAAGCGTTTCACCCACCTTCACTTGTTTTGCTGAAAACTTTGTTTCCAGATTCACCACACACTCTTTCGAACTTTCAGGCAGCGATGTGCTATAAGAAACATTCATAGCATAAGGTAATGCCTGTTTGCATCCTTTAAAGCGCACTTCAATTTTTTGCTTGCCTTGCTGAACAAATTTCTCCAGACCATCCATTACCACATTATTGCGTTCGCCTTTTGCAAAATCTTTTTGCGAAACAACAGTGCCGTTTACGAGTAACTCAATTGTTCCCGCTTCATCGGTCTTTTTGCTGAACTCAGCATACTTTGTTAGCGACTTCAAGGCAAGAATAGTTGCCTGTGTAGAGCCAAACCCTCCGTAACCGCTGCGCGCTCCTACTAAAAACTTCACAGCACTGGTTACACTTTTTTCATCGGGAGTTTTCGATTTCATCAACGCAAGCAGTATGAGCGAAGTGGTTTCTGTCTTTAAACCCCCACCCGTGCTGCGGGTAATAGAATGTTTCTTGCCTGTCCAAAATCCCACTTCGTTGCGGATGTTAATAAGGCGCGTAACCATTTCTTCTCCCCGTTGCTCCTCGCCTACATTGAAAAGTGCATTAGCTACCAATGCCATAAGATAAGGGTCGCTGCTTTTCTTCGCTTCTCTCTCAACCGCGTTTAGTTCTTTCGCAATGTCTTTGTAACCGGCTTCGCTTAGCGCATAAACGATATAAGCGTTGGTAATATCTTCATCTGCTCCTCCAAACGAATCAAGAGCGCGGGGATTCTTTTTAAAGCCTCCGTTGCCATCGCGTTTTTCTAAAAGCAATCTAGTTGTGCGCTCAATCATTTTGTCGTCCACTCCTTTGTAAACATTTTTCATGTCCACAAATTCCATTAAGCCGTAAGCGGTGAGTGCTTCGTGTGCCGGTGCAGCACCAAACCACTCATAACCGTTTTCCTTTGTTTCGAAAGCTGTCAGTTTTTTGTAGCCGTCATCCAAAAGCTTAGTCGCACGCGCCTCTAATTTCGGGTCGTCAACTTTCATGCTCTTTAAATACTGGAGCACCATGATGTTCGGATAATTAGAGGAAGACGTTTGCTCAAAACAACCGTAAGGCTCTCGCAGAATGGATTCCACACCGCTCATCAGCTCAGTCATGATATTCGGATACGCATTGAACGAAACTTTCATAGAACCGGGAACTACATTGACCGGATTGATGACAAAATCTTTTTCCATATCCTGACCGCTTAAAGAAATATTAGCAGGAAATCCTTTTGCCACTACTTCGATATTTCTTGTGATAGCGTCATTGAATTTAGGGGAACTGAATTTAATTTCAAGATTACCCGAGCCGATTTCGTTGCTGGCAGTTGCTTCCAGATAAATCACCTTCGATTCGTTGGCGGGAATAACCACTTCGCTCAGTTTTGAGTTAATCAATAACTGTTTAGGAGAAACAATCACCAGTCGCCCGCGTGCATCTTCGCCTGAATTGTTTTTGATAAACACCGGCAGCATCATTTTATCTCCGGCAACCATTTCGGTTGGAATTTTTGCATCCATAGCAAACTGAAGATTGGTGGAAAAGTTGGCTTCACTTCTTCCAATCGAACCATCGTCTCCAAAACCTTCTACAGTTGTTTTGAAAGAAGAAATCAAATCGTTGGCAGTGAACTCAACCTTTGCTCTTCCGCTTTTATCGGTTACTACATTGCCGTTCCAATAAACAGTGGATGCAAAATCATTTCTGGTGGTATCCGTCTGCGCATATTTCTTTTTCGGGAATTCTTTTGCGCGGTAGAAAGCAATTTGATTTTGTTGCCGCTCTACATTCTTATCGAAGTTCTGTACTTCGGCAAAGCGCAGATCACCAATTTTTGAAGCAACAGTAACTTCTTCGTTTGCTTCATTTATGCCATCACCGTCTTTGTTTTTCAAATCTGCTTCATCTTCATTCGGTTTGTTTTCAATATCCATAGGTGGGATGACGGCAACTAGATCAAAGATTTCTTCTTCATCTGCTTTTTCATTTTTCTTCTTCCCATTAACTTCCACCTGTGCACCTTTAACAGCGAATCTTTCCTGAATTGCCATTCCTTTGCCGGCCGCTCCTGCCATCATCGGGGCCTCATCAAAATCATGCCCTCCACGATACATATATCTGCGGTTATCGTAGAGATAATACGCTACATCTTTTCCGTAAGCGTGAATGGTTTGTGTTTGTGTCTGGAAGTTTGGCGCAGCAATTTCAATCTGGTTCTGCTTTGAAATATCAAACTTATTGAGCGTGAACTTTCCGTCTTTGTCGCTTACGGTAATTCTCCCGGTTTCTTTAAACTTCACCACTGCACCGGTTACCGGTTTGCCGGTATAGCCCTCGTAAATTGTACCGCTCAGTTCGGCTTTCTCTCCGTTGAATTTTACTTCCGGATAATCTTCACCGGTAATTTGTTTCCATTCGTATTTTCTCCAACCGCTGGTGAGCATTAGCAGGTCGAGTGCCTTGTTTGCTTTTTCTTCTTTCTTATCGAAATAAAAATTCGGCTCTTCTACTTTTTCTTTCAACTCGGGTTCGAGCAAAATCTTTGAGAGGATATTTCCCTGTTTGTCATCGGCAAATGAAAGGAGATTATCATCTACCACACTCAATGCGAAATTTCCCGGTAACGGCAAACCCTGCACATCGGTTACACGGATGTTCATCGAAACTTTTTCGCGCGGCTGATATCGCTGCTTATCGGTAGTGATGGAGATATTGAGTTGCTCATCTTTGTTTACGAATGCAAGCCGTTCGCATCTGGCAATGCCTTTGCTGTCGAACAAAGTGATTTGTGTAATGCCTATTGGAAAATTTTCAGTGTTGATATTGATTTGATTCGTACCCTTCACTGCATTAAAAGCCCCCGCGTAATAAATCTTGCCTCGCGTTTGCGCTACAATCGAAAGCTGTTCGTTCTGCCAGCTATTGATGGCAAGCAGCAAGTTCTGTTTGTTTGCATTTGCCTTTAACACATAACCAACCCTCAGCACTTCGGGTAAATTAAATTCATCTAAAATTCCTTCGGGTTTGATAATGCGCGCTTTGTAGACTTCGTTCTGTCTGGGAACAAAATCAACCGCGCCCATGCCGAAGTGAAAGCTGGTGAACTTCACCACAAACTCGCCTTTCGAATCCACAATTATACCTTCCACATCTGACGGTTTGCTGAATTCGTTCATTGCGCGGAAGGCTACTTTCGAGTTTACATTTGCCACCAAATCGCCACCTTCGGGGAAAAACTCCATCGAAATTTTGTTGAGCACAATCGGCACACTGCGCGAGATACTTTCGGTGCTTCCTTCAAAATCAATCAGCGCGTTTACTATGCCGTCAATCGAATTCAAATCTTTAGGTAAAGCAAATTTCAGATTCACTTTCCCGTTCGCATCTGTGGTAGCCGAATTATCGAAAAGCGGTTTACCATCGAGTTGTGCGTTGAATTTCACTTTCGTGTTTGCGAGCGGGTAGTTGGTATTAGTGTTCAGTTCAAGTTTCGCCACTACTTCATCGCCTTTACCGTATGCCTTCTTTTCAAAATCCAGTTTCATTTTCAGGCGAGGCATTACTACGCTCTGTACTGTTATGTCCTTTTCGAACAGGTAGACGTTCTCTTCATTCTTCTGCCATTCGGTATAAGCGCGTATTCTATAAATGCCACCGGGATGTGCACTCAAATTAAAATCGCCCTGTGCGGCACCGTTCTTTGCTACAATTTTATAATGCTTTTCGGTAGAACCTTTAGGTGTTACAAACTCTACATGAATAATGTCGCTGTTGTTGGATGGTTTCAGAGTTTTTTCATCGCGCACGTAGGCGGTGAACCAAATGGTTTCACCGGGCTTGTAAAAGGTTTTATCGGTTTGCAGGTACACCCGGTCCTGCGTGGCATGGCTGTAAAAGGTTTTGAATTTTTCTTTCAGCGTTTTAATAAAATCGCTTTCGAAAGTTTCTGCATCGAGGTTGGTGATGGCGGCTACTACGGCTGTTACGGAAATTACAACAAGGATAGCGGCACTAACTGGTTTGAATATTTTCTGCATGGCTTTAAATTTTTATTTGTGCAGTAGAGATGCACGATGCAGAAGAATTCCATAAATCTTTAAGAGTTATTGACGAAAATTTTATGATGTCGGAAGGTCCGAACAATTTCTTGTGCAGAAACCGAGGTATAAACAGATTTTGGCGGTTTAGGTGAGAAAGCGGGATGAAACTAAAGACAATATGTCATTGGGCTGTTAGTAAAACAGCAGTGATTAAATGTAAAACAGCTTACTTTCGGACTCAACCAAAACCCGAAATTATGTTACAACCAAACATGTTAGTTACTGCCCTGGCGGCACTTATTCCTTTAGTAGTAGGATTTGTATGGTATAATCCCAAAGTGTTCGGCAATGCCTGGATGAAAGGTGCAGGACTTACCGAAGAATCGATGAAAGGCGCCAACATGGCGCTGGTGTTCGGACTTACTTATGTATTTAGTTTTTTCATTGCGTTCTCGCTAAATTTTTTGACTATCCATCAATACGGTTTGCAATCGCTGCTGATGGAAGAGCACGGTAAAGGTGCAGTAGCCGGTTCGGCAGAAGAACTTAAGCGCCTGATGGATATTTACGGAGAAAGTTTTCGCACGTTTGCGCACGGTGCAGTTCACGGAACAATCACTGCCATCTTTTTTGTGCTGCCTCTTACTGGTATAGGTGCTTTGTTCGAGCGCAGGGGATGGAAATACATTCTCATCAATGCCGGATACTGGATAGTTAGTCTCGCTATCATGGGCGGTGTTGTTTGTAGATTTTCATAAAAATTGTAGCAATTATTTAGCCGCTCTGTTTGCAAAGGCAGAGCGGTTTTATTTTTCTACCTTTCGCCTATAAAATCAGCGGTATGAAAAAAATATTTTTTCTTTTGTTTTTTTTCGCGAGCATAGCTTCTATACAAGCACAACATCTTGTAAGCCGCACATTAATTGGTTCTTTCACCAAGAACCAGGTAGATTCAATTCTTGATGCTAATGGAATTCCAACGATTGTGTTTCATGGTAAGTATGCCATAAACGCATACAAGATTATTTACAATACACTTAACTATGATAGCACCCCTGCACTCGCTTCAGGCCTGTTTGCATTTCCTACTGAAACTGATTGTAAGATACCCCTAGTGAGTTACGGACACGGCACTACTTCGGTAAAAGAAGATGTGCCATCACGCTTGAATGGTGAAGGGATTGTTGGTTTGGTTTCGGCCTCAAACGGAGTAGCCATGTGCGAGCCCGATTATTTGGGTATGGGTGATGGATCATGGCCCCATCATTATCTTCATGCATTTACCCAAGCCATGTGCAATATTGATTTGATTCGGGCCGTGAGGGAACTATGCCAGCAAGATAGTATTGAATTAACCGACCAACTTTATCTGAGCGGCTACTCGCAAGGAGGGTTTCAATCTATGGCAACACATAAATTTATGCAAGAGCGTTTTCCGAATGAGTTTACCGTTACAAAGTCTTTTCCCGGTGCCGGTTCGTACGATATGAGCGGTGCCATGGTTGATTTAATGCTCAGCGATTCATCGTACCCTTCGCCCGGTTATCTGCCGTTTTTACTTTGCACCTGGAACCCCCTCTATCATTTTTACAATAATGCTTCTGAATATTTAAAATCTCCTTACGATACTATTCTTCCTCCTTTGGTAGATGGTCTACATAGTATTGACGACTTAAACGATTATATGCCTGATACACCGAAGTTGATTTTTAAACCGGATGTAATTGACTCGTTTGCCAATAATCCGAATCATCCATTCCGGTTAGCGCTTCAGCAAAACGATGTTTACAAATGGGTTCCGCAAGCACCCATGACTTTAGTGCATTGCCACAGCGACCGGCAGGTGCCCATTCAAAATACATGGAATGCGTACAATTATTTTCTTCAGCATGGTGCTGCGCAAATTGATACGTTCGACCCCAACCCTTTGCTCGGTCATGGTGATTGTGGAGAATTCTATTTTATTTTCTTGAAAGATTATCTCGACACGGTGCTTGCCGCCAACACCTGTTTAACGGGGCTGAAAAATTTAGAAGCGGAGGATGTTATAAATGTTTTTCCAAATCCTTCACACGAAGAAGTTACCGTAAGCAATTCGCATTTTGCGTTACAGAGCAAATCGGAAATAGAAATTTATGATGCGGTGGGTCGAAAAATATTTTCGAAGTTGCTAAACAGCGAAACCTTTAAAATAAAAACCGAAGGCTGGAGTCCTGGCGTTTATTTTCTGCAATACAATATACCAACCGGTAAGCGAACAACGCGAATGGTTATTGAGTAGCTGAAGATTTTTCGTTTCTCCCTATAAGTAAAGCTGTTAGCGGTAGAATTACAATCACTATTAAACAGATAGGATTGAACTTGCCTGAGTTTACCAGTTGTGTAAAAAAGCAATGGGCGTGATACATAAAAGGATAAACAGCGCCCCATCCAAAAAACAACAAACGATATTTTACCGGTCGTAAAAAAGTAAAAAGGCAAAGCCCGTAGCTGATGAGGTGAACCACATGCGACCAAAGCGGCTCGGGAAGTTTACCGGGTAAGAAAGGTGCGACTAAATGCACCACCACTGCAACGGAAAGAAACAGGGCAATTAAAATACGAATAACAACGCGGGTAGTTTTCATTCCATAGACCTCTTTCATGATTCAAATGGATAAACAGTATAGTCATCGGATGTATTTGTATTCACAATCTGCATTCTAAAATCGTTAATCCTTGTTCTTAAATCAATACAAATTTGGAATGGAATTATGAAAGAAGTCTATTGAAAGAATGTTCGTAAGGAAAAGTTAAGGCAAGTCATTCTAAAGTAGCAATCACCTTCAACTCTATGGCAATACAGGAAGGAAGCGCATTTACTTCCACGGTGGTACGGCAGGGCTGATTGTCCTTAAAGTATTCAGCGTAGATGCGATTGTAAGTTTGAAAATCGCGCTTGATATCAACTAAGAAAACCGTTACATCAACTATTTTATCCCAACTGCTTCCGGCACTCTCCAATGCAGTTTTTACATTCTTGAAAACAGAATGAACCTGCGCTTCAAAATCGAACTCCAGATAATTTCCGTGCTTATCCATTTTTAAACCCGGTACCGTATCACCGGCAGCTTCGCGTGAACCCATTCCGCTTACAAATAACAGATTGCCTACTTGGCGGGTAGCGGGGTAGAGACCCATTGGTGGTGGTAGTTGGTCACTCATTGGTATATTTTTTCAATTCAGATGTAAATGGTAGATACAGGTAATAAAACAATGAAATAATCAGTAGTAAATAAAGTGATGATACAAATGCCGGATGGAAAATCAGGATTTCATAATTAGGGAAGCCGAAATTTCTCAAAAAGATTTCAAGATTTCCCAAGTAAGCAAGGCACATTATTCCGAACAGAAAAAACTTTCGATTAGTGAAAGCAAACAAAGCGATAAAGACAAAGGCAGGATGAGGGTATCGTTCATGCATTTGAGTATTGAAGTAGAAGAAAAGTAATGGTATAAGTGCAAACGTAATGAGTAAAGTATTTCGGTCGGATTGAATCTTTCTTTTGGACAAAAAAGTGGAAACAGCAGAAGTAAATAATGGTAAAAGGGTAAAAAAAGAAAAACAACAAAACATTATCAGTCCCCAATATTTGTAACTTACTCCGTACCATTCCGTTTTGTCGGATAAATGAAATGCTTGCTCGCCAAGCAAAAAATACCAAACATTATATGCATTGAATGATACGACAGGATAAAAATCTACCGACCCTATAACTGCTTTAACAACTCCGGTTATCTCTCCTGTTAACAAAAAGGGAAGGACAATAATTACCTGCAAAACAACTGCGGCTGACGTTGCTCTTAAAACATCTAACAGATGTAGCTTACCCCAAAATTTGTAAAAACTCAACATCAATAGAGGAGGTGCAAATATTATAGCCTGCACCTTGAAGTTAATAGCCAAAACAAAAAACAAAATGCCCCAAATCAATTTTTCTTTCAGAATGAAAAGGAAGGAGATAAAAACAAGGGTTGATAAAACTGCATCATACTGCCCCCAACAATAAGAGTTGTACAAGAAAATGGGATTGGCAATAAGGAGTAGAAGGAAGAGGATTTGTCTTTTGTGATTATCTGAAAAACGAGCTATTAGAACCGCTGCAATGAAATCAAACAACAATGGAAATGCTTTGAATAGGCGAAAGTAGCGGTCAATGTTTATTTGATTTCCTGCCAATTTTCCAAACAAAAACAATGGATATGAAATCAAAGGAGGGTAATTGAATTCGGGGTTTGAATTATGATATGCTTGACTAAGGCCATGTTCAAATATGTAGTTGCACCAGGAATGAAAACAATACCGATCAAACTCAAGCGAATAAGAAGGTGCGAATATTGCCTGAAAAAGAAAAACAAAGAAAGCTACCTGATAAAGCGGCTCATTCACAATATTTCTAACTCTCTCTAAAGCCATCTGCTAATTTTTGATAAAAATATTTTTCGCCTCTGTAAAAAACCGCATGGCTTCCCATCCACCCTCTCTGCCAACTCCGCTTGCCTTTACTCCGCCAAACGGGGTTCGCAAATCGCGCACCAGCCAACTGTTTATCCAAACAATTCCCGCTTCAACTTTTTCTGCTACACCATGTGCCCGTTTTAAATCGTTCGTCCAGATGGTGGCTGACAAGCCGTATTTCACACTGTTCGCCATCATCAAAACTTCTTCTTCGTTTTCAAAAGGAGTTAAAGTAGTAACCGGTCCGAAAATTTCTTCCTGTTGTGTTCGGCATTTGTAATTCAAACCTTCAATAACCGTTGGTTCAATAAAATATCCGTTAGCGCATCTGCCGGTTAACTTCAATTCGTTTCCTCCGGTCAAAATTTTTCCGCCTTCTTCCTGCGCCAGTTTTATGTAAGAAATAATTTTCTCTTTATGCTGAACCGAAACAATTGCACCCATAATTGATGACTCTTCATTCGGGTCGCCAACTTTTAAAGTTTTTACTCTTGCTACGAACGCTTCTTTGAATTTTTCGTAAATATTTTTCTCAATAAATATGCGGGAGCCACACAAACAAATTTCACCCTGATTGCTGAACGAAGCAGTCACCACCTGTTTCACCGTTTCTTCCAAATTACAATCAGCAAAAACAAGCGTTGGATTTTTGCCGCCCAGTTCCAATGACAACTTCTTGAACATAGGTGCTGCAGTCGCAGCAATACGTTTTCCTGTTTCCGTTCCACCGGTGAACGAAATCGCTTTAATGCCCCCGTGCTCGACAATCGCCTGCCCAACTTTATTTCCCAAACCGTGAACAATATTCAAAACTCCTTTTGGTAAACCGGCTTCAATACAAATTTGCGAAAGCAGGTAAGCGGTATAAGGAGTTATCTCGCTCGGTTTTGCCACCACACAATTACCGGTGGCAAGTGCCGGTGCAATTTTCCAACTGAAAAGATAAATGGGCAAGTTCCAAGGGGAAATACAACCCACCACACCAATAGGTTGACGAAGTGTGTAGTTAATTCCAACTCCCGGCATCTGATGGCTTTCGCTGGCGAAATGCTGAATTGCCGAAGCATAAAATCTGAAATTTGAAATTGCACGCGGAATGTCAACTGCACGCGCTAATTTTTGTGGTTTGCCGTTGTCTTTGCTTTCTGCCTCCACAAATTCTTCCATGCGCTTTTCAATGCCATCGGCAATTTTGAGCAACATCATCATGCGCTCTTCCAAAGAAGTTTTGCTCCAACTTTCAAAAGCATTCTTCGCGGCTTCGTAAGCTAATTGCACATCGCGCTCATCGCTATCAGGGCAAAGCGAATACACCTGACCGGTGGCTGGTTCATAGTTGTCGAGATAGTTTTTCGAAAGCGGTTCGGTTAATTCACCGTTGATGTAATTAAGAAACTGATCCATTAACTAACGCTTGATTACAAGAACATTAAATACGGCATTGCACTCTACATCTTCGCTGTCTTCGGTATCATAAATAATCCATTGTCCTAAAGTGGGAAAATACCACACACCATACGTATAGTCATATGGACCTACGGTTCCATCACTGCGGGTAATAATCAACATGGCGTTAGGATCGTTATTACAATACGGGTGGTCGATTGCGCGATAAGTTGCGCTACCTGTTATTGCAGGTGTATTAATACAATAAGAAGTGGCACTTCCGCCCGGACCTACCGTAAATGCTGTTGGTGTAGTTCCTGAAACTTTAAGCGGACCATTACTTAATTCCAATGCAGCGGCTCCGCTTCCGTTGGTAGATGCATATACTGCTGCACCACCGCTGCGGGTTGTATAAGCAAAAACGCCATACCCGTTACTGCCCGTTCCGGTTACTTCGCCACCTACACCGGTATATCCTCCGGTAAAGAAACCACCGGTGCCGCTTCCGTTCGCAAAACTTTTTCCATAAACACCAACAGCAGTTACCGCACTTGTTCCGGTGTATTCGGCAAAAATTACACTTGAAGTATTTGATGACAAGTTTGAAGTAAAATAACCGGCATGTTGCAAATCGCTTTCAACGGTTAACATTGCATTACTCAAAGGCGATGCTGTTCCTATTCCTGTGAGTCCGGTGGATACCAATGCCGTTCCGTTCGCAGAAGAAAATAGACCGCCAATTCCATTCATAGAAAAACCTTTTACTCCCGAGCCTAAATCACTCGTTCCACTTACTCCTGTTCCCATACTGTTTACACCAAGAACTCCTATTCCGTCAAACAAATTTGCCTCGCCCCGCACACCTGCTGCAAATCCATAGTTACCTTCGGATATTCCAACAACGCCTGCGTTAAGCGTTCCGGGTGCCCGCGTTGCTCCCACAATGGCGTTGCCTCCCATAAAGGCATCGGTGTTGGTGAGTTTGAAGAGATTGCCTGCATAACTCAAACTATCTTCGTAAGGAATAGTAAAACTTCCCGCACCGGTTGCGCCTGTTGCTCCAGTAGGCCCGGTAGGTCCGGTTGCACCACCGCCCGCACCGGTTGTTCCGGTGGGACCTGTTGCTCCTGTATTGCCATTCGCTCCTGTTGGTCCGGTAATTCCTTGCTCGCCTGTTGCCCCATTTGCACCTGTGACTCCTGTAGGTCCGGTCGGCCCTGTTGCACCGCCACCACTTCCGGTTGTACCCGTTGGCCCTGTTGGCCCTGTTGAACCTTGAGCCCCTGTATTACCTGTAGCACCATTCGCCCCGTTATTTCCTGTTGGTCCGGTTGGCCCTGTTGGCCCTGTATTTCCATCTGCCCCATTGTTACCATTTGCGCCTGTAGCACCTGTTGCACCGGTAGATCCTTGTCCGTCACCGGAATGCAGGGAATAAAGAGCAAACGGCACACTCAGTAATTGTGAAGTGCCAATCAAAACATAATTGCTGCCGCCCGAGGCATCCATTTCCACTTTTACAAACTTTTTGTTCACTGCCCACTCGATGGATGATAAATTTCCGCTTACTACTGTTCCTCCGCCCACTTTGAGCGTGAACAATCCAAACTGATTGGTAGTAACGGTATGTATCTCCGTATATAAGGAGGGGCCGTTAGCTATACTGTCTATTATTGAAACACGGATTCCGATACTCTGGTTTTGCAAGACATCGCCTTGCACATTTCGGGCTACTGCCTGATAGTTGAATGCCTGAGGTGCTTGTGCCTGAGAAGTGATAACAATTAAAGTAAATGCCGCTGCAATTAGAAGATGCTTTTTCATGGCAGATGAATTTATAGGTGATATAGATATAAAAGAAATATTTTTTGCAAGTGCAAAGGTAAACGATTAACTCCAAGAAAAAACTACAAACTTCCTGTCCTGCCTCCGTCTACTGGTACATTTATTCCATTGATATACGCTGCTGCCGGAGAGCAAAGAAAGGCTACAGCTGCAGCAATTTCTTCCGGTTTACCAAAACGCTTCAAAGGAATTTCGCGCAACATTTCTTCCTTGACCATATCCATATCCCAACCGGTCTTATCAATTTTAGTATTGATAATGGCTTGCAATCTTTCTGTTTCGGTAGCACCGGGCAACACATTGTTCACTGTAATTCCGAAGGCCCCCAATTCATTCGCCATTGTTTTACTCCAATTCGCCACAGCAGCACGAATAGTATTGCTTACACCCAAATTGGGCAAGGGCGCTTTTACAGAAGTAGAAATAACATTGACGACTCTTCCGTAACCCTCTTTTTTCATTCCTTCGGCAAACAATTTGGTGAGCAGATGATTATTGAGCAAATGTGCTTCAAATGCAGCAACAAATTCCTTTTCCTCAGCATCAAAAATTTTTCCGCTGGCTGGGCCACCCGTGTTGTTCACTAGAATGTGATAAGTTTTGTTGGTCTTCTTTAAATGTTTCTGCACGGCACTTTTCACTTTCTCATGATTCGAAAAATCAACCGCCAGTGAATCGTGATGTTGCTCTGCCTTGCTTATAAAACTTAAATCAATCAGGCCTTGCATCAATGCCGGTTCATCTCGTCCTACCAGGGTAATGTTTGCGCCAAGCTTTGCTAATTCAATAGCAACGGCTTTGCCTATTCCCTTGCTGCTTCCTCCAACGAAAGCATTTTTTCCTGTTAGGTCGAGATTCATTTCTTACATTTATTTCCGCAATCTAAAATCTAAATTTAAAAATCAGAAATTATGGCAATTACCCGTCCTTTCAACTTTAAAAAATGGATTGATGAACACCGCCATTTGCTTAAACCGCCAGTGATGAACCAGGTTGTTTACAAAGGCAATGATGATTTTATCGTAATGGTAGTTGGCGGACCGAACAAGAGGAAAGACTTTCACTACAACGAAACCGAAGAATTTTTCTATCAGTTGGAAGGTGACATGCTTTTGAAAATTGTAGAAGACGGGAAGATAGTTGACATTCCCATTAAAGAAGGTGACATCTTTTTACTTCCTGCAGGTACACCCCATTCTCCTCGCAGATTCGAAAATACCGTTGGTTTGGTAATGGAAGTTACCCGCCCTAAAGATGTTCAGGATGGTTTTCAATGGTATTGCGAAAACTGTGGCAGTAAATTGTACGAAGAAAAAATGCGCGTAGATGATATTGTTAATGATTTGCCCGGGGTAATGGAAAGATTTTACGCCAACGAAGAATTGCGCACTTGCAAAAAATGCGGAACGGTTTTAGAGCCGCCTAAGTAAAAAACAAAGAACCCCGCCTAAGCGGGGTTCTTTGTTTTATTGCTTTGGTATGGCTTAGTATTCTAACCATAAACTCTGAAATATATTTAAGGTTTGTTGAAGAGATTGATAGTCGTTATCTGCAATTTCAACTCTAAGATTGTAACAATCTTTATGAATAATGCCAACAACCATTGATTTATGCGTCATCAAGGAACCGATACTTACGTAATGAAATGTATTGCCTTGAGGTAAATCAATTTTTTCGATCCTTTGGGTATTGGGGGGCTTTACCTCTTCAAGCAGGTTAGCTTCTATACAGTCTTTTATTAATTGGTCAACATCTTCTTGCGCAGTGTGGTAAGTTGATGTGGATTTGGTAAGTCTGAATCTGATAATCGCCCCGTCTATATTTCCGGTAACAGTGGGTGGTGTTAGAATTATTTTAAATAATTCTTCAATCTGTAAAATTGGGTGGTCGTCAGCTTTTTTCAATTCTGCTACTGAATATATATAATCGGTTGAATACATTTTTTCATTATCTACACTAAGCGGAAGATAACCAGAGCCAACTTCCATATACCAACTACTTGGCAATTTCAATTTCAATTTCAATGAATCGTTTGTATAAATCCAATCTTTAGATAGCACCCCGCGCGATAAACCGCGCTTGCAACACTTGTCCTCGTTGCAAGAACCCAAAAACAAAACAAAAACTACCGCACCTACTAAAATGGTTTTCGTTTGTTTTTTCATTGTTGTTTTGTTTTTGTTTTTAAGACCTGCCAGGTTTTTAAAACCTGGCAGGTCTGGTTTTATTTTAAAAATTCTTTTTTATCTGTTAGTTCGACATGCCCTGCGGAACATGGCGAACAGCAGTTCTTTGTTTTATTGCTTTGCATCTGCACTTACGCACGAGCGGACGCACGCGTGAGTGGGGCGTTTGTATTTTGCATACTAACTGCTCTAACAGCGAGCGAGTAATTTTGGTTTATTGCTTAGCAGCGGTGTAAATATCTGAATTATTGGTTACGGTATAAGGAGAGGCTACCAGTGTTTGTTTTGTGTTTGTTGAAATGGTAATGTTACCGTTCGAAAAAACTCCACTACCGGTAGTTTCTAAATTACAATCACCTACAAGATATACCAACTCGGAGCGGGTGACTTTGTTCAATGTAAATGAATTTGCTGAGTTCATTTGAACAGCAGAATATAGCTGGGCTCCCTGACCATATCCGCTAATATCTATTGAAATGGTTTTGTCATCTACTTTTATTATAGTCATATCTATTCGGCTGCTACCGGTTTGATTATTCCAATATGTGCCTACTATATCTTTAGTAAGGTCGCTATTGTTTTTTTTACTGCAACCGGTTATGGTTACAAGAGCAAGCAGGGCTATTGCTACCGCACTTACTAAAATGGTTTTCGTTTTCTTCATGGTTGTTTTGGTTTTATAGTTAAAAATCTTTACAGGATTTTAAATCCTTTTTTATCTGTTGTTCGACATGCCCTGCGGAACATGGCGAACAGCAGGTTAGTTATAGGTATAGGTAAGCAAAGTGGCACCATTGGAAGCATCTTTTTTAGTCAATACCTTACCTTCTGAATCGAAAGTATAACTATAGCTGCTGGTTACGCTACCATCATTTTCAGATTGAATTACATTCGTATTCCCTTTGCCTAACCAGTTCAATCCCATATTTGCATTTTCGATAGTACTTACCCTATCAGTAATATAAGTATAAGTATTAGTGAGCGAGTTACTACCTGAAACTTCGTGCATAGAAGTTAAATTTCCATTACTCCATGTGTATGTTCTGGTATAATTGACATTGCTGGTTGCTGAATCGGTATTTGTTTCCTGTGTCAAATGCCCATCTGCATCATAAGTGTATTGTAAATAATTGGTAGCAGCACCATCGCTGCGTCTCATAACACCAGAAGTAGCTACACCGTTTGAACCTAAAGTAAATGTGGTTATATGGCTAATGCCCGATAGCAAATCCTCTTCTAAACGCATCACCGAGTTACTACTGTATGTGTAAGTAACGGGATAATAGGTATCCGAAAAATTGGTTTGTTTACCTTGAGAATTATATGAAATTGTATTTGACTGGCTAAGCGGATTATTAGTGATAGTTTTTATTAGAGGTGTTCTCGTAGGTGTCGGGTTGGTTTCTGTTTTCTTACACCCGCCCATTACAGTTACTAATACAGCTACTGCAAACAGCGCGGTTAAAATTGTTTTCGGGTTTTTCATTGTTGAGATTTGTTTAATGGTTATTGAAAATAGTTTTTTAAAACCGATACCATCGCTTACAGCGATGGTATCGGTTTTATTTACTTACACACTACCATGCACTGTTAAGGTTACTACTTCGCTCCATTGCCCTGCCTGTTCGCCTTTATACAAATAAATAGCGCGGTATTTCCAAACCGCACTGGCACCGGCTGCCGGTAAAGCCGAAATTTTATCGGTAAAGTCGGGGCGCATATCTTTATCTAAATACACCCAGCCCTTGCCATCGTTACGGTCAATCCAAACTTCAATGCCATCGAACTTTCCTTTTTTCCATTTCAGTTCGGGGTGGCCGCCTGTGCTGTAAGCCGGTTTAAGTTCGGGCTTGCCATCGGCAGGGTTAAATGGCGTTACGGTTGCTTCAATGCCCAAATCTTCGCCAATGGTTTTGGTGTAGTTGGGGCTTTTTACACAATCCTGAATAATTTCGGCAAACCGCTTTTGGCAGTTAGCCGAAGTGGGCGTTGGCACCGGTGTTTCAATAACCGGAGCCACCGGAAAGGTGCCCAGCACTTCATCGCCTTTGCCGTGGCGAAGCAGGTCTTTGTAGTTAGTAAAACTTTCGGCAAAACCGCGAAACTGCCCCATGTAAAGGAATGTTTTGCGGAAAAAATCGTTGTCGGCTTTTATAGCCGCAACTTTGGCCGGGTCTAAGCCCAGCGTGCCGGAGTAAGTATCTACGCGGTCGCAGAATTTGTTTACCTGTAAAAGATACTTTTCGTCCGAAGGTTCAATAAATGTTGCCATAGTATTGAGGTTTTAGGGTTAAAAAATAAATTTTAGAAGATAGAGAGAGTAAAACAGAGTTTATAAAACCATTTTTGAAGCGTAAAAAATGGTTTTTGAAGCTTAAAGAATGATTCTTTACGCTTATAAAATGATTTTTGAAGTATGAAGAATGATTATTTAAGCATGAAGAATGATTATTTAAGCATGAAGAATGATTTTTGAAACCCGAAGAATGATTCTTTAACCGTAAAGAATGGTTTTTAAAGCCTGAAAAATGATTCTTTAAGCCTGAAAAATGATTTTTAAAGCGGTAGGGTAGAGCAAATACAATTAAAAACTTGTCCTCAAAATTGGACAGGGGGGGGGGGTAAAATTGCCCTCAGTAATTAAAAACGGTATTTGAGTAAACAGAGGCATTTTTGGTTGGGCTTATTAACTGATTTAAAACCAACAAAACCTTCACCTAAAACAAGAATTATCACGCGTGTCGAAAGCGAATGTAAAACTTGTTTTTTTAATGAGCAAATATTACCTCACCTAAATCCTCTTACCTCATCCGCCCTTCGGGCACCTTCTTCCAGGGGAGAAGGGAAATGCGAATAACTTTTTTGGAGAGGACTTTAAACAGCCCGTTCAAATTTGTATTTGGTTTTATCCCTCCCCTTCGGGGAGGTTAGGTGGGGTGGTTAAAAAACCGCTTTCGCAATTTCAATAGTTGCTTCGCTGCGGCTCATGGTGTAGTAATGCAAGCAAGGAACGTTTGCCGCTTTTAATTCTTTCGATTGTGTAATTGCCCATTCAACTCCCACGCGCTTTACTGCTTTATCGTCCTTACAGTTTTCAACTTCGTCTGCCAGTTCTTCGGGAATATCAATGTGAAACATTTTTGAAAGAACCGATAGTTGTGCTTTTTGTGCAATGGGTTTAATGCCCGGAATAATCGGAATAGTAATTCCTGCCGCGCGGCATTTTTCTACAAACGAAAAATATTTTTTGTTGTCGAAAAACATTTGCGTTACAATGTAATCTGCTCCGCAATCTACTTTGTGCTTCAGCCATTTTAAATCGGTAGCCAGGTTCGGAGATTCAAAATGTTTCTCCGGATAACCTGCAACACCAATACAGAAATTCGTTTTCATTTCTGTTTCTGTTTCTTCATGCAGAAACTTTCCTTTGTTCATGTTCGCCACCTGAAAAACCAAATCAGAAGCATACTTGTGCGAATTCGATTTTGCCGCACCGGCTCTGGGGTTTTTATCCTGGTCGCCTTGCAGCAACAGCAAATTGTTCATGCCCAGGTAATGCAAAGTAAAAAGTGCATCTTCTGTTTCTTCGGGAGTAAAGCCACCACACACCAAATGCGGAACAGTGTCAACATTAAATCGTCCTTTTATAGCGGCACAAATTCCCACCGTGCCCGGTCGCTTGCGCAATGGAATTTCTTCAATCAAACCATCAGCGCGTTTCTTGTAAATAGTTTCTTCGCGGTGATAAGTCACATCAATAAATGGCGGTTTAAATTCCATCAGCGGCTCAATCACGTGCAGCAAATCGTCAATGGTTTTTCCCTTTTGCGGAGGAAGAACCTCGATGGAAAAAAGTGTTTTGCCTTTCGCGTTGGCTATGTGTTCGGTAACTTTCATATTGGAGGGCGAATGTAAACAACGATTTTAATTATAAGTAAAGGCGATTATATTTGCCCCGCTCTTTGATTCATTGCTTATCAAGAAAGACCGAGGGACAGGCCCGTTGACGTCTTGACAACCATTCCGCTTAATTGCGGGACAGGTGCCAAATCCTGACAGATAAGAGAGTCAAATTCTCCCTGCTCATCTTCTTTCTTGAAATCAATTGCATCAATATTTTTTGATTGAAAATTTAGGTATGAGTAATACCAAGTCGAAACTTGAGGTAGAAATTGAAAAACGAATTCTTGTGCTCGATGGCGCGATGGGAACTATGATTCAGCGTTATACGCTGACTGAAGAAGATTTTCGTGGTGAACGTTTAAAGAACCACACGCACGATTTGCGTGGCAATAACGATTTGCTTTCTATTACCAAGCCCGAGGTTATTAGGGAAATTCACGCGCAATATTTTGAAGCCGGTGCTGATATTGTAGAAACGAATACGTTTTCGTCTACCGTTATTGCGCAGGCAGATTATAAACTCGAACACCTTGCTTATGAATTGAATTTCGAATCGGCAAAAATTGCGAAAGAAGTTGCCGATGAATTCACGAAGAAGAATCCAAGTAAGCCACGTTTTGTAGCGGGTGCATTTGGACCTACAAACCGAACCGCATCCATTTCTCCCGATGTAAACAATCCGGGATTTCGTGCAATTAACTTTGATGAACTGGTAACAGCTTACAGTGAACAGGCGCACGGATTAATTGACGGAGGAGCCGATTGGTTATTGGTGGAAACTGTTTTCGATACACTGAATTGCAAAGCTGCACTCTTCGCTATTATGAAAGTGCAGGAAGAAAAAGGAACCAATCTTCCGGTTTCTGTTTCGGGAACTATTGCCGATGCCAGCGGTCGCACATTGAGCGGACAAACTACCGAAGCATTTTGGATTTCAATTAAACACGCGAACCTTCTTTCGGTTGGTTTGAATTGTGCGCTCGGTGCAAAGGACATGCGTCCGTATCTCGAAACACTTTCGAATGTAGCGCATACCTGGGTGAGCGTTTACCCGAATGCCGGTTTGCCAAACGCCTTTGGCGGTTACGATGAAACACCGATGATGATGGCGAGTGATATTGAAGATTTCTGCAAGAGCGGTTTCGTAAATATTGTCGGAGGGTGTTGCGGAACTACTCCTGACCATATTCGTGAGTTTGCGCGTGTGGCAGAAAAATATTCTGCGCGCAAAAAGCCTGTACGCATTCCTTTCATGCAGTTAAGTGGATTAGAACCTGTGACCATGACTACCGAAAGCAATTTTATGAACGTAGGTGAACGCACCAACGTTACCGGTTCAGCAAAGTTTTTAAAACTGATTAAGGAAGATAAATATGAAGATGCTTTAGCGGTTGCGCTTGACCAGGTACAGGGTGGCGCGCAGGTGATTGACATAAACATGGATGAAGGAATGTTGGATGGAGAGGAAGCGATGAAGAAATTCCTGAACCTCACTGCCAGCGAACCGGATATTTCCAAAGTGCCGGTGATGATTGACAGCTCTAAGTTTCATATCATAGAAGCGGGATTGAAATGCTTGCAGGGAAAAGGAATTGTGAACTCCATTTCATTGAAAGGGGGAGAAGAAGAATTTGTCAAACAAGCGAAACTAATTCACCATTATGGTGCGGCCATTATTGTAATGGCTTTTGATGAAAAAGGACAGGCAGATTCTTATGAGCGCAGAATTGAAATCTGTGAACGCAGTTACAAGATACTTACAGAACAACTCGGTTTCCCTGCCGAGGATATCATTTTCGATCCGAATATTTTTCCGGTAGCAACCGGTATGGAAGAGCACCGTCAGAATGCGGTGGACTTTTTCCGCGCCACAAAATGGATAAAAGAAAATCTTCCTCATGCTCATGTGAGCGGAGGCGTGAGCAATGTAAGTTTTTCATTTAGAGGAAACAATCCGGTTCGTGAAGCGATGCACTCGGCATTCCTTTATCACGCTATCAAAAACGGTATGGACATGGGCATCGTTAACCCGACCATGCTCGAAGTGTATGATGATATTCCTAAAGATTTGTTGGAGCGCGTAGAAGATGTTTTGCTCGACCGGAGAGATGATGCGACTGAACGTTTACTTGCGTTTGCCGAAACAGTAAAGAAAAAGGATAAAGCAGAAGTAGTTAATGAAGAATGGAGAGGCGGAACTGTTGAAGATAGATTAGCACACGCGCTGGTAAAGGGCATTGTGGAATTTATTGATGCCGATACCGAAGAAGCGCGATTGAAATACGACAAGCCATTAGAAATTATTGAAGGTCCGCTAATGGCGGGAATGAATATCGTGGGTGATTTGTTCGGCAGCGGGAAAATGTTTTTGCCGCAAGTGGTGAAGAGCGCGCGCGTAATGAAAAAAGCGGTGGCGTATCTACTTCCGTATTTGGAAGAAGAGAAAAAGAAGTCAGGCAATACAGCTAAGAACAATGGGAAAATTCTACTTGCCACAGTAAAAGGTGATGTTCACGATATCGGGAAAAATATTGTGGGTGTTGTTCTAGCTTGTAACAACTATGAGATAATTGACATGGGCGTTATGGTTCCGGCAGATAAAATCCTGGAAAGAGCAAGAGAAGAAAACGCGCAAATCATCGGGCTCAGCGGATTGATTACTCCTTCGTTAGATGAAATGGTTCATGTGGCAAAAGAAATGGAACGCTTGGGCATGAAACAACCTTTACTGATTGGCGGAGCTACTACTTCAAAATTGCATACTGCCGTAAAAGTGGCACCGGTATTTTCGGGAAATGTAGTTCATGTGCTCGATGCTTCTAAAGCAGTAACCGTTGCGAGCAGTCTTTTAAGCAAAGATGAAAGCGCACCTTTTTCCGCGAACGTGAAAAAAGAGTATGCAGAGATGCGCGAACTGCATGCCAACAGAAAGAGCGATGTGGAATATGTAACACTTGCTGAAGCGCGCAAAAACAAATATCAGATTGACTGGAGCAAGGAAGAAATAAAGAAGCCGAATTTTATTGGCGTAAAAGTGTTTGATGATTATTCTATTGAAGAGTTGTCTAAATATATTGACTGGTCGCCTTTCTTTTCTACATGGGAATTAAACGGTGCTTACCCGCGCATTTTTGAAAGCGAGAAATACGGAAAAGAAGCGAAGAAGCTTTTTGATGATGCGCAGGCGCTGTTGAAGAAAGTGGTTGCAGAGAAATGGATTACTGCAAAAGCGGTAATCGGAATTTTTCCGGCTTCCGCGCAGGATGAATTCATTAATGTATTTAATGAAGAAGGGAAACAACTAACGACCTTCCATCAAATGCGCCAGCAGACTAAAAAACAAAACGGCCCATCGAATTTGTGTTTGGCAGATTATGTGGCTCCTAACAATGACTACATCGGAGCGTTTGCGGTAACCACCGGTTTAGGAATTGAAAAGTGGATTGAGAAGTTTGAAAAGGACCATGACGATTACAACAGCATCATGCTCAAGGCGCTTGCTGATAGATTAGCTGAAGCATTTGCAGAAAGAATGCACGAAAGAGTGCGTAAAGAATTCTGGGGCTATGCTGCCGATGAAAAACTTTCGAATGAAGATTTGATTCATGAAAAGTATCAGGGTATTCGTCCGGCACCGGGTTATCCGGCTTGCCCGGACCATACCGAGAAACCAATCATTTGGAATCTGTTGGATGTAGAGAAGAACACAGGTATTAAATTGACTGAAAGTAACGCTATGTATCCCACTGCTTCGGTTAGCGGATTTTATTTTGCATCACCACATTCAAAATATTTTGGTGTCGGAAAAATTCAAAAAGACCAGGTTGAATCTTTAGCTAATGCAAAAGGATTAACTGTTGCAGAAATGGAGAGATGGCTTTCACCTAACCTGGCTTACTAAAACAGAGCAGAGGGTTCTTTTTCCATGCAGTGGTAAATAGCTAAAAATTTAAATCTGCGGCATGCCTTTACCTGCATTTTTGTATTTTCTTACATTCAGCCAATGAAACCGAAACGCATCACCCTGCTGCTAACCTTTCTGTGCGGTATTCTGTTTTCATCTTCACAGGAACTTCGTTTCGAAACACTCAATACATCTAACGGGCTATCTTCCAATGATGTGACCTGCATTTACGAAGACCGCGAGCACTTCCTGTGGATTGGCACGCGCGATGGGCTGAATAAGTTTGATGGTAGAATTTTTAAAACATTCCGCAGTAACCCTACCGATACTAATTCCCTTTCTGGAAATTACATCGTCAGTATTATCCAGGATGCACAGCATATTTTTTGGATTGCCACTAAAGACGGTGGTTTAACACGCTATGATGCGAATGCAGCAAGCGGAAAGGAGTTTCGCCAGTTTAAAAAGAATCCTAAGAATCCGAATTCCATTGCCACTAACCGGTTGAACTGTTTGTATGACTGGGATGAGAACTACCTGGCGATAGGCGCGGAAGTGGTGCCGGGAATTTTCCTGAACAAAAAAACATTTCAGTTTACTTACTGGAACTTTAACACCACCAGGTTTCATCCCCGAGATGCGCTTTCTAAACCCTTAGGCAAGGCCACGTGGACTCATTACATGCTACAGGTTGGCGGTAATCTTTACTTCAGCATACTTAATCACGGGTATGTGTTTAAGGTGGATAAGAAAACCGGTAACATGCAGCACGTTAAAACACCTACCAGTATTACCCGCCTTTTTAGTGACGAAACTAAAATGTGGATGACCGGTTGGGCGAATGAACTGTATTTTCAGAACAAAGAATTGAGTGGCGAAACGGAAAATTACAGCGGCTTTAATGATGAATTGACAAGTGTGGCAGGACTGAACAGAGCAAGTATTTTAGTGGGCTCGCGCAGTTCGGGCTTGTTCCTTGTAAACAAAACCACCGGTCAGTTTGTTTCGTACCGAAAAAACGTACTCGACCCCGGCTCGCTTCCTTCTAACAAAATCACCTCTATTTTTAAAGATTCGAGAGGGATTGTTTGGGTTGGTACACTAAAAGGCCTTGCCAAATACGCTGCCAATACATGGAAGTTTGACGAAACCGAATTTTCGGATGCTCAATTTGACGGCACCACTCTCTTTACCTACCGGTTTGCCGATGGTAGCATAGCAGTAAATACTTCGAAGGGAATGTTCTTAAGCGATGAGTTCCGTAGCGACTTCAGGAACATACGTTTTAACCAACGCGAAAAAGAAATTATTCCTGATTGTCTTTTGCCTATGGACGAAACCGATTTTTTACTGGGAACAGAAAACAGCCTTTACCGGTGGCAAAAAGGCTCAAACAAGTTGTCGGAGTTAAGCATCAAGGTGCCCAATTTTTACAAAATGGGAGTTTATCAGGTTAAAGAAATGATTTACGACTCGGTTCAGGGAGTGAACGGTGCCTGGATGGCGGTGCTTGGCTATGGCGTGGCATTTTACAGTTTCGATCACGACACTTTGTATCAGTATTTTTCTAACAACAAAAATCCGGAGGCCTTAGGCAATACTTTAACCCGCAAAATAGACAGGGATGGAAACGGAAACATCTGGGTAGCCACTGCCGGTGGTCTGTCTATGCGCAGCCCGCGGTCACCGCTCAACAAAAATATCTTTACCAACTATGTGAATGAACCGGGCAACCCAAATTCGCTTCCATCAAATGACATAACCGATGTATGGTGCAGCAGGGATAACCACGTATGGGTTACGATGGGTGGCGGAGGGCTGGCGGAATTTGACGGTAAAAAATTTACACAGTATGTCCCGGAAAGCGCTGTTTCGTCAAAGATATTTTTGGGAATGCATATTGATAAGCGGAACCGGATATGGATAATTACCAAAAACGGTTTAGAGGTTTTTGACCGCGCCAGTAAAAAGTTCTTTCATTTAGATGTAAACGATGGCAGCGCCAATACAAACCTCTCGTCTTATTTTTCAAACGAAGAAAGCGGCACGGTCAGTTTTACAGCAGGCAACAAACTGTATAGTTTCAGGCCCGACAAAATAGATTTCAGCACATCTTTCCCTCAGTTGTATCTCACCGACATGAATGTGTTCGGCAAAAGTTTCTGGACTGATGTGATGCACGGAGTAACTCACCTCAATTCGCGGGAGCGCTATGTAAACTTTACGGTGAGCGCATTGCAGTTTACTTCTCCGCAACTGGTGCGTTTTCAATACAAACTCGATGGTATGGAAGAGGAGTGGAGCAACAGCGATGACGGAGAGATTAAATACACTAACCTGCCCTGGGGGCATTACAAGTTGATGGTGAGGGTTACCAATCCGGCAGGGCAGTTTGGAGGGGAGAAAATGCTGGCAGAGTTTGTCATTGCCACTCCATTCTATTATACCTGGTGGTTTATTGGTTTGTGTCTCACATTTATTGCAGCAATGGGTTACGCATTTTATCGCTACCGGATAACACAGTTAATGAAACTGCAGGCCATACGAAACAAAATTGCCCGCGATTTACATGATGATATCGGAAGCACACTCGGAAGTATCTCGGTTTTCAGCGAGGCGGCCAAACAATTGTTGCAGCAGAATAATCAGGAACGTACAAAAGCCATGCTGGGTAAAATTGGCGATACCAGCCGCGAGATGATTGACAATATGAGCGATATTGTGTGGAGTGTAAACCCGAAGAACGATACCGCTAAGCATTTGGTGGAACGGATGCGCGTATTTGCCGGTGACCTGGTGGCTTCTTCCGAAATTCAACTCAACTTTAACTCCGATGCACAGGCAGAAGATGTGAAGCTTACGATGGAGCAGCGCAAAAACATTTTCCTCATTTTTAAAGAAACCGTTTACAACACCATCAAGTATTCGGGCGGCAGAAATCTATATATAGATGTTAAGCGCGACCACAAAAACCTGTTGCTTACTATTAAAGATGACGGCAAGGGCTTTGACGTAAACAACTACACCAGCAAAAACGGCAATGGTCTTAAGAACATGCGCCACCGTGCCGAAGAGGTAGGAGCAAAGTTCGAAATAGAATCTTCCTCACAAGGCACTACCACTTCCGTCATCATCTAATTTTTCATTGGCATTTGGCTGTTAAGTCCCCTTTAGGGGATTTAGGGGTTTTCACCCCATCGGGGGATACTTTGCCTGTAACGCAACCTGCATATTTGCAGTATACAAAGGCAAACAAAAACATTAAGCAAAATGAAAACTTTAATTACCCTAGCAAAAAAAGCCTTCAAGCCCGTAGCAGTTCTTAAGTATCTTTTCTTCCCTTTTATGGTGGCACAATCGCAAAGCACTGTTGATTTTTCGAAAATCATCCGCAACGAAACCATCGTTGCTCAGGTGGAAACTCAAAACAGTGTTTGGATTGGAACCGATAACGGTTTGTATGAAATCAGCAAGAAGAACGGCAAGTTCGTTCACCTTACTACTAACAACTCGGTGCTTCCGTCAAACCACATTAAAGGAATTTGCGTAACCCGCGATGAAAATGTTTACGCGGCAACCGATAATGGCATCTTCCGTTTCGATGGCTCGGCATACCTGCTCATCTCTACCGAAAACGCAAACCTGCCTACCGATAACTTTACTTCTATTGCAACTGACGAAAACGACCGCATCTTTATAGGTACAAAGAACCACGGTATAGTATTGATGAAAAATTACAGATGCCAGACTTTCAATAAAAACAATTCAGTGCTTACTTCTAACAGCGTGAAGAAAGTTTACCGTGACGAAAACGGAATCATCATCAGCGAACTGGCTAACGGAAATTTTGTAGCCATGGGCAGCAGCAACATGCTTTTGATAAACACCAACGAACCATACGACTTAGATGTTATTGCAAAAAGAAACTGATACAAAGAACTCCGGTTCACACATTACCCGTTGGCGAGGAACGCTGCGGGTTTTTGTGTTTGAAGAAAACCAATACAGAGGTTCCCGCAGATGCCGCAGATTTTCGCAGAATTTGATTTGCCTTTATCTGCGAAAATCTGCGCTATCTGCGGGAGATTATATTTCTTTACCTAAAATTAAACGCCATGCCAAACATCCGCATCACCATTTTTGACGACAACAAACGCTTTCGCGAAAGCATTGGAATTTTGTTCGAAACCAATCCGGGCTTTGAACTGGCCGGAACTTACCCCGATGTGCTGAACGTGGTAGAAAATGTAACCGAAAGCAAGCCCGATGTAGTGCTGATGGATATTGACATGCCCGGCATCAATGGCATTACCGCAGTAAAAACCCTGCGCGACAAATTTCCGGACTTGCCCATCATCATGCTCACCAGTTTCGATGAAGACGATAAAGTGTTTCAATCTATTTGTGCCGGTGCCATGGGCTACCTGCTCAAAAACACACAACCCAATAAACTGATTGATGCCGTGCGCGAAGTAAACGAAGGCGGTGCGCCCATGACCCCCAGCATTGCCCGCAAGGTCATGTTCCACTTTCAGCAACCGGTGGTTACCCAAAACGATTACAACCTCACCGACCGCGAAAAAGAAGTGCTCGCCCTTTTAGTAAAAGGCAACTCACTAAAAATGATTGCCGACCAGCTTTTCCTTGGCCGCGAAACCATCAAAACCCACATCAAAAAAATTTACAGCAAGTTACACGTAAGTTGCGCTGCAGAAGCAGTAGCAAAAACTTTGAATCAGAAATTGTTGGGGTAAAAGTAACCCGGCTGTTTATTTTATCCGCGTTATCAGCCATCCCTTTTGGGGCGCAATGGCTTTTTCGCATTCAAATTTCCATTTCGTTTTTTCTTCCACTCTGCGGCAAAGTTACGCAGGGGTAGCAGATTTCCATTTCCACTCGTGTTCTTCAATCAGTATTATTTCATTGGGTTTCATGTTCATTAACATGATGCGCACTATTCCTTGTTTTTATGACTATCCGTTTGTTTACCTAAACTCATACCAGGCGGCTTCAACCGAAGCCACTATCAATCTATCAAAAAGAGCTTCTCCAAAATTTCTCCGGTTGAACTTATAGCAGAACTCGTTCAGATAGTTCTGCATAAAGCATTTCTTAATACTGTGATGTATTCCTAAACACATTTTTTCGCATTGCTGATGGCGATATGTGTCAATGGGAAAATTTTACTCACGTTCTTCTTGTCTTCACATATCACCACTTTGTGGCTGCGTTATTTATTAAGCAACTGAAATTTACTTGTGGCTGAAACATTACCACTAATAGGAGGAAGAGCAGCAGGATGTGTGATAGAGGAAAAATAAATACATTTGAATACAACCAAAAAATCTGGCGAAGGCGGAACGGTTAACAACGTTCTGCTTTCAAAAGAAATTTATTAAAGGCAACTACGAACGCCACTTACTTAGCTTAGACTGTTATTGATTCATAGGAGGTGCTGACTGCACGGCTACCAATACGTTGACCTGTCTTTTGCCTTTGTTTTCATGG
>CAZBPG010000022.1:0-45627 GCA_964493695.1 uncultured Chitinophaga sp. | reverse complement strand
ACCCCTTTATCTACCAGGTTAAGTGGTGTGTACTATTATCCGAAGAAGTCTAATACAACAGACAACCTCGTTATTTTGCGTTCTTTGTGTGCTGTTTCTCTGCGAACTCTTCGTGAAAGGGCTGTTGGTATATCTTTACGGACAATCATTAAAACAAAAAAGCCCCCCGAAAAATCGGGAGGCTTTTGTATTTCCCTTTTCCTTTAGGAGAAGGTGCCCGAAGGGCGGATGAGGTATTTTAATAATTCCAAAGGTCGTGCTCAAAGTTAAAGTTCTCGAATTTCACGCGGTCGCTTTCCAGCAAGGCATCTACACCGGTAGCGTATTCCTGAATGTTGCGGTCGTGCACGTTGCTTTCTTTGTAAATGTAGCTTTCGAAATTGCGGGCTTCAAAAATATCTTCCCAACTCATGCGCACGGCATCGTTCTTCGGGTTAAACACTTCATACTTGGCAAGTATAGGGCGAAGGTCCGGGTAATACAGCCAATACATGGTCATATCTCCACGGTAGTTACCCGAAGCATCAAAGTCTTCCATAATAGGTGCAATACCAATAATGCGGCACATCATGGTCGAAGTTTCTTCATCAAAGAACCAGTCTTCTTTTACACGATACTTTACAATCTTATCCCAGGTAAGGTCGTTCTTCTGAATCACCTGCTCTTCTTCCAAAGTAATAGGGTTAATCTGCATAACCGTATCAATACGGGTTCCGAGTTTCTTTACATCTTCTACACTCATCACCTGTTTAAACTGGTCTGCATCCACCACCGATGGGTCGTAAACGGTCAACTCACCGTTCTTGGCGGCAGTGTGAAGAATTTCAATCAACGGCTGCTGAGGATATTTGAACGGAAGGTTCATTTTCTCGCGCACATCAATCATTCTCCAGATGCGCTTTGCCCAAAACACATCCGCTTCGCGAATGTAGTCGTAAGGAATTACATCCTTTTCTTTGGTAGTGGTTTTTACCCATGCACCATCCAATGGTTCCTGGGCAAAAGCAACGCCTGCAAACATCAGCAGAAGCGCAGCGAATACAAATTTTCCTTTCTTAAACATGGTTCTGTTTTTAGATAATAGTAAATGCTATCTGACCCAGCTTTCTCGGCTGCTTGTCAGGTCCAACAACTTTAATTTCGTCAATGAAGATAATATCCTTCGGCTTCGCACGGTCTAAGAATGCTTTCATGTTCGCATTAAACATAGGCCCCTGTGTTTCTGCTTTAAAAATTTCACCTTTCGAGGAAAACACCATCTGGAAACTGACTACATTGAAGCGGGCTTCAAAGTCGAAGTTTTCCAGCAAGGCAACCACACCGCTTTGCGCTTTGATAGAACCGGGCTGAGTGTTACCTCCGCGCAGTTTACCACCTAAAGTAGGCAGCGGGTCAGGAATACGCTTGATACGGAACTCTTCCGAACCCATCGGCTGTACCCTACCTTCCACTTTTGCCGAAACCGCAACCTGGCATTTACCAACTGCAGTAACATTAGCGGTGTAAGTTCCATCCGAATTTTTAGTAAGTGTTCCCGCACCCTGAAGGCTGGCAGTAACATCGTTCTGGCCAACACCCGGAACCGAAATCTTCATAGGGTTGTCTACCCCGATGTAAAGAACGTTCATTTTAATAGGAGAAACCACCACCGCCTTAGCCGCTACCTGGTAGCCGCCTTCAAACGGATAGAAAGTATAACCTCCTGTTGGATTCTTAACGCGGATTATACCTCCATATTTTCTTTCACCCACGGCACCTCCACCTTGTTCAAGTTTTGCCATACCGTTTTCTGCCTTCAGCATACCGCTTTCGCTGTAACCCGCAGGCAGTGGATTTGGAGAATCAATCTTGTCGTAAGTTCCGTCAGGGTTTCTTTTGAAACCACCTAATGAACCTAAGAATACTTCCGGCTGTTGAGTAGAATTGAAAGCCGCTAAGAAGATATCGGCTTTGTATGCCTGACCTTGCATGATGTAGCTCGAAGGAGCGATAATCTTTGCCGCCAGGGCGTCAAATTTAAAGTCCGTTTCACCGATTTTCTTAATCAAATACTCAATCACCACACCTTCCGAACTAACTACGTCATTCTGAAACTTAGAAAGAATGGTCACCGCTGCCGTAGCCGGAACGTGACTGAAAGTCAGGTATTCCCATTTAGCCCCCTCTTCGCCTTTTTTCTTCGGAGTTTGAGCGTCTAACGAAAGTCTGAAACTTGCTTTATCTTTCTCGTCTACTAAAGCCAATAATTCTTTACGCGTGTCCAGAATTTTTTTCTGGAGTTCTTGTCCTCTTTTTACTCCGGCACCTTCTTCCACAAACATGCGGGTAGCTACGTCCACATTATCACGCTCCAGAATATCATCCGTTTCCGGATCAATTCCTCCTGCCTGTTTAATGATTTCAGTTTTGTAAGTAGCCAGCAATGTTTGCAATTCGGCCGATATCTTTTTTGCCTTTTGTGCTTTATCAAAGTAGGCCTGCGCTTTATTCTTATCCTGATCTAATTGTTTATCGAACATCTTATAGATGCCCGAATTTTTTTCGCCTAACGAACCGTTCGAAGTCTGCAAACCCTCGTTTACCAAGTGGAATGCATTCAATACTTCCTGCGATACGTTCAAAGCGAGTAGAGCCGTCAACACGAGGTACATCATGTTGATCATTTTCTGCCGCGGGGTTAATTTGCCACCTGCCATTTTTTAGTTTCTCATTTTTGGGTTAAACCATTTATTCCTCTGCCGAAATTAAACCGCTTTCATGGCAGAAAGCATGTTGCCATACACTGCATTTAACGAAGTTAAGTTCTTATTCAATTGAGCAAGATTGTCTTTGTATTTAACCGCATCATTGGCAGTGTCTGATAGAGCTCCTGCAGCTGCGTTCAGGTTACCAAAGAATTTGTTCATGGCTTTCAGGTGATTGTTTGAATCCTGAAGTTCTAATTCATAAATAGAATTCAATGCAGATAAGTTCTTCACCATACTCTGAACTTGCTCGTGATAAATCTTAGTATGCTCAGCACCTGCACCAATAGTGTTAACTGCAGAAGTTGCCGAAGCAGCCGCCTGTGCAAATGAATTAATCTGACCGGCTGCGTTCTTTGCATTTTTCGAGAAATCGTTGGCCGCTACAGTAGCATCAGTCAAATCGTTCATTTTGCTTACGCTTTCACCCAATGACGAGAAACCTTTTCCCAGACTATTTATCAAATCCGGACCTACTTTGGCATCACTCAACATTTTATCTAATTGCTGAGTAAGCGGTTTCTGATTCTTGTTGATTGGACCTTCGTCTGCTAATTCAGGATAAACTCTTTCCCACTCATACTCAGCATGCATGGCAGCCTGAGGCTCGAAACCGGATATAATGAAGATCAATACTTCCGTTCCCATCCCTGCAATAAGCATGATGTTGGCACCCTGCCAGTGCATGATTTTGAAAAGTGCCCCCGCGATAACCACCGCTGCTCCGAATGAATAGGCGTAATTAAGATAAACTCTTGCGTTCTTTGTTGTTAATGGATGCTGTTTTGCTGCCATGTGTTTAAGTTTTAAAGATTAATGATTAGGGTTAAACAATAAAATATTTAGTTTTTGAATAAAAAAACTTGCGATGGTTCCTTCAATAAATGTAGCGCCATGATTAATTATCAGTGATATCTCTTCCCAAGAATGTAGTGATACATCTGAAGCCAACATAAGATTTTGCTGAATCAGCATACTCCCAGTGGCGGGTTCCGGTTTCAATGTAATAACCGATATCTTTCCATGAACCTCCTCTGATAACTTTGCGTTTCATCGCTTCCGGTTCAGATTTCTCTGCATCGTAGCGGATATCCGGATTAAGGTCATGTATAAAAGAATAAGAATTTTCATAGAAAGCAGATGAAGTCCACTCGGCTACGTTACCCGCCATGCAGTATAAACCGTAATCGTTTGGCCAATAAGCATCTCCGCGAACGGTATAGAAGCCTCCGTCTTCCGGATAATTTCCTCTTCCGGGCTTGAAGTTAGCCAGGATACAGCCTTTTGAATTTCTAACATAAGGACCTCCCCACGGGTAAGGAGCCAATTTCTTGCCGCCTCGGGCAGCGTATTCCCACTCATGTTCTGTAGGTAACCGGAAGATATCCATCAACGGCTCTCCGCGAGGAGTTCTGTAATCCTCCCATAATCTGGTTCTCCAATAGCAGAAAGCATTTGCCATATTCCAGGTAACACCCACAACCGGATAATCATCAAATGCCGGGTGATTGAAATAGTTACGGGTCATTGGCTCATTATATGAGTAAGAGAAATCTCTAACCCAAACCAACGTATCGGGATAAACGTCTACATTTTCTTTATGGATGAAAGAAGTTCTTGATTTACCTCTGTTCTTGGTTAAAGAAGCTGCTTTGTAATCAAACCACTCATAATCGTATTTCAATTTGCGGAGGTCAAGTTCCTTCTTACCCCAAACTCTCTCATCTTCCGGAAGGTAAATTTCTTCAAGCTGTTCGTTCTTCTCTTTTCCGCTCCATTCAATCTTCTTATTCCAATCAAGCGTTGTCTTGCCATCCGGATCGTCTTTGGTATCTCCAAGAAGAGCATGAGCAACAGAATCGCGCACATAATTAATGAACTGGCGATATTCGTTGTTTGTAATTTCGGTGTCATCCATATAGAAGCCTACGATGGATACTTGTTTGGCACGTGCCTGCAAAGCTGCATTCACATCCTGATCGCTCGGACCTATATGTAACACACCGGATGGAATAAACACCATTCCGTAAGGTGTTATCGGATTCCATTTGGGTCGGTCGAGTTCTCCGAGAAGTTGCCCGTTGTAACCCCCTTTACAACCTGCAACGAAAAGCAAAAGCGCGAGAGAAGCTTTGCTTAGAAGACCTTGTAATTTTTTCATGTGTTTTGTTTTGATAGTTTTCCCCTGTTTTTTAAAGTGCGTAAATGTAATAAGTTTTTGATTTTACAATAGTAGTCGAAAAAAAATGTTTTCCCCTACGTTAATTACGTTTTTTATTCCTCATTGTTTCGATTTAACCACATACAAAAAAAGCTTTGTATCTCACTTACTATAGCGCGGGTTATGATAAAAATACCCGCGGCTCTCTTTTTTCTTGAACGGATAACGATAGCTCAATCCTATTTCATGTGAACCGGTGTTGAACTTTGTGAGATAAGAGAGGTTTGCATCATACGAATAAATCAATTGCACCCCTTTATATCTGAAACCCAAAATCATCGCTAACGCATCAATTGTCTTTTTAGTATATCCTCTAAACGAAATTCCTGTTATGATATTGTTGATAATGGTTGTTGTTAGGCTTAAATCAACCTGAACTTTCTTTAAATCTGTTTTAACCACAGCAGAAGGCATTATAGTGAACTTGCCGGAAACTTTGAAATCATAACCGCCAGTAAAAAAAAGATTGCGCGAGAAATTCAACTTCGTTTTACCACCGCTTTCGCTCTTCACGGCAGCAGAGGCAAATGCAATGTGGTTGATACTTGCTCCTGCAAAATACTTTTCGTTGTTGAAATAAATTCCAAAAGACAAATCAGGTGCTACTCCCTGCTGTAAATTATTAGGGAGAAAATTGTCATTGTGGTTTACACCACCATTGTAATCTCCTTGAGGTGCGCGTAGCTTATCTCCGTCTATAGAAGTTTGAAGAATTCCCGCTCCTATTCCAATACCCATTTTACCCCATTTGAATTTTTTACGGTAAGCGTAATTCAACGCTACATAGGTTGAGCGTTGATAACCTATTAAATCGTTGATAGCTGTTACTCCTATTCCTGAACTGATAGCATCAATGGGAAGGTTAAGGTTCAATCCCTGAGTAGCAATAAACCTATTGGCAAGAGCAACATACTGGCTACGGTGAATGGCTGAAACTTCGAGCGCATCATCGTGACCTGCGTAAGCTGGATTAAACAAATACCTATTGAACATGTATTGGGTAAATTGCGGCTCTGATTGCGCATGAATACATATATACACAAGCGTAGAAAAAAAGAGCAGGTAACCCCTGCGCGATGTAAACACGGAATGAAAATAATTCTTTCGAATGAAGTTACAAGTTGGGCATAAAGATTACATCTTCCACAAATCACCCCAAAGCCGCTGCCCGCCATCTACATAAACTGTTTCTCCGGTGATAAAACGAGCCATAGGGCTGCAAAGGAATAATGTAATGTAAGCGACCTCATCAATAGTTCCCAATCGTTTGGCCGGAATGGCCACTTCAATATCTTTTAGAAAATCGGGGGGATACTGGTCTAAGCCTGTGCTTTTGATAATGCCGGGTGCTACTGCATTAACCTGTATGTTATATTTGCTCCATTCCACCGCTAATGTCATAGTCAAATTCTCTACCCCAGCCCGGGCCGCACCGGTATGCGCCATACCAGGAAACCCTCGAAAAATATTAGCGATAATATTGACAATACTTCCTTCTTTTTGTTTTACGAAGAAGCTCTTCGCCATTGTTTGTGTCATGTAAAAAGTACCATTCAGGTTGTTATTCACTACTGCATTCCACCCTTTAAGAGAAATATCTTCAGCCGGTGAAGGAAATTGCCCTCCAGCATTATTGATGAGAATATCAAGTTTGCCTTCGTTATCAGAAACATTTTTAGCAAGAGCTTCCACCTGTTCAATTTCTCTGGTATCACAAACAACATATCGAACCTTACCAAAGGCTGAAAGCTTTTCAACAGCAGTTTTTAGTCTTTCTTCTTTACGGGAAGAAATGATTACGGCTGCTCCCAATTGAAGCAACTGGGTAGCAATAGCAAAGCCAATTCCACTACCCCCACCGGTTACCAAGGCTACCTTACCCTTAAACAAATCTGGCTGAAACATCTGGACTAACTATGAAAGTGGTTTGTTTAGCATCACTCTTGTTTCTTCAATAGTTGCCACTTCTTTACCCATCATACGAACCAATCTGGCGGCAGCATCAATCAATTCGCCATTGCTCTTTGCCATTTCGCCTTCAGGTAAATAGAAATTATCCTCTAGGCCTGCGCGAACATTTCCATCTATCGTAATGGCAGCAGCAATTGCCTGCCATTGCTTTCTGCCAATGCCAATTACCTGCCAGTGTGAACCCCCAGGAACGCTTGCTGCCTGATGCAAAAGGTTCCTTGTTGAAATAGGAATTCCGCCTAATACACCCATAACAAAACTGAATACATAAGGTTTTTGCAAAAGTCCCATATCAATCAAGGGTGAGGCATTATTGATATGCCCATTATCAAACACTTCCATCTCTGGAACTGTTCCTACTTCTTTCATCTTCTCTAAGTAAAACTGAATTTCAGAAAACGGGTTCTGGAAAACGAAGTCATGATAAAACGACTTTGTTTTCGATGAATAAATTCCATAGTTCATTGAGCCCATGTTGAGTGCTGCCATATCCGGCTTAAGTGCTGTGATGTGCTGAATTCTTTCCTCTTTCGACAAACCGACAGCACCGGTGCTGTAATTGATAATCGCTGTAGGACAAAGTAACCGCACTTCCTCTCCTATCTGTCGGTATGTTTCAATATCATATGCCGGTGCCCCGCTATCCTGACGTGCATGAATATGAAGAATACTTGCACCGGCATCAACAGCGCGCTTACCTTCCAACGCAATCTCTTTGGGCGTATAGGGGATATAAGGACATTGAGCCCGTGTAGCAAGAACCCCGGTGAGCGATGCAGTAATCACAATCTTCTTAGCCATATTTTTTACTTTGAGTAGTTAGTGTTTCAGTAAACTATCCTTTCCAAACCGGTTTGCGTTTTTCAACAAATGCAGCCATCCCCTCTGCTGCATCTTCGGTTTGAATACATTCTCCCAACATTTGTTTTAAATACGAGTGTGCTTCTGACGCTGGAATATTTTTCAGATTGTCGAATGCTTCCAATCCCAAACGAATAGCTGATGGGGAATACTGAAAAATTTCCTCGACAAGCGATTGCACTTCTTCATCCAATTTATTTTGCTCAACAACTTTGCTAACTAATCCTGCTTTTTCCGCTTCGGTTGAGTTTAAAATTTTAGCGCGAATACATAAATCTAAAACCGCACGTGGTGGCATTATCTGCAACAGACTCTGCATTACCTGGAAAGGATAAAGTCCTCGTTTAACTTCGGGTAAACTAAAGGTTGCGTCAGATGAAGCCACCACATGAGTACATCCGCAAACAATTAAAAAGCCTCCGGCATAAACCGGAGCATGAACTTTTGCGATACACGGTTTGTGCAACGAATTGAAAATATTTCCAATCACCACTTCTCCGTTTGTATCGGGAACTGTTGAAGACGTTTCTTCTTCGGCACCGGTAAATGCTTTTAGATCGGCACCGGCACAAAACACATCTCCTTTAGCGGCAATCACAACTGCCCAAACTTCGCGGCTATACCCCGCGTATGTAAGTGCATAAGCAAGCTCCTTAAACAAAACAGGATTTAAAGCGTTTTTCTTTTCAGGACGGTTGAGAGTAAGAGTGAGCAAATGGCCTTTCTCTTCTACCAATAGATGTGCGAAGGTTTGTTGTTTTATCTGAAGAAGCTGATCTGTTGAGTAAAGCATGTTGTCTTTAATTAAAGCGCGCTAATGTATAATGTTTGATAGAAAATAAAATTTGTGCTTTTATAAAAACAAGAGTCCATTCATGCGAAGTTGATTTCCTGATCTTGATTTTATAAAGTTGCTAAAGTCGGCAGAAAAATTTTCCTCATAGTCATTCCGCAATGCAGAAAAAGGCAGCGGGGAATGGTTCGCGATAACTAGTTTTGGGAACATCTTCATCAACCATTTTGCTTCTGTTGCCGGAAGGTGTAATTGCCAAACTTTTTTCTTGTCAAAAAACTCGAGTTCAGCCATTTCAATCTTCTCTCTTCCTTTAGTCGCTTCAAAGAAATTTATGTCCGGGGCATTACCGAGCCAAACAGCAACTGCGTTTTGCTTTGGCCATTCATTTTCAATCTCGTTTAGACATTTCTCAATATAATCAGGAGCAATAGTTGTTTTAGGTGTTTTGAAATCAAACCAATTTTTAAGCGGAAATTCAAGCCCAACTCCGTGCATGTAATTAAAAAGAGATTTACTTAACCCATCGCTAAACAAATCGTGATTGGCACCTTCAGGGTCATCATGATACAAATCGTTATCGGCAAAGCCACCAAAATGCGGACCGGTTCGTTCCACCATAAACTGTTCAGGATTCAAACCAACCGGACTATGCGATGTCATGGCAAAGCGATGCCAGAAACCGGATTGCAATGCTTCGTTCAAAAACAATTGCCGCACCATTTCGAGTGCGTCAATTGTCTCCTGTGCGGTTTGCGTTGGGAAGCCATACATTAAATAAGCATGAACCATTATTCCTGCCCGCGTAAATGCATCGGCAACTTTTGCAACTTGAGAAACTTTTACACCTTTCTTCATCATTGCGAGTAACCGGTCACTTGCCACCTCTAACCCACCTGCGACTGCAATACAACCAGATGCTTTAAGGAGTTGAGCCAAGTCATAAGTAAAATGTTTTTCAAAACGAATATTCGTCCACCATGTTACCGTGATTTTTCTACGAATAATTTCCAAAGCCAAATCGCGAAGCAACGCAGGCGGTGCCGCTTCATCTACAAAATGAAATCCGTTTTGGTTTGTCTGTGCGATGATTTCTTCAATTCTATTGCAAAGAATTTCTGCAGTGAGCGGTTCGTAATTTTTAATATAATCGAGAGAAATATCACAGAAAGAGCATTTACCCCAATAACAGCCGTGAGCCAGTGTAAGTTTGTTCCATCTTCCATCGCTCCATAACCGGTGCATCGGATTTGCTACTTCAATTACGGAAAGGTATTCATCCAGTAGAAAATCACTGTAATCTGGAGTGCCGGTTGCGCGCTGGGCAATATCCTTCTCTTTCGCTCCGTTGCAGTAAATTACTTTCCCTTTTTCGCGCAGATGAATTCGCTTCAATTCCTTCGCACTTCTCTTTCCGTTTAAATGTTCGAGAAGAAATTCTATTGGGGCTTCGCCATCATCTAAACTCAAGTAATCAATAAAATTGAAAACCCGCGGGTCTTGCAAACTTCTAAGTTCGGTATTTGCATAGCCACCTCCGAGAACAATTTTTATTTTGTGATAATTCTTTTTTATGAATTGGCCGCACTTGAATGCACCAAAAAGATTTCCCGGAAACGGGACTGACAAACAAACAACCGTTGGCTTCCATTGGAGAATTTTTTCTTCAAGCAATTTTTCCAAAAAATTAGTGATGATTGAATTCCCGGCAAGTAATGTATTTTCAATTTCATCGAAGCAGGAAGCGGTTCTTCCCAACCGCTCTGCATACCGACTAAAACCAAAATGCGGGTCAATGGCTTCTTTAATTAAATCGCCCAAATCTTCAAGGTAGAGCGTGGCGAGGTGGCGTGCTTTGTCCTGAATGCCCATAGTGCCGAATGCCCACTCCAAATCTTCGAGTTGCGCAAAACGCGATGCTTCCGGCAGATAAGTTCTATCGCAAATAGAATGAGCAAGCGTGGGATTTTTATTTTGCAAAAAACGAATTACTGCATCAATGCTTTTAACGTATTCGTTCCTCAACGAGTAAATACGAAAGCTATTTTCAGACAACTCAAGGTCAAAGGTTTCTAACTGCTCAAACATTTTCTTCAATCCGGTGGAAGAAAAAAGTTTCAGAATAACTTCTATCCCTAAGTCTGCCTGATGAGATTCAACCTTTTTTGTATTCAGAAAACCTTTCAGGTAGGCTGTGGCGGGATAAGGAGTATTTAGCTGTGTAAATGGCGGAGTGAGAAGTAATACTCTATGTTTCAAAACGAAATGGTTATTCGGTTTTCATTTTCACCAGCACCGTTCCGGCTTCCACAAAATTTTTCTCAGCAACAAAAACCTCTTCCACTTCTCCATCGCTGTGGGCTTCGATGGTAGTCTCCATTTTCATGGAAGTCATTACCAGTAAGCCTTTGCCTGATAAAACTTTTTCTCCCGGCTTTACCAACACCTTCACAATCTCTCCCGGCATTGGTGCCGTATAACCGCCCTTTGTTATTACATTGCCCGGTTCCATAAATCTTGGAACCTGCTTTAATCTAAACGAGCCTGCTGATGGATGATGAATAAAAAACTCCGTTTCGCTTTTGGCAACAAAAAAACGTTTCCGGTGATTATCTATTTCAATAACAAAGAGATTCTCATCTAAAGAAAATATTTCTGCCGCATAGGTTTCTGTTCCCGCTTTTATGTCAAACTTCCCTTCCTGTTTATAGCGATACTCCAGCTTAACCTTGCCAGTACCTGATTCTACTTCAAAAACCTGCGGCTGGTAAAAAATATTTCGCCAGCCATTCAGTGAGCGAGATACGCTACTCTTGTCTTTCCTTACCAACCAGTCCCATAGCAAAGCAGCGATAGCTGTCTCATGCAATTCGGTTTCTGTAACTAATTTTTTGTAAGAAGAAAAATCCCGTTCAATCAATCTGGTATCGAAAGTTCCATCCACAAAATTCGGATGCTGTATCAACTCTTTCAAAAAGTCCTTATTAGTAGTAATGCCGAGAATAGGAAAGTTGTCGAGTGCATACTCCATTTTTTGCAGCGCACCGGTTCTGCTTTCCCCCACCACAATCAGCTTTGCCAACATAGAATCGTAAAACATGTTCACCTCAGATTCAGATTCAATTCCGGTATCTACTCTTATAAAAAATGAAAACGGAGTTTCTGTAAACAAAATTCTTCCGGTTGAAGGAAGAAAGCTATTCTCCGGATCTTCCGCACAAATTCTGCACTCAATAGAGTGGCCTCTCTGCATCAACATCTCTTCGTCAATCTTCAGTTCCACCCCCATCGAACCAGCAATCTGCATTTGCACTAAATCAATCCCTGTTACCATTTCTGTAACCGGATGTTCTACTTGCAGACGGGTGTTCACTTCAAGGAAATAGAAATTTTTTTGCTCATCCAGCAAAAACTCTACCGTGCCTGCATTGGTATAGTTAACGGCCTTTGCAATTGCCAGCGCTGCTTCTCCCATCCGGTCACGTAAATCTTCATCCAATGAGGGAGACGGGCTTTCCTCAATCACTTTCTGATACCTTCTTTGCATGGAACATTCCCTGTCAAACAGATTGATGTAGTTGCCATGTTCATCGCCAAAAATCTGAAACTCTATATGCTTCGCTTTCGGGAAATACTTTTCAAGCAGTAAACTTCCGTCACCAAAACTGCTTTCGGCTTCGCGCTTCGCAGCGTTAAAAGCAGCTTCCAACTCACCGGCAGAATTTACAATGCGCATTCCTTTGCCACCGCCACCGGCACTTGCTTTTATCAAAACCGGAAACCCGATTTCCTCTGCTTCATATTTGAGGCGTGCTGCACTTTGTTCTTTACCGTTGTAACCGGGCACTACAGGAACACCGGCCTGCAAAGCGATTTCCTTTGCCCCGATTTTTGAACCGAGTTTTGTAATTACTTCTGCTGAAGGACCAATAAAAATAATTCCCTCGTCAGCGCAGCGTTTAGAAAAAGTTGCATTTTCTGATAAAAATCCATACCCGGGATGGATAGCATCTGCACCGGTTTGTTTGGCAGCTGCAATAATTTTATCCTGCACCAGATAACTTTCACCGGCAGCATTTCCCCCAATACAAACAGCTTCATCAGCTACGGTGGTAAACATGGCATCCTTATCAGCTTCAGAAAACACCGCAACGGTTTTTATGCCCATATCGCGTGCGGTACGCATAATACGAATAGCAATTTCGCCCCGGTTAGCAATCAATATTTTTTTAATTGTCTTCATGAAATTATACCACTAAGAACACTAAGTGCACTAAGCTTATGATTTGGGTAAGTGTGAAAAAATATCTGTTACAAAATGTCTAGTTGAAGCAACAATGTTTGTTGTGTTAAAGTTAATAAGCAACCCCTTTGGCTTGTCCGTCAACATCATATAAGAAAGAATTTGTGCTTCAAAAATTGGTTGTAACGCTTCAACAGATTTCAGTTCAACAACAACCAAATCTTCAACAAGCAAATCAATTATCAAATGACCTCCTAAATCTTTCCCTTTGTATAATACCGGAACTCTAACCTGAGAATTCGTTTTCAAATTTTTAGACTCGAGTTCATCCATCAAGCATAATTCATATACCGACTCTAACAGACCCGGTCCCACATTTTTGTTTACTTCAATAGCACAGCCAACAATTTGAAAAGCTATGTCGTTGATGTATTTCTGTGTAAGCATTTTTGCATAAATACTTTAAAAAAACAACCACTAGGAACACTGAGTACACTAAGCTAAAAAAAACTGTTTTCTCCGTGCGCTTAGTGCACTTAGTGGTTTAATCGTTACATTCTAAAAACCCCAAACCCCTTTGCTCCCTCAAACTCTGTTTGATGAATGGCATCCAAACACAACTTCAGATAATTTCTGGTTTCGCGCGGGTCTATTACTCCATCATCCCATAACTGCCCGCTGGCATACCAGGCATTGCTTTGCTTGTCGGCTTCTTTCACCATATAGTCAGCCATTGCCTTACCCTGCTCTTCATCATAAGTAATTCCCGATTTTTCTGCAGCTTGTCTTCCGATGGTTTGCATTACACCGGCTAATTGGTCGGGACCCATTACTGCAATTTTAGATTGAGGATAACTAAAGAGGAATCTCGGTTTGTAAGCACGGCCGCACATAGCATAATTTCCGGCACCATAACTTGCACCGGTAATGATGGTAATGGCAGGAACCGTTGAATTACTCACCGCATTAATCAGTTTAGCTCCGTGTTTTATAATTCCTTCTTCTTCGTATTTTTTGCCGACCATGAACCCGGTGATGTTCTGGAGAAACAAAAGCGGTGTATTATTCTGGTTGCAAAGTTGAATGAAATGCGCGCCTTTGTTGGCAGCTTCTGAAAATAACACTCCGTTGTTAGCCAAAATTCCGATTTGATGACCGTTAACTTTTGCGTAACCGGTTACAAGGGTGCTTCCATACGCTGGTTTAAATTCGGAAAACTCAGAGCCGTCAACAATTCGTGCAATCAGTTCGCGCTGGTCGAAAGGAATGCGCACATCGGCTGAAACAACGCCCATGATTTCGTCAGCCGGATACTTCGGTTCAGCAATTTCTGAGTTGTGACCTGCCTGACCGGCAGGCAGGTTTCTGATTTCTGATTTCAAATTCGAAACAATCTCTCTTGCAATTCTTATTCCATCCAATTCATCTTCGGCCATGTAATCGGAAACCCCCGAAACGGTGCTGTGCGTTTTTGCTCCGCCCAGACTTTCTTCATCGGTAACTTCATTGGTTGCCATTTTTACGAGTGGCGGACCGGCAAGAAAAACTTTGGCCTCATTCTTTACCATAATAACATAGTCGCTCATGCCCGGTATGTAGGCGCCACCGGCTGTGCTGCTGCCGAATACTATGGATATAGTAGGGATACCCAGTTTGCTGCGCTGTGTTATGCCCCGAAAGTTAGCACCCCCGTAATTGAAAATTTTGGCCTGGTCAGGCAGGTTGGCACCGGCACTTTCCACCATGTTTATCATAGGCAGGCGGTTCTCGGTTGCAATTTCGCCAACACGTAAGCCTTTCTGGAGGGTGGCATAATCAATAGCACCGCCTTTAATAGTGCCTACGTTTGAGTTGAGCATACACATTCTGCCGCTCACAAAACCAATACCGGCCACTACCGTTCCACCGGTGCCGAAACCGTCCATTCCCCAACCGGCAAACGGACACAACTCCATAAAAGGAGAATCGACATCGAGCAACAGTTCAATTCTTTCGCGGGCTAAAAGGCGGCCTGCTTTTTTAGTGCGCGCCAGATATTTTTCCTCGCCCTGAAAAAGTGCTTCTTTCTGTTTCGCCTCCAGTTCAACAATTTTCTCTTTCATCAGCGCAAGGTTGCGCTGGTAGCTTTCAGAATTGCGGTTAATTTTTGATTGAAAAACAGACATACGGGTTTCAGAATTTCGGTGGGGAAGGTAAATTGATTTTCGAAATTTGGAAACGGAGAAGTTTATTGACGGCAGAGTTTCTTCTCTATATAACTCAAGCTGCTAGTTGTTCTTTCATAAAAAGTAAGCGTCCAATGAATAAGCTTGAGTTGCAAAACATAACCAACCCAAAGGATGCTTATGAGAGACAAAGTAATATCAATTTTCTGTTTAGTAGATGATATTTTAAAGAGAATTAATCACGATAAAAGGCGGAAGGTAAGTGATAGCGAAGTAATGACTACTGCTCTTGTATCTGCGATGTATTTTTCGGGCAATCACCAGCACGCTATTCAGGTTATGAAAGCGACCAATATGATTCCGGGGATACTTGATACGAGTCGGTTTTCGAGAAGGATTCATCAGGTGTGGCAGTTGTTGTATGAAGTGTTTCTGACACTGGACAACTATCTCAAAGAGTTCTATTGCTAGTTGAGAAGGTATTTCTATGGTGTGAAAGTGCAGTTACCGGTAACAGCCGAAGGCATATCCATTCAATTTCACTTTACGCCCGGCAGAACAGCGGATGAAAAGGATTAAAAAATTGGTGCAGGAGTTAAACCCCGAAGCAAAAGAGGTTTGTGTTAAGCGATTTGCAGCTTAAAGGACCGCCATTTGACAAATAGACCAGTGAGAAATCACCGGCTTTAATTTGCCGCTTCTATTCTTTTGGCTTCGGTGCGCTCTATAAAATCGTCAATAATTTCGGTGGTTTCCTGGGGGTTGACCATGTGGTACAAATGTTCGCGGAACAGGTCGGTTTCATCGGGGTTGGTAATGTCCATTACATGAACGTTATGCCCGTGGTAGATACGCGTAACATACTTGGCCACTCCATCGCGTTCGCTTTTTAAAATGAGCACCGGTATGTTATACTTAGGTATGTTCACCAGGCTGTGCAGTTCATCAAACACTGCGGACTCTTCTAAAGCAGAATGGGTTTGAATAGCAAAAATTTTGGCCGGTAACCGGTTGAGGGCTTTCTCGATAGGGATGCGGTTGAGGTGCGGCAGCGAATCCATATTGGTCATGAGGTAAAGAATACGGGCTTTGGCAGCCGACCATATTCTGTCGCGCATGGAAGATTCTTTTTTAATCAGCCATTCGGATAAAACAATGCCGCGCTTGCGCACACCGGCTTTACTATCGAAAGGAATGACGCGCCTGAGCGCATACAGCATAGACTTGACCGCGAGGCTCTGACTGTTGGCTACGCTGGGTAAAATTACATTGTCGAAAAAGCCGATGAAGGCGTGTTTCGATTCTTCGCCAAAAAACGGATTGGCACCTATACGGCCGCAGAGATATTTTTTAATTGCCGGATACTGCGATAACTCTTTATCTATCATCATAAAATAGATGTTGCCCATAGAGTGGTCGAAAATGTAAACCGGGTGACCGTTGGAGCCGAAAAACTCTACCACCGCTTCAATGTTTTTGGTAACATGGTGCGAGTATTCGGCCGGAGGAAGATCGTTAGGTATAGAGCCGTAGTGCATGGCGGCTGCTATGTATTTGTGCGATGGAATAGCCGCCAGCAAACCATCGAAAGAGTTAAGCCCCAGAAAACCGTGAATGAGAATGATAACCGGTTGTTTTTCTTTCGCGCTTTCGTTGTAGGGGTTGGCTGTATCTACCCGTATAACACTGGGGCCGTAAGGTGTTTTGCGGGTAATTTCAATCTGCGGCCAGGTAAGGGCTTCGTCATCAATAAAAACGGTCATGCGCTTTTCTACCTTATCAATATGGCGGAGGAAACTCGGGCTTTCATCGGGCCTGCCGGTGTGCGAATAAAGCCAGGCGAGCGGCCTGCGTTTATCGTTTTTGGTAGCAAGGAAGGCAATGCGTTTGCTCTGCTTAATAAAATGCGGGGTACCGGTGAGCACTTTTCCGTTTTTGTAGTTTACCACTACGGCAATTTCTTCTGATTTAAATGCGGCAGACCTGCGCTCGATACCGGCCACTCTTCCGCGGGGGTTACAGGCGAGGAAAACATAATCGAGCCCTTTTTTATTTTCTGCTTTAAGGTAAGCGGCAATAGATTCATTAAAGCTATTGGTGTAATCTTCGAGCGATTGCCGCTCGAGGTTGGAGCCGAGAATCTGTTGGCGGGTAATGTAACCGGCTTTGTAAAGTTTGCGGATAAAAGCAGAAGCATCGGTCACTTCCAGGTCGTGCTGGGTTTTTAGCTTGGAGTTGACGAAGGTGTAAATAATGTCTTCGGGTCGCTTGATTTCGCTGTAGTGCTCGAAAATATACTGGTACGACCACGAAGGCGATTCGCCATGCGACAGGCCGACTAAAAACTTCTGCCCTTTATCGAAGGTTTTGTTGGCGTGTTTAATAAAATCGTTGCCTACGGCTTTATTAAATTCTTCGCGGGTTTTAAAATACCGGGTGTGTGGTGCCGAAAAATCGTAAGTAACTTTCGGCTTTGCAGATTCAATATCGTCAGGCATAGTAACAGCAGAACTCATTTTCTCATTTATTCATTCACAAACAACGAACGAACATAATTTCTGTTTCGTAAATAACATAAATATGTTGCAAACCACACATATGAGTAACCTCATTGGCGCGGTGATATGCGCACTTTTGCAGTCACTTTTCAAAAAGCAGGCCTTGTCATTCCGAACGCAGGTTTCTGAAGTGAGGAATCTTGTCTTTCCCTGTTATGCTAAATACAAGATGCCTCGTTCCTCGGCATGACAATACGCTTTTAGTATTGCCTTTAAATCCTCGCCTTTTTCATTTTCCCCCTATTATATTCGCGCCCGCAATCCAATCATTTGCTAATTAACTAATCTGCTAACCATATGTCACTTCTCACTGTAGGAACCGTTGCCTTTGATGCTATTGAAACCCCCTTTGGTAAAACCGATAAAATTGTAGGCGGTGCCGCTACGTATATTGCGTGGAGTGCTTCGTACTTCAGCAAGAAGGTGAACATTGTTTCGGTGATTGGCGATGATTTTGATATGGACGAACTGGCTGCCCTGCGCAAGCGCGGAGTGGATACCACCGGTATAGAAATTAAAGCGGGCAAGAAAAGTTTTTTCTGGAGCGGTAAGTATCACCTCGATATGAATTCGAGAGATACACTGGTAACCGATTTGAATGTGCTGCTCGAATTTAACCCGGTTATACCTAAGGAGTATTACGACAGCGATATTCTTTTGCTCGGCAACATCGACCCGAACCTGCAAATGAAAGTTATTGAGCAGTTGCCTACGCGCCCTAAGCTGGTAGTGCTGGATACGATGAACTTCTGGATGACACCGGCATTTATTGGCAAACTGAAAGAGGTAATGCTGAAGATAGATGTGCTGGCTATTAACGATGCCGAGGCACGCGAACTGAGCGGTGAATATTCTTTAGTGAAAGCAGCGCGTAAAATTTTGAAGTGGGGGCCGAAGTATCTGATTATTAAAAAAGGCGAGCACGGGGCACTGTTGTTTCACGAGAACCATGTGTTTTTTGCACCGGCTTTGCCGCTCGAAGATGTGTTTGACCCTACCGGTGCCGGTGATACCTTTGCCGGTGGTTTCTGCGGTTACTTAGACAAGAGCCGCGATATCAGTTTCGATAATATGAAGCGCGCTATTATTTACGGTTCGGCTATGGCGAGTTTTTGTGTAGAAAAATTCGGTGCCGAAAGAATACGCAACCTTACCCACCACGATATTGAAGACCGTGTTCGCGACTTTATTGATTTGGTGCAGTTTGATATTGAGTTGGAAGATTAGAACCCCCAACCCCCTAAAGGGGGCTTAACAGCCAATACAAAATACAAACAGCCAAAACACAGACAGAAAATTTTTATTTCAGTAAAATGAAAACAAGAACTTTTACTGCCACCATACACAAAGAGGAAGATATTTATGTAGCTGAATGTGTAGAGTTGGGAACAATTAGTCAGGGTAACTCGGTAGAGAATGCCTTGAGCAACCTGAAGGAAGCGACTGAATTGTATCTTGAAGAGTTTCCTGACAAAGAAAGCTCACAGGCATTTCTTACCACATTTACTACAGCGGCATAATGCCTAAGCTGCCTCGCATTTCGGGTAGAGAACTCATTAAAATTTTAGAAGTATTCGGTTTTGTGGTTATCCGGCAAAAGGGGAGCCACATTGTTTTGAAAAAGAAAACACCGCTTGGCGAAACGGGTACTGTAGTACCAGACCACAAGGAATTAGCCAAGACATACCCATTCAATTTCACTTTACGCCCGGCAGAACAGCGGATGTAAAAGGATTAAACAAATTGGTGCAGGAGTTAAACCCCGAAGCAAAAGTATATGCCGATAGCGCATACACAGATTATAAAATAGAAGATAGTTTAAAAGCAGAAAAATTGTTGCTGCTGAAAATACAGCAAAAAGGAAATTCAAAGCGACCAGATTCAAGGAAGGAAACCCTTGAAAAACTAAACATGAGAAAGAGAGTAGAAACAACCATTAGTGACATCAAAAAGTTGTTTCCAAAAACAATTCATGCTGTTACTTTCAGAGGGTTTCTACTAAAATTGATTTGCTTCATTTGCGTAGAACAGCTAACCCTTTTTTTAACTAGCAACCTGAGTTATATATGTTACCTCCTCTATTTTCTGAAATCGCGGGTAATACTAAGGATGCAGTCAATGAGCTCTTGCAGGTATTGTTCGTTGACAGAGTATAGCACACTTTTACCGTTGCGCTCGGTGGTTACTAATTTGGCTTCGCGCAATATGGCTAAGTGTTGCGACATAATTGATTGCTCGGTTATAAGCTGTTCGCAAAGTTCGTTTACCGAAATGGGTCCTACTAATAAAAGCCGGCTGATAATTTTTTGGCGCAACGGATTGTTTACCGCTTTGGTAAGGAAGTTTGCCGTTTTGATAGGGTTCAGGTTGACCTGAAGAATGTCGTCTTTCGCAATGCTCATTGGTAAATTAGGCGAATTATAGGGTTGGTAATATTTTTACAATGCAAATAAGGCAACAATAAAGCCAACAGTTTGCTGAGGTATACGAAAGTTATAAGCTATTAGTTGTGCTAGGGTTAGTGCTTTTCTCGGTACCTAACCCAAGTTGCCAGTTGTTGGCGACTTTAGTCGCCTTAAACAGAAAATTTCCTTTTATCCTGCATTTGCAGTTGGTTTAAACCAACTGCAAAGCAAAAGATAAGCGGAAAATAGTTGTTTTATGCGGGCTGAAGCCCGCTATTTTGTACTAGCAACTTGAGTTACCTAATAGTTTTAGAAGCGGGTTTCAGACCCCAAAGTAGTATTGCTATAGCCAGTAAAGCACCTTTCAGACCTGATAGCCCTTCCCCCATAGTCAGCGGAGTGCCTTTCAGACCTGAAAGGTCGTTCACCAAAGACGGGGAAGCTACTTTCAGACCTGAAAGGTCGTTCACCAAAGACAGGGAAGTTGCTTTCAGACCTGAAAGGCCGTCCACCAAAGACAGGGAAGCTGCTTTCAGACCTGAAAGGCCGTCCACCAAAGACAGGGAAGTTGCTTTCAGACCTGAAAGGCCGTTCACCAAAGACAGGGAAGCTGCTTTCAGACCTGAAAGGTCGTTCACCAAAGACGGGGAAGCTGCTTTCAGACCTGAAAGGCCGTTCACCAAAGACGGGGAAGCTCCTTTCAGACCTGAAAGGTCGTTCACCAAAGACGGGGAAGCTGCTTTCAGCCACGTAATCAATGAGTTACGAAATTTCCGGATTTTGTCACTAACAGGCATCTTTTACAACGTTCGGGCCCTTTCCAAGCATACTTACGCATATAAACTGACGCCTTAATTGTAAAGCCCTGCTTTTCAGCATTCCTCATTTTTTGGCACAAACTGCACTTGTTTATTTTGAGGGTGTGCCTTTTCATTTCAGGTCAGTAACAAGATTCTTCTTGTTATAAACACTCCTCAAATTGAAACGCGCACAAAAAGATGGCGTAATAGAGTGTGTTGCAGTTATTAGGTTTTTTCTAATTAAAAAGTTATGCCTAAGGAGCAAAACCAGAAACAAACCATAGCGCAACAGCAAACCGAGTTAAAAAGACAATTATGAAAAACAACACAACCCAAACAAAAGCCACTTTCAACTACAGCGCAATACAGTTGTTAGCCTTAGCTGCGGCTTTGTTTTTATCCATGCTGTTCAGCAACAGCGCCAATGCAGTAACCAAAACAGCTACCTCTTCAGGTAACTGGAGCAGTTCCGGTATCTGGAGCCCTTCAGGTGAACCGGCTGCAGGCGATGATGTAATCATCAACGGTAACATTACCGTTACAGTTGACGGTAACGATACCTGCAACAACCTTACTTTTGGTAACTCCAACAACGGTACCACCACCCTGCGCATTATAACCGGAGGTAACCGGCTGGTAGTTAACGGTGCGTTGGATTTTAACGCCAATAACGAAAACTATACTTACACCATTGATGCCGGACCTGGCAGTATGGAGTTTAAAGGAACTTTCAGCCACTGGTCTGGTACAGGAACCAACCGCTTTCAAGTAAGTACCGGCTCTATAACCTTTACCCCGGCCATAACGATTGACGACCCCGATAAAGAACTGAGATTTACAGGAGGTGGAACAATGACCTTCCTGTCTAACTTTACAGATTATGAAGATAACGTAACCTTCTACACCGGTTGCACCATGAACTTCTACGGCAACTACACTATTGACGATAACGATGTGGATTGGGATGGTAAAGGAACTGCCAACTTCTATGGAACAGGTACCATTCTGGATGATAATGATATTATCTTCTATCACGTAAATATTATGTCAGGCGCTGCAACTACACTGGCAGCCGGCACCCAAACATTTACTATAGAAGGAAATTTTACCATTAACTCATCGGCTACGTTTGTTATGAACGATAACTTTAGCCTTTATGGTAACTTTACGAATAACGGAACTATTACAGCCGGTTCGGTAACCATTACCTTTAAAGGAACCGCACAAACTATTGACGGAAGTTCTACATTGAACTTACCACACCTGCAAATTGGCAGCAGCGGTGGGAGCACCGACTGTATTGTTACCATGAACCGCAGTACCACTTGTAACAACCTAACCCTAAGCAGCACCAGTAAAAACCGTTCGCTAACATTGGCCAGTGGCGTTACGCTGACTGTAAGCGGCAACTGTACGCTTACACAGCCAAGCAAAAGCAATCGTTACTCTAACCTGACGGTAGGCCCCGGCACTTGTACTGTTTCCGGCAACCTTATATTTTCAGGAAGCAATAGCGGAACTACCAGGGTTTGCAAAGTAGATGTAACTACCGGTTCATTTACGCTGGCAGGTAGCATTACCTGGATGAGCAATAACGTGGTAGCTACCGAGATAATAACAGTAAGCTCAGGAACACTTACCTTTAATAACTCGGTAACTATGGGTAACAAAAGCGGAACAATCGCAGTAACCAGCACCGGTACTATTAACTTTAACGGCTCCTCAGCACCATCGCTTAACTTTGGCGGCTCTACAGCACCGGTACTCACCACTTCATATGGAAGTATCATCAACTTTGCCAAAGGCTTAACCGCTACCACTACTACTCTTACCTTTACGTCAGGAAGTAACGCAGTGTTTACCGGAACCGGGACTATCACTCCAAGTGCAGCCATTACTTTCGGCCATTTCAAGATAAATTCATCCTGCACGGTAACAGCGGCCGGAAACATTTCGGTAAAGGGCAACTGGCTCAACAGCGGAACCTTTACCCCGTCTACTTACACCGTAACCTTTAACGGTTCGGGTACACAAAACATCACCCGCACCGGTGGCGAAACGTTTTACAAGTTTACTGCCCAACCTTATGGCACTACTATCCGTTTAAACAGCGATGTAATAATTACCAACACCTTTACCATGGCCGGTGCCAGTATAAACATGAATGGCTACACCTTCCAGCTGGGAAACGGCTCGGGCGCAGCACTCGTATATTCAGCCGGTGGTTCCTGCTATGGAGGAACATTCAAACGTTACTGGCCGGCTTCGGCTATTACCAGCACATCGGGTAACTACTACGGTTTGTTTCCTGTAGGGGCTTTACTCGAATACCGCCCGGTTACTATTAACTCTACATCAAGTCCAACGGTGGCCGGTTATGTTTCTGTAAGCCATACCGATGCCAACACCGCTACTTCTATCACCTACACAGATAACGAAGGGTCTAACATGCAGCAGATTGCCGATATGCATTCGGACATTACAACTACCACGCTATCGGGCGGAACCTACAACCTTGATGTTAAGTTTACCAATATGGGTTCGCAGGGAAGTGTATCCAACTTAAAACTCCTCACTTATACCGGTGGCACCCCGGGCAGTTACGGAACACATGTAACCACGGCTGGTCCGCTGGGCGCACCAACCGGTAAACGTACCGGCCTTAGTGTGAGCAACCTGAACAACAATTGGGTGATAGGCACCAACGACCGGGCTACTACCCCTATGTACAACTACGTTTACTCGCGCAAATCAGGTAACTGGAACGATAACAATGCTACCACCGGAACATGGAGCTATTCACCGGGAGGTTCAGGTGCAGCCTGTGGTTGCGTACCGGGAGCTTCAGGATATGCCACCATCTTAAACGGACATACGGTAACGGTTACTGCAACAGATACAGTTAAATTTCTGGATATTGATACCGGTGGTGCTTTAACCATCAACAGCACCAAAGTATTTAACGTAACAGCGAGTTTGAATATGTACGGTACCGCTACTTTTACCAACAACGGAACCCTTAATGTAACTTATGAGTTACTTCTATCATCCGCTACCTCACCGGTGGTAAACGGCCCGGTAACTGTACTTGGCTGGTTTACACTTCCTGAAGGTACCGCCTACACTCAATCATCGGGAACTTTAACGGTTAGCGGTGATATGGAAATATCCGGAGACCTTAGTATGGCATCAGGTACAACTTTAGTATTTGACGGAAACGGCTCTCACCTCAGCGGCACAGGAGGCACCTATACCACTGCATCTGGCGGAAGTTTCCCTATCTCCAACAACAAAATCATTGACCCGGGAACCTCTATCACAATTGGCACCAGCGGAACCAACACCACACTCAGCATCGCTTCAAGTTCAACCGTTAACAGCATTGGCGACATTACTGTAAATGGCAATCTCACCGGTGCATCTTCTTCTTCTATCTGGATTAACAACGCTACTTCTACTTTAAGCGTAACCGGAACGGTATTATCTACCGGTACGCTTGATGTATCTACTGCTCCTAACATAGTGGATTACAGCGGCACAGGTGCGCAAACAATTAAAGTACCTGACTTTTCATATAGTGTACTTAAGGCTACCAATTCAGGCACCAAAACGCTCGGAGGCAACATATATGTGGACAGTATGCTGGTGATAGGCGGCTCTGTAATTCTTGACGAGAGCACAAATGTTATTTCAGGTGATGGAGGAATTACCATGACCGGCACCAGCGAGTTAAAACTTTCGCGTTCAACCGATGACTATGTATATCCGGAGCTAAACGGAACATATTATCTCACCGGTGGAACAGTTACCCTCTACCAAACAGGCGATAGCTGCCAGATTCATCCGGGTACTTATTACAACCTGAAGTTGAATGGAACTACACCTTATGATTTGGGAGCGGTAACCGGTATTACCAACAATCTGGATATGACCAACTCTTCTAAGATTGGTGATAATCCGGTATTGAACATAGGCGGCACCTTTACTTACGCCAGCAGTGCAGCCAGCAACCTTTGGGATAGTATTGCGGTGAATGGAATTGTACTTACTTCAGGAACCATCAATGCGCAGGGTGAAAGTATAAACGTATATGGTTCTGGCGGATGGTCAAAAGCTACTGCCGCTACCTTTACATCTTCAAACGGTACAGTTTATTTTAGAGGTGGCGACAACCAAACTCTCGGGGGCACTTCTGCTTCCCAAACATTCAATTCGCTTTGCATAGATAAAACCTCTAACACCTTAACCGTTGGAGGAAGCACTACAACATTAAACCTAAGCGGTGATATGATGCTCAATGGAAGTGTGTTCGATAAAGGGACCGCCACGGCTATTAATATGACCGGTGGAAACTGGGAAAACAACGGTGGTTCATTTACTGCGGGCAGCGGAACCGTTACCTTTAGCAGCGATACTATTCCACAGGCTATACAGGGAACTGCCAATACCGAAACCTTTTACAACCTGACAATAAACAAAAACAGTTCAACGCTCGCAATAGGCGAAAGTATAACTACTATAAATATCGATGGCAATATGACATTGACGGCCGGAACATTCGATGCAGGTACAGCTACCAATATAAATACAAAAGGTAACTGGACAAATGCCACCGGTGCAACTTTTACTCCTGTAAACAGCACGGTAACTTTTAACGGAACCGGTGCGCAGGCAATCAACGGAACTGCTACAGCACAATCATTCTATAAAATGGCGGTGAACAAGAGTTCAAATACATTGAGTGTCAGCGGAAGCACCACAAGCTTAACAGCAACATCAGACATAACCTTAACTGCAGGAACATTTGACAAAGGTACGGCTACAAACATTTATGCAGGCGGTAACTGGACCAACAACGGTGGAACATTTACTTACGGAACAGGAACTGTTCACTTTAACGGAACAACCGCGCAAGCCATCAACGGTTCAGCCAGTGCACAAATGTTCTACAACCTTACAGTTAACAAAGCTACCGATACATTAAGCATAAGCGGAAGCACCGCTACGACTACAGTAAACAACACCTTGACCTTTACCAGCGGTATGATTAAAACCGGTTCGAATAAAATAGCTATACCAACTACCGGTTCAGTAAGTGGTGCAGCAGCAGGAAAATACATTTATGGTAACGAGGAAATGTATATACCTAACTCTGCCGCTCCTTCTAAAACATTCCACATTGGCGATGCAACAACCTACGCTCCGGTTACTCTTGACTTTGTTGGCACGGTAAGTGGTTCAGGTTCTATTACCGCTTATACTACTGCCGGTGATGATGCTGATATTGTTAACTCCGGCCTGAACAGCGCAAAGACCGTTAACCGCACCTGGGATTTAACTAACAGCAGTGTAGGCGGCTTTACTTCATATTCCCCTACCTACACTTTTGTAGCAGGTGATATAGATGGAGGCTCAACGACCGATAGTTTCCAAATACGCAGATTAACCGGTGGAACATGGTATGCAACCACACCGGGAACAAGAACTTCTACAACTACACAGGCTACCGGTGAAACAACTTTCGGCAGAACACAGATAGGTGAAAAGGCTACACTTACAGTTGCTACACATCCGGGTGATGCTAGCCAATGCTATGGATACGGCACAACTTTTACCAGCACTTCTTCCTCTACACCTACACCTACCGTAAAATGGCAACGCGACCCTAACACAGGTACCTTTGCCGATGTAGACGGCAGTATGGATGGAGGAGTTTATTCAAACTTTACAACCACTACACTCAGCGTAGCTGATGTAAACGGTTTGAACAATTACAAGTACCGCGCAGTGTTTACCAATATCAACGGTTCAGTAAATTCGAATCAAGCTACATTAACGGCAACCGCAACGCCAACCATTACCGGAACAACCCCAGGCAGCCGCTGCGATGCAGGAACAGTAGGTTTGGGCGCAACTTCAAGTGCAGGCACTATTGACTGGTATGCCGCTTCTACCGGAGGTGCTTCGTTAGGAACCGGAACAAGTTACACTACACCAAGTATTGGTTCAACTACTACTTACTATGTAGATGCAACTGCAGGTGGTTGTACTACCGCTTCAAGAACTTCTGTAACTGCTACAGTAACTGCAACTCCGACTATTACCGGCACAACACCGGCCGGAACGTGTGGAACAGGAACGGTAAACTTAGGAGCTACAGCAAGTGCAGGAACCATTAACTGGTATGCTGCTTCAAGTGGTGGTGCTTCGTTAGGAACAGGAACTTCTTATACAACACCAAGTATTTCCTCTAACACCACATATTATGTTGATGCTACTTCGGGAAGTTGTACTACCGGTTCAAGAACTTCGGTTTTAGCAAGTGTATATACCATCCCAACGGCATCAGTTGCTTACCAGTCATGTGCAGGAACTAATGGCGAAACTACTATTCGTGTCTCGGGTTCAGGAGGAACAAATCCTTACACGTATAAGATTAACAGCGGTAGTTTCAACAGTACAGATACTTTCCATATAGCCAATGGCTCTAACCATAACTACTATACACAAGATGCGAATAGCTGTTCATCAAACGCAGTTAACTACACTGCAACATCGGTGGTGCCCACTCAAATATCTTCTGCGGTTGGAAACATTACCTGCAACTGCGCTTCAGCTGCCGAGGGGAGAGATGTATATCTTTCTGACGCAAGCAATAATCTTATAGCCGTCATTAACGATAAAGGTCACGATTTGGGAACTATAACAGCAACAGTTTATACCAGAGCTGCCTCGGTGTTGATTGCTAACAACCAGGGAGGAAACGATGCTGCTATGGGCAGAAGTTTTGTTCTTGACTTTACAGGAACCGGTCTTACACCGGCAGTGGAAGTAAAATTCCCTTACACCGATGCGGAGATGACCGACCTGATGACCGCATCATACTCTACACCTATTCTAACCGATGACATTCTTACTGCTGCCGATTTAGGAAGCACACAGTATGAAGGACCAGGCGAAGATGATACTTACAGCACGGCTTCAGCTACCTTATTGACATACCATCGCCAGCTAAGCAATGGCACAGTGTTGAATGGGAAGTATGTAAAGATTGGACTTTCTGAAAACGGGGAACACTGGTTACACGGCAACAACGGCAACAACTCGCCACTGCCCGTAAAGCTGATTTCATTCACCGCTACACCTAATCAGGTTTTAGAAGTGGTGGAAACCGAATGGGTAACCTCGCTGGAAATAGACAACGATTACTTTGCTGTAGAAAGAAGCGAAGATGGAATCAACTTTAACGAAGTAGGCCGTTTGGCAGGAGCCGGAAACTACACCGGAACGCTTGACTACCGGTTTACCGATGTTAAACCTTTCCAGGGCTTATCGTACTACCGCTTAAAGCAAGTTGACTTTGACGGTGATTTCGATTACTCGCAAATTGTAGCAGTAACGTTGGGCAGCCAGACTTCTTACCAGTTGTATCCAAACCCAAGCAGCAGCGAAGTAAACGTGGCCGTTTCGAATCCGTCAGATGAAATTAAACTGAGTGTATACGACCTTAACGGCCGTGAAGTATTCGGACGCACTTATTCAGGAAACAATGCAGTAAGTAAAAATCAGGTGATTACTTTCCAGGCCAAAGATTTACTGGCAGCCGGAATGTATATGGTGAAGGTTTCTACTAACGGAACCGAGTTTAAACAGAAACTGGTGCTGAACTAAAACTAAAAGAACTCAAAAACAAAAATCCCTCTGAAATTCAGGGGGATTTTTGTTTTTGGAAGTTGGTGGGTTGGTCGGAATTTATATTTTTGTCGTCCTTAAAAAATAAGGGTAGCGTTCTTAGAGTTTTTTACCTGCAAAAGGTGAGGTGGATGAGCGGCTGAAATCAGCAGTTTGCTAAACTGCCGTACTGGTTAAACGGTACCGAGGGTTCGAATCCCTCCCTCACCGCCACAGTAAAAACAGAATTTGCTATTTGATGATAGTTCGGGGTGTAGCGCAGTCCGGTAGCGCACTTGGTTTGGGACCAAGGGGTCCCAGGTTCGAATCCTGGTACCCCGACAAAATAGAAGCCATCAGAAAAATCTGATGGCTTTTTAGTTTATTGATTAAAGCAAAAATGCCTCCCACATGCGGGAGGCATTTTTGTTTTGAGTGATTTTCGATTAAGAAATACTCATTTGAATTTTCTTCTGAATATCTGCTACTGCTTCTCTGAATTCCTGATCGGTATCAATTAAATTCTGAACTGCCTGACAAGAGTGAATAACCGTTGAGTGGTCGCGACCGCCAAAATGTTTTCCAATCACCTTCAACGAATTTTTGGTGTAGCTCTTAGCTAAGAACATTGAAAGCTGACGTGCCTGCACAATCATTCTCTTTCTGGTTTTCTCGCGTAGCATATCTACCGGTACAGTAAAGTAATCGCAAACGGTCTTCTGGATGTAGTCAATAGAAACTTCGCGCGAAATGCTCTTTACAAAGTTCTTGATAATCTTCTTCGCTAAATCCAAATCAACTTCTTTCTTATTTAAAGATGCCTGTGCAAGAAGAGAAATTAAAGCAGCTTCCAGTTCACGAACGTTGGTGTTGATGTTGTAAGCCACAAACTCTACCACTTCGCGTGGTAACTCAATACCATCAGCATACATTTTCTTTTCAAGAATAGCAATGCGTGTTTCAAAATCAGGAACCTGAAGATCAGCACTCAATCCCCATTTAAAACGAGAGAGCAATCTCTCTTCCATTCCTTCTAAATCGCGCGGAGGGCGGTCGGTGGTTAACACCAACTGTTTCCCGTTTTGATGAAGGTGATTAAAAATGTGGAAGAAAATATCCTGAGTCTTTTCTTTGTTGCCAAAGAACTGAATGTCATCTACAAGTAACACATCTATCAATTGATAGAAGTGAACAAAGTCATTCACCGAATTGTTCTTTACTGCGTCAAAAAACTGATTCGTAAATTTTTCGCTCGATACATATAACACTGTCTTGTTCGGAAAGTTAGCCTTCACTTCATTTCCGATTGCCTGTGCCAGGTGCGTTTTCCCTAAACCAACTCCGCCATAAACCACCAACGGATTGAAGGCAGTGCCTCCCGGTTTCTGTGCAACGGCATAACCGGCACTGCGAGCCAAACGATTGCAATCACCTTCTACCAGCGAATCAAAATTGTAATTCGCATTCAGTTGCGGATCAACATTAATTTTTTTCAATCCCGGAATTACAAAAGGATTCTTGATTTGATTTCCGTTGAGGAAATAAGGGAATCCCACTTCGGGGTTTTGATTGTTTCCTGAATTCTGGTTCGGATAGTCAACTGTAGAAGGTACGTTCGCGTTTGAGTTCTCCACCACTATCCGGTACTCTAAGCGTGCGCTGTTGCCCAACTCGCGTTTAATCGTTTTGCGTAACAGAGCCACATAATGTTCTTCGAGCCACTCGTAAAAAAACTGTGATGGTACTTGGATGGTTAAAACACTTCCTTCTAATTCTACAGGTTTTATCGGTTCGAACCAGGTTTTGAAACTTTGTGCGCTTACGTTGTCTTTAATAATTTCCAGACAGTTGTTCCAAACGCTGTTTGCCGATTTTTCTTTCATGCTCACTAAATCTTTAAAGGGTATACTAAAATGTGTCTGTGTCGAAGACGGTGTGAAAATGAAGAAAAGAATGTTTACAAAAAAATTTTTCTCCTCTTGTTTTTGAAGTTTTTTTAGCAGTGCACAAAAAATATTTTTTTCTTGAAAAAATATTTTTAAGAACTTCTTTTTTTAGAAAAAAAGGTTATCCTGCCTTTACACTTTTGAAATTAACTTCGGAAAATCTGCAATTAAAATTCCTTTCTTTTTCTTCTCGAAATAGAAATCCAATCGACCTAAATAGATTCCCGCCCAGCCAACCTGATTCACTAAAACCTTTGCTCCATCTACGTTTCGGAACTCATCGGGCTTGGTAAAAAATGTATGTGTGTGTCCGCCTAAAATCAAATCAATGTTCGAAGACTGATATGCCAAATCCGTATCGCTCACTTTTTTTTCATCGTACTTATATCCCAGATGCGAAAGACAAATCACTAAATCGCACCCTTGTTCCTGCTTTAAATGTTTAGCCATCTTGTTAGCATTCGAAATCGGGTCGTTATATCTCACTCCCTTGCATAAATCTTTTGGCACTAATCCCTGTAATTCTATTCCAACACCAAACACGCCAACCTTTTCGTCATCGAATTTGAAAATTTTGTGTGTTTGAATTTTGCCTTCCATTGCTGTATCAGCAAAATCATAATTGCAGTTCAAAAATGGAAACGATGCATGAGGCAGTTGTTTTATAAAGCCATCAATGCCTGCATCAAAATCGTGATTGCCGAGTGTAGAAGCATCATACTTCATTTCGCTCATCAGTTTAAACTCCAACTCGCCACCGTATTTGTTGAAGTATGGGGTGCCCTGAAAAATATCCCCGCTGTCTAACAACAAAACATTTTTTTCCTGCTGGCGAATTTCATTGAGCAAAACAGCACGTTGCGCAAATCCCCCAAGTCCCTGATACTTTCCACCATCCATAGGGAATGGTTCAATGCGGGAGTGTTGGTCGTTGGTATGGAGAATAGTAACTCTCCTTGCATCGCCTTTTGCAAATGCTTCGTATGGAAATGAACTTGCTGCAAGCAAGACTCCTGCTGCAAAAGATTTTTGTATGAATTGTTTCCTCTTCATTTTCATTCTGCTCTTTGCACTCTTCCGTCAATAATACTTTTCACATGTTCACCTCTTGCATTCATTTCCTTCAGACCATCAATAATTGCATCGCGCAAACTTTTTGAAAGAATTGTTTTGGGAAGATACGAAAGCATAGTGCAGTTATCGCCACCCTGAGCCAGATAATCGGAAACTGCGATGGTGTAACTTTTATTTAAATCAAGAGGTTCGCCCTGAATAAAAACATCAAATGCTTTTTCGTTTTTGAATTTGTAACGTGCTCCGCTTATCTGCCATCCGCCCTTCAGCGCCATGTAATTGAAAAGTGTGTCAAGGGTTTTTCCGTTCACAGTCATTACATCAATCAGGTTTTCGAAAGGCATTAGCTCAATAACTTTTCCTAGTGTAATATTTCCTTTCGGCAAATTGGGCAATCGAATTCCTCCGTTGTTTAAAAACGTAAAATCTATTTTACAGTTACAGTAGTCTTTACTTTTTTTCAAAACCAAATCGCACATCAAATTTCCCAAATCGCTTTCAGGAACAGATTTGGTCAGAATAGTATCTGAGATTGCCAGCACTACATTCATCTCTTTATCGAGTGAGTCTTTATAGGGGCGAATGATGCTTGCTATTCTTTCATCGTGTGGTGAATCAGGATTCAGGCGTTTCTCTTCGAACTTGTAGCCGGTAACAACAAATTGTTTGGTGCACGAGGAAACTGATAGAAGAAAAAAGGAAAGGAAAATATTTTTCATCCGGAATTATCCTTGATACTCTCCGTAAATTTCTCTGAGTGAATCAGCAATCTCTCCGAGAGTTGCATAACTCTCTACGGCTTCGATTACAAACGGAATAATGTTTTTCTCATCTACAGAAGCTTGCTTGATGTTTTTTAAACTCTCTTTCACTTTTTCGTTATTCCTTTTTGCGCGAAGCTTCGCCAATTTATCTGACTGAATTTTTCGGATTGAATCGTCAATGCGAAGAAGCCCTGTAGGTATTTCTTCCTTTTCTACAAACTGATTTATACCAACAATTATCTTCTCTTTGGATTCTACTGCGTTTTGATAACTGTAAGAAGCACGTGCAATTTCATTCTGCATAAATCCCTGTTCAATAGCAGATACACTTCCGCCCATTTCATCAATACGCTGAATGTACTTCCAGGCAGCTTCTTCTATTTGATCAGTAAGCGTTTCAATAAAATAAGAACCGGCAAGCGGATCAACAGTATCTGTTACCCCGCTTTCGTAACCTATAATTTGCTGTGTACGCAACGCCACCTTGGCGGCTTCTTCCGTTGGAAGCGAAAGTGCTTCATCATATCCGTTAGTGTGCAGCGATTGTGTTCCGCCTAAAACTGCTGCAAGCGCCTGAAGTGTAACGCGTGAAATATTATTCTTTGGTTGCTGGGCAGTTAAAGTGCTTCCTCCGGTTTGCGTGTGGAAGCGCAACATTTGTGCTTTCGCATCAGTCGCTCCTAAGTCTTTTGTAATCTTCGCCCACATTCTCCGCGCAGCACGAAACTTGGCAACTTCTTCAAAAAAATTATTGTGCGCGCTAAAGAAGAACGAAAGCCGCTGACCAAACTGATTGATGTCCAAACCTTTTTTTTGCGCAGCCAAACAATATGCTTTTCCATTGCTTAACGTAAATGCAATTTCCTGCACCGCTGTTGAACCGGCTTCCCTAATATGATAACCTGAAATTGAAATGGTATTCCACTTTGGCACTTCGGTATTGCAGTACTCAAAAATGTCGGTTATAATTTTCATACTCGGCTTAGGCGGATAGATATAAGTGCCCCGCGCTGCATACTCTTTCAGAATATCATTTTGAATGGTGCCGGATATTTTTTTCAAATCGGCTCCCTGCTTCTTGGCGAGTGCTATATATAAGGAGAGCAGAATATAAGCAGTAGAGTTAATCGTCATTGAAGTTGACACATCTTCCAGTTTAATTCCCTGAAAAAGAACTTCCATGTCTTCCAATGAATCAATAGCAACACCAACTTTTCCAACTTCGCCTTCGGCAAGAGCGTGATCGCTGTCGTAACCAATTTGTGTTGGCAAATCAAAAGCAACACTCAAGCCACTTACTCCCTGACTTAATAAATAATGATACCGCTTGTTGCTTTCTTCAGCAGTAGAGAAACCTGCATACTGGCGCATGGTCCACAACTTGCTGCGATACATTTCGGAATGAACACCCCGCGTAAAAGGAAATTTACCCGGCTCACTTATCTCTCCTTTATATAAAGAGTAAACTCTTTGAATTTCTATCCCTGAATCGGTGGTAAATTTTTTCATTCAAGTGCGAATGTAAAATTCAAATTGTCAAAAAAGCTCTCTGCATTCCGCCTTTAGAAACTCCAATGCCTGTTCGGTTGGCAAGGCTGCATTCGAATTTTGCAATCCACTAAAAAGTGCATTGATAAGCTGACCGGCACTGGCGTCTGATGGAAATTGTGTTCCAATCAAGTTTACTGTCTTCATCATTTCTTCCTTTGCCTGCACAATTAAATTCCATGCATTACTCGAAATATAAATCTGCTGCGAAAGATTATGCTCAAACTCTTCGCGAATATTTTTCACGATAGCGTATTGCAGCTCACTCGAAAGCATATCGGGAGTTCGAACACGGGAAATAACCGGAGCAAAGTTGATGCGCTCCAGAAAAAGCGCAAGACGCTCATACGCCTGCAAGCGCAGCATTACAATTTCTTTATCTCGCTTCATCTTTAATTCAATCGCTTTCAGGTTTGCATCGCGGTTCATGTACTTTGTCAGTAGAAAGTAAGCGGTAAGAAATACAATGAGCGCGGGCAGCGTGTATTTCAAAATTTCGAGAATGATGTTGACTATTTCCATGATGAGGAGTTTGCAATAATAATGGAGAGGTTTTGTGTTTTAGTATTTCTCTTCTTCAATTTTAGTTTTCAGTTTTTCGAAGAAGTATGCTTTATAACTATCCTTCTTGTCCTTCGCCTTTTCAATCTCTACATTCATTAAGCCAAGATACTTTTGCTTGAGCGGTTTTGCTCCCACAATCATATTCATAGTAGTTATCAGTTCCTTTTCAAGTGCAGCATACTTTCCTTTCGCAAGATAAAGGTCATTGATGAATCCGGAAAAATCTTTTTCGGCAAACCGCTTGATGATATCAGTATACAACTCTTCTACTTTGGCATTCGGGTTTTGACGGATGGCCGAAAGCGCATCTAAATATTTTCTGTCTTTAGTTTTCAGATAAAGGGCGGCAATATTATCAAGCACATTTTGTTTACACTCAACCGTATCGGTAAACACCCGCGAAGCATTAAGTTGGATAAAAGAAAGTTTTGCATCTACACTATCCATTAGGAAACACGGATGGTAAACCGGTTTTACTTTTTGCGCTAAAGAACACAGCGATAAGAAAAGAAGAAAAGCAACAAGAGAAGATTTCATAAACAGATGCCCGCTAAAATAAAGAAGGACGGTTAACCGTCCTTCTTTATTTTTTATTGCTTTCCGCTGATGTAGTCAGTCAAATCATCTACACTGGAACTGAATCCAAAAACGTTATTGATTTTGAAATAATTGTTCGGCTCTGTGCAACGGTCATAGGCGTATTTCGCAAAGTCGAGCTTAGTTTCTTCAAAGCCAAACACTTTACAGATTTCAGAAATCTGGTTTGTGCTTAAGCAATTGCCGCCTGCAATTTGCTTCGCAGTCTTTAGCCGGGTTTCGTCAAAGCCCTGATTCTTCACGGTGCTCAACGCACTCGAAAAATCTCCGCTATTCATGGGGTAAGTGTTTTTGCAGCCGGTATATATCGGCTGTGTTGGTGTAGCTTCTGTTTGATGCGTAGTGGTGGTGGTAGTATGAGTTGTGGTTACGTTGGTGTTTAAGAGCGGGTCGTTGATAGTTACGTTCATATTCACTCCGCCTACGTTTACGTTCGCGCCTACGGCTCCACCGGTGGTTTGGGTAGTAGTGGTAGTGGTTTGCGTAGCTACGGGAGTAGAAACAACTGTTGTTGTTGCCGGTGCTCCGCTCCGAACCACATAAACATTCGATGGCGCCACAAAACCCTGACGAACCGGAACAGCTGAAAATGGTAAGGCACCTAATTTCGGCTTGCCGTTTTTATCGCGCTTAATTTTGTAAGTAACATCCATTAATGCTCCATTGGCATCGTTTAGCCAAAGTGTTTTACTTATCTCGCCTAAAGTCTGGTCTTCGAAAATTATTTTGGCACTGTACTGCGGTTGATTCAAATCTTCTACGCGCATATTCGTTTGCCCTTTGTCGTTTTGGCGTTCGCCATTCAGTACCAGAAAGAACCTATCGCCTTCATCTGAAAACACAGTTAAGTGACCAACCGGTTGAGGCTGAGCGTTAGAAATGAAGAAGAGAAACAGAAGTGTGAGAGTGGGGAGTAGTTTTTGTTGCATAATTTTTTGTTTTAGGATATTGCTTTTGCTATTTGTTTGCCAAAGACGAAACAGGAATATTTTTTTACAAATTTTCTGACTTGCCTGTTCAATTACGAACCCGGTAGGCCGCAGATGCAAGCAGGCCAACGCCCAGGCCAATAAACAAACCCGCAACCATTTTGTCGATAAAAAATCCAACACCCATTCCCAAAAGCAGGCAACCACCAATCAGCAGGCCGGTTACTTTCTCGTTATGTTTTTCGTTGTTCTCTGTTCCCATGTTTATTGATTTTAGAATAAACTTAGAAAATTATTTCTATGCCAACACACCACGCGAAATAACAATGCGCTGCACTTCCGAAGTGCCTTCGTATATCTGGGTAATTTTTGCATCGCGCATTAGGCGCTCTACGTGGTATTCCTTTACATATCCGTAGCCGCCATGTATCTGCACCGCTTCTACCGTATGCTTCATAGCTGCTTCGCTGGCAAATACTTTTGCCATAGCACTTGCCTGGTCGTAATTCTTACCCGCATCTTTTAACCGGGCGGCTTTATAAACCAGCAAACGTGCGGCTTCAATTTCGGTAGCCATATCAGCCAGTTTGAAAGCTACTGCCTGATGATTGATGATTTCTTTCTTAAATGCCTTGCGTTGTTTTGAGTAATCAACTGCCAGTTCGTAAGCACCGGCTGCAATACCGAGCGCTTGTGCGGCAATACCGATTCTTCCTCCGCTCAACGTTTTCATAGCGAATTTGAAACCGAAGCCGTCTTCGCCAATGCGGTTTTCTTTCGGAACTTTTACATCGCTGAACATAAGCGTATGTGTATCACTGGCGCGGATGCCGAGTTTATCTTCTTTCTTCCCTACCGTAAAGCCGGGCATTCCTTTTTCTACAATTAAAACGTTGATGCCTTTGTGGCCTTTGCTGACATCGGTTTGTGCTATTACTAAATAGGTAGAGGCGCATCCTCCGTTGGTAATCCAGTTCTTTGTTCCGTTCAACAGGTAGTGGTCGCCCATGTCAACAGCAGTGGTGCTTTGCGAAGTGGCATCGCTGCCTGCCTCCGGTTCGCTTAGGCAGAATGCACCAATCTTCTCTCCCTTCGCCAACGGCACCAGATATTTTCTTTTCTGTTCCTCGGTTCCGTATTCTTCAAGCCCCCAACACACTAATGAATTGTTTACGCTCATCAACACGGAACACGAAGCATCTACTTTCGAAATTTCTTCCATGGCAATGACATAACTAAGCGTGTCCATTCCGCCACCGCCATACTCCGGTGATACCATCATGCCCAGGAAACCGAGTTCTGCCATTTTCTTTACCTGCTCTGCCGGCCATTTCATGTTAGTATCGCGTTCAATAACCCCGGGCTTGCAATCGTTTTGTGCAAAGTCGCGGGCTGCCTGCCGTATCATTAAGTGTTCTTCGGAGAGGGAGAAATTCATTCGGAAAAATTTAGAGCGCGAAGATAGAAGAGAAGAAGAGATGGGCAAGTGATAAACACGCTAAACACATAGGCACATAGAAACATAGATAAAAAGGGTCTTTTGTGTTGGGGATTGCTTCGTCACTCGTGTCTCGTTCCTCGCATGACACTCTATTTCTTCGTCCGCTCAATAATTTCAGTCGTGCTGAATCTTTTGAGATAAGGAACGGTTTTTACTTTGCCTCCGTAGCTTTCTACAAAGCTGCTGCCTATGATTTCGTCTTTTTTCCAGTCGCCTCCTTTTACCAATACATCTGGCCGGATGGCGTGAATCAGATTCTCCGGTGTAAACTCGTAGAAGTAAGTAACCGCATCAACAAACTGGGTAGCGGCTAACAGAACAGCGCGCGATTCCTGATTGTTGACCGGACGCGAAGGACCCTTTAATTCTTTAATGGACGAATCGGAATTTAAACCCACAATCAACCGGTCGCCCATTTCGTTACAGGAGGCGAGTAAATGAATATGCCCCTGATGAAGAATATCGAAACAGCCGTTAGTAAACACAATTCTATCACCGAGGGTTCTCCAGAATTCGATTCGCTGGAGAAGCTCGTCCGGTGAAAGAATTTTCGACTCGATTTTGTCTGCGAAAATCAAGGTTTATGCATTTAAGGGTTCTTCTTCTAACGCTGGTTCGCGGTTTAATATTGCGAGCAATATCAACGAAATTGCTCCGGCTATAAGTATGGAAGCCGTTTGTGCCGTCCATTGCACCAATCCAAAAGAAATAGCTGCACTGCCTACTACCCCGTAAAGCCCCAGCACAATCTGCATAAAAATAGGATACAAGCCTAACCCACCGGGCGTAAGCGAGTTGGCAATGCCGCCAAAAAACAAACAAACCCCTGCCGCCATCAGGCCCAGTTCCGCAGTTTCGGGAAACATGCGGAAGCCGAAATAACCCATCAGGAAGTAGCAAAGCCAAATCATAACGGTGTGAAACAAAAACAACAAAGGGCTTTCTACATCTTTAATAGATATTACACCGCGCAGCATACCCATTATCTTTTCTTTGGTATCGGCTACAATGTTCTCGAACCCCTTTGCCCGTATTTGCGCCCCTATAAAAACAATAAGCGCCAGCATGGCCGCAGCCATTACCCCGTATTTGAGCAGCGGACTGATTTGATTTTTGGCAATGATACCCGCAAAAGTGGTTTGCGAGTTTTTTACAATCTGCTCGTAGAGCAGTATAAATTTATCGTGTTCGGCCACTAACAGAAACACCGCTAAAAAGCCCAGACAAATTACATCTACCAGTCTTTCGAGCACCATGGTGCCTATGCCTTTATCTACCGGTACGTTTTCGTAACGCGCTAATACCCCGCAACGGCTTACCTCGCCAAGGCGCGGGAAGAACAGGTTAAGGAAATACATCATCATTACACTAAGGAAGGTATTTAAGAAGCCCGGGTTGTACCCCAGCGGACTGAGCAGCATGCGCCAACGTTCGCTGCGGAAATAATTACTGACTAAACCGATGATGGGCGGAATAAATACCCAAAGGTAATTGGCGCGCTTTACATCGTCTACCACATGCGCTTTATCGCTTTCGCTCATCTGCCCTATAAACCAATACACCAGCGCTACCCCTATGCCGAGCGATACGGTAAGTTTGATGATGTTGCCGAGGTGTTTTTTCATTGGCGAGAGGTGAGTGGCGAGTGGCGAGTAGTTAAACCACTAGCCTCTTACCACTAGCTACTAGCTTTAAGGAGTTATTTGATTTGAAGCATTTACATGCACCGTTACCGGTTGGTGCTTTTTGTATTCTTCCATAGTAACCATGCCGTACGAAATAACAATGATGATATCGCCCACCGATACTTTGCGGGCAGCCGGACCGTTGAGGCAGATAGTGCCCGAGCCGCGCTCGCCTTTTATAACATAAGTTTCCAGGCGCTCGCCATTGTTGATGTTGACAATCTGCACCCGCTCGTGCTCTACCAGGTTGGCGGCTTCCATCAGGTTTTCGTCAATGGTAATACTGCCTATATAATTAAGGTCGGCCTGGGTTACAGTTACGCGGTGAAGTTTCGATTTATATACGGTTATCATCATAGCGGGGGCGAATGTAATTTCTTCTTTGGAAAATTAGAGAGTGAGACGGATGAGGACGGGCAGGGCTTGCTCTCCAGTTATATTCTGACTACATTTGTTACAAATAACGGCTATGACTTATCTGCTTGAAATAAAAGAAACAAACGAATCAAAATCGCTGTTGGCACATTTGCGAACACTGAAATATGTAACGATGAAGAAGGCGCACAGAAATTTTGAAACAGAGAATGAAATTGTGGCTGAAATACGCAAGTCTGAAAAAAGTGGAAAAATAAATTGGGCAGATGCTAAAAAGCAGATTGCATCATGGAAATAGTTATAACGCCACACGCCCTATTGACTGTACACACCGAATTTGTTTACCTTAAAGAATTTGATAAAATAACTTCGAAGAAAAAGTTCTCGCTCTTCCCTAACCGCAGCCATGCGGTGCTGCATGAAGATGCCGATGCGGTGGTTCCGGAAATAAACAAGTGGCTGGAGGAAATCTACCACATGAGTTTCCAGCATCAGCTTAATCCTTAAAAAACAGCTTAACGCAGGTTCCGAAGGCAGAAAAGCAAGGTGGGTTGAGTCATTTCTGCCATCCGCAATAGTAAAATGAGCTTTCATTGCGTCATTTTCATGCGGAAATGCGTCAACCCAATTTGGAAATGCGTCTTCCCGATTCCACAATGCGTCTTTTAAATTTCATTATGCGTCATACCAATTTTATAATGCGTTAAAAAAATTTCACTATGCGTTAACTTAATTTTAAAATGCGTCAAAAAAGTGTAAATTTGAGTCTGCGAACAAACAAATTCCCTCTTTTCAGCTTAAAAACACTTTAAAACAACCTTTTTATGCTAAGCAACAAACAAAATTCAAGCTCTAAAAAACCACTTTGGCAAAAACCTGCTGCTAATATGGCCTATAAACCGGCTTTGATAGGGGCATTAATCAAAAGAATTGCGGAGGAAAAACAAATTCCTCCCTCCGAACTGGAAAGGCGATTGGGCATGAGCGACAGAAACATCTACCGGCTTTTCAAAGCCAAAACCATGTCCATTAAAAAGATTTTTGATGTAAGCGAAGCGCTGGAAGAAAACCTGCTTTTGCAGTTTCATCCCAATGTAAAGCCGCTGCCCAACCCGCTGCAGGCTGAGGTAGATAAACTGAAAGCTGAAAACGAACAACTGAAAGCCCGGTTGACCCAACTGGAGCCGCTGGCCGATGAAAACAAAGTGCTGAAAGGGCAACTGGATGTGCTGAAGGAAGTGATGAAGGGGAAATAATTCTTACAACCGGCAGTCAGTTTAAGCTGTTTAAATCACAATTTCTATCCTGTAAAATCGTCTATAGGGTGCTGTGGCAGTTTGTTTTTCACAAAAGATTGAAAAATAAATCCTTGCTTTTGTCCGTTTTACGTATTACATTACATACAATTGGCAAGAAAGTTTATTTTCGCGTTCGCTTTAAAACGAACCCGCCCTGATTAACCATAAAAGCAAAGAATGAGACAACTAAAGATTTCCAAATCCATTACCAACCGCGAAAGTCAATCTATTGAAAAATATCTTCAGGAGATTGGTAAGGAAGACCTGTTGACACCGGAAGAAGAGGTGCATCTGGCGCGGAGGATTCGTGCCGGAGACCAGACAGCTTTAGAAAAACTGACCCGTGCAAATTTGCGTTTCGTGGTGTCGGTAGCAAAACAATATCAGAACAATTCACTTTCACTGAACGATTTGATTAACGAAGGAAACCTGGGATTGGTAAAGGCCGCTCAGAAGTTTGATGAAACCCGTGGATTCAAATTTATTTCGTATGCCGTTTGGTGGATTCGTCAGTCTATTATTCAGGCATTGGCCGAGCATTCAAGAATGGTTCGTTTGCCGTTGAACAAAGTAGGCTCGCTTACAAAAATCAACAAAGTATTTTCTGAACTCGAGCAAAAATATCAGCGCGAACCTACACCGGAGGAAGTAGCCATGGTGTTGGAAATTACAGTTGAAGAAGTAGAAGCTACTTTAGGAATTTCTGCCCGCCACGTTTCGATGGACGCACCGTTTACCGATGGCGAATCAAACGCACTGATTGATGTGTTGGAAAACTTCAATGCCGATAAAACCGATAATCACTTAGACTATAAAGATTCATTGCGCATTGAAACCGAAAGAACGCTTGCTTCTTTAACCGAAAGAGAAAAAGAAGTTATCAAATTATTCTTCGGTATCGGTGTTGAACATCCGATGACTTTGGAAGATATAGGTGAGCAACTCGGAATTACCAGAGAAAGAATCCGTCAGATAAAAGACAAAGCCATTACCAAGCTGCGCTCTCAGTCAAGAAGCAAAGCTTTGAAAGCCTACTTAGGCCAATAAAGATTTTCCATGGGGTGTGGAAAAATGAAAGCGTCCTGCAGTTCTGCGGGACGTTTTCTATTTCGGGTCTTTCCTGAAAGAATCTACCCCGAAATAAAAAAGGTGAAGTGCCGTAACGGCAATCAATCCTTCCACCGGTTTCATTACATGAAACCAAATGTTGTGTGTAGGATGCAGACGGAAGAACGGCTCCGGTATCAACCGCTCATTCATCACCAGCCAGGTGTTGCTGCAGGCATCGCTGGCATAAGGAGCAATAAAACAGATTTTCACCGCCACCAACACAGCAACTACCAAACACACCAGCGAAATAAACTCCGGTCGCCTCCACACCGGTGGTACGTTTTCGTTTCCCTTTACTCCTAAAATCATTACCACAACCATAGCTATACCACAACCGTAAGTATCCGTCATCAGGTCATTCAAATCAAAGTAGTCGTTCCACTGCGGATAGAGAACGGTGTACTGATACCATTCATCTATCAGCATAAACGGCAGGGTAAAAAAAACTGCCGCACCAAATCTTTTTGCAAGCGGGAAAAGAAGAAAGGCGAGAAAGGTAAACTCAAAGGCGTGAATCACTTCAATATTCGAATCGAACATAAAGCGCGAGTGAGTGATAAGCAGCGCAAGCGTAGCAACCAGATAAAACAATTTTAGCTTTTGATTCCTCTTATCAGTTGCCAACTTCTTCAGAACAAAAAAAGAGAGCAACACCAGCACCGAAAGAAAAACAAAGACTACTAGGAGATTATATACTTCGAGAGAAAGATTTCCTTCTACCCATAAAGAAAGATGCACCAAAGGGTCGTGCATGAACAGGATAAAAAAGAAGTAAGCAAAAACCAACACAAGGTTAATGAGCTTTCGCGATTGAAGCCAGAAGATGAATTGGTGAAGCATAAATCAAATATGAAAAGTATTTTGCTGCAAGCTGAAATACTTAATATAGCCACCAAAACAGTTTTGCATGAAGCTGAAATACGCTATTAACCTGCACAAAGGTGCCACCGCATTTTTTGTAACCGCGTTAATGATTTACTTCCATAATTTCTCAGTTGTTGCCTGGGTTTATCTGGCTCTGCATGGCAGCTATGGTTTTATGTGGTTGTTTAAAGACCGTGTTTTCCCCGACCGGCAATGGGAGGAAAATGTTTCTATACCTTATGCAGTATTGGCATTTTGTGCTCTTGGTCTGTATTGGATTGCACCGGTCTACATCATTTACAATCATATTGAACCGGCAGGCTGGATTATAGGGCTTGCTGTAGCTATAAATGTTTTAGGCACTTTGCTCCACTTTGGCAGCGATGCACAAAAACACTATACACTGCTGAATAAACGCGGTTTAATTACCGATGGCTTTTTTGCCCGTTGTCGCAATACCAATTACCTGGGCGAGTTAATGATATACTGCGGCTTTGCTACGCTCACCGCTTCGTGGATTGGTTTTATAGGCATCAGCCTGTTTTTTGTTTTTGTATTTATACCCAACATGCTTAAAAAGGACAAGTCCTTATCGCGATATCCGGAGTTTGCCGAATACAAAAAAAGCTCAGGTTTGTTTTTGCCTAAATTCTGGTAATCTTAAATATCCAGACCGAACTTACGCGAAGTTTCCTTAGCAATTTCATAACCGGCATCGGCATGGCGGATAACGCCCATAGCAGGGTCGTTATGCAGCACACGCTTTAATCTGCGCTTGGCATCATCGGTGCCATCGGCCACTATTACCATACCGGCATGCAGCGAATAACCCATACCCACGCCTCCGCCATGATGAAACGAAACCCAACTGGCCCCACCGGCTGTGTTGATGAGTGCATTGAGTATCGGCCAGTCGGCAATGGCATCGCTGCCGTCCATCATCGCTTCTGTTTCGCGGTTAGGCGAAGCCACACTACCGGTGTCCAGATGGTCGCGGCCAATTACTATAGGTGCTTTTACTTTCCCTTCTTTCACTAATTCGTTAAAGGCAACACCGGCAATCTCACGGTCGCCCATTCCCAGCCAGCAAATGCGGGCCGGTAACCCCTGAAAGGCAATTTTATCTTTTGCCATTTCAAGCCAGCGCAACAAACCTTGATTGTTCGGGAAAAGTTCTTTCAGTTTTTCATCGCACACATAAATATCATTAGGGTCGCCACTTAATGCTACAAAGCGGAAAGGTCCTTTGCCTTCGCAAAACAGCGGACGGATATATGCCGGAACAAAACCCGGAAAATCAAAAGCGTTAGCCACACCGCGTTTATCTTTTGCCTGTCCGCGAATGTTGTTGCCGTAATCAAAAGTAATGGCTCCGCGCTTGTGCAACGCTAACATCTGCTGCACATGTTTTGCTATCGTATCTAGCGACCGGTTGCAGTATTCATCAGGATTTGATTCGCGCAACACTTTTGCCTCTTCTACCGATAGCCCTTCGGGGAAATAACCAATCAACTCATCGTGTGCAGAGGTTTGGTCCGTGAGGGTATCCGGTGTAATGTTTCTGTCGAGCAATCGTTGCAGTAACTCAACAGCGTTGCAACAAACTCCTATAGAAACAGCTTCGCCTTTTTGTTTGGCATCTAAACTCCAGTCAATGGCTTCATCAATGTTGTGAGTGTATTTATCTAAGTACCGGGTTTCAATTCTTTTTTTAATTCTCCATTCTTCCATTTCAGCTGCCAGGCAAACACCTTCATTCATTGTAATAGAAAGCGGTTGTGCTCCTCCCATTCCGCCAAGGCCGGCAGTCACGTTGAGTGTTCCTTTTAATGTTCCCTTGTAGTGTTGGTTTGCCAGCGAGAGATAAGTTTCATAAGTGCCCTGCACAATTCCCTGGCTGCCGATGTAAATCCACGAACCGGCTGTCATCTGTCCGTACATGATGAGCCCTTTCTTCTCTAACTCGCGAAAGTGTTCCCAGGTTGCCCACTTGCCAACAAGGTTTGAATTAGCAATAAGCACGCGCGGTGCATCTTTATGCGAGCGCAACACACCCACCGGTTTGCCGCTTTGCACTATCAGCGTTTCATCTTCTTCTAAATCCCGCAAGCACTCTACTATTTTATCGAAGGCTTCCCAGTTACGCGCGGCTTTTCCTATTCCGCCATATACAATCAGGTCTTCCGGTCGCTCGGCTACTTCCGGGTCAAGGTTGTTGTGTAACATTCTCAATGCTGCTTCCTGCACCCAACCTTTACAGGTAAGTTCAGAGCCTCGGGCGGCTTTCAAAATCCGTTTCGTTTCTGTTGTCATATCAGTTCCGGCAAACCTATGGAAAAAAATTTCTCTAATTTCCTATAAACTCTACATTTACAGTCTACCAAAACCCCAAACACCATGAAAATTTTAAAAATCATCGGAATTATTGTGGCAGCATTAGTTGCCATAGGCGTTGTTATCGGATTAGTAAGCCCTAAAGATTACAACATTCATCGCGAGACAATCATCAACGCACCTGTTGAAACTGTTTTTAAAAACGTTTCACATTATGAACATTTCACTAAATGGAGTCCGTGGCAGCATCTAGATACAGCCATGACTACTACGCTTGAAGGAACTGATGGGACAGTTGGTGCCAAATACAGTTGGAAAGGAAACGACCAGGTAGGTGAAGGTTCTATGACCTTTACAAAGATTGAAGAGAACAAATCAGTTGAACAGGCGCTTGAGTTTTTGAAACCGTTTAAAAGCAGCAGCACTACCTACATGAATCTGGAAGTTGCGGATGACGGAACAAAAGTTACCTGGTGCATGAAAGGCGAAAGCGGTTTCGTTACCCGCATTATGATGACCCTGATGGGCGGTATGGATGCGGCTGTAGGAAAAGATTAGACTTCTTCGGATAATAGTACACACCACTTAACCTGGTAGATAAAGGGG
>CAZBPG010000021.1:0-47574 GCA_964493695.1 uncultured Chitinophaga sp. | reverse complement strand
GCCTCTATGGGGTAGTGTGAATCTCTATCATTTTCACACGATTAACGACTGAACCTTAAAGGAAAGAATTTTAACGCCCTTCGGTTTAACCGGGGGGCGTTTTGTTTGTCATACTTTAGTGTTTTCAGAACTGAGTAAGTTTCCGCTGTGGTCAGTAACGCCCATTACAAGTCAGCTAAACCTTGCGCTGTAGTCAGGGAGGTGGTTTTCAGACCTGAAAGGCCATCCGCTGTAGTCAGGGAAGGGGTTTTCAGACCTGAAAGGTCTTTCCCCAAAGACAGGGGAGCATCTTTCAGACCTGAAAGGTCTTCCACCAAAGTCAGGGAAGCATCTTTCAGACCTGAAAGGCCTTTCCCCAAAGACAGGGAAGCATCTTTCAGACCTGAAAGGTCTTCCACCAAAGTCAGGGGAACATCTTTCAGACCTGAAAGGTCTTCCACCAAAGTCAGGGGAGCATCTTTCAGACCTGAAAGGCCTTTCCCCAAAGACGGGGAAGCACCTTTCAGCCACATAATCAGGCGGTTATGAAAAAACGAGGAAGCAGGTGTTTGCGAAGGAAAATTGGCGTTTTGGGGCGCTCTATCAATCCTTCTTTTCCTTCTTTAAAGTGGCTTTGCTCAGCAGCAAGGTAAGCCCTACGTTAAAACCCACGTTGCTGAAAGGCCCTAACGGGCGGAAGTCGTCTTTGGGTTTTGTTTTATCGTAGTTTTCGTTGTAGTCGGCATTGTTGCTGTTCTTATCCAGTTTATCGGTGTACACAAAATGGGTGCGGTATTCACCGCGGTCGGCAATACGATTTTTAAAAACCCATTCTTCTTCCTGTGCATCCCATTCCTCCGTATCCCACTGCACAATCTTGGTTTCCTTGGCGCGGGTTACTAAGTATTGTCCGTTTACCTCGGCAAAAATACTGAGGTACGGCACCGGCCGGAACGCCACACCAATAGCCCCGTTCACCCCCAGCGAAACGGTTCCTTCGGTCTTCAGTTTTACGGCCGTTCTTTTACCTAAAAAGAAAGGCGCTTTTTCCAATGTGTTCAGCAGGTTGGTATCGTTCTCCAGCCCCGGTTCCAGATTAATATCTATTTTATGGGTAAGCATGCCATATACCGGTAAGGTAAGCCCGAGCCTTGCGTAGGGGTAAACTTTCCAGCCGGGTTTCATGGCATTAATAACTATGCTGGGGTTGAGCGATAACACCAGGGCATTGGTAGAAATACCGGCATCAAAATAATGTCCGGTCTTTACATAGCCGAAAGGTGCATTATCAAAAACAATTTCGTGGCGCTCCTTAGAAGTTACCTGCGCGCTGCTTAAAATCTGAACGCCCATATCTACCCCAATGTATTGGTTAATCATGTAGCCCAGCCCCAGAGTGTAGTTGAGGCCTTTACCGTAACTGCCCATGACCACCTGCGTAGAAGAATCGTTGAAAAAATTGCGGTTGGCCATGGCAATTAAACCATCGCGCTCGGGGTGGAAAGCATCAATGTGCGGCCCCATTACCCCTTCGGCATTTATAAAACCGGGCCAGGCATAACCACCGGCTATGCGAACAGTCCAGTAGCCCCCGCGCTGTTTATCTTTCTTTTTGGTTTTCTTTTCTTCTTCCTGTGCCTGTGTTAAGTGGGTGCCGACTGTCAGCAGCAGCAAAACGAGGAATAGATTTTTTTGCATAGCCTGTGTTTTTGGTACTACTATATTACAAAAAGAAAATTGCTTGCAAACTTTCAAGCATGTTGCAGTACCGCTGGGTCTGATTAAATTAGCCGCATGACCAACCCGCTAAAAACACTCAAGCAGTATCTTGTTGGCGACTATCTGGCGCAAACCGAAAATGTTTTCGACCGGGCGCGCATCGAGCTGATGTATACCTACACTATGCTTTTTGCATTAACGGTGTGGCCTTTTCAGTTTGCTTTATTCAGTCTGGGTTTTCACATTCAGTTCTACATCAACATACCGGCCATTTCTCTCATATTTGTTTTGCTGTGGTGGCTGAAGAATAAAAAAAGTGTGCAGTGGGCGGGCGCAATTTATGCGGCCACACAAATACTCAACTCTGCTTTACATGGAGCGGTTTATAATTACGCACCGTCATTGCAGGGTTTTCTCTGGATACTTATTGGCGTGCTGGTGGCTTTTTTTGTAGTAGGGCGTTGGGCGGGTGTAGTGGCCAGCATTTGGCTTTTTGTATATGTTATGTTTACCATTGCCAATAAAGAATCGGGCTTTGCGTATTTCAATGCCGGTTTGCACCCGGATAAGGTAATGCCCGAGACACAGTTTTTTGTAGCGGTGCCATTACTCTTTAACCTTTATCTGCTGTGGCTGGTGGCTAAAACCAATAACCTGGCGCAGGTGAAAATGAACGAAAGCCATAAACTGAACGAAGAGCTGCTGCTGAATATTCTGCCGGCCGAAACCGCTGCCGAACTGAAAGCAAAAGGCAAAGCCGATGCAAAATTTTACGATGAAGTAACCGTGCTGTTTGCCGACATTAAAAGTTTCTCTTCCATTGCTTCCGAAACTTCGCCCGAAGTACTGGTGAGCGAACTGCACGAATGTTTTAAAGCATTTGATGAAATTATTTCAAAACACGGTATCGAAAAAATAAAAACCATTGGCGATGCGTACCTCTGTGCCAGCGGCATACCGGTAAAAAATGCTGACCATGCGGCTACCATGATTAAGGTGGCGCAGGAAATGCTTGCGGCTATTCAAAAGCGGAATGCCGCCAAAGAGGGCATCCATTTCGAGTTCCGCATCGGCATCCATTCCGGTCCAATTGTAGCCGGTGTGGTGGGCATCAAAAAATTTGCCTACGACATTTGGGGCGATACCGTAAACATGGCTTCGCGCATGCAGCAATATGGCGAACCGGGTATGGTTAATGTTTCGCAGTTTACTTACAGCCTGGTCAAAGATAAGTTCCGCTGCACCCCGCGCGGAAAAATTGAAGTAAAAGGCAAAGGCGAAGTGGAAATGTTTTTTGTGGACACTGCGGTCTAAAGTCTGTTAATTAACCATTCGGGTACTACAACTTCTCCGTCTATCTTCCGTTAAATAAAAAACAGAATTGTTATGGAAACACTGCAACAAAACTGGCTGACGGAAGGACGGATAGATTTTGAGTACAAAAAATATCTGCTGCTTGCTTATCTGCAACAGGCTACCAAAAACTTTGATGAAAAGAAACTGTATCCCAAACTTTCAGAGTTGATGGAGCACTACAATCATCTGCAGCTCTTCCGCGAAAAGAAATTAGCGGTGGCCAAAGATTTTCCGAAACAGATTTCGAAACTCGACTTCGAAAAGTTTAAAGTGGAATACCACCAGTTGTTTGAAGATGATGAACTGCTGAAAGAAATTGACTCGATTGTTGATTTTGCCCTGCCCGAAATAGAAACCAAACTCGGTTTAGGGAAAGAACTATACGAAGAAGTAGAAGATAAACTGGAAGTTTTTCCCATAGGCATTCTTCCGTTACGCACCGATGAAGGATATTTCTTCCTTTCCGATTTTATCAAGAAACTGGTAAACGTTTATTTCTACCGCATCACCATTTTCGAAAACATGAAAGAAAAATTCCGCGGCATTCATACACAGTTTCTGTTTAACTACACTACATCGGTTTCCGATACATACGAACAGGTAAAGTATAAACTGATAGAAGAGCATACTCACCTTCCTAACCCCGCTACCTATGCAGTGGAATTCAAATATTCCTTCCCTTTGCCCGAAACCATGTTACCGGTGGCTAAGAGAAGTTTGGTGAGGTTTATTGCGGCTGCATAAAAATACCCGTGCCACGGTTTAAAACCGTGGCACGGGTAAACACAAAATTTAAAACAATGTAACAAACCCCAACTGCACGGTAAACCCGCGGGGATAAATGGAGTAATCTTTATCTACCACCGAGTGCAGCACATTGTACGAAACAATAATGGGGATGAAGATATTCTTGCTTTGCAACAGATTGTAACCGGCACCCACTAACCATGCCGGAGTGAACTTGTGGATGTACTTAATCTCATATTGACTATTCCCCAGGTAAATCACGTCAGTCGGAATTTTTCGTCCCAGTAATTCCACCTTAGTTCTCACAAACAGTCCCCGCCAGATATTATACTGAACAAGCGGACCCGCGCCATAAGTTTGAATATTGTATTTCAAACCTCTGCCCTCGTTAATCTGTGTATAGGAATAAATAATTCCACCGCCTACAAACAAACCGGTGTTGCCCCATTTAGGGTTGGCATTTTTAGGTTGAAAAACGCGATAGGCCACTGAAGGCGAAAAGCCTATATCTATCCGGTATTGGCTGATAGAAAGGTTGACAATTGGCTCAATCAAAAGTTTCGACATGTCAAACTTCTTAGGCTTGCTGAAACCTTTAAAGTCTTTTACATCGGGTGGCTTCCGGTCGTTCTTTTTTTCTTCGGTTTTATTCGGCCTGCTGCTCGGTGGGGGCAATTCATCGTCCTGCGCCAAAGCGGTGTTCATGGCAAAAGCAAAAAGAGGGAGGAGAAGAAAGAGTTTTTTCAAAACAGTGAATTGAGTTCAACTAACGTAATCGAAAGTAAATTATTTTATCTGACGAACCTTGTTTGAAACGTTAAGGCATGTGAAATGCCCATGATTCAAAATCACAAACCGAAAACGAATCCCATGGGCATTCCGGCTGGCCTTTGAATATCAGATTATACTCAGCTGAAAGAGGTTTTTGTATATTCATGTCAATATGACATCAAACTTCATTTCTGCTAACGGTATCAAACTTCATTATGTAAACGAAGGAACAGGAGAATTGGTTGTTCTGCTCCACGGCTTTCCCGAATTTTGGTATGGTTGGCGGAATCAGATTCCTGTGCTTTCGAAACAATACAGGGTGGTTGCTCCGGATATGCGCGGTTACAATCTGAGCGATAAACCCGCAAACGTTTCCGATTACAAAATTGAAATACTTGCCAAAGACATTGCCGAACTGATAAAGGCATTGGGCGAGGAAAAGGCAATTGTAGTCGGTCACGATTGGGGAGCGGCAGTGGCCTGGGCAGTAGCGGCACTTTATCCGGAAATAGTAAAAAAACTCGCCATTCTGAATGTGCCGCATCCGGCAAAAATGCAGCAGGCATTTATGAAGTTTAATTTTTCGCAATGGAGGAAGAGCTGGTATATCTTCTTTTTTCAGTTGCCCTTTTTACCCGAAAGGATGGTAGGCGCGAAAGGCTTTTTCAAAAAAACTTTCGATGCTATGTGCATGAGGAAAAACATTTTTAGTGAGGAAGATTTGAAAAAATATACCGAAGCTTATCAGCAGCCGGGAATGATTACTGCGGCTATCAATTATTACCGCGCGGCTTTCAGAGGCGTTACATCAGGAGTTGTATTTCCGAAAATAAAAGCATCCGTGCTTATGCTTTGGGGTGAGCATGATAAAGCCCTGGGCAAAGAACTTACGTACAACACCGAGCGGTTTTGCGAAAATGGTTTCGAAATACTATACGATAACACCAGCGGTCATTTTATCCAGCACGAAAACCCGGATTGGGTAAATGAAAAACTGCTGAAGTTTTTTCAGGCGTAATCCAAATCAACCGAAAACTTCTCCGGGTGCTTTCCTTGTATGGGTTTGTAGAAATCCATAATCCGCTTCATATCCTTTTGTATATCACCGGTTGGCATAAACACATCACCAACTCCGGCAATTTTGTTTTTGTAATCGAGGTAACCCAACGCAATAGGAACCTTGGCGCCAACGGCTACATGATAAAACCCGGTTTTCCATTTTGTGCGCAGGGCGCGTGTACCTTCCGGTGTAACCATCACCACTAATTCTTCTCTTCCGTTAAACAAATCAATCATGGCGTCTGTCATGCTTTGTCTTTCCTCGCCTTCTTTCTTAGGTCTTCGGTTAATACCTATCGCTCCCAGAGAAAGCATGATTCCTTTAAAAGGGAAACGCAGCCACTCATCTTTAACGGTAAATTGAATCGGAATATTCATCATCGAAAAGGCGGAGCGGGCAAAAATCAAATCCCAGTTACTGGTATGCGGCACAGCCAGCATTACACATTTTCTGAAATCGGCTTTCAGGTGGTCATCCAATGTCCACCCGAACAACCAAAAAATAAATCTCGCAAGTAGTTTCCCCATAACAGGGGGCGAATGTAGAAGAAACCCTAAAATATTTTTCCCGACCGACCGTTTGGTAAATTAAAAACTGTTCCTACATTCGTACCCCGTAATTTCAATTACATGCCTAAGCAAAAGGTTGACGAGCAAATTATCATCATTGAAGCGCTGAAGCTTTTCAGAAAGCAAAGCTATTTCAATACCTCCATGAGCCAGATAGCCGATGCCTGTGGTTTGCAGAAAGGCTCGCTCTACCACTACTTTCCAAGCAAGGAAGATTTGATGCGCAAAGTGATTAAAAATGTGCACGAATTTTTCAAGACTAATGTGTTCAGTCATGCTTATGATAAAAGTGTTGCCCCTCAAAAAAGATTAGAACGCCTTTTCCTTTCAGCCGAAAAGGTTTTCCTCAATGAAGAAAAGGGAAATCTGCTCGGAAATATGGGAGTGGAAACGGCTTTAATGGCTCCGGAATTCAACTCGCTGGTTCAGCGCTTTTTCCTTGATTTTTTTCATGCAGTAAAAACCATTTATCTCGATAAGTATTCAGAGGCAATTGCCACCGAGTTAGCCGAAAGAAGCGTAGCGGAAATTGAGGGGAGTTTGATGTTCAGCCGTGTATTTAACGAACCTAACTATCTACGAAACACCACTAAACGGATTTTAAACAGAATAGAGAAACCCGGAGAGGTAAATGGGAAAACAAATGGCAAAGTGATTGGTAGACAGGCGATTCAAAAAGTCAAAAAATAAATTTTACCAAACGGTTGGTAGATAAAAGAAATAACCTATAAATTCGTAGTCCGATTAAAAATCATCACTGATAAATACATACAAATGGAAGCAGCAGCTACAGAAAAGAAAGCGGTAAGTGTAACTCCCGCAAAAGCAAGAAAAATTAAAACCGTTGCCGTACTTGGGTCAGGTGTAATGGGGTCACGCATTGCCTTACATTATGCCAATATCGGCTTGAAAGTTTATTTGCTTGACATAGTAACACCCAAATTGAGTGAAGACGATGCAAAAAAACCTGCGCTGAGAAACAAACTGGTGAACGATGCGTTGGCTTTTGCACTAAAGAGCAATCCGAATCCGGTTTATGACAAGGCATTTGCTTCGCGCATTAGCACCGGTAACTTTGATGACAATCTTTCGTGGATTAAAAATGCCGATTGGGTAATTGAAGTTGTTGTTGAGCGCCTCGACATCAAAAAACAGATTTTTGAAAAAGTAGAACAGTTCCGTAAGCCCGGCACTCTCATTACTTCTAACACATCCGGTATTCCCATTCATTTAATGGCGGAAGGAAGAAGCGATGATTTCCGTGCGCACTTCTGCGGTACTCACTATTTCAATCCTCCCCGTTACTTGCGTTTGCTCGAAATTATTCCAACTGCCGAAACGCATCCTGAAGTAATTGACTTTCTGATGAACTACGGTTCGCTGCAACTCGGCAAGCAAACCGTTTTGTGTAAAGACACCCCTGCTTTCATCGCTAACCGTGTAGGTGTGTTCAGCATTGCTACGGTGCTTCACCTGCAACAGGAAATGGATATGACAGTGGATGAAATTGATGCCCTCACCGGCACCTTCATTGGTAAACCGAAGAGCGCCACTTTCAGAACGACCGATGTGGTTGGTTTAGATACCATGGTAAAAGTGGCGAAAGGAGCTTATGATAATTTGCCGAACGATGAGCGCAGAGAAATTTTCAACGTTCCTGCTTTCATCAATAAAATGGTGGAGAACAACTGGATTGGCGATAAAGCCGGTCAGGGATTTTTCAAAAAATCGAAAGATGCTTCGGGTAAAAAATCGTTCAGCACACTGAACCTTAAAACACTTGAATACGAGCCAAGCAACAGGAAACCGAAGTTAGCTGTGCTCGAAGGCGGCAAGCAAATCGAAAACCTGAAAGACCGGTTGAAGTTCATTGCAAAAGGCACAGATAAAGGTGCACAGTTCCTCAACAAGCTTTCTTTCTACGTAAATGAATATGTAAGCAAACGCATTCCCGAAATTGCCGATGAGCTTTACAGAATTGACGATGCTATGCGTGCCGGTTTTGGTTGGTCACTCGGACCATTCGAACAGTGGGATGCAGTGGGTATTGCAAAAACAGTAGAGAATATGAAAACAGCCGGCTTCATCGTTGCCCCTTGGGTCAATGAAATGCTCGAGGCGGGCAATACTTCTTTTTATAAAGTGGAAAACGGCACAAAGAAGTTTTATGACGTTTCCTCTAAATCTTACAAATCAATTCCCGGTCGCGATTCGTTTATCATCCTCTCTGATATCGCTGCTTCAAAAACTGCAGTTTGGAAATCGGCAGCTTGCCGCTTAGATGATATTGGTGATGGCGTTTTGAATCTTTCCTGGAATACAAAAATGAATTCGCTTGGTGGCGAAGTTCTGGAGGGAATTAACAAAGCAATTGATGTAGCTGAACAGCAAGGCTGGAAAGGACTGGTGTTGGGACACGAAGGAGAAAATTTTAGTGCCGGTGCAAATCTTGCTATGATTTTTATGATGGCTATTGAGCAGGATTATGATGAGCTTGATTTTGCAGTTAGAGCGTTCCAGGCAACAACTATGCGTACACGCTATTCATCCATACCGGTAGTAGTTGCTCCGCATCACATGACACTTGGTGGCGGTTGCGAGTTTACCATGCATTCAGACAGTGCGGTAGCTTTGGCAGAAACTTATATCGGATTGGTAGAAGTAGGTGTTGGTTTGATTCCCGGTGGTGGAGGAACCAAAGAAATGGCTCTTCGTGCCAGCGATGCTTACTATGCAGGCGATGCACAAATTCCTCAACTGGTAGAAAAATTCCAGGCAATTGCTACTGCAAAAGTTGCCACTTCCGCTTATGAGGCTTTCCCCCTCGGAGTGTTGGACAAGAAAAAAGATTTAGTAGTGCTGAATCAGGATCGGTTGATTGCTTCTGCTAAAGAAAGAGCGCTAGAGTTATTCGAACAAGGTTATGTTCAAAAACCTCAACGAGAAGACATCACCGTTCTCGGAAAAACAGGATTGAGTGCGCTTTATGCAGGTATTGCCGCATTCAATGTTAGCGGCTATGCATCAGAGCACGATATGAAAATTGCGAAGAAGATTGCATACGTTTTATGTGGTGGCGATCTTTCTACCGAAACAAAAGTGAGTGAGCAATATCTTCTCGATTTGGAAAGAGAAGCTTTCTTATCGCTTTGTGCAGAGAAGAAAACTTTGGAAAGAATTCAGAGCATTCTTACATCCGGTAAACCGTTGAGAAACTGATTATGAGAAATTGTTTTTTCATTTTTCTTCTTATTGCAGCAACCATAGTTGCTTCCTCATGCGAACCCGCCAAACAGGGAGGGTACGAGGCTCCTTCAAAGGGTAACGAAGGACAAATTGAAGGAGATGTATACTCGAAAATTGATTCTTCAATAGAAAAGGCAGTAGCGAACGACACTACAAAAAGGGAATATCATTTATAAAATCAGAAAAATAAAAATTATGGAAGCATATATCATAGCCGGTTCACGAACCGCCATAGGAAAAGCAAAACGCGGAGGATTCAGATTTACCACTCCGGTTGACTTGGCGTATTACGCCATTACAGATCTATTGAAAAAAGTTCCTGCCCTCGACCCAAAACGTGTGGACGATGTAATTGTAGGAAACGCTGTACCTGAAGCAGAGCAAGGTTTACAGATGGCGCGTTGGGTAGCCGTTCGTTCTTTACCTGTGGAAGTTCCGGGCGTATCTATCAACCGGTACTGTGGAAGTGGTATAGAAGTAATTGCCATGGCAACTGCAAAAATTAAAGCCGGAATGGCCGATGTAATTATTGCAGGTGGAACCGAGAGCATGTCGCTCGTTCCAACTGTAGGCTACAAAACAGTTCCGAATTATGAAATCGCAAAAGACCATCCGGACTATTATATCGGAATGGGACTGACAGCAGAAAATGTGGCCACCAAGTACGGCATCAGCCGTGAGCAAGCGGATGAGTTTTCTGTGAACAGTCATAAGAAAGCAATGGCAGCTATTGAAGCAGGAAAATTCGCGGCTGATATCGTACCGGTGGAAATTGAAGAAGTTTATTACGACAACGGGAAAAAGAAATCAAGAAAATTTACTGTGTCGCAGGATGAAGGTCCACGGGCAGATACCTCTATGGAAGGCTTAGGAAAGTTAAAGCCCGCTTTCAAAAATGGAGGACAAGTGACTGCCGGAAATTCCTCTCAAACTTCAGATGCCGCTGCCTTTGTAATGGTAGTAAGCGAACGTGTGGTGAAAGAATTAAATCTTCAGCCAATTGCGCGCATGGTTACTTCTGCAAGTGTAGGTGTTGACCCGACCGTCATGGGTATAGGACCGGTGAACGCCATTCCAAAAGCGTTAAAACAAGCAGGACTGAAATTGAACGATATCGAATTGATAGAACTGAACGAAGCATTTGCAGCACAATCCCTCGCTGTAATTAAAGAGGCAGGATTGAACACCGATATTCTAAACGTAAATGGTGGAGCAGTTGCTCTTGGTCATCCGCTGGGTGCTTCGGGAACTTATTTATTCCAAAAGTTGATTGGCGAGATGCAGCGCAGAAAAAATAAATACGGAATGGTAAGCGCCTGCATTGGTGGCGGACAGGGAATTGCCGGAATTTTTGAAAGACTATAATTCATAATAAGAAGCTAAACAATAGAACAAATGAGCGCAACAACCGAAACCAAGAAAGTTTTAAAAGGCGGAGAATTCTTAGTGAAAGAAACTTCGTTTCAGGATGTTTTTATTAAGGACGAGATAAGTGAAGAGCAAAAAATGTTCGGGCAAACTGCTGCCGATTTTGTTGCCAACCGCGTTCTTCCGGTTGCAAAGCAAATCGAAAAGCAGGAGCCGGGACTGACACAACAGCTAATGCTTGAAACCGGTGAACTTGGTTTGCTTGGTGCCAGTGTTCCGGAGGAATACGGTGGAGTGGGAGTAGATGTTTGCACTGATACTGTTATTAATGAAGAAATGGGAACGGCTCATTCTTTTGCTGCCGCGTATGCAGCACATACCGGTATCGGCACACTTCCTATTCTGTATTTCGGAAACGAAGAGCAGAAGAAAAAATATCTACCAGGTTTATCAAGTGGCGAAATTAAAGCTGCTTACTGTTTAACCGAACCGGGAAGCGGAAGCGATGCATTGGGTGCAAAAACAAAAGCTGTTCTTTCTGAAGATGGTAAGACCTACATTTTGAACGGACAAAAAATGTGGATTACCAATGCCGGCTTTGCCGACATCTTCACAGTTTTTGCAAAAATTGACGGTGAAAGGTTTACCGGATTTATTGTTGATGCCAAGAGCGAAGGAATTTCTTTGGGTAGTGAAGAAGATAAATTGGGAATTAAAGGATCTTCTACCCGTCAGGTTTTTTTCAATAATGTAAAAGTACCGGTTGAAAATTTGCTGGGAGAAATTGGTAAAGGCCACAAGATTGCTTTTAACGTGTTGAATATTGGACGCTATAAGTTAGCGGTACTAAACCTGGGTGGCTCGAAAAAAACAACTACGACAGCAGTTAAATATGCTAACGAAAGAGTTCAATTCAACGTTCCCATTTCTTCTTTTGGTGCTATCAAACACAAGCTGGCAGAAATGGCAATTAAAACTTACGCTTGCGAATCAGCAACATACCGCACCGGTGGCTTGATTGATGATATGATTGCTGATCTTTCAGCAAAAGGTATCGACAAGGTGCAGGCAAAATTGATTGCCGCAGAAGAATATTCTATTGAGTGCGCTATCTTAAAGGTGTTTGGCTCTGAAGTTCTTGCTTATGTAGTAGACGAAGCCGTTCAGGTTTTTGGCGGAACAGGTTTCAGTGAAGAGTATCCGGTGGCTCGCGCTTACCGCGATGCACGCATCAGCAGAATTTTTGAAGGAACCAATGAAATCAATCGCTTGCTTGCGGTTGGTATGCTGGTAAAAAAAGCAATGAAAGGCGAAGTTGATTTGTTTACTCCGGCTATGGCGGTTCAAAAAGAACTGATGAGCGTTCCTGATTTCAGCACCGGTGATTCAGACGATTTTTTTGTTGCAGAAAAAACGGCTCTGAAAAATGCGAAGAAGGCAATACTGATGACAGCCGGTGCAGCAGTTCAAAAATTCATGCAAAATCTGGAGAAAGAACAGGAAATTATCATGAACATATCAGACATGCTGATTGAATTGTTCGTTTGTGAGTCAGTGCTACTTCGCACCGAAAAACTAATAAGTGTTCGGGGAGAATCTGCAGCTGGTTTGCAAATAGATATGGCTAAGACCTATATTAGTGATGCATTAGAGAGAATTAATCTGTCCGGGAAACATGCTATTTCTGCTTTCAACGAAGGAGATACTCTTCGAATTATGCTGATGGGGTTAAAGCGCTTTACCAAATATGAGGCCTACAATACTGTAGCTACAAGAAGAAGAATTGCCGACAAACTGATTGAAGAAAACCAATACTGTTTCTAAACTCTAAATATTCATTCAAAACAAATAATCATGTCAACTAAAACCGAAACTAAAACTACACTCAAGGGCGGTGAATTCATTATCAAGGAAAGTCAATGGCAGGACGTTTACATTCCCGAGCAAATCAACGAGGAACAAACTGCTATGCGCGAGATGACGAAAGATTTCATTAAGAAAGAAATTGACGCACATCTCGAAAAACTTGAAAAAGACCCCCTGTTAAGTGCCGGTGTAATCGACAAAGCAGGTGAACTCGGTTTATTGGGCTTACACATTCCTGAGGAGTATGGCGGATTGGGAAAAGACCTTACTACTTTTTCATATGTAACTGAAGTGCTTGGATGGGGACATGGTGTGAGTGTAGCGATTGGAGCACATACCGGTATAGGAACCTGCCCGATCATTTACTATGGAACGGATGCGCAGCGCGCCAAGTATTTGCCGAAGCTTGCTACCGGTGAGTTAAAAGCAGCATACGCCCTTACTGAGCCGGGAAGCGGCTCTGATGCATTGGGAGCAAAAACCAAAGCAGTATTGAGCGAAGACAAAAAACATTACATCCTCAACGGGCAAAAAATATTTATTACCAATGCAGGCTTTGCCGATATGTTTGTTGTTTTTGCGAAAATTGATGGTGACGATAAAAAATTCACCGGCTTTATTGTTGAGCGCGGTTATCCGGGTTTGAGTGTAGGTGCTGAAGAGAAAAAGATGGGAATCAAGTCGTCTTCTACCTGTCCGGTGTTTTTTAACGATGTTAAAGTTCCGGTAGAGAATCTATTGGGAGAAGAGGGTAAAGGGCACAAGATTGCTTTCCAGATTCTGAATATTGGGCGTTACAAATTATGCAACGGAGTTTTAGGGGGCGCAAAACGTGTTATCAGTCAGGCAGTGAAGTACTCGGCAGAACGTCAGCAATTCAAAACACCTATTCAACAGTTCGGAGCCATTAAAGGGAAGTTGGGTGAAATGGCAATTCGTACTTGGGCGGCAGAAAGCGCTTCTTACAGGGTTTGTGATTTGATTTTACAGAAAGAACACGAGTTAAAAGCACAGGGAAGATCAATGACCGAGTATCTTACCGGTGGTGCGGAAGAGTACCAAATTGAGTGTGCATTGCTTAAAGTGCTGGGAAGCGAAGTGCTTGATTATACTGTAGATGAAGCGTTACAGATTCATGGTGGTTACGGCTTTATCGAGGAGTTTCCCATGGCCCGCGCTTACCGCGATAGCCGCATCAACAGAATTTTTGAAGGTACAAACGAAATAAACCGAATGCTTTCGATTGATGCGCTGTTGAAATTTGCGATGAAAGGCAAAATTGATTTGATGGGACCGGGCATGGCAATCCAAAAAGAATTGATGAGCGTTCCTGATTTTTCTTCTCCCGATGCGGATGATATTTTCGGCAATGAGAGAAAGGCACTGAAAAATGCAAAGAAGGCATTCCTGTTAGTTGCCGGTGGCGCTGTTCAGAAACTGATGATGCAGTTAGAAAAGGAGCAGGAAATTTTGATGAACGCTTCGGATATGCTGATTGATCTTTTGGCTATGGAAAGCGCTATGCTTCGGGCTGAAAAACTTGTAAATCTTCACGGACTGGAAGCCGCACAGATTTATGTGGACATGGTAAAATGCTACTTCTTCGATGCGATGGATAGAATTAACACCGCTGGCAAATCTGCGCTTGCAGCTTTTGCTACCGGTGATGAACAGCGTATTATGCTGATGGGATTAAAACGCTTTACTAAATATGAAATCATCAATACTAAAGACGTGCGTAGAGCAGTTGCAGATAAACTGATTTCCGAAGGCGGGTATTGCTTCTGGGATTAGAGTTATTTATAGACACTTCTACATTGATGTAGATAACTGAGAAAACGTCCTGCACTTATGCGGGACGTTTTCATTAGTTTTGAAGATATTTGTTTAAACATAATATTTGCTTCAACAGGTCATAATGAATAACTCTCAACTTCTACAACTACTATACACCAATCGGGAACTAATCCAAAGGAATAATGCAAATGCAGTTGAACATTTACAAATGCTTAAAGCTGATTATGCCCACGTTACCGATGAGGAAGTAATCCTCAATTTTGAGTTAAACACAAGTCTTGCCGAGTTTCATTTTAATTCAAACAACACAAACGTTATAGAAAATTCATTGCGCATAATTTCGAATCTGAAGGATACCGAACATAAAAACCTTTTAGCCAGACATTATTGGTTGGTAGGTCATTGCTTTGCTGATAAAGGTGAATATGAGCAGGCAAAAAAGCACCTTTTACTTGCTCTGCTTAACGTTACTCCAGGTAAACCGGAGTTTATCACTATTAAAGCCGATGTGCTTCATGCGTTGGCAATGAACGAAGAATTGGCAGAAAAGGACCATCAGAAAGCGATTGAATATCTAGAGCAGGCTATTGCCATACTTGACAAGGAATCGCATTTAATTTATAAAGCAAGTTGCCTGATGGGACTGGGAAATGTGTACATCAATATTGACAAGACAGAAGATGCCCTAATGTATTACCGTCAGGCAATGGAGATTTATGAAAAGCGTTTCGATTTAGCCAATATGGCGTCAGTCTACAGTAATATCGGCACCTGTTACATCAATTTGAAGGACTATGTACAGGCAGAACATTTTCTGGAAAAATCTCTTGAGATGCGTTTTAAATTCGGAAGCCCGCAACAAGTGAGCATATCCTATTACAATCTGGCCCTCGTTTACAAGGACACCAACAGAAAGAAGTTGGCGTACGACTTCTTATTAAAATGTCGTGAAATTTTAGTTAGTACAAGTAACACGCATTTTTTAGCTGAAACGGAAGAGTTAATGACTGAATTGCTGCAAGAGCAGGAAGTACGGCAGTTTTCTGCAGCTTAGTTTACCTGTATCTCAGGTCTGCCAATGCTTTTTTATTGACGGAAACACAACTCGAAATCATTTTTCTCTATCTTTAGAGTTATAAGTTTAGTTGTGAAGCGAGGTTTATTTTTTCTGAGTCTCTTATTGCTTTATTCCTGTTCGGTTTCGGCCCTAAGTAATGCCGTGTCGTTACCTCGGCACGAACAACTTCGCTTTACTGAAAACAAAGGTCAGTGGCACGAAAAAATTTCATTCCGTGCCGATATTCCCAACGGAAGATTATTGGTCGAAAAGAATGCCTTTTATTTCTTCCTTCAGTCAGCATCAGACCTTTCAAAAATTCAGCATCCCGGAAGTAAAGGGCAGGTGATTGTGCAGGGACATGCTTTTAGAGAAGAATTCGTTGGAGCAAATCCAAATCCTTTTGTCAGAGGAGAAAACTCTTTTTCGGATTATGTCAATTACTATTTGGGCAACAATCCCCAACACTGGGCATCCGGTGTAAAAATGTATTCGCAAGTAAGGTATTCTGAATTGTACGATGGAATTGATTTGCTGCTTTATACCAAACAGAACCGGCAACTGAAATATGATTGGATTGTAAAACCTCAGGCAAATGCTTCAAAAATTAAAATTCATTACTCAGGAATTGATGAACTGGAAGTAAGTGAAGGGGAGTTACACATCAGAACTTCAGTGGGGAGTTTGCATGAAGAAAAGCCATTCGCCTATCAGCCAATCAACGGTTTCAAAAAGGAAGTAAGGTGTAATTTTGTTTTAGAGGGAGTAGAGTTGAGTTTTGATTTTCCTGATGGTTACGATAATGACTTTCCGCTGGTCATTGACCCGACAATTGTCTTTTCTACTTACACCGGTGCAACAGCCGATAACTGGGGATACACCGCTACTTATGATGCACAGGAGAACATGTATGTAGGAGGATATGTAAATGCTGATTTTCCTACACAAAATGCCTCTTATCCTACCACCATCGGTGCCTTCCAAACAGTTTGGGGGAGTGGCACCGGTTTGCAAGGCCAGCCCATTGGCCCAGGTTTGGGAAACGGAATTGCATACGCTTGTGATATGGGCATAACGAAATTTAATGCTGATGGAACACAATTACTTTACTCCACTTATCTGGGAGGAAACGATAACGAAACTCCTCATTCATTAGTTGTTGACCCACAGGGTAATTTGATTATCTACGGTGTAAGCTATTCGGCCAATTATCCTGTTTCGTCAAATGCTTACGACAATTCTTATACTGGGGATGGCGACATTGTAGTTACAAAATTCAACGCCACCGGTACAGCATTGTTAGGGTCCACATTTTTGGGAGGTGCGGGTATGGATGGAATAAATTTTGATCCTGAGGAGTTTACTTCAGGTAATTTGAAACGCAATTATGGTGACCAAAACCGAGGAGAAGTAAATGTTGATGTAGCGAACAATATTTATGTGGCGAGTTGTACACAGTCAGCAGATTTCCCCACAACAGCCGGAGCGATTCAGACAGCATTCGGTGGTGTGCAGGATGGTTGTGCATTTAAATTCAATGATGATTGTTCAGCCCTAATTTGGAGTACTTACCTGGGTGGCTCAATTGATGATGCCTGTTATTCATTGGATATTGGCCCGGGTGGAACGCTTTATGTTGCCGGTGGAACCATGAGCAATAATTTCCCCACTGTAACCGGATCATTGCACACCACTTATCAGGGTGGACAGTATGATGGATTTATTGCACACATCAATGCAACCGGTACACAGTTGCTCAGTTCCTCTTATGTAGGCACGTCCGGTGACGACCAGTTGTATTTTGTAAAACTGGACGCACAGAACAATGTGTATTTCGTTGGGCAAACAACCGGTTCTTATCCGGTACAGAATGCTCCTTACTCCAATCCAAACAGCGGTCAGTTTATCACTAAAACAAATCCCGCACTCAACAACATTTACTACTCCACCGTGTTTGGAAGCGGTATTGGTCAACCGAATATTTCTCCAACAGCATTTTTGGTGGATACATGCGAGAATGTTTACGTGGCCGGATGGGGGACTAACAGTGGTTCATTTGCGGGTTTTCAGAACGATATGTTCAACATGCCTTTAACGGGCGATGCCATGCAAACCTCTACCGATGGAACTGATTTTTACTTTTTCGTGCTCGCAAAAAACGCGCAGAATATTTTATACGGATCTTATTTTGGTGCCAACGGAGGCATTGAGCATGTGGACGGTGGAACCAGTCGCTTTGATAAGCGCGGAGTGATTTACGAAGCGATATGTGCCGGTTGTGGAAACAGTGGCGGGGCCGGTCAAACACCAACCACATCAGGTGTATGGTCGCCAAATAATCAGAGTGATAATTGTAATGAACTAGGGTTAAAAATTGCTTTTAATCTTGCCGGCACTCAAGTTGAAATTGATGCTTATCCGCGCGCCACCGGTTGTGTTCCTCTGACAGTACAGTTTCAAGCCACTACAAATGCGTCAACTCTCATCTGGCATTTTGATGACGGAACCACATCCCCTCTAACCAATCCCTTACATACATACACCGATACGGGAACATATCACGTTATGCTTGTAGGCACAGATTCCAATTCATGCAATTTGGCCGATACGGCATATCTGGATGTTTGGGTGCGCGATGATTCCATTGTTGCAGATTTTCTTCCGAACCTGAATATTGATTGCTTCACTAATAGTGTTTCGATGACAACGGTGAGCTATACCTCCGCCAACTACTCGTGGAGTATGGGCGATGGAAGCCAATACACTACAGATTCAGTTTCACATGCCTATGCAAATCCGGGCACTTACAATATTTCATTGATTGTTTCCGATACAACAAGATGCAGTCTGGCAGATACCTTTGCGAGTCAGGTTACTATTCCCCAGCATGTTGATGCAACTTTTTCTGCAAGCAGTGCTGGCGGGTGTATACCGCTAACGGTAAGCTTTAATGCCCCGTTTTCTCCTTCTTCAACTTATTACTGGGAGTTTGGTGATGGCAGTTCTTCTATTCTAGCCAGCAACACGCACACTTATACTTCAGCAGATTCCTTTCACGTGCAGCTGATTGTAGTTGACTCCAACTCGTGTAACATAGCCGACACCGCTTATGCACTCATTGTTACAGTGGACTCCGCAGCTAAAGCCGATTTTAATTTCTCCAGAGTGTTTTTTGGATGCGATTCTGTGCAGGTAACTGTATGGTCAACGTATCAGGGAGAAGATTCGGAGCTATGGGACTTTGGTGACGGCACGCAAATTCCGAATGCCGATACCGCTTATCATGTTTACAGTACAGCCGGTTCTTTTACTATAACGCACTATATAACCGATGCCGGTATGTTTTGTAATCCGCTCGATACTGACCAAATAGTTATCAGTTTGCAACCATTGAGTATCTCTGTTACAATTCCTGATACAGGTGGCTGTCTGCCGTTTGCTGCTGAGTTTATCGGCAATTCTGGGTTGCTCTCTACAGATTTTGTCTGGCACTTTGGCGATGGAAGTTCAGCAACCGGTGACGCAGCTGTACATATTTACAGTAACACCGGAACATTTGATGTAACCGTTGTTGCGCTCGATTCGAATGCGTGTGTTGGAGCAGATTCAGCTTTCGCTCAGATTGCTGTAATTGACGATTCTGTGCATGCTGATTTTGATTTAACCATTCTAAATGACTGCGACTCTAACCTAGTAATTGATTTGGTAAATACCAGCACGAATGCGTTGGATTATTTGTGGGATTTCGGAGACGGAACTACTTCTGTTCAGCAAAACGAAAATCATTCTTACACCGTTCCGGCAACTTACACCGTAACGTTAATCGTGCAGGACACCAACCGATGTCACCCTTTTGACACTGTCTCCAAAAATGTTGCTCTGTTGCCGAATGTTTTTGTTGATTTCACTGTTGCTAATGTTTGCTCAGGTACACCGGCACAATTTGTAAATCTAAGCAACGTGAACGCAAATTTTGTCTGGAATTTTGGAGACGGAAGTACTTCCACCGGATACTCTCCTTCTCATCTTTATAATCTACTTGGCACTCATACAGTCCAACTAACCATTGTAGATTCCTCTACCTGCGATGTAACAGCGGTTGTAACCCATGATGTTGAAGTTCATGCGCAGCCGGTTGCTGATTTTATTACCCAAGGTGATACTTTCAAATTTGAAGCACCGGTTCAGTTTATCAACCGAAGTTTTTCTTATCAAAATTTACTCTGGCAATTTGGTGACGGTGACAGCAGCACCGAGGAAAACCCCGTTCATTCTTATGGAAGTATTTATACCATGACCGTATGCCTGGAAGCATCGAATGACGCTTGTGCCGATACAATTTGTAAAAACATTTTCATTTCTTTCAATGGTTTAGTAGGAGTGCCGAACGCATTTTCTCCAAATGGCGATGGTGCAAATGATGTGGTAAAAGTTGAGGGAAGAGGAATTGTTGAACTAATTTTCAGAATTTATAACCGGTGGGGAGAAAAAGTTTTCGAAACACACGATAAGAACGTTGGCTGGGACGGTGTTTATAAAGGTGTGTTACAGGAAATGGAAGTATACACTTATTCAGTGGAAGCAACTTTGGTTAACGGCAAAACAGTTCCGCTGAAAGGAAACATAACCCTGTTAAGATGATAACGAAGTTCAAAGTTCATCTCGGCTCAGCCGAGACAAAGTTCAAAGCAAAGGCAATGCTCTTTGTTCTTTGTTCTTTGTTCTTTGCTCTGCCTGTCATATCTCAGGATATTCATTTCACTCAGTTCTTCACCAATCCTTTAATTCTTAATCCTGCACAAACCGGCAACTATGAAGGGAATTACCGGGTTGGTTTCAACTTTAAGGCACAATGGCCATTTGCAATTTCAAATACTGTTTACAATTATCATACGGAATCACCTTTCATTGATTTTAGTTTCGGGGAACGAAAACTGAAAACAAGTTGGTTTGGTCTGGGACTGAATTTTGTCAACGACCAGGCAGGTGACGGGAGATTATTGTACAGGAGATTTGGTTTGAGTGGTGCGTATCATCAGGCATTTGATAAAGACCATCGTTATGTCCTATCCACCGGTGTGGGCTTCAGCTACATTATCCGCTCAGTTGATTTTTCGAGATTCTATTTCAATAACCAATGGGTGGATGATGATGGCTTTAATATTTCGTTGCCAAACAATGAACCGGTCCAGCGCGAGAGTTTTCAAATGATTGATTTAGCAGCGGGTTTGAATTTTGGAGCACAGGTGCACGATCAGGTGAAACTTGATTTCGGTTTTTCGATGCTGCATCTTACTCGCCCTAAGCACTCGTTTTTAGGAACAACCGAGCGATTGGGCTTACGCTATCAGGCAAGTACGGGAATTACTTACAGCATCAATGAAAGAATTTCGGTTACAGTAAATGGTTACTATGGATATGAAAAGAAAGCTCAGGAAATTGTGGCCGGAGCAATGCTCGGCTATGGTTTTTACAAGATAAAATCATCGGGAGCTGACAATACTATTTATTTCGGAATGTACTATCGCGGGAAAGACGCATTGGCGCCATTAGCAGGTTACCAATTTAAAACCACCCGACTGCTTCTGAGTTATGATGTTACTCTTTCGAGACTAGTAAATGCCAGCAAAGCAAACGGAGGTCCTGAAATTTCGTTAGTGCATACCGGCAGTTTCTTTAAACATTTCGGAAACCGGAAAGTGTATTGTCCGAGTTTCAGATAAAACTTATCTGCTTATTACAAGTTCTTGTATCCGGATTTTTTCTCCGTTATTCAACTCAAGAATATACAACCCTGAAGGAAAAAGTGAAAGATCAATTTTTGTCTGGGTTGACGTAAGTGGCTGAATATGCAATGTCTGCCCTAAAGCATTTTTAATTCTGAGGAGCGCACCTTTGTTTAACCTGCTTACTGTAACAAACACTTCCGTGAAAGCAGGATTAGGATAAACGTTAACTGAAACTTCTTCTCCAGGCGAATTCATCCCGCTTGGGTTTTCCTGCACAATAACTGTTGCAGTTTCTGTGCAGCCGTTACCATCAGCAACGGTTATCGAATAAGTTCCCCCGCTTACATTTACAAGATTTTGAGTGGTGTCTCCATTATTCCAGATAAAGGAATAAGCACCCGAGCCCCCGGTTAAATTGCTAACCAATATACTTCCATCACTAACACCAATGTTTGCATTACTGGTTGATGTGGCAAACTGAATCGGAGCGGGTTCTGCTATTTGAACAATAGAGGTTACCGAACATCCGTTATCATCAGTAACAGTTACTGCACAATCACCTGGTGAAAGATTCTGAACTGATGCAACAACGCTTCCATTACACCATTGATACGAATAACCGGGAGTTCCTCCGGACACAAAAATAACTGCATTCCCGTTTTGGTCTCCGCTGCAAAGCACATCGTTTGCTATTGTATTTACGGAAAGTGTAACAGGTTCAGTAAGCACCAGGCCGGAAACAGCAGAACAGTTATTGCCATCAAGGGCGGTTACCGAATAACTACCTGCTGCCAAATTGGAGATTGTGTTTCCGATAGCACTGTTCGACCATGCAAAAGAATAAACAGAATTGCCACCGATGGCCGCTACACTTGCACTTCCGGTTGCCTCTCCATTACAATCCGGTTGATGGGCAACAACTGAAAGTGTAATAGCAGCTGGTTCAGTTACCGTAGCTATTTTAATGTCAATGCAGTTATTGCCATCAGTGGTGGTAACAAAATAATCTCCTGCTGAAAGATTGGTAATAGATGATGAAGTACTTCCATTGCTCCAAACGTAAGTTACAGGCTGAATACCACCGGTAACATTTAAAGATGCTGTTCCGTCATTGCCGCCATTGCAACTCACATCCGTAGCGGAAATTGAAGCAACAATCGAAGACGCATTATTTACAATTACTGAGTTTGTTGTTGTACAGTTATGAGCATCGGTTATTGTCACCGAATAATTTCCTGCCGCCAATCCGGAGATAGAAGAAGTAGCAGCGGTGTTGCTCCAAAGGTAACTGTAAGCAGATGTTCCCCCGGTTACGGTTGCAATTGCGTTACCGTTAACAAAACCACAAGTGGCATCTGTAGATACAACCGAGACACTTAGTGCTCCGGGTTCAGAAACTGCTTGTGTTACTATTGTCACACACCCCGCAGCATCGGTTACCGTAGCAGAATACACGCCACTTGAAAGTCCGCTGATTGACGAGGTGGTGGCTCCGTTACTCCACACATAAGTATATGGTTGAGTTCCGCTGTTAACATTCGCTGTTACAGTTCCATCCGAGCTGCCGAAACAGTTAACATTAGTTGAGGATGCGGCTGCTGTAATCGAGCCGGAGTTGTTTATTGGCGCTACTCCGGTAGAAGAACAACCGTTGTTATCATTCACAGTTACCGAATAAGACCCTACATTTAGATTGGAAATAGAAGCAGTGTTAGCTCCGTTGCTCCAAGTATAACTATAGTTGGGAGTACCTCCGCTTACAATGGCAGAAACGCTTCCATTGCTTTGCCCGCATAAAGCATTAGAAGCAGTCACGTTTACATTTATAGCTACCGGCTCACTAACGGTTGCGGAGGCTGTAACCGTGCAGGAATTCGCATCAGTTACTGTGACAATGTATGTTCCGGCTGTGAGTGAAGTTCTGTTTTGAGTTACGACTCCACCTCCCCAATTGTAAGTATAGTTTGCAACACCTCCGGTTACATTTAAATTAACGGCACCGGTATTTGCACCATTACACAAAACATTGGTGACAGAAGTTACCGGGGAAAGCGGTGTTGGCTGAGCAACTACAGCAGAAGCAGTTACTGAGCAGGAATTAGCATCGGTAATTGTAACCGAGTAAGTTCCTGCCGTAAGTGAAGTTCTATTCTGACTAACAATTCCTCCTCCCCAATTGTAAGCATAGCCTGTTGTTCCACCTGTTACGTTCAAATTAATAGCTCCGGTGTTCTCTCCATTGCATGGCACATTCGTAATAGTTGTTGAAGTAGAGATAGCAGCCTGTTGCGTAACTGTGGCAGAAGCAGTATTAGTGCAGGAGTTTACATCAGTAATTGTAACTGTGTACGTTCCTGCCGCGAGCGAAGTCCTGTTTTGAGTAGTAATCCCTCCTCCCCAATTATACATATATCCAGGTGTTCCACCGGTCACATTCAAGTTAACGGCACCTGTGTTACCTCCGTTGCACAATACATTTGTAGCAACGGTAGAAGATAAAATAGCTGGCGGCTGAGTAACTGTTGTAGTGCTTGAGGTTGTGCAGGAATTTGCATCTGTAACAGTAACTACATAAATGCCAGCTGCAAGCGAAGTTCTGTTTTGGCTGGTAATTCCGCCTCCCCAGTTATATGAGTAGCCTGCTGTTCCACCCGTTACATTCAAATTAATAGCACCGGTATTGGTCCCGTTACACAAAATATTTGTAACAGTAGAGGAAGGTATAAGTGCCGTGGGTTGTGAAACAGCTATTGATGCGGTTGCTGAACATCCCACCGCATCTGTTGCGGTAACTGTATAAGTTCCTGCCTGAAGATTACTGATAGAAGCTGTAGTTGAGTTACTACTCCAATGATAAGTGAAGGAAGGGGTGCCGCCTCCAGGCGTAATACTTGCTGTACCATTACTCCCTCCAAAGCACGAAACATTCGTTGTGTTTGGTGTTACTGAAACCAACGGATTAATTGTAGCCACCACAGGTACACGCTGTGAAATGCAGTCGGTTTCTTTTACTTCCCAGTCATAGAAGAAATAATAATATGCAGCCGAATTAGCTGCATTGTTTCCAATAATGCTGACAATTCCATTGGCATCATTGTAAGGATAAACAGCACCGGTACTGTTACGGTACAAGTTCATCGTATCTTTTAGCCCAAGTTCATAAGGTCCACCGGGCATCAAGTCAATATTTACATAAATTCTGCTCGCACCGTTGGGCACATAAATCATTTTGTTTGTTATCACTCCTCCTAACGAGTCGCGGTATTGAATGGTCCGGTAACCTGCTCCCTGAGCATATACATACACGCTTATCAACTTCGAATTCTTGAACACCCGAAAACGCAGTGCGCGTGTTTGGTTTGAGTTGTAATTGTTTCCTGAACCGATAGCATTACTTAACGGGCCCACATGGTAAATAGGTTGAGGTTGTGTGTCCTGCACATAATAAGTAGTGGTAGAATTTAACATAGGGGTAACAAATGGGTTTCCGTTGGCTATTACATTCCCTGCGGTATCAAACCAGGTAACGGGATTTACATCTGACAAATTCAGCGTAAAGGACTGTGGTCCGCAACCAGATTGGTTTGTAACAGAAGGTCCTGGAGGTTTGGAAACAACTATGTAGTTAGCTTTCGTCATTGTATTGTTTCCGAAAGCATTGGTGGCAACCAGCGAAACAGTGTATGTGCCGCTGGCGATGTATGAGTGATTTGGGTGGTGAGCGGTTGAAGTAGTCCCATCACCAAAATTCCAAAGCCATGAACTGGGGCCACCGGTACTGAGATCGGTGAATTTTATACTGCCGCTGCAACTTTGTGTTACATCTGCCTTAAAGTTGGCAACCGGTGGCGAGTTCGGGTTAATACAGGTCCACTGAATTGTAAATCCGGAAGCCACCACGCCAGGGTCTGTATACTGCCGTATAGTTATGGATGAACCGGAAGACAGAATATCGGCCGGAATGGTAGTGCCGGTATAGCTTCCGATAACCGGACTTGCGATAGTTGGTCCGTCATACACATACAGATAGTCATAGCTGGCTTCCATATTAAACTGCGTAAAATGCAGTCGTACTTGCGATGCACCGGTTGGAGCAATGGTTACTGTGCTGTTTGTATTGTCTGTGTAATTGCCGGTGCCACCGTTATCGTAAATAGTTCCTGCGCAGGCTGTTTGTGTTTGATAGCTGCCGGTGTTCGGCATTATCACTACGCATGGATTGATTGCATTGATATTGATATAGTTTGTTTTGGTTAAACTGTCAATGCCGCAGGCACCGCCATTGGAGACTAACTTAACGGTGTATGTTCCGAGCGTGTTATAAGTGTATGAAGGATTCAGTGCGGTGCTTGTTCCGCCATCGCCAAAGGTCCATGTATAAGAAGTGGCGTTCGTACTGGCGTTAGTAAAATTAACGCTGAAAGGAACCGTGCAGCCGGAAAGGGGAGAAGCAGTAAACTGGGCATCTGCTCCGTAAACAAAATCGCCTCCCACCCCAACCGCATACCATGCCTTAGTAGTGGCAATCGCTTCGGGTGAGCAAACACCATACAGGTCATTGGCTGACTGAATGGAGTAAAACCTTGAATCTGCATAATCGGATGTGCTGGTGAGATAATTTACATCTGTTCTCCATGCAATTCTTGTGGCTTTGTTTCTGCCGATACCGGTAACATTATAGGCATTGCCGATATCATTGGTTCCGGAACCACCCTGTGACAGACGGTAATACCAGTGGTTCTGAACGCTGCTGTTTGTATGCACTCCGCCATTGTCACCGGTACCGGTGTACCAGTTGGTTCCGAAATACGTATCCGGGTCACCATAACTGTTGGGATTACTCATGGAGCGGAAAGCACCGCCAATATCTTCCCCTATCAGCCAGTTGGCAACAGTTGAGTCGGCATACCATTCAACCGCAGCCCCGAAGATATCACTGAACGATTCATTCAACGCACCGGACTCGTCTTGATAATCGAGGTTTGAAGTGCGCTCGGTTAGTCCGTGAGAAATTTCATGTCCTGTAATGTCGAGCGAAACCAAAGGGTCATAACTGCTGTTGCCATCACCAAATGTCATGCGCGTTCCATCCCAAAAGGCATTTACATAGCTTACATCATAATGCATGTATATGTAAAGCGCATAGCCTGCATTGTCAATAGAATTTCTTCCCATGCTGCTGTAGAAATCGTAAGTCATCTCCGCTCCCCAATGCCCATCACCGGCATACTGGTCTAAGTTGGCATTTACGTTATTCCAAAAGTTGTTTGCATCTGTAAAATCAACTGAGTTACCATAACTGGTACCGGTTTGCATATTATAAGTCCTGATGCCCAGCCCCCGCGTTGTTTCGCGCAAGCGGTAAGAGCCGTTATAACTGTCAGCTACAATAGCGCGGTTGCCGCGGTAAACTGTAGTAGCTGTTCCGTTGGTGTTTGCATGATGAATGCGTGTAGATTTCTTAAGCACTTCACCGGTTTGTGCATCGACATAAACGTAATCGCGACTCATTGGCTGGTGAGCGTAGATGTCAAACTTCCATGCCAGGCGAAAGTTGTTTGATTCATTTTTTCCAAGCTGAAGAATTTCCAGTTCGCCCTTCGGATAGTGTGTGGCATTTACATCACCGGTTTCTGTTCTGAGAAAACTTTCTTCTTCCGCTAACTGCCATTTATAGGTTTGCGCATTTACATTCCTTAAAACAAAGTCAAGTGCCGAGGTTTCGCTTACTGATGCTGAAGTATTTACTGAGATATTTTTGAAAAGATAGCCATTGTATTTTCTCACCTTTCCATCAACAAGATGGAGAATAAAAACGCCATTTGCTACGGGTACATTGTTTACCGCTAACCGAAAGCGTTTATGTTGCCATCCGGATTGGTCGCTTTCATCATTGATTAAAGAGAAACTATAAGAAGAAGGAAGGCTGAATGTTTTTCGAAGTGTAAAAAAGAAGGTTTCTTCATCCGGCTCGCTTCCGGCACGGAACTGAATAAAAGCAGGCACCGTATTTTCCTGTTTCAACCAAATATGTTCGGCACCCTGCCAGATGGCATTGGCTTCAGCACCCCGTACTTCTTTTGAAGTAAACTTTTCCTGCGAAAACGCAAGCGTTGACAACAGAAGCAACAGCGGGAGGAAGTATACCTTCTTCATACAGGAAAAATTGTTTCTAAAAATAAGCAATTCTATAGTAAGTCAACCAATAGGCAGACTTCTGTAATGAACAGATTGATGTGTTTAACAAACTATTTGCTCACCACTATTTCTTTCACCGATATTTTATCGCCCTGTTTCAGTTCTATAAAGTAAACGCCATTCGCAAAAGAGGATAAATCAATTTTTGTTTGAGAAGCGGTAATGTTTCTGCTCAGCAATAACTGACCAAGTACATTCTTCATCTCCACGGTTGTTTTAACAGTTACTTCAGTTAAGGTGAGTGTTAACTCGTTTGCGACCGGATTCGGGAAAATACTGAAAACAATTTCGCTGGCTTCCGAAATACGTGTATCAATTACTGTTACCCCTGCTGCAGCGGTGCATCCGTTATTATCGGTCACTGTAACCACATAAGTTCCCGAAGACAAGCCGAACATGCTTTGCATAGTAGCCCCGTTGCTCCATAAAAATGTAAAGGGAGCTACCCCACCGGTTACCGTATCTACCGAAGCAGTGCCGTTAGTAGTAGAAGTAGTCAACTGAATTTGAGCCGGCTGCTGAACGGTGACGCTGGCAACAGCCGTGCATCCGTTGTCGTCAGTAACGGTGACCGAGCAGTTGCCCGGGCTAAGAGCTGATGCATTATGCGTGGTATCTCCATTGCACCACAAATAGGTAAAGCTGCCGATACCTCCCGATGGAATTACGTTTGCCGTTCCATCACTTTCGCCAAAGCAGCTTACCGATGTATTGGTGGTATTAGTGGTAATGGCTGCCGGTTCTTCGACAATAAAAGTAGAGGAGGAGGAACAGCTGTTTGCATCGGTAACGGTTACTGCATAATTGCCTGCTGCCAGGTTACCCGTGCTGGTACCTGTTGTGCTGTTAGACCAGTTAAACACATAACCGGAGTTGCCACCGGTGGCAGCGGCCGTTGCCATTCCGCTTGTTTCGCCATGGCAGAGTGCGCTGTTAGGTGTTATCTGTATGGTAATATCATCCGGTTGAGTGATAACAAAGGTGTCTACATGCTGGCAGTTACTGCCATCGGTAATGGTAACATAGTAGTTTCCGGCAGCAAGGTTGCTGACAGCAGCAGTGTTTGCCAGATTGTTCCAGAGGTAAGTAAAGTTAGGTGTGCCGCTGGTTACGTTTACCGAGGCTGTGCCGTTATTGCCGCCAAAGCAGGTGACATTCGATGAGGACTGTACTGAAATTAAAGAAGAGGCATTGGCCACAATAGCTGAAGCCGAACCGGAGCAGGAGTTTGCATCGTTTACAGTAACGGTGTATGTACCGGCTGTGAGATTCGAAACAGACGGACCGGTTCCTCCGGTGTTCCAGCTATAAGTATATGCAGGTGTTCCGCCTGAGATAGTGACCGAAGCGCTTCCGTTACCGGATCCGCAGGTAGCATTCACTACCGATGGGGTAGCATTTAATCCGGCACTTACAATGGCGGTTACTTCTTTGCGCTGCGATACACAACCGGCTCCTTCCAGAATCCAGTCGTAGCAATAGTAGTAGTAACTGGCAGCGTTGCTCGCGTTGTTGCCGGTAATGCTCACATAGCCTCCGGCATCGTTGTAAGGGTAAACCGCGCCTGCATTATTTCTAAACAAATTGATGTTGCTGCCCGATGCAAAGCCCAACCGGTAACCGGTGCCGGGGGTAAGGTTGAAATTAAGTGTAACAAGGCTTCCTCCGTTCGGAACATTTACCGTAAGCGAAGACAGCACCGTGCCGCCTGAAGTTCTTAACTCGAACGTGCGGTTACCTGCCCCGCTGGCATATACATAAACCGATTTCAACACACAGGCTTTGTTTACATTAAAAATAAGTGCCCAGTTGCTGTTCAGGTTTCCACCGCTGCCGGCATTGGTAGCAGGACCTGCATGATATTCAGAACCCGGTAAAGTATCCTGCAGCCAGTAAGTAGTGGTAGTGGTAAGCACCGGTGTAACAAAAGGATTGGCTGAGGAAACTTTAACACCGTTAGAATCTAACCAGGCCAGCGGATTGGTGCTGGTGGTGGAGAGCGTAAAAGTTCCGGTGCCGCACTGCGACACATTGCCGGCAGCAGGGGCTGCCGGTTTGTTGATGGTTACATAATTGGTAAGCGTTTTTGTGTTGGAACCAAATGCATTGGTAGCTGTAAGCGAAACAGTATATGTTCCGTTAACGGAATACAGGTGTGTAGGGTTTTGTGAAACAGAAGTTTGTCCGTCACCGAAATTCCAGCTCCAGGAAGTAGGGCCGTTGGTGCTTAAATCGGTAAACTTGATGACACCGGTGCAACTGGTAACCGCATCGGCCGAGAAATTAGCCACCGGTGGAGTGGCGATGGACTGGCAACCCTGAGACACCAGCAAAGAGGCCCTTGAACCTCCGGTATTAAATAAAGCAAGGCTGCGAGTTTTTTGTCCGGTGGTGAACATATACATACAGGCATCATCGGTGTAATCCATGTAGTTCATCCACATATCGCCATTCGGCCCGTTTGTGCAACTTACAGCCGGAAAAGAAGGGCAGCCATAATTCTCATTTGCCTGATTGGGCGTGTCGCCTACCTGGTCGCTGCCGTTGCAGCCGCTGCCATCATCGCCCCATATATGATAAAGGTTCAGCCAGTGGCCGATTTCATGCGTAGCTGTCCTTCCCTGGTTATAAGGAGCCTGTGCCGTTCCACCGGTTCCAAAACCGGTGTAGGTAATTACCACTCCATCGGTAGCGGCATTGCCACCGGGAAACTGCGCGTAGCCCAGCACCCCTCCGCTGATGTTACAAACCCAGATGTTGAGGTAGGAAGAAGCCGGCCAGGCATCATCGCCACCGTTGGCAGTGCGCTTTACATTATCGTTAGTAGAAAAAGAAGTGGCGGTAACTGTTTTGCGGATGATGCCGGTGGTAGCATTTCCGTTCGGGTCGCGGGTGGCGAGGCAGAATTCAATTTCGTAATCGGCTGCTATACTCTGCCACACCGATGGCACCAGATTTATATCCGTATTTAGTTTCCGGAAATCCATATTAAGGCGGTCCATCTGCGCCTGAATTTGTGCTGTGGTGATGGCCTGCACGGAAGCATTACCTACAATATGTATAACTACCGGTATAGTAATAACGGCACGGCTGCCGCTGCCATGATAATTGGCTATAAACTGATTGGTTTCGGTTTCTATTTGCTGTCTGCGGGCGGCAAAGTCAGGGTCGTTCTGCAACTGCTGCTGCAGGTTATCCATACTGCCGCAGCGCTGGGCATTTATGTTTTGAGAAACAAGTGCGGCAATAAGACAAACAAAGGTTATCGCAATTTTCTTCATAAACGGTTTTTACTAAAACGAATAAAGCGAATGATTGTTTAGAAATAAAACCGCAGTGTGCACAAGCAAGTAAGATGTGAAGGAATCAAATCAAGTGTCAGCTTTAAAAACAAACTGCCCGGTTTAATCACCGTCACCGCCTCCGCAGCCACCGGAATCGCCCTTTCCTCATCGAAACACAGGCACTGGTTACACCCGCTTTTTACGGAACACCGCAGCGTTCGAGTACCGGTTTTGACGGAAGAAGAATGAGTATGCTCCTTGCCGTGTTGGAAAAGCGCGCGGGTTTCCGCTTCGGCACTAAAGATGTTTTCCTGAACATTGCCGGTGGCCTGCGCGTGGAAGACCCCACTATTGATTTGGCAGTGATTGCCGCGCTTTGCTCCAGTTACAACGATATTGCCGTTACCAACAAAGTGGCTTTTGCTGCCGAGGTGGGTTTAAGTGGCGAGGTGCGTGCGGTAAGCCGCATTGAGCAGCGCATTGGCGAAGCCGATAAACTGGGTTTCGAAAAAATTTACATCAGTAAATTCAACCAGAAGATTGACACCAAAAAATTCAACATCGAAATTGTTTACCTGAGCAAGGTGCAGGCGTTGATGGAAGAGTTGTTTGGGTAGATTTTAGATTTATCTTCGGCTAATCAATATTTACAGCTATGGCAAAACTTACCATTACACGTACCAATTAATATGCTAACGGGTTTAGAAAAATTGATGTCTATATGGATGATAAATTTCTTTGTAAAATTTCGAATAATGAAACCCAAACATTCGAAGTGGAATCCGGGCAGCATCAATTTTCTGCAAAGATTGACTGGCTTGCTTCTGAAACCATTCAGCTACACTTTGATACAACTACTTCTAAAAAACTGGAATTAGGTTCTCCTGTAAAAGAACCAGTCTGGTTCATTATTCTATCGGCTGTAATACTTTTTGGCGGCATTTTTTTAGCCAGAGAGTATCACAGCCAAACTCTTTTATGGATAGTGTTTGGGGTATTTTTCACTTTGCAAATTGCTCACAACTTGATTACAAAGCAGAAACCAATCCTCTATTACATTACTTTTGGACGAAAAGAATACCTCTACTTAAAGGAGGTTTGAGAGTTAATTCTTCTTGGCACTTTCCCCAAACGCCCAATTCCCTACATTTTTAATCAAAAAGCGATGTTTTCGTGCATTTTCGAAGATTTATAGCCTTATTTTGCCTGCTGAAGAATCATTTTCCAGCGCGGAAAAATCTTTTTTCCACGCTCCCGAGCCTTCTTCCAATCGGAAGAACCATTCTTCCGTGTTACAGAACCATTCTTCCGGGCTGCAAAATCATTTTTCCATCCTCCTAAGCCATTTTTTCGGGCGGAAAAATCATTTTCTCATGCTCCTAAACCATTTTCCCATGCGGAAAAATCATTCTTCCGCACTCCTTAGCCATTCTTCCGGACGGAAAAATGATTCTTCCATGCATGCTAAACCTTTGGAATGACCCCCTAACCTTCGAAAATTACTTATCTATCACCAATCCATCGCTGGGCGCGCCCAATTCGAGGAGAAGGGCCGAGATATCTTTTACAAAACTATCGCTGCCGCAAATGTAAAACCGCTGGCTGAAGTCGGCAATGTAGTCCACCAGCAGTTGGCGGTTCAGGCGCTTCTCCTTAAATCCTATAACGCCTTCACGCGTAAAGTGAGGCACAAAATTTTCTTTCAGCATGTCGTATAATTCCTGCGCACAAATAACATCCTGCGCACCATAGCTCGAATAAATCAACCGGCAACCCTTCAGGTTATGCTGGCGGTTCAAATCGCGCAAAATAGAAATGAAAGGGGTTACACCGGTGCCGCCCGCAATAAACACTCCCGGTCCTTTATACTCAATGGCACCAAACGGTTCCTGAATAATCAGCTCGGCACCGGCATTGGTTTTGCCCAGTTGCTCGGTTACGCTGTGGCGGCTGTTGTAAATGCGCACCAAAAACTCCAGATAGTCCCACTTATTTAAAGCAGTAAACGAAAACGGACGAAACTGTTCGCTCCACCCTTCTTTGTTCAACGCTACATCGGTCGCCTGACCGGGAGTAAATTTGTAACCGGCAGGTTTCTGCACCTGAAACCGCTTAACATCGGGGGTAATATACTCGGCATCTAAAATTTTTACCACATGATTGGCCATAGACAGTATTGCTTTTACCGGAACAAAATAAACTTAATAATGTTTTGGTGAAACGTTCATTCCAGAAGGTTTGGGTGTTCACACAATTTCTCTCCGCAACTTTCGTTTATTCGCAGCATGGTTTCAAAGAAGGGATTTACTCTGTTTATTCTTATTGCTGCCGTTAGTTTTTCATTATTGCTCAACAGCAGTTGCCGTAAAGAACAGTTTGGCAACGGCAACCTTTCGTTCAGCACTGACACGCTTACCTTCGATACTGTTTTTACTTCGCTTGGCTCTACCACCCGCTACTTTAAAGTGTTTAATACCGATAAGAAGGCTGTGAAGATTCAGGACATCCGGTTAATGCATTTGGTAGGAACCCAGTTCCGCATTAATGTGGACGGTGTTAGTGGCGACCATTTTACCGAGGTGGAAATTCCTGCTAAAGATTCGATTTATGTTTTTGTGGAAGTAACCGTAAACCCCAATAGCACCGCCACTCCGTTTATGATTATTGATGATGTAACGTTTGTGATAAACGGCAACAGTTCCACCGTTCACCTGCAGGCGTTCGGGCAGAACGCGCATTATCATTACGGAGAAGAAATTGCAGATGGAGAAAGTAAAACATGGAGCAACGATTTGCCGCACGTCATTATCAGTCACGATACTGTTCCCGGTGTATATGTGCGTTGCAATGCCCTGCTCACTATTCAAGCCGGTGCTAAAATTTTCTTTGCCGATGGTGCTGCCATTTTTGTAGAAGGAACTCTGAACGCTGTTTCCAGTTCATGGCAGGACTCTATTGTGTTTCAGGGTGTGCGCCTCGAATCGTTTTATAACGATAAGCCCGGTCAGTGGTTTGGTATTGTCTTTCTGCGCAATGCCGATTGTGTGCCGCAGGGTTTGTTCGACCACTGTATCATCAACGAATCGATTTACGGCATTTATGCCGGTGCCGGCCTCAGCACCAACTTTGCCGACTATACCGGTTCTGCACAAAGGCCTCAGGTGGTTATCCGCAATAGCATTATAAAAAACAGTTCGAGCAATGCGGTGTATGGTTTTAACGCAAACATTATTGCCGAGAACTCTCTGTTCTACACCTGTGGCGAAAACGTAGTCAAGTTTGGTTTGGGCGGTGAGTATTCGTTCAGCCACTGCACCATGTATAACAACGGCTCACGGTATGTAGAACACAAAAACGAAACGCTGCTGCTCAGCAATTTAATTTCGGTCAACAATTCGATAGCCGCTACCGAGCCGCTGAAAACAACCTTTACTAATTGTGTTATTTACGGGGGACTGCAAAACGAAGTATCGTTCAATAATTCAGAAGAATTCAATCTCGCTCAGTTTGTCAACGAATTCTACTATTGCGATGTAAAAACCAAGCAGGATACTTTCGAATTGTTTACGAACGTACACAACAACATGCTTTACAACGAAGATCCCCGCTTCCGTAACACCGATGAAGAAAACTATACCCCTTGGGACAGCACCGATGCCGACTATCATTCGATATTGATTGATTATGCGCCCAGCGGTTTATCGGAAGACATATACGATAAAACCCGTCCGGTATCTAAAACCACCAACCTCAACAAGTTTGATATCGGTGCGGTGGAAGTTCAGTAACGCTTACACTACTTTATTCGCACAGCAACTTGCCGCAGTAGCATCCGGTTTTGCCTTAAACGTAAAGCCCATCGAAAGTATGTAACCCATCGCTTCGCTCAATGCAGCATTAGAGCCAAAACGCGGATTGGTATTGATATCGGCATGAACCTCCAGTTCGGTTCCGTACTTGTCAAACAAATTGCAGAGGTGGTAAGCAATATCAATAGACCGGTGAACCTCAATCAGCATGCGTTCCTTTAAACTCATTTTTTGAGTAGTGCGGTCGTTATTAATAAACATAAAACCTCCGCGGCCTTTTCGCAAAAGAACAATTACGGTGGCAAATTCGGTTTCGCGTCCGCGCACCTGCGAGTCGGTGCCTATGCAAACTTTAATCTGGTTACCTAGTTCACGTTCACAAATGAGTGACTTTTCTACTGCATCGCTTATGGGAATTTCAATCTTTGTCCCGTCCAACCTGCGCCATTTCGAAGTAAGTATTGGTTCCATACACTTTTGTTTGGTTTACTGAATGTAAGCGATTCTGCCGCTCAAATTCCATTTTAAAGCTATTCAATTTTCAACATCTTACACTCACTCTGTCTGTTTACTATATATGTAAGGACAAAGCAGGACGAAAACCGGTTGCACTTTCCACAATGTTTCAGCGGGTTTTACAATTTTTTTCAAAACCATTAAACTTTTGTAAAATCGGCAGGTCATACCCGCATATTTTACAAAAACAAAAAACAATAATCATGAAAAACCAAATCATTAAAACCGTTTCAGCTATAGCTATATTAGCAGTAACGCTGGTGTTCAGTTCGTGCCAGAAAGAAAAAAACGACAACGATTTTACCGCGGCCAGCAATCAGGCATTGGCCGATGAATCTTACAACGATGTAAACAATATTGCCGATGAAGCCGCCAACACCGGTGACGTTTCCTACAAAACCGATGACGAAAACAGTTTACTTTCAGGCTGTGCTACTGTAACCCGCGACACCGTTTCTATGCCGCATGTAACCACGATTGATTTCGGAACCGGCTGCACCGGTGCCGATGGCAAAGTCCGCAAGGGGAAAATTATTGTTACATACGATGGTCCATACCGCAACCCGGGAACCACCATCACCATTACTTTCGACAACTATTCTGTAAACAACAATCAGGTAACCGGAACCAAAACCGTTCATAATGACGGAGTGAACGGAGACGGCAATCTTTCTTTCTCCATCAACGTAAGCGGTCAGATAGTTCTGGCGAGTGGCGCAGGAACCATCACCTGGTCATCTACCCGCACCCGCGAATGGATTGCAGGCGAAAGCACCCCATCACGAGATGACGACCAGTATTCTATTACCGGTTCAGCCACCGGAACAGCCGCCAATGGCGACCAGTTCTCAGCAACCATTACCGATGCATTAATCAGAAACCTGGCACCCGGATGCAGACGCCACTTTGTAAAAGGCAGTGTATTAATTCAGCGCACCGGCAAGCCCGACAGAACAATTGATTTCGGCAATGGCACCTGCGATGATAAGGCAGTGGTAACAGTCAACGGAGTATCACACATTATCACGCTTCATTAAAAAATCGAAAAGAAAACAAAGCGCCCGGCTGAATCAGCCGGGCGCTTTTGTTTATGCCTAAAGGCTTTTGCTTAAAAAGAAACCGGCAACTATAGCGCCATAACACAGAAGCAGATTAGCGAAAATGCTGGCCAATCCTGTTTTGTAATTGCCTGATGAAAAGAGAACGAACGTTTCGTAACTAAAAGTAGAAAAGGTAGAAAACCCTCCGCAAAACCCGGTGGCTATCAATAGCCGTATGTTATCGTTCGAAACATTTTTCTGAGCAAAATAACCAAGCAACAAACCAAGTATTAAACTGCTGATTGTATTTGAAAAGAAGGTGGCTAATGGAAAAGAATCGGAAGGAGTTGAGAGAAATTTAGAAATCATGAAACGTGTAACGCTGCCCAAACCACCACCCACAAAAACAAAAAAATAACTCATCTACTTGGTTTTTATAGCTTTTTCGTGCCTCCTCTTACCGATGTTGTAAAGTATCTGGAAAACAAAAAAAACAACTCCAAAATATGTAAAGGCAGAAAGAGTAACAAGCCAGCTCCATTCAATAATCCTTACAATTAAAAAGAGTGCTATGGGCAGAGACAAAAGCGAAACAGAAATTAGAGTAAGAGCCACCAACCGATCCGATAAACCCAGATACACCAAGTGGTGGGTAATATGATCCTTACCCCCAACAAAAGGTGACTGTTTCCGCATTAACCTTCTGAAAGTAACTGTTATGGTATCAATTAAAGGGACAATGAAAAACAGCATAGGAATAACAAACTGTCGCAACTGAATGTATTCACTTGAACCTTCATCTCTGAAATTCCAGAAAAACAAAATACTGGTGGAAGCCAGAAACACTCCTAAGAACTGGCTTCCTGTATCACCCATTATAATCCTTGATGGGTTCCAATTGAAATACAAAAAACCGGCTAAAGCGCCCAGCACTCCAACAAGCATTACTAAATAAAATGCACTAAGTGAATGTCCGCTGATGGCTACCACTGCGATTAATCCCAAAACAATGCTCATACTGGTAGTTGTCGTGATTGCATCCATGTTGTCAAGCATATTTATAGAATTCATTAATCCGATAACCCACATAACAGTTATTGCAAAGTCAAAAGCCGGATTACCGGATGCCTTTATATAAACATCAGAGATAATCAAAATGAAGGCGCATGATAACTGCGCAATAAACTTTGCCAACGGGTTAGTGTTATAAGCATCATCCGCCAATCCTAGCAAAAACCCCAAACAGCAAGAAGCAATTATGCCGATGAGATGCTTGTCGAGTAAATAGCTTGTTTGTCGCGGGAGGGTTCCTATTACAGAAATAGAAACTAAAAAAACAATGAAAAATGAAATCCCACCAATAGCAGGCTTTACGTTACTTGACCATCTCACTTGTCGTGAGGTTCCATCTTCATTACGTGCCCCTAAATTGAAAGAGAACTTTAAAAAGAGCCAGTTAATCAGAAACGAGAACAAGACACTTATCAAAAAAAATAAGGCGAGAAACGTAACAATATATTGCTCGTTCTGCATCATGGTTAGTTTGCTTTTTCAAAAAGTTTTTTCCAAAAACTCTTTTTCTTTGGTTTTGAGTCGGTGGTGTAATACCCTTCGCCATATTTTTTCCCATAATAACCATAACCATAACCATAGCCGTAGCCATAGCCGTAACCGTAGCTATAGCCATAGTTATAGCCGTAGCTATACCCATAACCTGAAGCACCTCGTCCATAATCGTTGATAACCACCGCCAAATTCTTGATCTTACTTTCACTCATAATCTTATTCACGTTAGCAACAAAACTTCTATTGGAATAAGCAGCGCGGAACACATAAATGGGGTAGTCGGCAATTTTCAATATCTCCAAAGCATCTGTTACTAAGCCAATGGGTGGTGTATCAATAACTATATAATCATATTTTGTTTTTAAGTGACTAAGCAATTCTTGGAGTTTGGGTAAAAGAATTAACTCTGAAGGATTAGGGGGCACCGGACCAGCAACAATAAAATCCAAATTCGGAACACCGGTTTCCATAATGCACTCGTCAATTCCCGATTGTCCGCTAAGAATAGTACTAACTCCGCGGTGTGCATCTACGTCAAATACCTTGTCTAATCTGGGTTTACGCATGTCAAAGTCAAGAATAATAACCTTCTTGTTTAACAAACTAAGAATTGCTGCGGTATTTAAAGAAACAAATGTTTTTCCTTCACCTGGTATTGTAGAAGTTGTAGCCAGAATTTTGGTTCCGGGAGCACCTGCAATAAACTGAAGCCCCGATCGTACAGCTCTAAATGCTTCTGTTATTGTAGATTTGGGATCTTGTGTAACAACAATCTGAGAACGAACTAACTCTTCCTTGTAGCGGGGTATTACACCTAACAAAGGCGCTTTGGATTTCTTCTCAACATCATCAATTGCAATAATTGTATTTTGAAGTAGATATCGAATAACAATCAATACTAATCCTAACGCCAATCCAATTAAAACGCCTGCAATTTTTGTAAATGTTTCCTTCGGTGATATAGGAACGCTCGGGAGAGATGCTCTTTGTAAAATAATATAATCGGAGACTATACCTGCACTTGCAATCAGATAGCTTGATTTTTCATCGTATAAATTCATGACAAAATCATTCTTCATTGCCGCCATTTTATCAAGTCTGGCAAATTTTCGGCTTTTGTCGGGATCTGATAAAAGTTCTGCCATGTAAGCATTGTAAGCCTCCGTAAGCCGCTGTTGATTAGTGCGAAGCATATTTATTGCATGATCAATATTCTTACCAAGCCTGATTTTCGATTCCTCTATCTCTTTATCATCGAACCTTACATCTGGATGCTCTTGCGTAACTTCCATCAGTTTTTTATTCCTTGTCTTCTGTCGTTCATTAACACTCGCGATATCGTCTTGAAATTCAATTGTCTTATCGTGAAAAGTGAAAGTCGGTAGCGTAGAATAGTCGTTCTCTTTTTGAACCGATTTTTTTAACTCTACTAAAGATTTAATGTCATTTACTAAGTATCGTATTTCTTCTTCATAACTCATCGACTTATCCATTAACCTGTCAGTATAATTGTCTCCTTTTTCCAAAAAGCCTTCTTTAAGCTTCAAGGTTCGCACGGAATCAGAGAACCTATCGAAAGCGTTCCCAAATGTGTCGATTTGTTCATCCAAAAACCTGAGTATGTTAACAAAGCTTTCCCTTTTTCTTTCCAAATCGTAAACGATAAACTCGTCTGAAATTTTTTGAATTACATCGCGGGCTCTTTCATGATTCCGGTCTTTAAAAACAAGCGCCACTGTTTGTGTGGCCATATCAATCGGCATTACGGCCAGCTTATTAGTTATATCGGATTCCACCTCTGCCCTAGTTAAGAACTTAAAATAATACAGCCCGTTAATCTCTTCAGGTGTAATAGAATGCTTATAGGAAACGGACATTGAAAAAAATGGTGATGAAAGTACTTTACCTGTATCACTCGAATACTCATAATCCCGACCATTCATCGTGAAAGAAAGGTAATACTTCTTGCCGCTGAGAATTTTAAGATAAACAGGTATTGTATAAATGCTTTCGTCCTTTACTTGACCAAAGACAGTGAATGGAGATGAAGTATACAATTCTGTAAATATGAACTTAGTTTTCCCTTCCTTATAATATCCTATTTCGAGAGGAAGCAAATCAATAACCCGATTCAAAAGAAGCTTTGAGGTTAATAATTGCATTTCTCTGCTTACTTCTGACGGATCATGTTCAACGACCAAATTTTGCACCCCAAGCAATTGAGTCGTTTTCTCGGTCTTCAGCATAAGTGTTGTAGAAGACTCATAAATGCGTGGGGTGTAACGTAAATAGACCAAGGAAAGGACAACACAAGCAACAAGAATCAAAATAACCCAAACAATAGATGCGTTGATTACATATATCAATAAACCTAAATTAAAATCCTCTACCGGATTAGAAAAAGTAGATTGCTCTGGTTGTTGAGTGTTGTTTTCCACTTAGCTTGATTATTTTATAGCTGAAAAGGATTTAATCAGAGCTATTGTAGTTAAAATTGTACTCGCCCACGCAAATATTGGTGAAAGCTCTCGCAACACATCCGATGCCGGTCTCCTACGTGGTTCAATGTAGATGATATCATTTGATTGAATGATAAGATCTGCATTCCTCATACCTTCAATTGAAGATACGTCCACAACACTAATCTGCGGATTCTTCAAATCCCCTCTGATTACTTTAATTTTATACGATTTCAAGTCTCCAGATATACCACCAGATCGTGCAATCACCTCAAACAGGTTGGTAGGTGCTTCGTTTAAAGTTATCACACTTGCATTAGAACCTCTAAATACAAACGCCCTACGGTTGCCTACAGTTGCTATAACGTAAGGATCAACGAATAAATTGGAATACTTCTCCTCTAAAACTCTTTCTAATTCAGATTCTGTATATCCTTTTACATAAAACTCTCCAACTATTGGAAGTTTAGCAAAGCCTTCTTTATCGACAAGAAACGACCCTCCTCCCCCTCCACCTGCCACGTTCTGCTGACTAATGCTACTCATAATATCAATAAGCCGAAACCCATCCCGAGAATAAACCCGCAAGCTAAATTGATCTCCTGTTTGAATTACATATTCATCTATCTGTTTCTTTGCCAGTTCAAAGAATTGATAATCCTTCTGCTGAAACATGATATTGGGATAGAAAATCTTGCAGGATGAAAACGAAAAGAGCAGGAAAGAAAATACGGAATAGTAAACGAGTCGCTTCATTGATTACTTTGAGTTACAAACTTATCAAAAAAACAGAAGGCATTTGTTTATAAAAGTGAATGATAAAGTTTCGCCATATCCGTACAAAGACGCTGATAACTGAACTTATTTCGCACAAACCCACTTCCTTGTTTTGAAAAATCTTCCCTCGCTTTACCGTTCTCAATCATGTGGTAAAGATTATCGGCAAAAGCGTTCTCATCCCCAACCGGTGAAAGCAAAGCTGTTTCGTTCGCAATCACAATATTTTCAATACCGCCAACATTGGTAGAAACAATTGGTTTCCCAGATGCCTGTGCTTCAATCAGACTTACAGGAGTTCCTTCGTTGTTGGAGGTAAGCGCGATTAGATCCATCCCCGCGTTTGACACATCAATCTCTTTTATCCAACTGGTAAATGTGAGAATGTTTTTCTCTTTCAGGTTATGATTGTTGAAGTTCAGATCAAGCGATTGGGCTAGCTTTTCAATTTTTAATCGTTCTTCGCCATCGCCAATAATAAAGGCCCGTATTTTTTTTGAGGTTTTCTCGGAAACAATTTTTAGTGCTTTTAAAAACAGTTCATGATTCTTTATTGGCACCAACCTACCCACAATCCCGACCGCAATTTCATCATCAGCCAGATTGTACTCGTTTCTGAATTTTGCTCTCTTTTCTATTTGATTGTCCTCAAATTTTTTCAAATCAAATCCTAATGGAATTATTTCAAATTTCTCTGCAGGCCCTACATGGTAGATTTCTGTTAACTCTTGTTTTTGAATTTCGCTAAGCGTAATGATTTTTGTAGTCCGTTTGGCCAGGTAGCGTTCAATCTCTAAGAACATTCGTGTCTTAAGCGGGCTGAAATACGAATGAAAAACATGTCCGTGGAAAGTATGTACAATTGCTTTTACGCCACTATGTGATGCTGCTAACCTTCCTACTGCTCCGGCCTTTGCCGCGTGTGTATGAACTATATCTGGTTTAAATTCTTCAATAAGCTTTCGGAGTTTGTAATATGATTTGTAATCGCGAAAGGGATGTAACTCCCGATACATTTCAGGAATATAAACAGGATGCAAATCCAGGTCTTTAACAATAAACTCAGAACTTTCTTCTGCATCATCCTTCATGCCCGAAACCAGTAAAGTCTCAAACTCCGGCTCTAAGTATTTACTCAGATACGCAGCGTTGTATGTTGGTCCACCTAAGTTTAACCGGTTAATGATACGAAGTACGCGAGGCACAGTTGAATTTTAAATTTCGAATTTGGAATTTCGAATTGGGAAAGCGATAAAGCTTAAGCGATAATTTTCAACCTACTTCAAATGATTGTGCAAGATTTAGGATTTTATTAAAAATACTTCCTATACCAGTATTGAAACACCAACAAGCCCCACAAAGTGGCGTGCACATCTTCCGGATTAGAACTGAAAAGTTTTTGCTTTACTTTTTCAATCTCGTTGACATCAAAAATATTTTGCTGCTCAACAAATTTCTTCTCAAGCAATTCATTTTCTATTAGAGAGCGTAAACCGGTTTGCATCCACTTGAGTAACGGAACTTCAAAGCCGTGTTTTGAGCGATGAAACAATTCTTCCGGTAACTCATTTCGAAAAGCATCTTTCAAAATTTTCTTTCCTGTAGTTGAATCAATTTTAAACGAAACAGGAAGGGAAAAAGCAAAATCAACCACCGTATAGTCGAGCAGCGGTACACGAACTTCTAAACTATTTGCCATACTCATAAAATCAACTTTAGTCAGCATATCGTTTGGCAAAACCATTTGTGTATCGGCAAACAAAACATCATTCAGGTCACCACTCTCTTCTATAAAATCTAACACAAACCGCTTTCTGTTTTCGAGTTCTGCTTTGTCTACAGAATTCTTATTCCTCAACAAATCAACCGCCTCTGTTTGCGAGCTAAAACTGCACCAACGCCAATATCTTTCAGAAGCAGACAACTGCAATCCTTCGCTATAACGGCTCAATTGCCGGAAAAGGTTTCCGGATTTGGAGTGACGGGACTTCGGTAACATTTTAAAAAACGGAAGACCGGCACGCATCAAAAAGTTTAGCAGATTTTTTTGCCGCGCTCTTAACTCTGCATTGTGTTTGTTATAGCCCGCGAACAACTCATCTCCCCCATCACCGGAAAGAGCTACTGTAACCTTCTCTCTCGTTTTCTGACTTAAAATATAAACAGCAACAGCTGATGAATCGGCAAATGGCTCATCTATGTAATCGAGAATTGAAAAAATATTCGCAAACATCTCATCGCTCGAAACAGAAAATGCCGTGTGGTTTGTTTTGAATTTTTTAGCTACGAGATTTGCATACTTTGTTTCGTCAAAGTAAGGCTCATCTTTAAAGCCAATACTGAAAGTGTTTAACTGCGAAACATTTTTTGCAGCGCAGGATGTAATGATTGACGAATCAATTCCTCCACTTAAAAACGCACCAAGAGGAACATCTGACACTAATCTTCGTTGCACCGATTCTTCAACTAACCTTCGCAGTGTTGCTTTTGCATCACCATAACTAATTTCGCTTTCTGAAATCTTTTTCCCTGGTCTAAACGGAATGGAATAAAATTTCTTTGTTGTAAAGTTTCCTTTTGAATCTATTAAGGCAAAACTTCCCGGTTGTAGTTTTTGAATACTTTTCAGCATTGAACTTGTACCCGGCACATAATTCAGTTGCAGATAAAGAGCGAGTGTGTTGTAGTCAATTTCCTTCTTTATTGGAAACTGTAGAATTGCCTTTAGTTCTGAGGCAAACAGCAGTATTTTATCATCGCTGTAAATATGAAGCGGTTTGATGCCAAACCGGTCGCGAGCAAGAAATATTTCTTTCTTCTCGTTATCAAAAATGGCGAAGGCAAAAAAACCATTCAGATGTTGAAGGCAATCTTCACGCATGCGGATAAACAGATTCAGCAACACTTCTGTATCAGAACTGGATTTGCATTCTACATCTGACAGGAACTTCTGCTTCAGTTCACGGAAATTGAAAATTTCTCCATTGAAAACGATTGTAAATCTTCCGCTGTTATCACTCATCGGCTGATTGGCTATAGCAGAAGTATCAATGATAGAAAGGCGGACATGTGCAAAGCCAACCTGAGGAGAAAGGATTTTTGCCTGTTGTAAATCAGGTCCCCGTTTCGAAAGTGTTTTTACTGCACCGGGTAAATAACTATCTAGTTGATGAGTAGGTTCTTTTGAAAAATATCCTGCAATACCACACATGGGGTTATAGTTCCTTTCTTAAACGAGCTACGGGAATATTTAACTGTTCGCGATATTTGGCTACGGTTCTTCGTGCAATGTTATAGCCGCGCTCATTCAAAATCTTTGTCAGGTTCAAATCACTGATGGGTTTCTTTTTGCTCTCCAAACCAATTACATCGCTCAGAATTTTTTTCACTTCCCGGCTTGAAACTTCTTCTCCTGTGTCGGTACTCATGGCTTCACTGAAAAAGAATTTTAATGGAATGGTTCCGAATTCGGTTTGCACATATTTGCTATTTGCCACCCGGCTAACGGTTGAAATATCCAGTCCGGTTCTTTCAGCAATATCTTTCAGAATCATCGGACGCATTTGTGTTTCATCACCGGTGCTTAAATATTCGCGCTGCAAATCCAGAATGGTATTCATCACCATCATCATGGTGTGGTAGCGCGATTGTATAGCATCAATAAACCACTTGGCGGAATCAATCTTTTGCTTGATAAACAAAATCGCATCCTTCTGGCTCTTCGTTTTTTCTTTCGAATTTTTATAAGTCGAAATCATTTCTTTAAAATGATTGCTGATGCGGAGTTCAGGTGCGTTGGCGGAATTAAGCGTAACCACTAACTCGCCATTGGTATTGGTAAGAATAAAATCGGGAATAATGGTAAGTCGCATGCCGGCTTCGCTTGTGCTGTACATGCTTCCGGGCTTTGGGTTCAACTTTGTTATTTCGTCCAGCACCCGTTTCAGTTTTACCGAATCCATGTCGAAAGTGTGTTGCAGTTTGTTGTAATGCTTCTTGGCAAACTGGTCGAAATATTTTTCTACAATCTGTATGGCTATCTCTGTGTAAATGGTTGGTTCTTCTTTGCGCTTTAATTGCAAGAGCAAACATTCTTCCAGGGTGCGGGCGCCAATGCCGGGTGGGTCGAGTTTTTGGATATGCGCTAAAATTTCCAGTAACTCCTGCTCGTTGGTGGAAATATTCTGACGGAAAACCAGGTCATCCACAATCGCATCCAGTTCTCTCCGCAGGTAACCATCATCGTCTAAACTTCCTATTAAATGCAAAGCAATTTGCTGCTGCCGTTCATCCAAATCCATCATGCCCACCTGCGACTCTAAATGCTCGTGAAAAGTAGAAGCTACCGTTACAGGAACAGTTTTCTTTTCGTCATCCGGGTCGCCAAATTCATTCGGATCTTTGGTTTTATAATCAGCTATCCCTTCATCGTCCTCATCATAATACTCGCTCATGTCCACCTCATCATCTACTTTCAGTTCTTCTTCAGCCGCTTCAGCTTCACTTTCCGTTTCACCGGTTTCTGCTTCTGGCGTTTCTTCTGTTATCTGCGGAACTTCATCTTCGGTGTCTTCACTTTCTTCCAACGCTGGATTTGCTTCCAGTTCTTCTTTAATGCGCTGCTCCAATTGTGCCGTAGGAACCTGCAGCAATTTCATTAACTGAATTTGCTGGGGCGAAAGTTTTAGTAAGAGTTTTTGCGATAACCGTTGATTAAGCACGGTGCGAATTTTCAAAAAACAAACGACAATAGCACGGTGTTACAAGAAGAAATGCTTTTCTATCTTCGCAATCTTTTTAAAATTGTGCGAAAGTGTTTAGGTGTGTAGGTGCGAAAGTTATGATTCCCGTTGCTTTTGCCTTAACACTTAAATACCTTAACATCTTAACCCAGCAAAGAAAATGGCTTACATTAAAGAGTTATCGAAGTTCGAAGGACAGGAAGTTGAATTGAAAGGCTGGAACGCACAGAAACGCGACAGCAAAACCATTGTGTTTATGACTATGCGCGATGGCACCGGTTTCGCTCAATGTATAATTGATGTAAATTCTGTAGGAGAAAATTCTTTTGAGGCTGCGAAACGTTTGCCGCAGGAGAGTTCGCTTTCGGTAAAAGGCAAAGTGGTAAAAGATGAGCGCCAGATTGGCGGGTATGAAGTTCACGTTACTTCGCTGGAAGTTATTGCAACAGCCGAAGCCTATCCGATTACGCCTAAAGAACACGGGGTAGATTTTTTGATGGATAACCGCCACTTGTGGCTGCGCTCAAAAAACCAGTGGGCGATTATGCGAGTGCGCAATGAAATAATTTTTGCTATTCATACCTTCTTTCAGCAGCGGGGGTTTGTGCAGATGGATGCTCCTATATTCACCGGTAATGCCTGCGAAGGAACTTCAACCCTTTTCGAAACCGATTTTTATGGCGACCCGGCTTATCTTTCGCAAAGCGGACAACTTTATGGCGAAGCCATGGCCATGGCGCAGGGCTTGATTTACACTTTCGGTCCAACGTTCCGTGCCGAGAAATCGAAAACGCGCAGACACCTTTCGGAGTTCTGGATGATAGAACCGGAGATGGCTTTCTATGATTTAAAAATGGATATGGATGTAATTGAAGATTTTATCCGCTTTGTGGTAACCACTGTTTTAGAAAAATCGAAAGCGGAGTTACAGATTCTGGAACGTGATACTTCTTACCTTGAAAAAGTGCGCGAGCCGTTTATCCGCATGAAGTATGAAGATGCGGTGAGTGTGATTAAAGGCGAGAAAGAAGTGGGCGGAAGAACAAGTTTGCAAATGCTGGAAGCGGAAGAAGCGGCATTGAGAAATCAGAAATCGGAAATCAGAAGTCAGATTGATGAGCGGGAGAAGAAAATTTCTTCGGGTGAATTGAAGAAGGGAGAAATAAACTTTAACCAAAGTAAGATTGATAAACTGAAGCAGGAAGAGAAAGACGTGGATGAAAAGCTAATGAACATTCCGGTGTGGCTGAACAGCGCGAAAAACTTTAAGCGCGGTGACGATTTTGGCGGAAGCGATGAAACGGTACTGACCAAAATGTTCGGGCAACCGGTAATGGTTTACAACTGGCCTCAGGAGGTGAAAGCCTTTTACATGAAAGAAGATGAAACCGATAAGGGTTACGCCAAGGGTGTTGACTTGCTGGCACCGGAAGGTTATGGCGAAGTAGTGGGCGGTGGTGAGCGCGAAACAGATATGGAACGGTTGAAAAGCAAAATAATAGAGCACGATTTGCCGATGAGTGCTTTTGAATGGTACCTGGACCTGCGCAAATTCGGCAATGTGCCTCATGCCGGTTTTGGACTGGGTTTAGAAAGATTAGTAGCCTGGATTTGCGGCTTACAGCACATTCGCGAAACCATTCCTTTCCCCCGCAGTTACGGAAGGTTGCTGCCGTAAGCCACCACTCCCGAAATAGTACCCGTGCCGCGGTTTGAACCGTGGCACGGGTAACTCATTCCCCGCAGGGTTCCGAAACGGAAACCCTGCGGGGAAACGAAATTTGATTTTTAATGATTTTTAATGCTTTTTCATTGCTTCCTAACCATTTTGCGCGGGCGCATTTTCGTTCTGCGTGCCTACCCGACCATTTTGCGCGGGCGCATTTTCGTTTTGCGCGCCTTCCCGACCATTCTGCGCG
>CAZBPG010000020.1:0-49480 GCA_964493695.1 uncultured Chitinophaga sp. | reverse complement strand
CATTCACGTAAGTTGACTAAAATTTTGTCCGAAGTATTATTCTAAAAAAAGGAACGAAAGAAATTGCCTTTCATTTTCAAAAGCAGGAACAAGTTCCACCCACGATGCCTGTCCCGCCAAAGGGCGGGAGGGTGGTTACTTTGGCAAACACTTTTTCTACCAAGCCACCACCCTTACAGGGCTAAAAACACAGTCTTTTAGTAGTTTCCTTGCATTTTTCTGTTAAAACCACTCCTTTGGAGTGATTCGGGGAGGTATTCTAACCACTTTTTCAAAACTCGGCTCGTCCGGCAAGCATCTCGGCTTGCCGGGTAACAATCTCGGCACTCTGGGCAAGCATCTCGGCTCGTTGGGTAACAATCTCGGCACGCTGGGTAAGGCTCTCTGCTCGTCCGGAAGCCATCTCGGCACTCTGGGTAAGCATCTCGGCACGTCCGGAAACCATCTCGGCATCATGGGTAAAGATCTCGGTTCACTGGGCAACCATCTCGTCTCGTCAGGTAACTATCTCGGCTCGCTGGGTAAACATCTCGGCTCAAAAGGTAAGGCCCTTTTTTATTTTTATGGCGGAAACAAAACCAACCGCTCTATGCAATCAGCCGCCAAAACCCCCGATGAATATTTCGATTCCTTACCGGACGACCGGCAAACAGCCATGAAAGAGCTGCGAAAAGTAATTAAGAAGAACCTGCCCAAAGGTTTTAAAGAAGGAATGGGTTACGGCATGGTGGGCTATGTAGTGCCGCACACGCTGTATCCATCCGGTTACCATTGCGACCCCAAGCAGCCCCTGCCTTTTATGGGCATGGCTTCGCAAAAGAATTTTATTGCCGTGTATCACATGGGCGTTTACTCCGACCCCAAGTTGCTCGACTGGTTTGTGACAGAATTTCCCAAGCACAGCAAAACAAAACTCGACATGGGCAAAAGCTGTATCCGGTTCAAGAAACCCGAACAGATTCCGTTTGCGCTTATCGGAGAACTGGCATCGAAAATGACACCGGAGCAGTGGATAGAAAAATACGAAACTGCGTTTAGGAATTCGAGGAAGAAATAAACCCGTTCAAAAACTTTATATTTGAAGTATGACTTACCAGGTAGATATACTGAACCCAAAAGCAGATAAGTTGCTTCAAGACTTAGCTGCTCTTAATCTGATTTCTATAAAGCCAAACACTGCGCAAGGTTTCCTGAAAATTATCAGCAGGTTGCGTGTTAAAGCAACAAGTAATCCTCCATCTTTAAATGATATTACCAAAGAAGTGGAATCGTTAAGGGCTAAACGTTATGCGAAGAAAAAAGCATAGAGTTGTAATTGACACCAACCTCTGGATTCACTTTCTGCTCACCAAAAATTACTCAAAACTTGAGAAATTGATTTCGGCAGGCTCGATTGTGCTGCTCTTTAGCAAGGAGCTTTTAGATGAGTTTACAGACGTAGCAAGCCGACCGAAATTCAAAAAATATTTCTCGCTTAAAGACCTGTAGGAACTACTGGTTCAGGCAAGCCAACATGCCGAATTTATAAACGTTACCAGTAACCTTAAAATTTGCCGTGACCCGAAAGACAATTTTTTATTAAGTCTTGCTTTAGATGGCAAAGCAACTCACTTGATAACAGGAGATAAAGATTTACTTGTTCTTAAAACCTTAGGCAAGGCGAAAATTTTGACCATGACAGATTATTTATCTATCCATTCATTACTACCATAACCGGACATCGCGTTTACTTCCCTGCAAGAAACTTCTCCCACACCCAGGCGGTCCGCATCATGGTATCCAGGTCGCGCTTAATCTGCCAGTTCAATTCCGAAACCGCTTTGTTGTTGTTGGCATAAATACTCACCACATCACCGGTTCTGCGTTCACCCAGTTTATAGTTAAGCTTTTGTCCTGATACTTTTTCGAAACTCTGAATGGCTTCGAGTACCGTAACACCGTTACCGGTGCCCAGGTTGAAGACCTCGGTCTGACGTAAGTCTGACCGTGAGTTCAAATACTGTATAGCCTTGGTATGCGCATTGGCAATATCCATTACATGAATGTAATCGCGTATGCAGGAACCATCGCGGGTATCGTAGTCGGTGCCGAACACCGTAAACTCCTTAAACTTTCCAATAGCCGTACCGGTAATGCGCGGAATAATAGCGGTAGTTACATCGGTAGAATCTTCGCCCATCTTTCCGCTTTCGTGCGCCCCCACCGGATTAAAATACCGAAGAAGGATAAACCGTGCATCAGATGTTTTTGAAAAATCGTTGATAATGTCTTCGCCCATTTGCTTCGTGCGTGCATAAGGCGATTCAGCAACCCCCAGCGGGGTTTCTTCGGTAACCGGTAGCTCTTTGGTGTTACCATAAACCGAACAGGAAGAAGAAAAAACGAAATCTTTTATTCCGAACTCACCGGTAAGTTCCAAAAGGTTCACCAGCGAATTCAGATTGTTCCGGTAATACAGCAAGGGTTTTTCTACCGATTCGGGAACAGACTTTAGAGCCGCGAAATGAATAACGCCATCGAATTCATTTTCCTGAAATACTTTTCGGGTAGCTTCTATATCACACAAATCAACCGCGTAATTTCTTATCCGCTTACCGGTGATGATGAAAATTCTTTCGGTGGTTTCTGCCTTAGAGCGGGTGTTGTTATCAATACTTACCACCTCAAAACCATTATCCAATAAATCAACAATGGTATGAGAGCCTATATAGCCACACCCACCGGTTACAAGAATCTTAGGCATCTTTTGGTTTTATTCTCCCCTTTAGGGGAGTTAGAGGGGTTTTAGTAATTGTATTGTCCGCTTTCTATGGTTTTCAGGATGCCGTCTTCAATGCCCGTCATCGGGCGCCCAAGCAGCACTTTCATTTTTTCAATATCCGGTCTGCGCCTGCTCATGTCGCCTTCTGCCAATGGCGGCAGGTGAACAATCTCCGACTTCGAATTGGTTACCTTGATAATAAGTTTTGCCAAATCCAGAATGGTCAGTTCAAAATCGCTGCCGATGTTCACCGTATCATTTAAGTGAACGTTGTTGTAAAGAGCTGCAGCGCAGGCATCCACATTATCATCGCGGTAGCAGAAGGTGCGGCTTTGCAAACCGTCACCGTATACTGCCAGCTTTTTCCCTTCAAGCGCGGCCTTAATAAAACGGGTCATTACAAAATCGCTGCTTTGTTTGGGTCCGTAGGTATTGAAGAAACGGAAGATGGTATAGTCGAGATTGTATTCCTGCTTGTAAGAACGGAGAAACGCTTCGCCTACATTTTTTACCACCGCGTACGGTAAGCGCGAATTAAGCGGAGTGGTCATTTCGTTCTGCGGATGTTCAAACGGTTCCCCGTAAACTTCGGAAGAAGAGGAAAAGAAAATTCTTTTCACACCTGTGTTCTTGCTCAGGTCAAGGAGATATTTAAACCCGTTGATGTCGTTCAACACAGAAACCGGATTCTCCAACGTCCGTTTTACCCCCACTACTGCCGCATAATGAAAAACATACTCGAACTGGTACGAAGTCATTATGCCGGCAATGTCACGATACGAGTTTACATCGCACTTTACAAACTTCCAGTTGTTATGCGGGTTCGATTCGGGCAATCGTTTAATGTTACCGGTAGAAAGATTATCTACCGTAAGCACAAAATTTTCCGGATTCTCAATCAATTTATCTACCATGGTGCTTCCTACAAATCCGGCACCACCGGTTACTAAAATCTTATTCTTAAACCGAGTCATCATACGCTATGAAATTAGTTCCAGTAAATATTTTCCGTAGCCGCTTTTCAAAAGCGGGTCTGCTAATTTCTTCAATTGTTCGTTCGAAATAAAGCCTTGCCTCCATGCTTCTTCTTCAATGCAACCTACCTTTAATCCCTGGCGTTGCTCAATCACCTGCACAAACTGCGATGCCTGCATCAGTGAATCAAAGGTGCCTGTGTCGAGCCAGGCAGTTCCTCTGTCCAGAATTCCCACTTTCAGCTTTTTCTGCTGCAGGTATTCTTTGTTTACGTCTGTAATTTCATATTCACCGCGCAGGCTTGGCTTCAGATTCTTCGCAATCTCTACAACAGTGTTATCGTAAAAGTAAAGACCCGGTACTGCGTAATTGCTCTTCGGCTCTTTCGGTTTTTCTTCAATAGAAATCGCCTTGCCGTTTGCATCAAATTCCACTACACCGTATCTTTCAGGGTCGCTCACATGATAAGCATAAACTACTCCGCCTTCCGGATTTGAATTGGCTTTCAGCAACTGGTCGAGACCGGAACCATAGAAAATATTATCGCCCAGTATCAAGGCTACTTTATCCTTGCCAATAAATTCTGCGCCTAACACAAATGCCTGTGCCAGTCCGTTAGGAACCTCCTGCACTTTGTATGAAAACGAGCAACCGAATTTTTTGCCGTCACCTAACAGGCGTTCGAAGTTTGGTAAATCGGTTGGCGTGGAGATGATGAGAATTTCATTGATGCCCGCTTTCATTAAAACGGTAAGCGGATAATAAATCATCGGCTTATCGTATATAGGCATTATCTGCTTACTGATAGCGTATGTAATCGGGTAAAGGCGGGTGCCGGAGCCGCCCGCGAGTATAATTCCTTTCATCTTTCAGAATATGGCGTAAAGAAAATAATTTCTACCTGATGCCATCTAACTTGCTCTGCACTTCTTTTACCTTTTGCTTTTGCTGTTCTATTTGAGTGGTTTTCGAATTTCCTTTTTCTTTCAGATCAGCAATTTTTCTTTCCTCTTCTCGGATGGTTTTGTTCATGGCATCAATGTTCTTGTTTTCTGCCTCGCTCTGGCTTTGCAGTTTCTTTTTCTGATTTTCTAAATCTTTCAAAGTTTGTTTCGCGCCTTTGTTGGCGTTGGCATCTGATGCCGTACGTTCAACCATTCCCTTCTGGTCGCTTATTTTATAGGAAACGTCCTGAACATCGGCATTGTTGGTAGCAATATTGTCGGTGCTCTTTTGAATAGCGCGATTACTTTCGCTTATTTTCTTAGCCGCCTTTTCTTCTTCTTTAATAAGGCTGTTTAACTCCTTTTCGAGTGCTTTTTGTTTATCCTGTTCTGCTTTCAGTTCGTCCTTCACTGCGTCCTGATAAGCGGCAACGGCAAAATCGCGGATGTATTTCTGTACCGCTAAATCCTGGTCATTGTTCAATTGCTTAGAAATAAAAACCGTATCGTTTTCAGTAAACCAGGTGGTAAGGCGAACACCTTCTGTAGTTTCCAGTAATTTACTGTAAACAATAAAAGGGTTAGGCGATACATTCGGATTTACAACTCCGGTCTGCGTATTTTCCCCGTTTAACACGGTTGCCTTTCCTTTGCTGCCGGTGCTTACATATTTAAGCCACTGCTTTTCGGCTTCTATCATGGTAATTTGCGGAATCTCTACCTGAAACCCGGTTTGGGTTCCTTTACTCATAGCGAAAGTGTCTTCTGATAAAGTAACCGGCTTTTGCGCAAAGGCAGAAACAGTAACAACGCATAACGCAGCAAACAAAATTTTCTTCATGATTGATTTATTTTTTCGAAGTAAACAAAATAAGTGAGACAGAATCAGTTGCGGGCGAAAATCCAGCGACCCATTTCTTTTAGGGTAATTTTTTTGCCATACATCAGAATCCCCATCCGGTAAATTTTAGCAGCAACGTAAGTAGTTAAAATAAAGCCCCCAACCAGCAGCAGAAGCGAAAGTGCAATCTGCCACCACTCCGGCCGGAAAGGAAGCAGCGCACTCATCACTACCGGTGAGGTAAACGGAATAACGGAACCCCAGAAACCAAGTGAACTGTCGGGATTGTTAATGACATTGATGGCAATGAAAATGGAGATGATAATAGGAACCGTTATCGGAATCATTAACGATTGCTGATCTCCATCCTCGCCCATCGCAGCACCAACAGCGGCAAAAAGAGAGCCATATAGTAAAAAACCTCCGAGAAAATAAAGAGGAAAGAAAATAACGATTTGGGTAAACGGAAGGGTAGAAATGTTCTGAATAATCAATTGCATCTCATCGGCATCCATACCGGTATTTTGCATATTGCCCATAACCGGTTGATGCGAATTGAGTGCCACACCAAAAATGATTCCCGCTACAATGTTTACACCGAACATCAGAACAATCCAGAGAATAAACTGTGTAAGGCCAACCGCGCCTACGCCTATTATTTTGCCCATCAACAATTGAAACGGTTTTACAGACGAAGTAAGTACCTCTACAATCCGGCTGGTTTTTTCTTCCATTACGCCTTTCATAATCATGGTGCCGTAAAAGAAGAGCGAGATATAAATAGCAAAGCCCATCACCATTCCAGCAATGCCCGCTGCCTCGGTGTATCCTTTCTTTTCCGATTGATTATCGAGAGAAGAAAAATCGAGTTGAATTTTTTTCTGCATTTGCTCCTGCACTTCTTCGTTAATGCTCAGGGTTTTCATGCGTAGTTTATCAATAGCTTCGTTCATGCGTTGATTGATGAACTGTTTCTTTATCATCCCGGGCCGTTCTACATATCTGTAAGCAATTACCGGATTGTTGGGTGTGCTGATGTTAAAGTTGGCGGGAATAAAAATAATGGCGGAGTATTTTTTCTTCTCTTCATTTTTTTCTTTCGGCAGTTCTGCCGCCAGCTTTTCGTAGTTATCATCAACTCTGTGAAAGTAAACCGTTTGATCATCGGCATCGGCAATCGGAATATCTTTGAACAGCCCGCTATCATCAATGATGGCCACATCGGTTCTGCCCTGTGAGTAGGTGCTGATTAAAACCGAACCGGAGATAAGTGCAAAAAAACCAAGCGGAGCGAGAAGAGTAGTAATGATAAAACTCTTGCGCTTTACCCGCGTAATGTATTCGCGTTGAATGATGATCCAGATTTTCCCCACTTAGTTAGATTGAACTTGACGGATAAATATTTCGTTGATACTCGGGAGCAGTTCATTAAACGAAGAAACTTCCATGCCGTGCTCTACAAACAATTTGAGCAGTGAATTGCCTTTGTGTTCTTCTTCAAACTTTACAGTTACTTCTCCGGTGCTTTGCTCTACCACATTCAGACTATTCAGCAATCCGTTACTGATTTCACCGGTAAACGAAATGCGGAATTTATTTTCCTTGAAACGTTGTTTTAGTTCCTTTACTCCGCCTTCCAGAATTTTCTTGCCCTTATTAACCAGTACAATTTCATCGCATATTTCCTCTACCTGCTCCATACGGTGGGTAGAAAAAATAATGGTTTTGCCCTTTTGGCTCATGGCGCGGATTTCTTCTTCAATCAATTTTGAATTGATGGGGTCGAGACCGGAGAAGGGTTCATCCAAAATCAGCAGTTCAGGATTGTGTAGCACGGTAGCAATAAACTGCACCTTCTGGCTCATACCTTTCGAAAGCTCTTCGATGTTTTTGTTCAGCCAGTTTTCTATTTCAAATCTCTTCAGCCAATAGTTTACATTTTCTTTTGCCTGCGTTTGTGAGAGACCTTTTAATCGTCCGAGATAAATCAAGTGTTCGCCTACTTTCATCTTTTTATACAAACCACGCTCTTCGGGCATGTAACCGATGTTTTCCGTGTGCTTATCGGTAAGCTGTTCTCCATTAAAAAGAATGTTACCGGCATCGGGATAAAGAATGCGGGTAATCATGCGTATCAAAGTGGTTTTGCCGGCACCGTTAGGACCGAGCAACCCAAATATTTTTCCTTTCGGTATTTCGAAACTCACATCATCGCTGGCGCGGTAAGTGCCGTATTGTTTTACGATGTGTTGAAGTGAGAGGAGAGGCATGAGGCGAAAGTAGAATAAACTGTGATGAACTATTCGAACATATCTTTTACTCTGTCGAAGAAACCGCGCTCCTGTTTAACACCCGGCTTGGGTTTAAAGTTGGGGCTTTCGCGAAGTTTCTCGAGCAGCTTTTTTTCTTCCGATGAGAGTTCGCTTGGGGTATAAACGTGAATGAGAATAAGCTGGTCACCACGACCGTAACTGTTTACAGATGGGAAACCCTTTCCGCTTAAACGGAAAATTTTTCCTGCCTGTGTGCCTGCCGGAATTTTGAATTTTGCTTTGCCTTCAATAGTCGGAACTTCTACCTGTGAGCCAAGCACCGCATCAATAAAGCTGATGTGAAGATTATAGATTACGTTCTGTCCGTCAATTTCCAATTCAGGATTCTGTTCTACTTCTACCTGAATAATCAAATCGCCTGCCGGTCCGCCTTGTTCACCGGCATTTCCTTTTCCGCTCATACTAAGCTGCATGCCATCCTGCACGCCTGCCGGAATATCTACCTGAATAGTTTCATCTCCGTATTCAACACCCAGCCCGTTACAGGTGAGACATTTTTTAGTAATCTGCTGGCCGCTTCCGTTACACTGGTAGCAGGTGGAAGTTGTTTGCATTTGGCCGAGAATGGTATTCTGCACTTTGCGCATTACCCCACTGCCTCCGCATACGGAGCATTTTCCTACCGATGAAGCGTCTTTAGCCCCACTGCCGTGACAGGTGTGACACTCTATGTGTTTTTTTACTTTCAGGTTTTTTCGTGCACCGGCCACTACTTCCTGCAAATTAAGTTTTACACGCACACGCAGATTGGTGCCACGCTTGCCACGTGTTTGCTGACGACCACCTCTTCCACCACCTCCGCCAAAAAATGTTTCGAACGGGTCAAAGCCGCCACCACCACCTCCGCCACCGAAAATATCTCCGAAATTGCGGAAGATGTCTTCCATGTTCGAACCCTGGTAGCTATGTCCGCCAAAGTTGCTTGGGTCCATGCCTGCATGACCAAACTGATCATACTTAGCTTTTTTATCCTTGTCGCTTAATATCTCATAGGCTTCAGCAGCCTCCTTAAATTTTTCTTCTGCTTTTTTATCGCCCTGGTTTCTGTCGGGGTGATATTGCAAAGCCACCTTACGGTACGCTTTTTTAATCTCTTCGGCTGAAGATGTTTTGGTGACACCTAAAATTTCGTAATAATCGCGTTTTGCCATTGCTCTCTTATTCTCCCTTCTTTCCTACAATCACTTTTGCGAAGCGGATTATTTTTTCGTTTAGGAAATATCCCTTTTCGGCTTCGTCAATTACCTTCCCTTCCTGCTCAGGAGTTGGTGCGGGAATTTCTGTGATGGCTTCATGATGAGTTACATCGAAATCGGTTCCTATGCTTTCCATTGCTTTTAATCCTTTTGACGAGAGCGTGTTAACGAGCTTGGCATGAACGAGGTTCAATCCTTCTTTTACCGCAGTAACATCGGCTGAGTTGGCGACCGCCTTTTGTGCGCGCTCAAAATCATCAAGCACCGGCAACAAGTCTTTCATTACGTCTTTGCTGGCGGTGAGAATAAGTTCAAGTCTTTCCTTAGCCATCCGCTTTTTAGCATTATCAAAATCTGCATACAGGCGAACATATTTGTCGCGTAGTTCATCCAATTCTTTTTTTAACTCTGCAATCTCAATATCCTTTGGATCGGTTTTTTCTTCTTCAAACTCCGCATCTTCCGGTTTGTTCTTTTTGAAAACATCGTTCAGCAGTTTCTCCGCTGCGTCTAAAGTCTTACCCGCAAAATTTTCGGCTTTATCTTTTGCCTCGGCAGCAAACTCGTTTGCCTTTTCCGTCACCTGATTTTTAATGTCTTCTACTTTGTCCTTAAGGTTGTCTTTTTCAGAATTGTCTTGCATGGTTCCAATTTTAGCGGTGCGAATATCAATTTTTTTGCCTGACAGACTACAAAGGACAAATTGGCGAGATATGGCTGATTTACAATGACTTTAGGACAGGGCATGTGTAGGTTTTGAAATAATGGCAGGCGTTTTTCTATTTTGCGGAACTTATCACACGCTATGCGAAAAAACCTTCTACAGCCCGAAACCAAGAAAGAAGTGGCGGAAAGGATTAATTTTCTTCGACCTAATATTCAACAGCATTGGGGTAAAATGAACGTAAACCAAATGCTGCAGCATTGTACGGACGGCTTAAAAGTGGCTTATGGCGAAGTGAAGGTAACCCCAAAAAGCAAACCTGGTTTGGGAAACAGATGGTTCGCTATTTTATTTTGCATACCGATTTCCCTACACCAAAAGAAAAAGCAGAAACATATCCGGAACTGAATATGGTAGAGCGCGGCATCAATCCCATTAATTTTCCCGAACTAAGGCACCAGTTGATTGAAAGCGTAAATGATTTCCCAGCAAAAGGAACTTTAAAAGCTCACCCGTTTCTGGGAAAATTTACGGATGCGGACTGGGCACGGATCATGTATACACATCTCGACCACCACCTGAAACAATTCGGAGTTTAACTATACTCGTTTTATCTGGGCGCCAAGAGCATTCAACCGCTCATCAATTCTCTGATAACCTCGGTCAATCTGCTCGCTGTTGTTGATGATGGATTTCCCTTCAGCACTCAAAGCGGCAATTAACAAAGCAACACCGGCACGTATATCCGGAGAACTCATGGTAATGCCGCGAAGTTTGTAGGCTCGGTCAATTCCAATCACTGTTGCGCGATGCGGGTCACAAAGAATAATCTGTGCGCCCATGTCAATCAATTTATCTACAAAGAACAAGCGGCTCTCAAACATTTTTTGATGAATAAGCACACTGCCCTTTGCCTGAGTAGCTGTAACCAAAACAATAGAAATTAAATCGGGGGTGAAGAGCGGCCAGGGGCCGTCAGAAACAGTTAAGATAGACCCATCGATGAAGCGTTGAATTTCAAAATGATCGCGTGCAGGAATGTGAATGTCATCGCCCCGGTATTCCATTTCAATTCCTAATTTTTCAAACACCGGAAGAATGTTTCCAAGCATATCAATTCGGCAATTCTTAATCGTTATCTCGCTTTGTGTCATAGCTGCCAGGCCAATGAAACTTCCAATCTCAATCATATCGGGCAACATCCTGTGTTCAGTTCCTCCAAAATAATCTACCCCTTCGATGTTAAGCAAGTTCGAACCTACACCGGTGATTTTTGCGCCCATACGATTAAGCATTTCGCAAAGTTGTTGAAGGTATGGTTCGCAGGCAGCATTGAAAATGGTCGTCTTGCCCTTTGCCATTACAGCGGTCATAACAATGTTGGCCGTACCGGTTACTGACGGCTCGTCAAGCAAAACATAGGTTCCCTTCAGATTGCTTGCTTCAACGCTGTAGAAGGTTTCGTTGCTGTCGTAATTGAATTTGGCTCCGAGTTTTTCGAAACCCAAGAAGTGTGTATCCAATCTTCTTCTGCCTATTTTATCTCCCCCCGGCTTTGGAAGATAGGCGTGTTTGAAACGTGTAAGCAGCGGACCCATAATCATAATACTTCCGCGAAGCGATGCACCTTTCTTTTTATAGGTATCCGATTTTAGAAACTCCAGATTTATTTTATCGGCTTTGAAGGTGTAAGTGTCTTCACTCAGTTTTTCCACTTCCACTCCAAGGTCTTGCAGAATATCAATCAGAGCGAGCACATCGCGGATGGCGGGAATGTTTGAGATGGTTACTTTTTCAGGAGTTAAAAGAACCGCGCAGAGAATTTGCAATGCTTCGTTCTTTGCTCCCTGCGGAGTTATTTCTCCCTTTAATTTTTTACCTCCTGTTACTTCGAAACTGTTAGACATGAACTTTCAAATTGATTGTTTATCAAATACCGCGAACTAAAATCGCCATTTCAATTATTGGTTGAAAAGAAAACGTCCGTAAGGTATAAACAGTATGTTGTGGAGTGGCTAAAAACAAAAATCCCCTTCTTTCGAAAGGGATTTGATTTTATCTTCTCTTTTTAAAGTTTTTATTTCTTCCACCGCCTCCGCCACCGTGACGGAATTTTCCGCCACCTCCGCCTTTCCGATTATTGTTGTCCTGCGGCTTCTTAATCCGGTTAGCGCGTGCCAGCGAATCAATATCCTGATCATCAGAAATCTGGAGTTTGCCCTTTGAAAGCAGACGAATATCGTTCTTAATGGTTTCGTTATTCACTTCGTCCTGGCTCCAGTTTTGGTAAACCAGTTTCATGAAATTACCAATGCACTGTGTAAAGCCCGCTTGTTTTTCAACATCTTTTGTATGGATCGCTTTTTCAACAAGTGCCTCTACGTTTTTCCCATAGTGCTTGTACTTAATCCTGGATTGAGGATAAGGTAGCGGCTTAGGTCTTTTTTCGATTTCCGCGCGCTCTTTGATAGGATATGGCGAATCAACTTTCAGTTTGTAATCGCTCATAATAAAAAGGTGATCCCATAATTTATGGCGGAAATCCTCTACGTTTCGCAAGTGTGGATTGAGTTGCCCCATGAGCTCAATAATTTCTTTCGCGAAAATGTTTCGTTTTACAGGGTCTTTCTCTTTTACGCAGTTCTCCACTATCTTCTGAACGTGGCGACCGTATTCTTTCAATACTAATTTGCTTCTGCTTGAATTATAATCCATAGCTGTTTGATTTATATAAATGACTTATACAGAAAATTTTTCTGTATTGGCTGTCGGCTGTTTTGAAGATTGTCAAGCGAATTGAAAGGAAGGATTATCAACGCTCAAAAATCAAACTGCCTTTGTGAAGACAAGGCAAATGTGCTGTTTATTTTCCAAAACAAAAATTTTTTTGCTAGTCAACTTGAAATAATACCTTTAGTGCTGATACACTGAATTATTCTTTCGCTCAAAATCCTTTGATTATGAAGAATAGCATTTACCCCCGTCTTTTACTTCCGATTGCTTTCCTGCTTATTGCAGCAGATGCGATTGCACAGCAACCCACACTTGACTTTCAACAAAATTCAAGCACCATAAATTCGTACTCCCATTCCGAAGTTCAGAACCCTGTGATTCAGGGATTGAATTGCGACCCGCCCGAAGAAGTGTTTGACAACGGACGACCGTTTTTCACTTTACAGCCATCTGGTAATATCTGGGGTGGGGCACATACGTACATAAAGCGCGGAAATCCCGGTTGCAAAATTTCGGCACAGGGTACCGGAAATATACTTATAAAAAATAACGGTGGCAACAAGATGTATGTGCAGTGGTGGTGCCACAGCAATACGCAATACGATTGCTATGACCCCGACTGTCCATGGTTTGCACGTGATACGTCCAGTGTGAATGCGCGTGTGGTCATTCAAATAGGCGGCTTACCTACAGGTACTCCTGTAAATGTGAGTTACGACTGGAAGCATTTTACGTCCATTGCCAACGAGCCGGAAGCAATCAGCGAAGACAATGCAGAAGTACAGGGAACAAGTTTGAACCTTTTCAACAGGGTTGGTTTCGGACAGGGAATGAATTTGAACGGAATAGCAAAGTTTGCCCAAAAAAGAACGGGAGACAGTTTGCAAACCTTCAACATGGTAGCGGGCGATTCGTTGGTGATAGATGTCAGCGCCACTACACTTGCTTATATTTTTCCTCCACCTTACACACCACAATATCCTAGAGAGGATGACGCCTCATCTGATTTTTTTGGTTTTGTAAATATTTATGTGAATGCTCAGGGGAATCCGTTACCTATACCTGTAGATAGTTGTCCTAATACCACACTTCTTTTTTCTGCTGATGTGGGAGGTGATACGGAAATCAGCGACCCCACAGCGGACGGCAATGAAGTTCTTGACCCGGGAGATTTATATGCACAGGGAGTTTCTGCCGCTACTCCGTTTTTTAATGACTCGCTAATTTTTAATGCAGATCCCGCTCCTTCCGTTGGAAATCCGGCTGGCACCTGTGTTCCCGGACCCAATCAGCAGTGGCAGCATGTTTTGAATTTTGATTTGGATGGTGCCGACAGAATAGATTACAACCTTTTTACCAATGTTGCGAACTATGGTTTAGGCAAACCTTCCATTCCTTCTTATAATACTGATTGCGTTTACTCTCCTGAATATGCTTTACTCTCTTATGACGAAGACCGTGGAATAAACCTGAGCAGTGCCATCAACTGTAATGTGCCTTCTTCTTTTGCGTTGATGGATACTTCACTGCTGAAAGGAACTCCGGCAGGTAGTGATGAGGTAATGTCCGCAATGCTCACAAACATTCTCGGCTCGGCAAATTATCAGGGTACAGCCGCTCCCTATTTAGATGAGGTAGGTGTGGCACCGGTGCTGTCACCCGCTCCGCCCGATATTTCTCTCATCAATGTAAACGATGATGTGGACGCGCTTGATTTTGTGAGTGACCTTGCTGCTTGCGGTGTTCAGTATTTTTCGGTTGACCACGAGGCACACTACATTCATAACAACGATACATTGAGACCGGGATTCATCTACCAGTTAATCTCTACTGATTCAATTCAGGCAGTTATTCATCCGATACTTCATTTAGGACTAAGCAATGAAATGGATATTGATGCCTTTGAATTTGCATGGCTATACGACACAGCGGCACAAAGAAATGGGTTGGCCCTTGTGTTCAGTGTTTCGGTGGATGACCCGTTTGATGTGACAAGTTACACCGGAGGTTTAGATCCGGGTATTTTGTATGCTTCATTTTTAAACGGAACTTATTTCGAAATGGCTCCTGCCGTTAAACCTGGGAATGTAGATGCGCTCACTTTTGTCTGCGAACCGCTGAATGCCCCCGGGTCTACGTTTATTACCCCCATTATCACGGGCAGCAAAAATTTGGCAGAAAATTTTCCGTTTAAGCTGTATCCTAATCCGACTTATGGGAATGTATGGCTGGAATTTTTCATGAGTAATTCTGGAAGCGTTCAGGCCAATGTGATGGATGTAAACGGAAGAGAAGTTTGGAACAGTGGTTTGATGAATCACAATCTTGATAATCAGAAAATGCTCATTCCAACTGGTTCGCTGAGTAACGGAGTTTATTTTGTAGAGATGCGAATTGCAGAAGGAGAAAAAACAAGTGTGGCAAGGAAGAAGTTTACAGTGGTGAGGTAGTTACATACCTCCGCTCAAAATTTTCACCTTGGCAAACTTGAGCATGATTTTTTTTACTCCGTAAGCATTGAAGAAAATAGATGCAATGCGGTTTACTCCGCTGCCTTCAATAGAAACGACTTTTCCTTCACCGAATTTTTCGTGCAGCACTTTCATTCCTGTTTGTAAGGTGCTGGCATCATCCGGAATAAACGGCTCGCTTGAATGTGAAGCAACCGGTTGTGATATTGGTTTGGGGGATGCAGGAGAAACAATTCTTGAAAAAGTAGAAACAGGTTGATGCTGTTGGTGCACTTTTGGTTTTTTCAAATCGCCATGATAGGAAACAACATTATCCGGAACTTCCTGCAGGAACCGGCTCGCTTCGCAATAATTTAACTGTCCGAATTTGTAGCGGGTATTGGCATAGGTGAGAAACAATCTCGTTTCTGCACGGGTAATAGCCACATAAAATAATCTGCGCTCTTCTTCTAAATCTTCCAAACTATAAAGCGACTGCGCCCCCGGGAAAAGATTTTCCTCTAGCCCCACCACATACACGGTTGGAAATTCCAATCCTTTAGCCGAGTGAATGGTCATCAGTTTTACGCTGTCAATATTTTCTGTGCTTTTTTCATCACCGGTAAGGAGGGTTACGGTTTGCAGGAACGAGCCAAGCGATTTATCATTGGCTAAACCGGCTGCATCTTCTGCAGAAATAGTTTCGACCACCTCATCATCTTCCACAAACTCTTTGATTGAGTTCAACAACTCCTGAATGTTTTCGTAACGGGCAATTCCTTCAACAGTTTTATCGTTGTATAGTTCCGCAATCAATTTGGTGGTTTTCCCGATATGAGCAGCTAAATCGTAAGCAGTTATTTTCAACTGCTGCGCAGCAAAACTTTTAATCATCATTACAAATTCTTCAATTGCATTTTTGGTGCGGGCTGAAAAATCGGTCATGAAAATTGTTTCGAGTACTTCCCACATGCTCTTGCCTTCGTTCGTGGCAATAATTCCGATTTTATCCAACGTAGTTTGACCAATGCCTCGTGCCGGATAATTGACAACCCGCTTCAATGCTTCTTCATCGTTGTGATTTACCGTCAACTTCATGTAGCTGAGTAAATCTTTGATTTCTTTTCGCTGATAAAAGCTCATACCTCCGTATATCTTGTACGGAATGTTGTGCCGCCTTAACGCTTCCTCAAACGCACGTGATTGGGCGTTCGTGCGATACAAAATCGCGAAGTCGTTGTTCTTATACTGCTCGCGGAATTTCAGTTCCTGAATAGAATCTGCCACCCATCTTCCTTCTTCATTATCGCTTGGCGTGCGGACAATCTTTATATCCTCGCCTTTATCGTTCTGTGTCCAGATTTCCTTTTTGATTTGATTCTTATTCCGGTGAATCAGTTCGTTTGCCGCCTTTACAATTTTTTGTGTAGAGCGGTAATTCTGTTCCAGCTTATAAATTTTAAGTTCAGGAAAATCTTTTTCGAAATTCAGTATGTTATCAATAGTCGCTCCACGGAAAGCGTAGATACTTTGGGCATCATCGCCCACTACAGTAATATTCTGAAACACATCAGCAATCTTGCGCACAATTTCATACTGCAAATAATTCGTATCCTGAAACTCATCAATTAAAACGTAACGGAATTTATGTTGATACCGGTAAAGCACTTCGGGAAATTTCTCAAGGATGATATGCGTGTTCAGTAATAAATCATCAAAATCCATAGCTCCGCTTTTAAAGCAGCGCTCACAATAAATTTTGTAAAGGTTACCGGTTGCAGGTCTGCGCTGGTCCCGGTCTTCGGTTAAAAGTTCGCCATCTTCCAGATACATTTGCGGAGTGATCAACGAATTCTTCATGGAAGAAATGCGGTTGTAAACTTGATTGGGTTTGTAAATCTTATCATCCAATCCCTGCTCTTTGATAATGGTTTTTATCAGCGACTTCGAATCTTCTGCATCGTATATAGTGAAATTAGAAGGGTAACCAATTTTTGGTGCTTCCACTCGTAAAATTCTTGCAAATACAGAGTGAAAAGTGCCCATGTAAAGCGAGCGCGCATTATTCCCCGAAATACTTTCGATACGGGCGCGCATGGCTTCTGCCGCTTTATTGGTAAATGTAAGTGCCAAAATTCCGAACGCATCGGCACCGTTTTTTAAAAGGTGTGCAATGCGGTAAGTAAGTACACGAGTTTTGCCCGAGCCGGGACCCGCCACAATCAGCGTTGGTCCATCGGAATGAACAACCGCCTCGCGCTGAACATCATTTAACTCATCTAAATACGACATGGGGCGAAAATAATCTAAGCCAACCGACAGCCCGAAAGAATTTTGAACAGTGGTAGTGAAAAAATTAAAACTCAATACATTTTTACTTTTACCTAAAATGTATTTGCCGATGCAGCCGAATGAAGTAGTTAACCGTTTAAAGGAAAATCAGTTCAGGTTTGACAGTAAGACAGCGCAGGAGAAACTTGTATTGATAGAGGAGTTGTATAAAGCTGGATTTAAGAACAGCGAAGAAATTATTGCCTGCCACGACCGCCTGCTTTGTATCCTCGCTTTTCCTGATAATCAGAAAGTGTTTGATGCCGCGGATAATGCATTAAAGCAGCTTGGGGAGAAAACAAAGATGTTTCTCGAGAATGCGAGTGGTAGTGAAATATGGAAACTTACCGAATCTGCTGTTGCGCATTCCGTTATCCGCTCTGCATTTAGTTATGAAATGGTAAAGTGGCTGCTGGCGAATTTTCCGGAAGAAGTTTGCTTTTCGAGCTGTGAGGCATCGAAAGAAATTGTAGCCAGTGTGTTTAAGCAGATTCTTCCGCCTGCCGTGGGCGAAGCGCTTTTTGATAATCACGAACACACCCTCGAATCGCTGGTCAAAAAAACAACGTCTAACACGAGGTCATTCGATATCCTCAACTGGACATTAACTCAGTTTGCATCTTCTTCTATTCCGGACAAATCGAAGGAGCAACTTTTCGAACAGCTAAGTATTTATGTTGACTGGCAAACAAATGCTTTTGCCCCTACGCGCACCTTTGCTCGAGACAATTACGGCAAGAAATATTTCTTCCATTTCTCACAACTGATTCATCATGCCGACCTGAAAAAGATTTTCAGCGATAAGAAACTTCACCCCGTTGCTTTAAATACTGCAGAGAAAAAGAACCTGTGCGACATTGCCAAAGGCGTGCTTTGTTCCAACTACCGCGAAATTGATCCCATCACTTATGCAGAGTATACCGATACTGAATTATACGACATCGGTCGGGGCATTACTATAGCCCTTTATTATATGCGTCCTTCGTGGCGGCTGTCCTGCGAAAGCTATGTTTCGTACATGGCATTTCGGAATGGTGTGCCTGTTTCATACGGAGGCGGCTGGATGTTTTTTGACCGGGCCAAACTGGCGGGCAATGTGTTTCCCGCTTTTCGCGGAGGTGAGTCGGCTTATCTGTTTGCGCACTTATACCGGCTGTATCATCTCCGGTTCGGAGCGAATTGTTTTCAGGTGGCGCCTTATCAGATTGGTCAGAAGAACGAAGATGCCATTACTTCGGGAGCGTTTTGGTTTTATCACCGGTTGGGTTTCCGCCCGAACGATGAGAGGCTTAACACATTAGCCGAAGAAGAGTTTACCAAACGTAAGGCTGATAAAAATTATCGTTCACCGGCTGTAGTGTTGCGCAAATTCGCCAACGCTGAAATGATTTTGAATTTGTCCCCTCATATACACCCATCGCACCAGGAATTGTTAGAGCAGATGCAGAAAATAGTTGCAGAGAAATTCTCAGGAAACTTCTCCAATTATTTTGAGTGGTGCTTTTCTGCTTTACAAAGAGCAGGCAGAAAACATAAACTGAGCGTTCCAAACAATCTTCAAAGCAATTCGGTGGCAATGGAGCTTTGCGGATTAATTTCTGTCTTCAGTAGTTGTTCAGAGTTTAGTAAAAACGATTTGAAGAAATTCCTTGCAGCCATGGAAGAAAAAGCTTTCGGAAGTGAGAGAAAGTTTTGCGAAATATTCAACAGCATCGAAAAACTTAGAAAAGACATTTACAGATTCACTTCAAGTGGAAAAGAGTAACGCTTTTACCGGAGAAATTTTGTCCGTTTTCGTATTTCATAAATCACCCAGTACGGAGTAAGCAACGCCAAAAATAACATCGCTTTAGTCACCAAACCCGGAACAACCACCGCTTTATTATTAAACAAACCAGACACCCCCAGCTTCGCTACCTCTTCGGCACTCATCATAATACCGATTTTCTTTGCCAGTTCCACATCAATCACATTAGGGTCGTAGAGGTTGGTGGCGGTGGCTCCGGGACAAAGACAGGTTACATGAACATCATAATACCTTAATTCCGTTCGCAGACTGCGGGTAAAACTTTTTATGTAAGCTTTAGTGGCACCATAATATCCTATTCCGGGGAAATCCTTGTAAGCTGAGATAGACGAATTGTTGAGAATGAATCCTTTCCTAAGCTTTCTCATTTCGTTGCCGAATAAGGTGCAAAGCAAAGAAGATGTCATTACATGCAAATGAATTTTTGCCTGTGCCATTTCAATGTCTGCATCGGTTACCTGTCCGAAAAAGAAAAAGCCGGCATTGTTCACCAGCACTTCAACCTCTAATTTACTTTGCTGGCAGAAATTAAAAACTTCGGAGGCGGCTTCGGAACGCGCCAGATTGATGTGCAGCGTTTCTACTCTCACCTCATACTGATCAGAGAGTATCTGTTTAAGTTGATTCAGCCTTTCTTCTTCATTACTCACTAGCACCAGCGAGTAACCTCGCTCGGCTAACAGCTTGGCAATTTCAAGGCCAATGCCCGATGAACTTCCGGTAATGAGTGCAAATACTTCAGGCATAGTTTAATGCTGCGATTTTTTGTTTCAACTCTTCCGGCAGATTCTTTTCATGGAGGTGACATGCCATTTCACCGCTATACATTTTAGCTACACAATAATTACAAATAGTACAGCCCGATTTTTGAATTATCCCGTTTCTTAAATCATTTACAAAATTGGGATTCTCAATAAGCGCCCGCGCGATTGCTATCCATTTAAAACCCTCCTGCATTGCTTTCTTGATTGTTTCCATAGAATTCATTCCGCCAACCAACACTACCGGAATTTTTATTCCGCTTTGAATACGTTTTGCTTCTTCCATAAAATATCCTTCGGTAAACGGAACCGAGGGCATGAGTTGTTCTCCTGCCAGCTTCACAAAAAACTTCTTCCATGCTTCGTGAATGAAATAGGCCATAATATCCACCGGCATTTTGCCGCGCATTACATACATAGGCGAACGGCTCACAAATCCTCCGCTCACAACCACCGCATCCGCACCGCATTGTTCAATTGCTTTTGCAGTGAGCACTCCTTCTTCTTTAGTAATGCCGCTTTCAAAGCCATCCCAGCAATTCATTTTTACCAGCAGAGCCATAGTTGAAGGCATAGCTTCGCGCACGGCAGTCAACATTTCTATCATAAACTGCTTTCGGTTTTCGAAGCTGCCGCCATATTCATCCTTCCGTTTGTTGGTATAAGGCGAAAGAAACTGGCTGATAAGATAACCATGACCGGCATGAACTTCCACTGCATCGAAGCCACTTTCCGCAGCAATGCGCACAGCATTTTTAAAATCATTCTTCACTTCTTCAATATCCTTCTTCTCCATACCTCGCGGAAAAGTGGGACCATACCAATTGATTCCTCCGCTTGGTGCAATCGGCCGGACTCCTGTTACTGCCCTATTCGCCATGTTGCCGCAGTGTCCAATCTGCACCGATATAGCCGCACCCTCCCTGTGAACAGAGTCGGTTAACCTTTTCAAATCAACATTAATTTCTTTCCGCAACCACAACTGATGAGGAAATGATAAGCCGCTTTTACTTACCGAAGCATAAGCCACGGTGGTCATTCCCACACCGCCTTTTGCCACAGATGTATGATAATTTATAAGTTCATCGCTTACGTTATGGCGCAGACACATTCCTTCAAAGGCAGCAGCCCGAATGCTTCGGTTGCGCAAAATAACAGGGCCTAGTTTAGCAGAGGAAAAGAATAGGGATGGATTCATCAAAATCGAAAATAAGTTTTCGGTCAAGACCAGTTAAATAATAGATGCTCGGAATTTGTTTCAGTTCTTTTTAGTTTCGCGCCCTTGTAAATGGCAAAAAAGAAATCAGCTGACGATATCTTAGTAGAAGAGGCGACAGAAAACGAACTCATCGGAGTTGAACCCGACAACATTGAAGTGTACGGTGCGCGCGTGCACAACCTCAAGAATATTGATGTAACCATTCCGCGAAATCAGTTTGTGGTGATTACCGGCATTTCGGGCAGCGGCAAATCCTCTCTGGCTTTCGATACTATATATAGTGAAGGGCAAAGGCGCTACCTCGATTCGTTTTCTGCCTACGCGCGACAGTTTATAGGCAATGGCGAGCGGCCGGACGTAGATAAAATTACAGGGCTCTCTCCGGTTATTTCCATCGAACAAAAATCAGTCAATAAAAATCCTCGCTCAACCGTAGGCACCATTACCGAGATTTACGATTTCCTGCGTTTGCTATTTGCGCGCGCAGGCGAAGCGTATTCATATGTAACCGGCAAGAAGATGGTGAAGTTTACCGATGAACAAATCATTGATACACTTCTCACCAATCATAAAGACAAGAAGATGATAATCCTGGCGCCTGTTGTGCGCGGGCGCAAAGGGCACTACCGCGAACTGTTTGCGCAGGTGCTCAAACAGGGCTATCTGAAAATAAGAGTAGACGGTGAAATAGTAGATGTGAAGCCTAAGATGCAGGTAGACCGCTACGAGGTGCACGATATCGAAATGATTATTGACCGGTTAAAGGTTGATGATACCGATGGAGACCGTGTAAGAAATTCTGTAGCGCTTGCCATGAAACAGGGCAAAGGGCTAATGATGTTACTCGACAGCGAAACAAACGAAGTGTTTATGTTCAGCCGTCACCTGATGTGTATTGAGTCGGGCATTTCGTATGAAGAACCATCGCCCAACACGTTTTCGTTCAACTCGCCTTACGGTGCGTGTAATACCTGTAATGGATTAGGGGTTACGTATGAAGTAAGTCGCAAGGTGATTCTGCCCGATGAAAAAGTTTCGATTGCACGCGGAGGAATTCTGCCGATAGGTGAGCAGCGCGACAATTTTATTTTCAAAGAGCTGAATTTGATTGCGAAGAAATTCAAGTTTAATCTCTCCGATCCCATTTCAAAAATTCCTGACGAAGCGCTGAACTACATTTTATATGGCGATGCCGAAGAAGCGGTTTTTGAAGAAGAAGATTTAATCATAGAAGATTATGACGACCGCTGGTACACTCTGAGTAAAGGCGGCTTGGTTGGCTTGCTGAAAAGATGTTTCCGTTTCACCACATCAGAAGGAATCCGCAGTTGGGCAGAAGGATTTATGGAGCAGCACACTTGTCCGAGCTGCAATGGCACGCGATTGAAGAAAGAAAGTTTGTGGTTTAAGATAGATGACAAAAACATAGGCGAGCTTTCGAAGCTCGACTTAACCGATTTATATAAATGGTTCGATGGATTGGATGAGCGCATGAACAAGCGTCAGCAAACTATCGCCAAAGAATTACTGAAAGAAATCCGCACACGTATTGCTTTCATTCTCGATGTAGGTTTGGATTATCTCGCGCTTGACCGTCCTTCAAAAAGTTTGAGTGGAGGAGAGAGCCAGCGTATCCGTCTCGCTACACAAATCGGTTCACAGCTTTCAGGTATCACTTATATTTTGGATGAGCCAAGCATCGGTCTTCATCAAAGAGATAACCGCAAACTGATTACAGCACTAAAACAACTCGCAGCAAACCCGAATACAGTTTTAGTGGTAGAACACGATAAAGAAATAATGCTCGAAAGCGATTACATTATTGACATAGGTCCGCGTGCCGGTGAACATGGAGGAAGGGTTGTAGCGCAAGGCACACCGGAAGAATTTTTGAAGCAAGGTTCAACTACTGCTAAATTCCTTTCCGGTGAGTTAAAGATTGAAGCGCCAAAACACCGCAGACAAGGCAACGGGCAATATCTTGCGCTCAAAGGTGCTAAGGGCAACAACTTGAAGAATGTAGATGTGGTTTTTCCGCTCGGCACTTTCATTTGTGTAAGTGGAGTTTCAGGGAGCGGCAAAAGTTCGCTGATTAACGAAACGCTTTATCCGGTTCTGCACAATTACGTTTACAATGGCAAATACAAGCCGTTGAAACACGACAGCGTTGAAGGATTGAATCAAATTGATAAAGTAATTGAAATTGACCAGTCGCCCATTGGCAGAACACCGCGAAGTAATCCGGTTACTTATATTAAAGTGTTTGATGAAATCAGAAAACTGTATGCGCAGTTACCCGAAGCAAAAATACGCGGCTACCAGGCGGGAAGATTTTCGTTCAATGTAAAGGGCGGACGTTGCGAAGAATGCGGTGGCGGAGGAATGAAGATTATTGAAATGAATTTTCTGCCTGATGTAGAAGTGCAATGCGAAAAATGCTTCGGCAAACGCTACAATCGCGAAACACTGGAAGTCCGCTACAAAGGAAAATCTATCAGTGATGTGCTGAATATGACGGTGGAAGATTCACTTGAATTTTTCGAAAGCATTCCAAGTATTTATCCGAAACTGAAAACATTGAACGATGTCGGGCTTGGCTATTTACGATTAGGACAATCATCTACCACGCTCTCCGGTGGAGAAGCTCAGCGTGTAAAACTTTCAGCAGAGCTTTCGAAAAAAGATACCGGTAAAACATTTTACATTCTGGATGAACCAACCACCGGACTTCACTTTGAAGACATTCGCGTGCTTCTCGATGTATTAAATCGCTTGGTAGAAAAAGGAAATACGGTTCTTGTTATCGAACACAATCTCGATGTAATAAAAGTTGCCGACCATATTATTGATATTGGTCCCGAAGGTGGTTTTCGCGGGGGAAATGTTATTGCTACGGGCACTCCTGAAGAAGTAGCGCAATCAACAGAAAGTTTTACCGCAAAGTATTTGAGAGAGGACTTAGCACTCTAGCATCTTCAAAAGCAGTTTGCCATACACCGCATAACTGCCCAACTGGTAGCGTTCAAGCATCCACACCTCTTTTGGCGATAATTTCTTGCCACGCTTCTTCTTTTCGTGCATAGCCTTAGTAAGCACGTAGAAGTAAGGGAAATCACTTTGCTTGATACCATAACCATGACTGCGTAAATACTTAATGTGTTTATCACACATCTGCACCGCCAGCCTCTTTTGATTGGTGAGAAAGAAGTAAGCAGTTTGAAGATTTCTTAATTCTACTTCATATTGGAAATACTTTCCCTTTGGATTTTTTTCAAATCCCAACTGAATGAAGTTGAATGCCTCTTCATACTTTCCGGTGAACAGATAAAATTTGGCTAACGAAATGATATCGCGCGGCAATAACACTTCACGAAGATGTTGAATTGGCATTGTTCGCTTCTCTTCTAAAACCTTTTTCGCTTCACCGAGGTTTCCGGTTATCAAACAAATCTGCAAATATTTAGTGGAATAATAACTGTAATCTGGAAGCTTTTCTGCTTCCGGAATATTCAGCCATTGCTCAAAAATTCTGAACGACTCATCAAAACGACTCAGGTAATAAAGTAACTCTGCTCCTTTCAACTCAATCCGTAATATTTGATTTTGGTTTTGTTCGCTCTTGTACTTTTTAAGCACCGTTAGCGCTTCGGATGTAACAACTAAAGACTGTTCAAAATCTTCAATGGCGTTATTGAAATAAATTTTGAGCCAATAATAAGCGAAGGCAAGTTCTTCGTCCGCATTAGCCGGCAGTACACCTAAAGTATCTATTTTTCTTTTCTGCTCTTTAGCCCTTTTCCTGATTAATGCAGCGGCAAATAGTTTGTCAATCTGCACATACATCAGTTTACATTCAATCAATAGTTTTGAGTTCCTATCCTTCTCAATAGACAAATACTTGTCGGCCAGTATTCGTAGCACCTTTTCATCCTTGTGAATAATAGGCATATTGAAATGAATGAAGTTGACATTTGCCTTGTAGAATTCTGCCAATTGTTTTTTGGTAAAAGTTTTCTCTGCAAAGTTCATCTGCCTCTTCATTTCCTGGTAATAATGTTTCGCATATGAAGACCGCTCGCTTAGAAACAATAAAAGCCGTATGCTGTTCTTTCCAAACAAGTACTCATAACATCTGGAAAGTAATTGCGAGGTGATTTTATCGAAATGAGCGGACGATATTCCGAGTGTTGATTCAATTTTCTTCCGGTCAAAATTCATACGGCTTGCCTGTTGGTTGAGCATCACCCATACCTGCGCACTTCTTCCTTTTACTGATAACAGTTTCAATTTTTGTTTCTCCGATTCTTGTAGATGCTTCAGGAAATCAAACAGCAGATTCATAATTTAAACGTAACATTATTTCAGTGAGGTTGTTTGCAGGTTTTGTGCCACAATTCAAAAAATATTGTAAAACGCTAAGAGGCACAGGCAACAATTTCAATATCTCCGCGTTAAAATTTATGTTTACAGTAATGACGAGATCGAAAAAGTTTTTGATGATAGGCGCAATTGCCGTTGTTGCCGTTATTCCTCTTGCTTTTACCACAAGTCCCTCTTACTTCGAGATAACGAAGAACCTCGACATATTTACTACTCTTTATAAGGAACTCAATACCTATTACGTTGATACGCTCAATCCGGAAAAGTTAATGCACTCGGGTATTCACGAAATGCTTGAATCTCTTGATCCTTATACTGACTACATTCCCGAAGAAGACATGGATGATTACCGTCAGCAAACAACCGGTAAGTACGGTGGTATTGGCGCAGTAATAGGAACAAGGGGCGATTGGGTAACTGTGACAGAGCCCTATGAGGGTTTTCCTGCAGATAAGGCGGGATTGCGTGCAGGCGATAAGATAATTGAAGTGGATGGAAAGAGTGCGAAAAATTACCGGACCGACCAGGTGAGCGCTATGCTGAAAGGAAAACCCGGAACAGACGTGAATGTGAAAATAAAACGCCTTCAGGCCGATGGAAGCGAAGCCGAAATGATGGTGAAAATGACGCGGGAGGAAATCAAGATTAAGAACGTTCCTTATTTTGGAATGGTGGATGACAAAATCGGCTACATACACCTGGCAAGTTTTACTGACCGTGCGGGTGCCGAAGTAAAAAATGCCCTGCTTACGCTCGAATCAAAAACCAAGTTAAAAGGTGTAATTCTTGATTTACGCGGTAACCCCGGTGGCTTGCTGAACGAAGCGATTAATGTTGCCAATATTTTTATTGACAAGCATGTGGATGTTGTTTTTACCAAGGGGAAAATTGATGAGTGGAATAAAAATTTCCCTTCTATTAACGACCCGGTTGATTTAAAAATACCGGTTGTAGTGCTGGCTGATGGCGGTTCTGCCTCTGCAGCAGAAATCGTATCCGGCTCTTTACAGGATTTAGACCGTGCGGTAGTTATAGGGCAAAAAACTTTCGGCAAAGGGTTGGTACAGTCAACACGCTCTCTTCCATTTAATGCAAAGCTGAAAGTGACTACTGCTAAGTACTACATTCCATCCGGTCGCTGCATTCAGGCGATAAATTATGCCGAGAGAAATGCTGATGGAAGCGTGAAACGAATTCCGGATTCGTTAAAAGTGGCCTTCAAAACAAAAAAGAACGGAAGAACTGTTTATGACGGAGGGGGAATTGATCCCGATGTAGCTATTGAGCCGGAAAAGCTGACTCCCATTACCATCAGTTTGCTCACCAAAAATTTGCTTTCTGATTATGCTAATGAGTACCGCGCAAAACATGAAAAAATAGGAGCCGCAAAAGATTTTGATTTAGGTGATGCCGGTTACGCAGATTTTGTTTCGTGGGTTTCGAAAAAGGAATATGACTATACAACGCGTAGTGAAAAAATCCTGGCAGATCTGAAAGCCTCTTCGGAAAAGGAAAAGTATTTCGAAACCATTAAGGATGATTACGAGGCGATGAAAAAGACCATGATGCACGATAAGACACATGATCTTGAAAAGGAAAAACCGCAGATAAAAAGTATGCTGGAAGAAGAAATTGTTTCGCGCTATTACCTGAACACCGGCAGAACCGAAGCATCTTTCAAAAGCGACCAGGAATTGAAGAAGGCAATTGAAATTTTGAATGACGAGAAAAAAATAAACGAAATTTTGAGCAAGAAATGAAAACGAGAATTGTAAAAATTCTTTCGGTTTTAATTATCGCCATGGGCACTATGTCGTTTGCCGATAACTATTTCGAGATCTCAAAAAACCTCGATGTTTTTTCGGCTCTTTACAAAGAGGTGAATACTTACTATGTAGACGATACAGAACCTTCCAAGCTGATGCGCTCCTGCATTGACGGAATGCTGAAAACGCTCGACCCTTTCACCAATTATTTTTCCGGTTCGCAAATTGAAAATGCGAGAATTCATCAGGGAGGGAAATTCGGAGGCATTGGAATTGAGATTGAAGTAATGAACAACTATCCGGTGATAGTTTCGGTAGAGCAAAATCAGCCGGCAGATATAAGCGGGATACAGGCCGGTGATGTTATAAAGGCCATTGATGGCGAAAACACCCAGAACAGAAAGAAAGAAGAAGTTGAAAAATTCCTGGTCGGTCAGCCGAAGTCAACCGTCAGCCTTCAGGTAGAAAGAAAAACCTCGCTGCTTGATACTAAGATTTTGTACTTCACCCTTGAGCGCGAAGAAATTCAGGAAACCTCCGTTCCTTTTTACGGAATGATTACTCCGGAAGTAGGCTGCATTAAACTGAAGATATTTAATGAAGGTGCGGGTAAAGATGTGAAAGAAGCTTTTGACAGTTTGAAGAAAGCAAACCCTGATATGAAAGGAATTGTTCTCGACCTGCGCGGCAACCCCGGTGGCTTGCTGAACGAAGCGGTGAACATTGTAAATATATTTACCGATAAGGAAAAACTGGTGGTAACCACCAAAGGCAAAGTGGATGAGTGGAACAACACCTTTAAAACACTGAACGACCCGAGTGACACAAAAATTCCTGTAGTGGTTATTACCAATTCCATGAGTGCATCTGCTTCTGAAATTGTTTCGGGAACCATGCAGGACTACGACCGCGGAGTAGTGATTGGCCAGCGCACTTACGGTAAGGGTTTAGTGCAGGTAACCAAACCGCTTTCCTACAACACTATGCTGAAGGTAACTACGGCCAAGTATTATATACCAACCGGCAGATGTATTCAGGCATTGAATTATGCAGAGAAAAACCCTGACGGAAGTGTGAAGCGTATTCCGGATTCGCTGAAGGTGGCGTTTAAAACCATTAACAGCAGAAGAACGGTTTATGATGGCGGAGGTGTTGACCCCGATGTAAAACTTACTAAACCCGAGCACAGCAAAATTGCCGAGACACTTTATACCAAGAATTACATTTTCGATTTTGCTTCTGCCTATAAGCTTACCCACGATACCATTGCCGATGCCGCCAAGTTCAAACTGACGGAAAAAGATTTCAGCGATTTTGTGGCGTATGTAAAGACTAAAGACTGCACTTACAAAACCGAGAGCGAGGAAAAATTAGAGGCACTGAAAGAAGCGGCTACTGATGAAAAATACTTTGATGCAGTAAAAGCCCAGTACGAAGCCATCAAACAGAAACTAAATCATGATAAGGAACAGGATATGATGAAGAATAAGGAGGAAATAATAACCGTGCTTGAAAATGAAATTGCCGGACGTTATTACTATGCTTACGGCAAAGTGAAGAAGAGCTACCAGAACGACCCCGAAGTGACCAAAGCCATTGAGTTTATCAATAATCCGCAGCAGTATTCCGAAATACTTTCAGCCAAAAAATAAGTCTTTTATCCGGCTTGTATTTCGAACCCAACCGCATAACCGCCCTTGTAAGTTTCTGCTTTTTATAGCGGCTACAAGCAATGTTCTGCCAATTAGCCGGATTGTTATTTTTACCACAAAGATTTACACATGAAAAAACTTCACTACCTGTTTGTTTTCGGTTTTGTGTTTATAGCCGCCTGCCAAAAACCTAAGAACACTAACTGCGAGATGACATTTAGTGTTCAGGTAACTGCGGCCGATAAGGAAGTAACTGTTGCCATAAATGATTACGACCCGCAAACCGGTTACGATATGGAATACGGCCCGACCGGTTTTGCACAGGGCACCGGAACCAGCAGCAGTTTTGCCGGCACCACTACTTTGTTTACAGTTACCACCACAACTGTTCGGAAGATGGAATACACACCTAATTGTGTACAACTAAACCACAAAAATGTTGTACAGGTCTAACCGGATGTTGAATTTAGCCTGATGAATGTAGCGCAGATTCTATCCTTGTTGCCCGAAGGTATTCTTACGGAACTGGCGATAGAAACACGGGTTAACCGGTATGCTAAAAAACTGCAAGGAGAAGTTATCTTCAAACTTCTGCTTCATTGTCTGCTTAGCCATAAAGACAATAGTTTACGAGTAATGGAATCGGCCTATGAATCTATGGTATTTAACCTGTTGAATGCAGCTAAAGATAAAGGTAGTATTCGTTATAGTTCTATCAGCGAAAGGCTGAGCACTATCAATGCTGTATATTTTGAAAAACTTTATCAGGTATGTATCGCTATCTATGGCAACAGCATTGGCGAATCCTCCTCTGCCGTTACACGGTTTGATTCTACCATAGTAGCTCTATCAGGTCAGTTACTCAAAGTAGGCTATCATTTAAAAGGCGGAGATGCCGCGCATGTTCGCCAACTGAAATTCACTATTGGTTTTTCCGAGTTGCCCACCGCAGTTCATCTGTTTACAGAACAAAAATATACCAGCGAAAACACAGCGTTGAAAGAAGCCATGTTGCTTCATCAGCCGGCTAAGACCAACGCTATCCGGATATTCGACCGGGGTGTTACTTCGCGCAAAACACATGATGAGTTAACCAATAAGAACATCCCTTTTATATCCCGCATTCATACGCGCAGCAAATATCAGGAACATACCTGCAATCAGTTAAACCAACCGGTTGAAACCAATACACTGCAATTATTTTCTGACAACTGGATATACCTCTATACCACCGATACCGGTCGTGCCCAACATCCGGTAAGATGTATTCGGGCCATATCAAAAAGCATCGGAGAGGAGTTAGCATTTGTCACCAATATTCCCGACTTAACAGGTGAAGAAGTTACTGAACTATATAAAAGAAGATGGGATATTGAAGTGTTCTTTAAGTTTTTGAAACAAGAGTTGCGGTTCAGTCATTTAATCAATCGCAGTGAGAACGGAATAAAAGTAATGCTGTACACTACTCTGATTGCTTCTATCCTTATTCTTGTTTACAAGAAAACCAATAAGTTAACCGGCTTTAAAATCGTAAAGCAAAAATTCACCCAGCAATTAGAAAGGTTACTAGTAAAAGACCTCGTTCAAATGTGTGGCGGTAATCCCAACCTGGTAGACAAGTTGCTCCTTAAACCGCCTAATTAAATCTTCCGAACAGTTGTGCAGTTACCACCAATGGCGACTACGATGTTTTAGTGCGCAGAAAGTGCAGCAACGGTGGCATCTCGGACTGGTCAACACGCACTACCATTACGGTAGATGGCGGCTACAGCAGTTGCCCGAAACCAGGCAGTTTAGATGTAACCGGCTCTAATGCCCGGGTTGGATGGTATGGCTATGGCGGCAATTTTTATGATGTGGAATACGGCCCTACCGGCTTTACCATTGGCAACGGCACCCGCCTGCGCACCAACGATGAATACACCTACGATGCCATTTTGCACAGCGGAGTAACCTACGATTTTTATGTACGTGCTAACTGCGGGGGAAGTGTCTTCAGTAGTTGGGCAGGTCCGCACAGTTATTATGCTTCGCAGGATGTTAACATAGCCGTAGCCTGCACCCAACCCACCAACCTGTATGCTTACAAAACCAGCTCTACCGAAATTAATTACACCGCAGTTGGTCATGGAAGCGTAAGCTATGAGGTTTCTATTTCTACTTCTAATGCTACTATGACGAGCAATATCCTTTCTGTCAGTTCACCCAACGGTGGGGTTTACAACAGCGGTGGTTTTAGCGGTACCCGCTATTGCTGGCTAAGAGGCAAGTGCGTAAACAATACGTTTACCAGCTGGACCATTTCGCAGGTGCAGTAACTGTTTTCGGTAGTTTCCCACCTATTGTAACTTCACTTGCTACAAAAAACTCTCCCTCTTGTATGCATGAGGCTCTATTCCATTAAACAGACTCGCTCCCACACATACAGGAGCCTCAATCTGGTCCGTCAGATTCACTCTCCTGCATACAGGAAACCCGATTTGCTTTAACCGGCTCGCTCTCCTAAATACACGAGAGCCGATTTGGTTGCCGTTTTCGCCTCTCGTGTATACAGGAACTCCAATCTGCTCGGTGAGATTCACACTCCGGCATACAGGAACTTCAATCTGCTCGGTCAGATTCGCCCTCCAATATACAGGAGCCTCAATCTGACGGACCAGATTCACTCTCCTGTATCATTCAAACACCCCGTTTTTGTCCAAAAACAAGGTTTTTGCATGAAAATTGAGTGGAACTACTTTCTGCTTAGATAGTCTTCCATCAAACCCACCAAAGCCATATCCGCTTCTTTTGGATTGAATCGAAGTGAGCGCAGTTTCTCTAAAGCTGTTTTGTTGAGTGCCTCCAAACTTTTCTGGTCTTTCGTTTTCAGCGCATCCTTCATGTAGTTAATAACAAACCTGTGAACCGGTGAGGTATGCAGGTATGTCATGAAGAACCGGTAGGTGTTTTTAAGCAGATAAGAGAGGTAATGGTACTCCTTCATTTCGTACCGCAACATCAGGTTGATAATTTTTACATGTCCGACATAATCTCTGCGGGTATCACCATTCGTCAAACTCATCAGGTCGTTTACTTCGGTTACGCATTCATCTAACTTGTTCAGCTTTAAATAAGCATACGCCACGCTGGTTCTTAAGGTGTAGGTAAAAGCGTTTTTCATGAAGGGCGCCAACCGGTGCAGTCCTTCCTGCGAGTAATCAATGTAGTCTTGAATCTTCTTCGCATCGTTCTGGCGCATGTAATACAACAAAGCAAAAATGCTCACGGTCTGAAACCGGTCAGCATCGTGAAATTGACTCTGAAACTCCATTCCCTCCAAAAACTTCAAGCGGTTTTCAAATTCCGAAAAATCGTTCGTTAAAAGCGAAGCGGCCAGACAGTGATTGTAGCCCAACACTAACCAGTTGGTTACTGTTTTAGGATGCGGTTCGTTTTTTACAAAATCCAATTTCTTATTCGACCACTCCAAGTATTTTTTGTAGTCGCCCAGTGCACAATAATACATTGCCCAAAACTGCAGGTAGGTATGTCGTGCCTTTGCGCTGGTTAAATCTTCATATTTATAGGCATTTATCTTTTTGCCTAGTGCCTTAAAGCTTTCCAGATTTTCATCCGGACTGATATTGATTTCATAGTTCATTTGACTATGCAGTTTGATACTGCAGTTCATGATGTTCCGCAGCTGGCGAATCATTTCCATCAAATGTTCTTCCTCTACATCTAAGGTGTCTAAATTCACTTCCGGTTCATGCCGGTAGTAGCCCATCGAAATCAAACCGCGCTGCATGGCTATCAGGTGAATAATGTCGTTCAGTTTTTCATCTTCATAAGCTTCCACTTTCAATTTCTCAATCATCTTTTTCGCCATCGGGAAAAGTCCCTTTGCCATCAGTCGTTTAATATCGAGAATGTAAACCGTCAAATCCCGGTCTTCACGCACCGTTAACTCGCTGTGGCGAAGTGTTTTCACAATCAGATTTTTGAGATAGTGTTTAGTAACCGGAAAGTTCTTTTTGAAATTTGCTTCACGGAATTTTTTGAAAATCTTCTCTTCATCATATACCGGTTCTGTATTCAGGAAATCAAATAGCTGTAAATAGATAGGACTGGAGCCTTTCTCATAAATGTTTACGTATTGAGTGAAAAACTTTTTTTCACTCTTGCTAAGCGAGCGTATCAGTTGAAATAATTCGTCCTGCTGTTCCATATAAAATTGGTTATGCTACTGTAAAAGTAATTTGATTACCTAAAAGCTTACGTTTTACAAGACTTAAGTTTCAGCTCCAAAAATTTGATTGCTTATAGCTATAAATGCATTGATAATTACCTATTTATGGTTTGTATTACGTTTGAAACCCTAATAGTACATACAAACTTGTGGCTTTTTTGATCTCTGAACACATAATTGTTATATATAGCTAAAAAACAGTAACTTATAAAAAACAAGGTATTTGTTCTACTAATCGTAAATGCCTTATCGGGAAATCTTTACGGTAAAAACGAGCGTAAATTTGCATTATAAAATCACTAGCTATGGAAAATCCAGGACTACGCCAGCTTGTATATTATGCCTTCGGGGTGTTTTATCTGATTTGCTTAATCGCTGCCGGTTATGCGCTGTTGTATTACAGCATGCAGTAATTACCCTTTTAAGCGTTTCGGGTTTTTGGTGATAAAATCTGCCCAGCCCGAAACCTTGCCCGATACTGCTGCGGGTGTGCTTCCGCTTTGAAAGTGGTGGCACACCGCTGCAGCCAATCCATCAGTAGCATCTAAAAATTTAGGCTGCAACTCAAACTTACATAAGTGCTGAAGCATGGCCGCTACCTGCTCTTTGGAAGCATTTCCGTTACCGGTGATGGATTGCTTTATTTTTTTGGGAGAATATTCAAAAACCTCTACTTCATTAGTTAAAGCCGATGCAATAGCCACGCCCTGTGCCCTTCCGAGTTTAAGCATACTCTGCACATTCTTGCCAAAGAAAGGAGCTTCAATAGCACATGCCTCAGGACGATAGTTTTCAATCAACCCCTCGATTTTTTCGTAGATAATCCGGAGTTTTTGCAAAGGGTTTTCGTACTTGGAAAGATGAATAACCCCCATGCTCAGCAGCGTTATTTTTTGTTTCTCCACTTCTATAATTCCGTAGCCCAATACAATTGTTCCGGGGTCGATGCCGAGGATGATTTGTTTTTTGCTGCTCACAGTTCAAATATATCATCCTTCGGTGATTGGCTATTTGTTTATTTTGAACCGGAAGATTAAAGTCAGATGATGGAAGACATGTTTACACACGAATATTTTATGAAACTGGCTTTGAAAGAAGCCGTGTATGCTTATGAAGAAGATGAAGTACCGGTTGGGGCACTGGTAATCTGCAATAACAAAATAATAGGCAAGGGCTACAACCAGACCGAAAAGCTGAAAGACGTAACTGCTCATGCCGAAATGATTGCCATTACTGCCGCCTCCAATTATCTGGGCTCAAAATTTTTAGAGGACTGCACTTTATATGTAACGCTTGAACCCTGCCTGATGTGTGCCTCTGCCTTAAAATGGGCGCGCATTGCCACCCTGGTTTACGGAGCCAGCGATGTAAAAGCCGGTTACACCTTAACGAAAGGGAAAGTATTACACCCCAAGACCGAAGTGGTGAGCGGTATTATGCAAAATGAATGCGGAACTTTGCTTACCGAATTTTTCAGAGCGAAGAGATAAACAGGAGGATGTGATAAAATGACGATATGACAATTTATACATGAATGAGTCTTCTTTCCTCATTATCATTTTGTCCTTTTATCACTTTACCACTTTGGCGCATTTGTTACATTCGCAATCTCAAAATCTAATTTCTAAAATCAAAAATCAAATATTATGGCTTTTACATTACCGGCTTTACCTTATGTGTTTAATGCGCTTGAGCCGCATATAGACGCGCGCACGATGGAAATTCACCACGGCAAACACCACAATGCTTACGTTACTAACCTGAATGCCGCTCTGGCCGGCACGGAGTGGGAAAACAAATCGCTCGAGGAAATTATGGCTAACATTTCTAAACTTCCGGCAGCCGTTCGCAACAACGGTGGCGGGCACTGGAACCACTCTTTCTTCTGGCAGATTATGGCTCCAAATGCCGGTGGCACACCAACCGGTGCTGCGGCAGATGCTATCAATGCAGCTTTCGGTTCGTTCGATAATTTTAAAACAGAGTTTGCTAAAGCCGGTACTACGCGCTTTGGTTCAGGCTGGGCATGGCTTTGTGCCACCGGTGGCAAATTAGCTATCTGCTCTACGCCTAATCAGGATAATCCTTTAATGGATATTGCAGAATGTAAAGGCACTCCGATTCTCGGATTAGATGTTTGGGAGCACGCTTACTACTTAAACTATCAAAACCGCAGACCGGATTATATCACCGCTTTCTTCAACGTAATTAACTGGGAAGAAGTAAACAAGCGATTGGCTTCGGCAAAATAATACGGACATAGACTTGCCGGGTTTTTAAAACCTGGCAAGTCTCTATTCAACAGATAACTTCATGCATATCCCACAGCAATTAGCCGACAAATACGAGCAGTTTTACCAGCAGAACAGTTTTAATTACGACCCCAACGGTTTGTATGAACCGGTGAGGCATATTATGAATATACAGGGCAAGCGAATCCGCCCTATGCTGCTGTTAATGGCCTGCGATATGTTTGACGGTAACTTAGAGGTGGCGCTTCATCCGGCTTTTGCAATGGAAGTGTTTCACAATTTTACGCTGGTGCATGACGATGTAATGGACAATGCCGACATCCGCAGGGGCGTACCCACCGTGCATAAAAAATACGGACTGAACGAGGCCATTCTTGCCGGTGATGTTATGCTTTCGTACGGGTACAAATACCTGCTCAATATTCCGGTGGAGTATCTGGCCGGTTCGCTTCACCTGTTTACCAAAACAGCTATCGAAATTTTTGAAGGGCAGCAGCACGATTTGGATTTTGAAAAACGCTTAGACGTTACGGTAGAGGAATATCTGAAAATGATTGAGTTTAAAACTTCGGTGCTGCTGGCGGCAAGTTTGCAGATTGGTGCACTGGTAGCCGGTGCCGGTGCCGAGGACCAAAAGAAGTTGTATGAATTCGGCCTGAACCTGGGCTTGAGTTTTCAGATTAAAGACGACTGGCTCGATACGTTTGGCGAAGGCGAAAAAGTGGGCAAGAAAATAGGAGGCGATATTATTCAGAACAAAAAAACTTTTCTGCTCATAACCGCGCTGAACGATGCCGGTGAAGACCAGCGCAAAGAGCTGCTGGCTTTGTTTAAAGAAAAAGACGAAGCCAAAAAGGTAACCGGTGTAATGGCCCTTTTTGATGCCTTAGGTATAAGCGCCAAAACAGAAAGTAAAATAAACGAGCTGTACGAAAAATCGCTGAACAGTCTGCGCTCTGTTAACCTGTCTGCTGAAAATAAACAGCCCCTGCTCGCTATGGCGGCTAAAATTCACAACCGCGATTATTAATTTCCCTTCGTAAGCTTGCAAAAGTACTCTTAGTCGAATTGTGATGGCTCTTCGGCTCCAAACCAAGCTACAGAACAATTTGTTTCTATGTTTAATATTTCAGCACTTTCACTTCCGTTCTGCGGTTAGCCTGATGCTGCGGGTCGGTGCAGTTGCTTTCGTTGGTTGGTTCGCAAACACAACCGTTGGTAATTACGCTTTCGCCATAACCTGCTGCCAGAATCCTCCTGCTTTTAATGCCGTGCTTTACCATGTAATCAACGGCAGAGCGTGCCCTGCGGGCCGAAAGCACAATGTTATACTTGGCGCTGGCGCGGCAGTCGCTGTGCGAACCCAGTTCAATTTCCAGGGCCGGGTTTATTTTCATAATGCGTATCAGGTTATCGAGTTGTTTAGCGGCATCGGGGCGTATGTTCCACTTATTTAAATCGTAATAAATGTTGTGCACCACCCAGGTCTGTCCCACATAAAACCGGCAGCGGCCCTCTACTTTCATACCGGGCTTTAAACCAATGGTAGAAAGGGTATCGGCTTTGCCACTGTACTCCACCTGATACATGCTGTTTATTTTCAGGTCTAACCGCACTTCGCCATTGCTGTTGGGTTTTACTTCGGTTACCTCACCGGTTTTTAAATCGGTAAGGGTAAGGGTAGAAGAAAAACAATTAGCCGTCAGCGGAACGTTAATAGCCATTTCCTCTTTAGGAATAGAGAAATCAAGTTTCACCACACCGGTGGCAGGGTCGGCATCTGCATCGGTAAAGGTGGCGTTTACAGAAGCAAAATCGGGCGAGGTAACAGTATACTTAGCCGGAGGCACCGTGGTTTCAAAAGCCCCGTTATCACCGGTGGCATAATTTACTGTAGGCAGGCCTGCGGGGGTAAGCGAAAACGCAATATCGCGGAGCGGTTCGTTGGTTTCCTTTTCGCGAACGGTAACCGCCAGTTTTATTACATCGGGTTTAAGCGTAATAGGCACCGTGGTATTTTTGTTCTTGGAAGAAACATCCACAGCATTGTTTTTGTAACCGGGGTTCATAGCTTCTACAGTGTAGGGCTTGCCTCCTTTCAGGTTCAGAATTTTTTCGCCATTCTTGTCCACCAGTGTATTCTCGGGCTGGCCCGTTTTACCATCTATCGAAAGCGATGCCATAGGGATTGGCTTTTGTGTAACCGCATCTTCTACCCTCACCACTAATTTGTAATCGAGTTTCGATTCATCGTAAGTGAATTTGTAAATATCATCTTCCCCTATTCCTCCATCGCGGTTCGAAGCGAGGTAGCCGCTTTTGTTGGCGCTGTCCATCACAAAAGAGAAATCGTCTTTATTAGAGTTAACCGGTGCACCTAAATTCTCCGGTTTCAGCCAGTGGCCGTTTTCGGCTTTCGTTTTGTAAACATCTAGTCCGCCAAGCCCGCCCGGTGTATTCGAAGCGAAATAGATTGTGCCGTCCTGAGCGGCAAAAGGAAATTTTTCATCGAAGGCAGAGTTTACTTCCGGTCCCAGGTTTTGAGGGTCGCTCCACACACCGTTGGCGTTGCGGGCCGAGATATAAAGGTCCGTGCCGCCATATCCACCCAATTTATCACTGGCGAAGTATAGCGTTTTGCCATCTCTAGAAAGAGTGGGATGGGTACTGGAATACGCCCCGTTCACCGCCAGTGGTGTCAGGTTCGTTCCCTTATTCCCTTCCAGCGCCACCGAATAAAGTTGCAGCACCGGTAAGCGTTTGCCGTTTTGCAAAGTTGCTTTCTTCTTTTTAAAGCTTCCGGTGCCGAAAATAAGCTCGCTGTTAGCTTTGGCGTAAGCAGCAGAACTTTCGTACGTTTTGCATTTCGATTTCAGTTTAGTCTTATCTGTTTCTACCGTACTGTCAAGACTGGCGATGTAAATCCTGCTGAACCGGCTCATATTCCATTTGTCATACACTGCCTTTTTCTTGCTGCGGTTCGAGGTGAACATCAGTTTACCTTCTTCGTAAAACACCGGTGCGTAATCTGACTTGGCAGAATTCAATTGCAACAATTCTACTTTATAAGCCGGGCTTTCCTTAGCCAACTCCGGAATTTTACTCATGGCACTAATCGCTTCATTCACCCCTGTAGCATTCGAAAGTGACTTCGCATACTCCTCGTAATACTTTTGCGCGGCTGCATAATTTTTGTTGCTGCGAAGCACCTCGGCATAGTTGTATTTGGCTGCAGCACTTGTTTTCGGCTGGTCAGCAATTTTCGCATACCATTTTTCCGCCTCTGCGGTGTTACCGGTTATGCGGTAAGCATCTGCGATACGCTGAATCAGGTAAGCAGTGTCCGCATCTTTGCTCAGGGCAGCCGTGTATTTGATGATGGCTTTGTCAAATTTAAGTTTGGCAAATAACTTATCGCCACACTTGGTGCTGCCGCTTTTTACCGGTGCTGTCGTTACCGGTGCTTTCACCACACTGTCTTCTGCCACAAAAGAATTACCGGCATAAGCGGCTAATTGAAAAACAGTAAGAGCAAGTAAAACAAAATTGCGGGGGCGTAATAAATTCTTCATCTCGTGTAATTTTTTAAACTCTTTACCAATATTAAGAATCAAACTTAAACATCCACACATCAATTTATCTACGCCTTACCCGCGCAGGTATGTGGAATGTTCATTTTACCGTTCATGGACAAAAGCAATACAATTTTCAGTCAGGTGCTACGTCAAATGTAAAAGTTACAGGCAAGAATTATACTTGCCGGCATCATTGCCGATTACTTTATACATTTAACCCTGAAACAAAAAAATCTATTTACTCATGAAAAACATTGTAAGACTTTTTATCGCCCTGGTTATTGCTTCTTCTCTTTCCAGTTGCAGTTACAATTCGTTGGTTGAAAAACGCGAAGCTGTAAGCGGCCAATGGGCAAACGTAGAAACTGCCTATCAGCGCAGGTCCGATTTAATTCCCAATCTGGTAGAAACAGTAAAAGCCGGTGGCAAATACGAATCGGAAACATTGGAAAGTGTGATACAGGCGCGCGCATCGGCTACCAGTATTAAGTTAGACCCAAGCAACCTTTCAGAAGAAGACATTGCCAAATATCAGGCGGCTCAAAATCAATTGACCGGTAGTTTATCGCGCTTACTGGCTACAGTGGAGGCCTATCCTGAACTGCAGGCCGTAAAAGGTTATTCTGAACTGCGCGTAGAGTTAGCCAGTACCGAAGACAAAATTGCGTTCGAGCGCAAAAAGTTTAACGACATTGTGCGCGATTACAACGCTAATACAGCTACCTTCCCGGCAGTTATTACAGCTAAGTTGTTCGGCTTTACTCCTAAAGGATATTTCAAAGCCGATGCAGGGACAGAAAATGCTCCTAAGGTTAAGTTCTAAAACATAGTTGTAAGTGCGAAAGTTTTAAGATTACCAGATGGCCTTTAAACTTTCGCACCTCAACACTTTAACACATTAACACACATCATCCGTGCTTTTTCAAAAACAGTTTTTTACTGAGGACCAGCGCAAGGCAATTGTTCAGGCAATTGCTGATGCCGAAGATATGACGAGTGGTGAAATCCGTTTGCATGTAGAAGCAAAATGCAAAAACGAAAATGTGTTGGAAAGGGCGACCGAAGTTTTTTTTCAGTTAAAGATGAACGAAACGGCTCACCAGAACGGAGCACTTATTTACCTCGCTTATGAAGACCACAAATTTGCCATTATAGGCGATAAAGGAATTAATGAAGTAGTGCCCGCTAATTTTTGGGATGGCATAAAAGAAGTAATGAGCGGACACTTTAAACAACATGAATTTTTAGAAGGAATTCTGTTTGCTGTTAAGGAAACAGGATTCCATCTTAAACAATATTTCCCTTTGCAGGCAAACGACAAAAACGAGTTGACGAATGAGATTAGCGAAGGGTAAAGCAAAGTTTAAAGCCCAAAACTCAAAGCTCAAAGTTGTATTCACTTTGGTCTTTGGTTTTTTGTCTTTGAGCTTAATATTTGCTCAAAATTTTCCTACTCAGCCAAATCCTCCCCGTTTAGTAAACGATTTTGCAGAGGTGCTTTCTTCATCAGAACAGCAGGCTCTGGAGCAAAAGCTTGTTGCTTTTGATGACTCCACATCTACTCAAATAGCTATTGTAATTATCGAAAGCCTGGAAGGTGCAGAAGTGGGAAGCTATGCTGCCGAATTGGGAGAGAAATGGGGGGTTGGTTCAAAGGAGAATCACAACGGTGTAATGATTTTAATGGCGAAGAAGGAGCGCAAAGTAACTATCCGCACCGGTTACGGTGTAGAGGAAAAACTCGGCTCCATTATCTGCGACCGGATTATCAAAAATACACTCATCCCTAATTTCAAACAGGGAAATTTTTATGCGGGCTTTGATGAAGCCACCGATGAAATGATAGCGCGCCTGTCCGGTTTGTATTCCGATAAACGGGATAGACGTGAGAAAGACATACCGGTTTGGGTTATCATCCTAATCATCTTCATTATATTTTTTATTCTTCCCCTCATCTTTAAAAACCGTGGTGGAGGAACTACCTACAGCCGCAGAGGGCTTAACACCTGGGGTGGAGGTTTCGGGGGCTTTAGCGGTGGAGGTTTCGGAAGTGGAGGTGGGGGCGGAGGCGGTTTCGGGGGCTTTGGTGGTGGGGGCTTCAGTGGTGGCGGTTCCAGCGGAGGATGGTAAACGCCTCACCTGAATTCTCTCTAAAGAAGGGGACTTAAATGTAAATACAACATGCAACACCTTTTTAAATCTCACCCCTGGCACGGTGTTTCTTACGGAGAAAATTTTCCGGATGTACTGACTGCATTTATTGAAATTGTTCCTGCGGACACCGTGAAGTATGAAATTGATAAAGCAAGCGGCTGGCTGAAAGTGGACAGGCCGCAACTGTTTTCGAATGTTGTTCCTGCACTTTATGGTTTCATTCCTCAAACACTCTGCGATGTGGAAGTAGGGAAATTCTGCATGTCAAAAACCGGCAAACAAAATATTATGGGCGACCAGGACCCGATGGACATTTTAGTGCTGGAAGAAAAAAACATTCAGAACGGAGGGGTTTTAGTGCAGGCAATTCCGATTGGTGGTTTTCGTATGATTGACAAAAACGAAGCGGACGACAAAATAATTGCGGTGATGAAAGACGATGCGGTTTATGGAAAAGTAAAAGACATCAGCGAATTGAATGAATCAATAGTAAATCGTTTAAAGCACTACTTTCTTACCTACAAAGATTTGCCCGGTTCAACTGAAAAACGCAAAGTAGAGATTGCGGCTGTATATGGACGGGAAGAAGCTTTGGAAGTAATCCGTCAAAGCGCGGTGGATTATAAAAACCGTTTTAAACCGGCATGAAAAACAGACCTATCCTCATTGCAGGAATTGCAATAGCAATTCTTGTTGCCGGTTTTTTCTATAACAAATACCGCATTGCTCCAAAATTACAATTCGAATCGCTTGAGCTTAAAACATTAACCGGACTGAAAGTTTCACCGGTTGCTTTTAAGGGCGAAAAAGTTTTCCTTAACTTTTTCGCCACCTGGTGCGGCCCCTGTATCCGCGAATTACCTTCGTTGGAGGCAGCACAGGAAGCACTCAGAAACGAACCCGTTCATTTCTTTTTGATAAGCGATGAACCGGTATCTGTTTTAAAACGCTTTGAACAAACCTACGGCACGCGCCTGACTATCCTTCATTCTGAAAAGAAGTTGCCTGATTTGAAAATTGTAACAGTGCCGACTTCTTATCTGTTGAACGGGAAAGGTGAAACTGTTTTCAAAAAAACAGGAGAGGAAAACTGGGCGAGCGATGCAATGATTGAAAAACTGAGGAATTCGGAATAGTTACTTCTTTGAAAGGTAATTCATCCACAACACAATCAGCAGAAAGAACATACCATAGCTCATAAGTAAATAAACACGGGTGTGTGCCAGTTCAAAAAAATACTCATAACAGCACTCCTGCACAACACCCAATCCAACCAGGCGGACTACATTGATGGCGTAAATGCAAAAAACACCAACGGGTATGTACCACAGTTTATACATCCATCTGCCTTTGTAGGCCAGTATAAATCCCGAAAAAATAACACAGACCGAAACGCCCAGACAATGATTGGCAAGATACAGGCCGGGTGTATTGGCAATGATGATATTCCGGTGATTGTATGCCAAAGAGTAACCAAAAAGTTTTTGAAGTATCAGCGCAGCCGGCTGAATGGTTTTATACGCAAACCAATCTGTAAAAATTATCCAGGCGGCATTCAGTCGGGTTCCTTCCTGATTAAAGAAAAAAAACAGAATCTTCCAGATTAAGTAAACAGCAAGTACTTTGATAACAAAAACACCAACGCCAAGATACTTTTGATTGCCGGAGGTTTTGGGGACGGGCGTACTCATGACGCGTTGTTAAAAGAAAATTCCGCGCCAGGAAAGTTTGATAATGCCCACTACTGCTGCTAACACAACAAGCATTAAAAAGCCGAATTTCTGGAGCACCTTATACTTCAAAACATCGTCCTTAAGAATCTCCAGATAAAACAGAGCCACCCAACTTACCAAAAGCGAAATGCCTATCACCATCAGATAAATGGAATGAATGAAAATATTCATCGGAAAAGTGATGGCTGTTGTGGCTATAGCCCCCAGAATAAAAGGCACAACCGCAGTTTCCAGAAAATATCGTCTGCGCCTTGAAGCCTTATTCACCTTCGAAAAGGAATAAGAAAAACTGAGAAAAAATTTGGGGTAGTTAATCGAGAAGTACAAAAGCAAAGCCGCAAAAAAGATGTTTGTGGCGTATACAAACGGCACGGGTAAAAACCACCAGGCAAAAACAACAGCAAAATTCTGGTAGAAAGGAGAATTAAATTCATTTGCCCCCAGGGAAGCTATCAGGCCCTGCGCGGTAAAAAAAGAAGTGCCTATCACAAAGCACCAAACTAAAAAGACATTCAGCAATGCCGGTTTCCGTTTTACTCTGTCAAATATGTAAAGCATCAACAACCCGAACAACAACGCGAAAAGAGGATACGTGCTGTAGATAAACGATACCTTGAGCTTCGACCATTTGTGCCCGTTCAGTAAAAAGCGTATCCCGAAATAATAAATGTTGGCATCGAACTTAAAGAACTTGCCCATCAGCGCCATAGTGAAAAAGCCGCCAAAAATGATGGTTACGTATGCCAGACAGAAGCAAACTGTGGAATTAAGTATCCGTATCAGTTTGTCATACCATTGCTCTTTGCCTTTAGCATCTAACATTAAACAGAGGATTGATTTTCGTCAAATATAGGATTTTGCCCTTATCAGAAAACAGATTTTGCAGGGCGGTATTTTGCCTTTGCCAGAATAGTCTTGGCATCATACTTTAACAGCAAATCGTGCAGTGAAATCTTCTGGCCGGTTTCTTTCATAAACTTCCGCACTATCTGCAAGCCCACCCAGCTGCCTATGTTTCCCGGAGCTTCTGCCGGCATACCGGTTATGCCCGGACCTTCATCCAGATATTTCTTCTGATCCATGTAATTGTCTTTGTATAACATGTCCTTGTCATTCATGAATTTCCAGATATCCACTTCGCTCTCTTCGCACCAGGTAGTTTGCTTTTGAGTGAACCCTGTAATCATACTGTCCGGTGCATCCGGCAGCACATACGATAGGAAATACATTTTCTTTCCTTTATCTACCATAGCCTCAATCAAAGTTTTGCCGTGCGATAACTCTTCGGTGCCGAAATAAAAATTGTAAAGCACCTCCATAGAATTTCGCGCAATGTATTCCCTTCGCATCTTGTGTTGCAGATACTGAAACACACCGGCACTGTCGTAATCAGAAAAGCCGGGACCGAGGTATTGATCTAAGCCAACACCGAGAATCTCTTTCTCATAAGTAAATGCACCGATAGAAAAACCGGAATTTATCCCTATGACCTTGGGAACCGTAGCCTCAGGGAAATAATGTTTGAAGTATTTAAGCGATTGCGTCAGCTCCTCATCAATGTCTTTTGTGTTTTCGAAATGTGAATTGACGGCATTCTGAATCCGGTTGATGTAGGCATCGGTAAGAAACCTTTGAAGCGCTTCCTTTTCTATGTTCGCGGTATCGCCCGGTGGGCGCGGGCCGATGACAAACTGGGCGATATAAAAATCGAAGAACGAGCCGTATTTGTTGCGCATCGCGCTCATAGCCTGTTCATCGAAATTTGTTTTTGCCAGCTCAAATAAGTCTTTATCAAACCGCTCCATCTGAACCGCTATCTTAATATCCGCCACATCGGGTTTTTCTCTACTTTTGGTTTTGTTGCAACTGTCGCAACCGGATAGTGAAAACAACACCAATAGGAAAATTATTTTTTTCATATTGTGCAAAAATCGAAATTGCTTCCACATAAAAGTGATTATATGTTCAAACGAATTTCCACTCTTGTTATTCTTCTTTCTCTTTTTCTGCAGGGTTTTTCAATTAACGATAAAGTCCGCATCGGTCTTCATGTATCGCCCGGTATTGCCTGGTCAAAACCGTTTGGAAAAGATTTGCTGAAAGGCAAACCGCGTTTCGGAACCAATTATGGTTTCTTACTCGAGTACTGGTTTGCAAAAAACTACGGACTGGCCACCGGTATAGGCGGTGCTTACGATGGCTGTAATATTGCCGGTCGCGATAAATTCGAAAACGATACAGCGGGAATTTCTGTGCGCAGCATCAACGAGAAATACAGCTTTCACTATCTCGAAATTCCTGCCTACTTAAAGCTGAAAACAAATCCTATTAAAGGAGGCAAGTTTAATGTATGGGGACAGGTTGGTGTTACCTTAAACATTACCGTGAGTGCCCGCGCTAATTACAGCGACTCCGTTCCTATGGATGGCGGAGGAAACATCCTGATTGAAAAAGAAAACATCCTGAAACAAAAGAACGATGTGTCGAAAGCGCTTCCCGGTTTCTGGGCCAACTTTATTGATGTGCGCTTAGGTGCCGGTGCCGGTTTCGAATATGCCTTCGATGCCAAAACTTCTTTGCTTGTTGGCGTTTTTTATCACAATGGTTTTATCAATAACCTCTTCGACCACGATGTAAAGAAAGAACCGAACGTAATGCGCTTTATGAGTTTACGGGTGGGGGTGTTGTTTTAAAAATGTGATTCATGTATTCCAAAGAACAACAGGCGCATCTTAATGCTGTTACCCAACAACTTGTAAAAGGAGATGCCGGCCTTGCTGACAAAGAAAAAGCCGAAGCCCTCCGCGAAGTCATCAACTACCACGACTGGCGCTACTATGTTTTAAGCGAACCGGTGGTTACCGATTACGATTACGATAAGCTATTTGCAGAACTTAAAAAGCTGGAAGCAGAAAACCCTGCACTGGTTACCTCCGACTCTCCCACCCAACGCATTGCCCGAGGTTTGACCGATGAATTCGAATCGGTTTCGCATTTGGTTTCGATGCTTTCGCTCGATAACAGTTACAATGCCGAAGACCTGAACGATTTTGATACCAGTGTAAAAAAACTGACCAACCGGACGGAAGTAGAATACTGTATAGAGCCGAAGTTTGACGGCAGCAGTATTGCACTGGTTTACGAAAACGATTTGCTCGTTCGTGCTGCTACGCGGGGCGATGGTGCAATGGGCGAGGACATTACCAACAATGCCAAAGCGCTGGCTTCTATTCCTCTGCGGGCGGCTTTTTCTAAGTTCGGTATTCATAAAATTGAAATACGCGGAGAGGTGATTATTCAGCGGCCGGTGTTTGAAAAGATGAACGAAGACCGCAAAGCGCGTGGCGAAAAGATTTTTCAGAATGCGCGAAACACCGCCTCCGGTTCTTTGCGCACCAAAGACCCCAACGAATCGCGGGCGCGGAATCTTGAAGCCATACTTTACCACATCAGCTTTGCAGAAGATAAAAACGGAGCGAACCTCTTAACCGGTAAGCTTGAATCGCATTTTCACTGCATCGAGATATTGTATCAGTGCGGGTTTAAAACACCGGTGCACGAAATGAAAGTGTGCCACAACATTGCGGAAGTGCACGACTTTATCAAAACCTGGGATGCCAAACGACATACCTTTAATATAGATACCGATGGCATGGTGGTGAAGGTCAACTCGCTCAAACAACAACAGCAGTGCGGCAGCACCACGCATCATCCGCGTTGGGCTATTGCCTTTAAGTTTGCCGCCAGGCAGGCGCACAGCAAATTGCTGAAGGTAGAGTTTCAGGTGGGGCGCACCGGTGCCGTTACACCGGTGGCGAAAATTGAACCGGTGCCGCTGGCAGGTGTTACCATTTCTTCCATTTCGCTGCACAACGAAGATTTTATTCTCGAAAAAGACATTCACCTGAACGACACCGTGATTGTAGAGCGTGCCGGTGAGGTTATTCCTTACATAGTTGGCGTAGTGCCCGATTTGCGCACCGGTCATGAAAAGAAGATTGATTTTCCCCGGCAGTGCCCTTCGTGCAATTCGCCTTTGGTAAAGCCCGAGGAAGAAGCCGTGTGGCGCTGCGACAATGTGGACTGTCCCGCGCAAACCGAAGAGCGCGCCATTCACTTTGTAAGCAAAGATGCTATGGATATTGACGGCTGCGGGCGCGAAACGGTGATTGAATTTATTCAGCGGGGTTACATTAAAGCCATCGAAGACCTTTACCGCTTACCTTACGGAGATATTCTCGGCTTGGAAGGATGGAAAGAAAAATCGGTAGCGAACCTGCGCGAGGGAATTGAAGATTCTAAAAACCGGCCGCTGTGGAGGTTGCTGAATGCGCTGGGCATACGGCATGTGGGGGTGACTACTTCTAAAGATTTGTCGCAGCACATTCAAACTATTTTTGATTTGGCAGAGATGAGCGTGGAAGATTTGACGAACATTGAAGGCATTGGACCGAAAGTGGCGCAGAGCATTTTCGATTTCTTTCAAAACAAAAGCAATATTCATTTACTGCACGAACTGAAGCGCTTTGGGGTAAACACCGAGAACCGTCCCGAAGATGCGCGCACCAAAAACAATAAGCTCGAAGGCCGCACTTTTCTCTTCACCGGTTCGCTGCAGCAGTTTACCCGCGACCGCGCCAAGCAACTGGTGGAAGAAAACGGGGGTAAGCTCCTCAGCGGTGTTACCGCTAACCTCAACTATTTAGTAGTGGGCGAAGATGCCGGCAGCAAGTTGGCCAAGGCCAAGAAAATTCCTTCGATTACTGTGCTCACAGAAGAGGAGTTTTTGAAGATGATAAACCCCTAATCCCCTAAAGGGGACTTAAACAGCCGGATACAAACCCCTAAATCCCCTTCCCGCAAGCGGGATGAAACAAAAGGGGACTTGAACAGCCAAATACATAAATACGAGTACGGAGAAGTTGCATTTAATGGTAATTATGTGCCCTGAGATATTGTTTATGGCTACAGAGTAATCAATATTACCGAGAGCGTTATGAAATTTCATAACGCTGTAATTAATTTTTATTCAAGAGTAAATAGTAACTATTAAAGAGTATTTGCTTCAATAAAAAGAGTAATATATTTTTGTTTAAGAGTATATAGTGCTATTTTTAGAGTATTAACTATTCTATAAAGAGTAGTTAATTTACAATAAAGAGTAATTAAATAATTGTGCAGAGTAATTGATTTTACTATCTTCAATTTTGATTATCTGAATTTTTTTGTTGAAAAATGGCTTAAAATGATTGGTTTTAGTGCTTTTCAAGGTGGTTTGTGAAAAGGAGTGTTAGTAAAGATACAGAACAGCCTTAAACGCAAAGAACTCAGAGTAACAGCCCGCAAAGAACGCAATTAGAAGAAGTTAACAGTTGTGTCCTTTGCGAGTTTAGCGTGAAAACAGGGAATTATTTAGTGAAATAAATTTCAGGATTATGAAAGCAAGTTACAAGTGTTCGGAAGAGGAGTTGTATGAGGTTTGCGGAATTGTGGTAATGAGCTTAAGAGAGGAGCTTGCTACATTTGCCGGACTTAAGGCAAAGTACACTGCCGGTTTTGCGGATGCGGTTGAGGAGGAGATTAAGGCGGCCAGGGCTATGGCGGGTGAGAAGCAACGGGCGGTGAAGCATCAGGTGCCGCGGATTAATCTGATAAGCCGGCACAAGCAGTGTGTTAAGAAGTTGCAGGCGCTTCGGCTTTATATTAAAGAGGCGTTTAAGGATAAGGATATACAACGTGTGCGTTTGAAGGAGGCAGGTTTTAATGATTACCGGTTGGTGCTGCAAAAGGATTGGGAGAAAGTGATTGCGAGTATGCGCCACGGGGCCCAGTTTATTGCCGGTAACCGGGCCGCGCTGCTGGCGAATGATAATATGCCAGCGGGTTTTGAGGCGGAGTTTATTACGGAGGGAAGCAGTTTGTCGACAAGGGTGGTGACGTTTGAGCATATGCGGGTGAATACGCTGCAGGGAACGCAGGAAAAGGTGAAGGCGAATAATGCGTTGTATAAAACGGTGATGAGTATTTGCGGTGACGGGCGTTTTATTTTCAGAGAGAATGAGGCGAAGCGGGAGCAGTTTATTTTTAGCCGGGTGCTGGAGCTGGTGACGCCCAGAAATGTTGCGCGGTTGAAGTTTGATGTGAAGGAGAGTGGAACTAATTATCCGTTAACCGGTGCGCGTGTGGTGATACAACCGAAGGGCGGTGTGGCGATGAGTTGTGTTACGGATGAGCAGGGCAAGGGTGTGTTTGAGGGTTTGAGTGCCGGGGTTTACCGGGTAAGTGTCGGGTTGGAGGGGTATGCCGGGTTGGTGGTGGCGGTGAGGGTGAGGAAGGGGGTGAGGAGTTTTAAGCATTGGATGATGGAGAGGGAGTAGCAGTGGGTAGTGGCAGTGGCGGGGAAAAGCAAAGAGCAAAGAGCAAAACCCAAAGGGCAAAAGGCAAAAAGAGAGGAGTGGCAGTGGCAGGGGCAGTAAATACAGTGAGTTGGTGATAGTGTCCGGTTGATGATGGAATGAAAATAAAACCCGCCCTTTCAGGCGGGTTTTATTTTTGGTTGTTACGTCATTGCGAGGGAGGCTATGCGACCGAAGCAATTTCTTTTTAGTTGTCAGATAATTTTCCTTTTGTGTTTGTAGAAGTGAAACCTAATTCTTCTTGTTCCTTTTTTAAATAATACTTCGGACAAAATTTTAGTCAACTTACGTGAATGTTGTTGAGTA
>CAZBPG010000019.1:0-49990 GCA_964493695.1 uncultured Chitinophaga sp. | reverse complement strand
ATTAAAGTCCGTAGTTGCTTGGCGCAAGCTTTGCTTCAAACTACGGACAGCGGGGGTGGGCATTAAAGTCCGTAGTTGCTTGGCGCAAGCTTTGCTTCAAACTACGGACAGCGGGATGGATATATTTTGTATAATTGTTTTCATTTCAAGTTAGGTAATAATTGACACGGGGACTGAGAAACTCAGTTCCCGTTTTCTGTTTCTGTCATTATGGTTTTAGTGTTGTACGAATTCATAAATACCTGAATGCTGCTGCAAAACCTGTATTTGATAATTTAGCTTTTTAATAAACAAACTAAATCATGTTGAACTTTTTCGGCTTTTTGTTTTGCGCTGTGGTTATTTTTCTGGCTGGTAAAAAACTTGCGCATTACGGTGATTTAATTGCCGAACTTACCGGACTGGGCAAAGCATGGATAGGGCTTATACTTATGGCAAGCGTTACTTCCCTGCCCGAACTAATGGTAGGTATAAGTTCATCTGCCATAGTTCAGTCCGCTGACCTTGCGGTGGGCGATATTTTAGGGAGTTGTGCATTTAACCTGGGTATACTGGCACTGATGGATGCGTTTACACCTAAAAACAGACCCCTGTTCGGTTATGCTTCACAAAGTCATGTGCTGGCAGCAGCCCTTGGGCTAATTTTGGTTGCTATGGCAGGCGTAGGGATATACTTTCCCAACGATTTAGTGATAACGCCAAGTATTGGACTTACCAGTGTATCATTTATGATTATTTATCTGGCTGCAGTCAAAATAATTTATCAATACGGCAAAAAAACACAAACGGAAACCGTGGCAGGTGACGACCAGGATGCACCGGCTGTGGAATTAAAAAGCGTAGTTGCGTGGTATGTGCTTTATGCCGCCATCATTATTGCTGCTGCTTTATTTTTGCCCCACTTTGCCGAGAAGATTGCCGAGCAAACAGGATTGGGAAAATCTTTTGTAGGAACTTTATTTTTGGCAGCATCTACCTCTCTGCCTGAAATTGCTGTTTCCCTGGCAGCGGTGCGGATGGGTTCTGTTGATTTATCGGTTGGCAATTTATTAGGCAGCAACATTTTTAATGTGTTTATCCTGTTTATTGATGACCTGTTTTACACCAAAGGGCATCTGCTAAAAGATGCTTCGGAGGTCAACATGGTTTCTGTTTTTTCTGTTATACTGATGTCGGCTATTGCAATAATAGGTCTTACCTACCGCACTACAGAAAAGAGATACCTGCTGGCATGGGATGCCTTGCTTATCTTCCTAATTTATGTTTTGAATATTGTGTTGTTGTATAAAATGGCGTGAGCGTTGCCCGGCAACGGGCTTAACCAAGGGGCACTCTCATAACATTTAAAAAGTAAGCGGGGTAGTAAAGCAGCGCAATTATCTACTTACACAAAACTGACGAAATATTTAGTGTGCCTCATGAACTATTGAGGTATCTGTTTTCTTGCTTGCCACCAAACCAAACATCATTACAAGAACCGAAAGTAAAATGGTTTGTATGATAAGAGATTTGTTTACGATTAATATGTTTTGTTCGGGCAAAATGGCTAAGAAAAGCAGAATGGTGATTAGCCCTCTTGGGGCAATAAACAAAAGTGGTGATGCGGATAGCTTAGAAATTTTTAGTGCCAACCATCTAACAATAATGATTGAAAAAACGATGGCGGCTGCCCAGGGAATAGTTTCAGGATTGAAAATTTCTTTTGCTTCCATCAGGAAACCAAACAGCATAAAAAATAATGCGCGAATCAGAAAAGTTGCCTCTGCGGTAATCTCCTTGAACTTCTTTACTTCTTTGTCTAACTTTTCGGGTCTTAGTTTTTCAAACCAGTTAAACCGTTTCAGCTCGTTAATGTTGCCAAGAAATAAACCAAATACAAGAATGAAAATTAAGCCTGGTAAATGATATACTTTAGAAACTGCGTATATGAGAATGACCATTAAAATAATGGGAGTAAAAGTGATGTGATGCCTAATACGACTTAATAAAAACGAAAGTCCTAAAACAGCAACAAATGAAATAACAATGATAAGCAGTAAATCTAAAGCAAAGTTTCCGAATGATTGAGCATTGATAACTTCGTTAAGTGCAACGAAATTGAAAAACAGAACGCCAAAAATATCTGAAAAGCTGCTTTCGTAAATAGTAAATTCTTTGTGATAGGCAGAAAGATTTCTAACGCTTGGTATTGCAATAGCACTGCTGATAACACAAAATGGAATAGCATTTACTAAAGCTGTTTTATAGGATACCTGCCCGAAGTATTGAAACGCAAATGCAAAAAGAAATGCCAGTGCGAACATTGGAATGAGTGCATTGAGTAATGATTTTTTAATTACCGGGAGTTTTGATTTGTTAAGTTCAAGTTCTAAGGAGCCTTCTAACACAATAAGAATTAAACCAATGGTTCCGAATATTGGCAATAAGGGATTTAGGTCAGGAATGTATAATAGAAAGAAGTTAGTTGTTTGCTTTACTAACCAACCTAAAAGCAACAGCAGAATAACAGAAGGTATTTTTGTTAGTGGCGAACTAATGTCAAAGATATATGCCAACAGAAGTAGTAAACAGATGGTGATAATGATTGTGATGGTCATAATTTACTTAGTCAAATTGAGCAGTTCAGAAAAACTTTGTTCATTTAGTATTATGTCAGCATGGTGATTTAGCAGTTCGTCTTTTGAACAAAATGCAATTCCAAGCCCTGCTTCCTTAATCATACAAAGGTCGTTCATGCTGTCGCCTATAGCAATACAGTTTTCTTTTTGAATACTATATTTTTCAAGTATGCTTAATAGTGCATTGGTTTTACAAAGTGAATGCTTACACAAGCTTTTTGCATTACTGAAAAGAAAAGAAGGGATTTTTACTTCGCCTGTGCAAATACTTTTTGAAAATTCAAGTTCATTAGAAAGTGAAAAATCCATTCCTAATTTGTTTTTGATGTGGTTGGTAATGCAGTCGTAACTATCAGAAATAATTCCAACTATGTAGCCCCGTTTTTTAAGTTGAGCAATAATTTCTTTCGTTCCTTCTATTATTGAAATACTATCGGCAATTTCTATCAGTTCACTAATCGCTTTTCCTTTCAGAAGTGTGGCAATTCTTTTGGTTAGAATGATAACATCCGTTTCAGCAGAACGAATATTCATCAACTCCTTTTTGAAGTTGAATTTTTCGGCACAGGTGTCAATGAAGCGACCTTTTAAGAGTGTGTTGTCCATATCGAACACTACTAACTTGCTGAGTGTGCTGAGTTGGTCGTCTAATGCAAATTCCATTTGCGAACGGATTTCGTTTAGCACCCCAAGTTCTTCAAAATTGTAATGAGGATTTTTTGAAGAAGCTGCTTTCATAATAATTGTCTGAGCAACTTCTTTACTCATTTTACCAAGTGCCTGCCAGGGTTTACTTTTGTTTTCTATGTAGCCAATTTCTACCTCTTTCATTCGCACATTCATCAGGTGCATGTCTATGAGGATACCTATGTCCACTCCATAATCGTCACGAAAATTCAATTGCTTAAACAGCGATTTTTTACCTGCAATCATTCCGCTAAGCGGTTGACTGAACCTGAGAAGTTCGGGAAAGAAAATACTCAGCAATGGTTTGGCGGCAAGTTCTGTAACCCTACCTGCATTTCGGCTGAAAGATGATTTTACAAAGTCAACTTCACCATGCAAAATAGGATCAGTAAGCAGTTTAATGGTGTAATGCGGGTAAGGGTCAATGTCTCCGTCAAGAAAAGCGATGATGTCGTTAGTGGCACAAAGAATCCCGTCTTTCATTGATGCACCTTTGCCAAGTTTGGTGCTGGTAATCACTTTTGCTCCGTGTTCCTGTGCAATAGTAACTGTCTTGTCAAACGATTTGTCGTCCACCACAATAACCTCGGTTACATGTGGTTGTCCCTTTGAAAAGTTCACTACACCGGCTATGTTCTCTTCTTCATTAAGGGTCGGAATTATTACTGTAATCATGTATCTGTCAGTTGTTGTTTTTATGTGTGATTGTCAAAGGTAAATTTTTACTCGGTCAATATTTTACAAAAAACAGTCTTTGTGCGTGGGGCAAGGCAAATGTGAAGCAAAAGTGCGTTGGCTTTTGCGTGGCTTTGCTTCTCTTTTGCTTTTGCGATGGATAGCCAAACGGCTTTGCCGGGTATCTTAAATTTTCGCATAGCAGGAACTGTAAACTGATGGACAAAACGTGCTGAAAAAGTTGCCGCTAACGTCAGACTGTGAATTTACTATCCACAATTACATAAGCAAAACATTAGTTTGATTAACCTCAAAAAACTCATGAAGTTTAAGCCCAAAACAGTAAAAGTGATACCGGTGGCACTCCAACTTCCGAAGGAAGTGGAAAAAGGCTTGAAAAAGCTTTGCTTTTTGTTTTTAAACGCACCACAACACCCCTACCTCCTACTGCACTAAAAAACAAAACCGACTTAATAGGTCGGTTTTACTTTTGTAAATGTGTTTTTAATCACAGGTTGCGCAACGGCTATCCTTGTTAGCTGCTGCCCTGCTGTCTGTCCGAAGGTCTGCCGTTTTAAATTTGCTACACACTTAATTGAAGTTCACTCGCAAAGCCTTCGTTCGGAATGACAAAGTGTGCGAGTTTTGTCATGCCGTCTCGGCTTAGCCGAGAGAGGCATCTTGTATTCGGCTGTTTGCGCGAGGGAAACGGAAAGCCCGCAATAATTTTTTATGATGCTTCGACTCCGCTCAGCATGACATAAAAAATTGTGAGGACTTGCAGTGACAGCCCGACCCGAGGCTGACGTTGCGCTGCCTTCGCGTGGCTACGGCAGCCGAAGGGGACGCGCCCTACCTCCGCTAAAGCTACGGCAGGCAAGCCAAATGCTTTTGTTGTTGAAAAAAACTTTTTGCAATCATCTCCGTTTATTCATTTTCGGGTTACTATAAAACGGAATGATACCCAAAGGAAAGCTGATAGCCATAGGAGGAGCGGAAGATAAAGGGACAGATAAAGATTTATTTGCTGTTCATAAAAACAACCCCAATTACACGGAGCTGGGTGTGCTGAAGCGCATTGTTGACGAAGCCGGAGGCAAACATGCACACATTGAAGTGGTGACCACCGCCTCGGCCATACCCGGTGAGGTTTGGCGGAATTACCTGAATGCTTTTACCAAACTCGGCTGCACCAAGGTGTTCCACATGCGCATACGCAAAGTGAAAGAAGCAGAGCAGGAAGACGTAATAGATCGGCTAAAGACCTGTCAGTTGATTATGTTCAGCGGGGGAAACCAAAGCAAAATTATTTCGGTGTTTGCGGACACGGAGTTTTTTAAAATTATGAAGAACCGGTATGAGCACGAAAACTTTGTAATTGCCGGAACCAGTGCCGGTGCCATGGCGATGAGCCATGTGATGATAAGTGACGGACATGCGGCTTACTCGCTTTTAAAAGGCGAAGTAAAAAACGCCACCGGTCTGGGTTTTGTGGCCGATGTAATTATTGATTCGCACGTAAACAAACGCGGAAGGTTTACCCGGTTGGCGCAAATGGTGGCGCTGCATCCTGCCCTTACAGGCGTTGGGCTTGGGGAGGATACCGGTGTAATAATTACCAAAACAGATGAACTGGAAGTAATAGGCAGCGGTGCGGTAATGATAGTTGACGGTTCGCATATTGTATATAACAATATCAAGACCATCAAAGACGGCTCGCCCATTTCGCTGGAAGATTTGCGGGTACATATTCTGCAAAAGGGTAACCGGTACCATTGTAAAACAAAAAGAATAACGGTTTAATAAATTGAACTTTGTATGGCTGCAAAAAAGAAAACATCGGCAAAAGCGAAAAACAGTATGGCTGATATGGAGATGAGATACCATCTGATTGAAAAATACCGTGAAGTGGTGGGTAAGCGGTATGAGTACAAAACAGTGGCAGAAAATTTTGAGTTACCGGATAGCATTAATAAAGAAGTGGTGGACACGCTGAAGAAGTATTTTCTGGAAAGCCTGTATCCGGAACCGGCACAGCGGGAAAAGTTAGATTCGGCTTTTGAAGAGTTGCAGAATTATGTGCTTCATCCGGGCAGGATTGCCGATTTGCTTGGCAACATAGGAAGTGCAATTCTCCGCTTTGGATTTCAGTTTCCGGTGGCGGTTAAAAGCGGGTTGAACGCTTTGGAGGTGCATACTTCGGCTAAGCATTTTGAAAATTCGTTGCTGCTGGGAGCAAAGGAAAAAAAGTTTACTGTTCCTATAACCGATGAACAGTTTGAGGTGTGCCTGCGCTCCATTCCAAAGCCGCAGCTTGAAAAATTTATAAATGAGGTGAGCGAGCTTTTTCATGCGTTTGTCAACACCGACCTGCTGGGTAAAACCATCAGCATTATGGACGATGTGCTGCAGCGGATGTATGCCAAGAAGGACGTTTACAGCAAAAACGAAATTGAGGCGATTGAACTGGGTAGGGAGATTATCCGCAAAGGTCATGACCTCTTCCTGCATTTAGATGAACAGACCAAACTCGATATACTTGAACTGGTTACTGCCAACGAGCGCGACTTTCTGGAGAGTGTTTATGCTTCGGATTAATCCCGAAATAAAAGCTAAAGCAGTTTAACAGCCTGGCTACTTGTAAATAGCTATCAATTCTTTTCCATCACTGCTTTTCAAAGCCCGGTACATTCCTTCTGAGTTAAAAGGCAGTTCAATGTTTCCTTCTCTGTCAATAGCAATCAGTCCGCCTTCGCCTTTAATGGCCACCAATTTTTTCATCACCACTTCTTCGCAGGCTTCGCGCAGCGAAAGGTTCTTGTATTCCATTAAGGCAGAAATGTCGTAAGCCACTACTGTGCGGATGAATAACTCTCCATGACCGGTGCAGGATATGGCACAGGTCTTATTGTTGGCATAAGTACCGGCACCTATAATGGGAGAATCACCTACACGACCGAATTTTTTGTTCGTCATGCCACCGGTGGAGGTTCCGGCTGCTAAGTTTCCGCTTTCATCCAACGCAACGGCACCAACTGTTCCAAATTTTTTATCATTCTGCGTTTGCACGTTGTGGTCGAGGAAAGTACCATCGGCTTCTTTTGCTTTTAACCATTGTGCATACCTGAACTCATCGCGGAAGTATTCTTCCTCTTCAAATTTCAGATTCAAAGTTCTTGCAAATTCTTCTGCTCCTTCTCCGCATAAGAAAACATGTTCGCTTTTTTCCATTACAGCCCGCGAAAGCGAAATGGGATTCTTTACGTTCCTAATCAGGCTTACCGCACCGGCACTTAAATCTTTGCCGTTCATGATGCTGGCGTCCATTTCATGTCCGCCATTGTTGTTGAACACCGAACCTTTACCGGCATTAAACAGCGGGCAATCTTCCAGACTTACAATGGCCGCTTCAACCGCATCTAACGAGCTTCCGCCTTTTTCCAGAACAGCATAACCGGTATGCAGTGCTTCACGTAAAGCAGCGGTGTATGCTTTTTCTTTTTCTTCTGTCATGGAAGAGCGCAGAATAGTGCCCGCTCCTCCGTGTATCGCAATTCCGAATTTCATCAATATGTTTTTATGAAACCAATAGAACGCTGATTATCATTATTATCATGATTAAAATGATTTTAAGAATCAACATAAATAATTGCAATAATAATAGTCAGCGTTCTATTCTTAACTGTGTAATGCTTGTTTTAAATCGTTGATTACATCCTTTACATCTTCTATTCCCACACTTAACCGGACAAGCCCATCGGTAATTCCGTATTCTTCTCTTTGTTCTTTCGGAACAAAGGAATGGCTCATGCTTGCCGGATGCTGAATGAGTGTATCAATGGTGCCAAGGGAGGCGGTGAGTTTACAGAATGCAATCTTCTTCATCAGTTTCTCACCGGCTTTGTATCCGTTCTTTAACTCGAAAGAGAGGACCCCGCCAAAATTTTTCATTTGCTTTTTAGCCAGCGTATGGTCAGCGTGTTCTTTTAAACCGAGGTAATTTACTTTTGAAACAGCCGGATGCGACTGAAGAAATTTTGCCACCGTTAAAGCATTGGCACAGTGCTGTTCCATACGCAGCGATAAAGTTTTCATTCCCACATTCAGCATCCATGCATCAAACGGGGCGCAGATGGTTCCGTTCAGCTTGCGGATTTTCCAGACTTCTTTTTTCATGAACTCAACATCGCGCCCAAGCAGGAAACCGCTCAAACCGGTGCCATGTCCGTTCAGGTATTTGGTGGAAGAATGAATAATAAAATCAACTCCAAGTTTGAAAGGCTGCTGTAAGTACGGTGAAGCGAAGGTGTTGTCCACTGCAACTTTTACATTATACTTTTTGCCAAGGGCACTGAGCGCTTTTAAATCGTAACAGTTTAAGGTAGGGTTAGAAGGAGTTTCGGTATAAATGAGTTTTACTTTTTTCTCAGCCTTTAGAATTGATTCTAACTCCTTTAAGTTTTTGAAGTCGGCAAAGATGACATCAATGCCGAACGACTCTTCATACTGATTAAAATAATCAACGGCAGTTCCGTAAATGTTTCCCTGTGCCAGAATTTTATCACCGGGCTTTAATACACTCTGGTAAAGTGCCGCCAGTGCCGACATGCCGGAAGAGAACACCAGTGCCTTTGCCTTTGTATTCAATCCGAAGGTTTCGAGTTGTTCCAGTTTCTTTTCTACCAGTTCGGCATTCGGGTGGCTCCAGCGCGAATAAATAAAGGCTTCTTCTTCGCCCCTGAAAACCTTCTGTGCTTTTTCGGCACTTTCATAAACGTAAGTAGAAGAAGTAAAAATGGGCGAGGAATGCGGAGTTATGAGTGTTTTACCGAAGTTGTCCTGCGAAGCTATAGAGGCAAAACCCAAGTTTGCATTTTGCGTTTTGCGCTTTGTGTTTTGCGTTTTAGATTGCTTCTTCATAATTCGTTAAAAAACCTACACAAACCATACCATGAGCTATTCTCTTCAACAACATTTACAGTATAATGTTTGGGCTAACGGCAAATTAGCTGAATTTATTGCGAAGACCGATGAAAAACTTTTTGACACCGAGGTGAAAAGCAGTTTCCCTTCGCTTAGTAAAACGGTGCTCCATATTTGGGATGCCGAGTTTATCTGGCTGAGAAGATTACAGGGGGAGAGTCTAAGCGACTGGCCATCGAAAAACTTTGGCGGAACAAGAGAAGATGCGCTGAAAGGTTGGGTTGATGGCTCGAAAAGTTTTCATGCGTTTATTTCGGATAAGGAGGAGGCGTATTACCAGTCGGTTTGCGCTTATAAAAACACCCGGGGAGAGGAATACAAAACTACGGTGGAAGGAATTGTAATGCACGTAGTCAATCACGGAACCTTCCACCGCGGGCAGTTGGTGACGATGCTGCGGGAACTGGATTACACCGAGTTAAGCAGCACCGATCTGATTACTTTTCTCAGGCTGTAAAATCAAGCTCCGTAATTTCGTTCAACGATTTTACCTTCCGGTCAGCAATTATCAGTTTAGGGTTGCTAAAATCTTCGGGGTAAGGAACCACTATACATTTCATGCGTGCTGCCTTTGCTGCCAGCAATCCGTTGAATGAATCTTCGATGACTACACATCTGTCCGGTTGCACCTTGAGCATTTCAGCCGTGCGGATAAACACACCGGGATGAGGCTTGCCGTGGGTTTCGTGCTCGGCAGAGACAAGTAAATCGAAATAGCTTTCAATCTTCAGTTTTTTAACGGTTGCTTTTATCAGCCGCATGGCCGATGAAGAAGCCACCGCCATCTTCATCTTTTTATCTTTAAAGTAATCGAGCGAGGCGTGGACACCGGGCATGGCTTCGGCATAGTGGGTAATGGCGGTTTCCATTTCGTCTATCACTTCATCGTGAATCTGCTGTTTGGTTTTGCCGGTCCAGGGGCTTTTGCGCCACCAGTGTTCCACCACTTCATCGAACCGGAAGCCTGTTAACTGCGCGCAATCTCTGTCCGTAAGGTATAAGCCAACTGTGGAAAACACTTTTATTTCCACCTGTTGCCAGAATGGTTCACTGTCTATTATTAACCCATCCATATCGTAGATAACTGCATCGAACTGTTTTGCCATATTCCGGAATTACAAACTATTATTGCGCGAATAAAATCAGTTCGGTGGATTCTATATTGCAATTCTTTTCACACTTTATTCAGCCCGACCCGAAGACCGCTTTGTTGGTGGTGCTTAACCTGATTTTGATTGAAAGTTTACTCTCGGTAGATAACGCAGCGGTGCTGGCCACCATGGTCATGGACCTGCCGGAGAAAGACCGGAAGCGCGCTTTGCGCATAGGGCTGATACTGGCGTATGTTTTCCGCGGAACAGCGCTGGTGTTTGCGAGTATCCTGATAAAAATAAACTGGCTGAAGTTAGTGGGTGGTGGTTACCTGATATACCTGTGCTTGCACTTTTTTTATAAAGAAATTTTTAAGCACGAACACATACTTGATATAGAAAAGGAGGAACTGAGCGAAGAGATAAAGCACCCGAAAAAGATATTCGGATTAAGCCAGTTCTGGAGTACGGTGGTGATGGTGGAGTTAATGGACCTTACGTTTTCGCTCGATAATGTTTTTGCCGCAGTGGCATTTACCGACAATATTTATCTGGTTTGTCTGGGTGTGTTTATAGGCATTATTACCATGCGTGTGGTGGCCGGTTATTTTGTAAAGCTCATGGAACGCTTTCCTTTTCTGGATACGGTGGCCTTTCTCGTCATCGGAATTTTAGGGTTAAAACTCTGTCTCGGGTTTTACTGTGTGCAGTTTGGTGCGGGAACCCACTTGTGCGAGTTCTTAGAGAGCGAAAAGTCTGATTTGGTTTTCTCTCTTTCAACGGTGGCTATTTTCTTCCTGCCTGTTTTAACCTGTCTTCTTTTCGGATTTCCGAAGGGCAAGCAAAAAAAAACACCCCCAACCCCCTAAAGGGGGCTTAACAGCCAATACAAAATACAAACAACCCGCAGATGTTGCCGGGCTGTTTGTATTAAAGCCCCTTTAGGGGGTTGGGGGTGTATTTAAGTCCTCTTTAGGGGATTTAGGGGTGGTATTTATCTCACCAGCGTTACATTCCCGGACTGGGTGTGTTTGCTTCCGTTATCAAATGAGAACTCGGAAAACCAAACGAAAGTGGAAAGCGGTTGTGGTATGCTTTTGTAAACCCCGTCCCAGCTTTCGGTAATGTCGTTCGATTCAAACACCGGCTCGCCCCAGCGGTTGTAGATGCGGATAGAAAACTTCTTTAAATCAACCGATGGTTTGGCGCGGAACAAATCGTTGACACCGTCACCGTTAGGAGAGAAGGCGGTGGGGAAATGCACATAACTCGGGCAAACTTCTTTGGTAACCGTTACCGAATCGCTCGCGCTGCAATTGGCGGCATCGGTTACGGTGAGCAGATAAACGCCTTCGCTCAATTGGCTAATGGAAGTATCTGTGGCGTTATTCGACCACGCGTAAGCATAAGGGAAAGTGCCACCGGTTACGGTTACCGAAATTTCAGCGTCACCGGTGCCGTAGCAGGAAACATTTTTGGTATCGAAAAGCAGCAAGATACCTGAAACAGAAACCACTGCACTTGCCGTGGCATTGCAAAAGCCCGCTTCGCTTACGGTTACGGTGTAAGTTCCGGCAGTAAGATTAAGAGCCGTGTCGGTGGTTTGCACCGGTGAGGTGTTCCACGCATACGTATAATTGCTGCCACCGGTGGCGGTGACAAATGCTTTGCCGTCACTGCCGCCCGGGCAGGTAACCGCCACGGCTTCAGCCGTGGCGCTGAGTATTTGCACGGGCTTAGTCACATTTACCGGCAGCGAGCAGCTTCCGCCAGCGGTAAAGGTAACGTTGTAGTTACCGGTGCCGGTGTAGGTATGCGAAACCGTCAAACCGGTTCCGGTTCCTCCATCGCCAAAAAGCCAACTGAACTGATTGGGGCACAAAGTAGCTGTGCCGGTAAACGAAAATGTGCTGCCGCTGCACGAAGAGGTAAAATCTATCACCGGTGCCGGTGCTTCGCCAACGGTTACATCGTCAAAAGCAAAGCCATCGAAATCGTTGCACTGTGTACCTGCTCCAAAGGCAAAGCGGAAAACCACATCTGGTTCACCTGCCAGATAAGGCATACAGTGTTTTGCCAGCCTCCAGCCGTTGCTTCCTCCGCCACCCTGGCAACTTCCGCTGGTAGCCTGCACATTGCCCGCCCAGCCATTGCGCGGTGCGGCAAGCCCGCTCAGGTAATTAACACTGGCGGTGTTGAACCAGTTATCGTTCAGGCAGTCCACCGCATCGCCATTGCTGCCCACGTTCTGCCAAGTCGTTCCCCCGTTCAGCGAATACTGAAACGTTGTCCCATCGTACGTGCGCTCGGTTTCCCAATAAATATTGAAGGTGACGTAAGGACTTTGCAGCGCACTGAAATCGAAACAGGGGCTTTGCACATACGCGCTTTCGCCAAGGTTATAGAAAGAGTTGGTCAGCCCGCCCGTAACCCAGCAGTTGGTTCCGCTGGCTGCCTGCGCTATCACTGCCTTTGACACCCCGCCCCATGCCCAGTCGTTACCGGTGCCCCCGCTAACCCAGTTGCCGTTGGTGGCTTCAAAATCTTCGGTGTAAGGGAAGGCGTTGATGCATTGTGCTGAAATCAAAAGTGAAAAGTGAAAAGCTAAAAGTAAAAGGCAGAATTGACGCATAAATGAACGGGGCGCAAAGGAAAGAAAACCCGTGGTGTAAATGAGGTTGTTTTGGATTGGCAAGCCCACGATAATAATGTGGGAAGGAAGGTATTTCCGGATTTGCCGTTTAGAGGGTTAAAGTTCAGCCCGAACTACCTTAAAGCCATCCCGCCACGGTTCCGGGGAATGGATTTCCTGATCACCTGAGAACTTTTCCTGACCAACTGAGAACATTTCCCGACCAAAGGAGAACTCGTCCTTTCCTTAGGAAAACATTTCCTGACCAAAGGAAAACACGTCCTTTCCACCGGAAAAGTTTTCCGATGGAAAAACTACGGGGTGCTTTGCCCGATTTGGCCAAAAAATAGAAGAGTTAAAACTGCCCCTTTTCACCCATTTCACCCTTTCCGTCACCCTCCAGATGCGTTCCGTCAGCCTCCAGACGAGCTCCGTCACCCTCCGGATGAGCTCCGTCACCCTCCAGACGACCTCCGTCAGGCTTCAGATGCGTTCCGTCAGGCTTCGGATGAGCTCCGTCTTCCTTCAGATGAGTTCCGATTTTTCTACTTTTTCTCTCTGCTCCATGTCTCGCTTCAGTCGAAACATGCGAAACCTTTGCCTTTCTGCTCAAATTTTATAAAAATCTATTGCTCTCAAATACAAAGCCCATCGGTTTAACCGATGGGCTTTGTATTTCTTATCCTGTGCTTTTTGAGTTTATTGTCTTTTGCTTTCCATCTGCTAATCAACTCATCACCTCCCCGGCATTCCCTTAATCATGCGTCCGGCACTGCTCATTTTCTGCATGCTCTTCATCATGGTTTTCATTTGCTCGAACTGTTTGAGGAAGGCGTTTACTTCCTGTATGGTGTTGCCGCTGCCTTTGGCTATGCGTAGTTTGCGCTTGCCGTCCATCAGGTCGGGGTTGCCGCGCTCTGCGGGTGTCATGGAAAGGATGATGGCTTCTACTTTTTTGAAGGAGTCGTTGTTGATGTCAACGTCTTTTAGCTGCTTGCCTACACCGGGTAACATGCCGAGGAGGTCTTTTACGTTGCCCATCTTTTTTATCTGGGCAAGCTGGGTGAGGAAGTCGTTAAAGTCGAACTGGTTTTTGCGGATTTTTGCTTCCAGTTCCTTGGCTTTCTTTTCATCGTATTGCTCCTGCGCTTTTTCAACAAACGAAACAATATCGCCCATGCCGAGGATACGCGAAGCCATCCGCTCGGGGAAGAATACATCGAGGGTATCTACTTTTTCACCGGTAGATACAAACTTGATGGGCTTGCCCACCGTGTAAGTAACCGAGAGGGCCGCACCACCGCGGGTATCGCCATCGAGTTTAGTAAGCACTACTCCATCAAAATCTAAGCGGTCGTTAAACGCCTTGGCGGTGTTCACAGCATCCTGACCGGTCATGGAATCTACTACAAAGAGAATCTGGTCGGGCTTGGTTTTTGCCTTGATAGCGGCAATCTCCTTCATCATTTCTTCATCTACCGCCAAACGGCCGGCAGTATCTATAATGACTAAATCGAGACCTAAAGATTTGGCGTGAGCAATTCCGTTCAGCGCAATCTCCACCGGGTTCTTGTTTTCCTTTTCGCTGTAAACGGGAATATCAATTTGTCCTCCCAATACAATCAACTGGTCAACCGCAGCGGGGCGGTAAACATCGGCAGCCACCATCAGCGGGCGCTTGAATTTTTTGGTCTTGAGCCAATGAGCGAGTTTATGCGTGAAAGTAGTTTTACCCGAGCCCTGCAATCCGGCAATGAGGATTACTGCGGGGCTGCCCTTTAAGTTGAAGTCGGCTTCTTTGCCGCCCATGAGTTGGGTAAGCTCTTCGTGCATTACCTTCACCATCAACTGACCGGGCTGAACTGCATTAAGCACGTTTTGGCCCATGGCTTTGTCCTTTACCTTATCGGTAAACTCTTTGGCTATTTTATAATTCACATCGGCATCCACCAGTGCCCTGCGCACTTCTTTAATGCTGTCCGCTACGTTAAGCTCGGTGAGTTTGCTTTGTCCTTTGAGCGATTTAAACGCCCCTTCAATTCGTTCCGATAAATTTTCAAACATTGACTATGATTATTGTGATTGAGTGAATACTATGATTTTTGGGAACGCAAATGTAAGAGAGATGCGGAAATTAAATAACAGTGCCACGGCTCTGAACCGTGGCACTATTGAATTCATTTGCTAATCTGCTAACCAGCACATCAACTAATCAGAATTTCACCTTGCTGAACACATCCTGAATAATCTTGCTGGTTTCGCCCATAGGGTCTTTGCGGATTTTTGCTTCTTCCTGTGCTACCATGTAAAACAAACCGTCAATGGCTTTACGGGTAACATAGTCGGGCAGGTCGGTGCTGATAGGGCTTACGAAAGGGATTTTGTTGTAGTAACCGGTAATGTCGCCCCAGTATTTGGTGGCCATTGTTTTATCTAAAGCTGTTTTAATAGACGGCTTAAAAGAAGAAACCAAACTCTCGGTAGTGGTTCTCTTTAAAAACTGTGTAGCTGCATCGGGTTGCTGATTGCTTACTATGTTTACCGCATCGGTTACTGTCATTTGCTTAATTCCATTCAGGAAAATAGGGCCGGCCTGTTTAGCGGCACTCTCGGCAGCGCGGTTCATAGAAAGAACGGCATTGTCAATAAGGCTGCCCATACCCACACTGCGCAAGGTAGATTCTACCTGCTTAACCTGCGCAGGGAAAGGAATCTTAATCAAGCTGTTGCCAAAGTATCCGTCAGTTACCGAAACTCTGTCTACCCCCACCTGCACGCCTTTCATCAGCGCTTCTTTAATAGCATTGGTAGCATCGCCATCGGTAATGGTATTGATGATGGTGTTGCCTCCGGTGCCGCCATTAATCACCTTGCCACCGGTGCCGGTGTTGGTATTGGTATTGGTTTGCTGTGGAGTATTACCACCGGTTCCGGTGTTTATCTTTCCACCGGTTTGGGGTTGTGTTTGGGTTTGTGTGGTGGTAGTGGTAGTAGTGGTGGTGTTGGTTTGTACTTTGGTGGTTTGTGTTTGTGTCTGGGTCTGCGTTTCCGGTTTAGGAATTACAATGGTGGGTTCGGTTTTCTGAATAACCACCGGGTTAACTATTTTGGTTTGAACAGCGGTGTTGGCCGGTGTTTTTATTGTGGTTGTTTGTGTTGTAGACGTAGTGGTTTTAGCCGTAGCAGGCTTTTGAAGTGTTTTTGTGGCGGTAGTTTTCTTAGCAGTTGATTTAGCAGGGATAGTTGAAGGTGCTTTGGTGGCAGTTGTAATGGCTTTGGTTGCTGTTGTAGCTGCTTTAGTTGCAGTGGCAGTGGTTTTGGCTGGCGGGGGAGTGGTGGCCGTTTGCCCGCAACCGGTTAATGAAATAATAGTGCTGAACAACAAAACGGCAATTGATTTAATGGTTTGCATAAACTTTTAATTTTTGGTTAAGAAGCCAATTACGGTGCCAAACTAAAATTTAATTGAGGAATGAGAATATACAGCCGCTTAGCGGTCAGGCTAACGTAAGACCGAAGTGCGAAAACTTAACGTTCGCTTAACATTTGAAACATACTTTCGCCCCATTATATAATACAAAAACAATACTATGGCTTTAGGTAAAATATTCTCTTTCCTCGTTCCTAAGGATAAAAATTTCTTCAAACTTTTTACCCAGGCATCCGAAAACCTGGTAGAGATTTCGAAGACCTTCTCTGAAATGGCAAATGCGCCCTTAGAGAAACGTCAGGAATTGCAAAAGAAAATTTCGGACCTGGAACATGTGGGCGATGAAATAACCCACCAGATATTTACTGAACTAAGCACTAACTTTATTACTCCGTTCGACCGCGAAGATATTTCGTATCTCGCTTCTTCGCTTGATGATATTGTGGATTACATCCACGGTTCAGCCAAGCGTTTGGACACTTACAAGATTGAAGACATTTCTCCGGCTATGAAAAAGCTGTGCGAAATTATTGAGCACTCGGCTAAAGAAATTCACGTAGCGGTTTCGAATATGAAAGACATGAACAATGCCGTTCGTATACGCGAAGCTATTGTGCGCATCAACAGTTTAGAGAACCATGCCGATGATGTGTTTGACACCGCCATTGCCGAACTGTTCGATAACGAAAAAGATGCTATCAAGATTTTGAAGCTAAAGGAAATTTTATCGAACATGGAAACGGCTACCGACAAATGCGAAGATGTGGCAAATGTGATTGAAACGATTATTGTAAAAAATTCATAGTTGACGGTTAACGGTTAACGGTTAACAGTAATGTAAATGCTGTGAACTGCGAACTGCGAACTACAAAACCAAAATTATGTTCGAAATTCTTGTCGTTGTTATTGTATTAGCACTGGTGTTCGACTTCATCAACGGGTTTCACGATTCGGCTAATTCCATTGCTACTATTGTTTCTACCCGGGTGCTTACCCCTTTTCAGGCGGTGGTATGGGCGGCCTTCTTTAACGTGGTAGCGTATTGGATTTCGGAGTTTCACGTGGCCGACACCGTTGCTAAAACCGTAAAGCCCGAATCTATTACCCTCTCGGTTATTATGGCGGGGCTTATTGCCGCTATTTTCTGGAACCTGTTGACCTGGTATCTGGGTATCCCTTCCAGTTCTTCACACACCCTTATGGGCGGCTTTGCCGGTGCGGCTATTGCCCATGCGGGTTTTGGTGTGGTTAATCTTGACAAGGTATTGAAAACACTTGCCTTTATTGTGTTGGCTCCGCTGATTGGTTTAATGTTATCCTATTTTCTTTCGGTAATACTACTTTGGGCCTGCCAAAAGGCCAACCCTTTTAAAATGAACGGGTGGTTTAAGCGCCTTCAGTTGCTTTCTTCGGCTTTGTTCAGCATTGGGCACGGAGGAAACGATGCACAAAAGGTAATGGGAATTATTGCGGCAACCCTTATTGTATATGTGAGCAAAGCGGGAATTGACCCGAATAACATTCCCGACTGGATGCATGTGATACAGGTAGACGGTAAAATAAAAGACATACCGCACTGGGTGGTGGTATCGTGTTACAGCGCTATAGGTTTAGGTACGCTGATGGGCGGCTGGAGAATTGTAAAAACCATGGGCAGCAAAATTACCAAGCTCACCCCGTTTGAGGGAGTAGCTGCCGAAACAGCAGGGGCTATTACTTTGTTTGCTACCGAAAGACTGGGCATACCGGTATCCACTACACACACTATTACCGGTTCTATTATTGGCGTTGGACTAACCAAACGTATTTCTGCCGTTCGGTGGGGGCTTACCTTCAGCATTATATGGGCATGGGTGCTCACTATACCGGTTTCGGGTTGCCTTGGTGCTTTGCTTTACTTTGTGCTTAAGCGGTTTTTAGGCGAGTAAGAGAAAAGTAGCAAGCAGTATGTAAAGCCAGCCAGCCATTAAAAAAGCCCTTCCGGTTAAACCGGAAGGGCTTTTTTGTTTCTGATGTTTCTTCTAGCCGAAGTAAAATGACTATCCGTTTGTTTCCCCAAACCAAAGAACGACTGTCATCCCGAACGTAGGTTTCCGAAGTGAGGGAACTTGTATTTTGTTTCTAATGAAATACAAGATGTTTCGATCCGCAAAGCTACGCTCAGCATGACAGCGCAGTTATATATTAGGTATAAAAGCGGACTGTCATTCAAAGCAACTTAAATTCCTAACTCAATTTGAAAACGCCAGCCGATGTTATTGTGATGGTTGGCTTGCTTTACCATATCAAACTGACGCTGATAAGTAAAGTCGGTTTGCAGTTTCAGTTTGTGTTTCATAAAGTATTTAGTAAGGCAGATAGCGTATTCGCTTTTCATCTTCTCCTTGTCCTGTATTTTTACCGAAGGAATAAGCAGGGAGTGACGCACCGCTATTTCAAACATTTTTTTAAAGCAATAGCTGGCCTGGGTATTCACTCCCATACCGGTATAGGCATAACGCATGCTGCTGCTGTCGGCATTGTAGGTTTTAGGGTTATCGGCCTGGCGGTAAAGATACTCGCTGGCAAAAGCAAAGCCTTTGTATTTAAACACCAGGTCGCCCATGGCCGAGAACAGGCTGCGGGGTTCGTAGAGATAAGTTCCCAACTGCCCACCGGTGCGGGCTGCCAAATGGTTGTAGTGTACCACTCCCCCGAAATTCAGTTTCGGTTTTGGTTCGCGGGCAAGGTCGCCTTCAAAATAATCGCCACCATCGGTAAACTTACCAAGGGGCAAAAACTCAATGCGTGCGGTATAGGCAAGCCCCTTATCGCTTTTAATAACGTTGCGTCCTTCGCCACTGGTAAGAGCTGTTTTAATAATAAAATGAAAGTCTTTATAGTGGTTGGTATAATTTACGAATACTCCAAAGTCGCGGTCGAGGGTAAGGGCATTGTTTACAATAGAGCGGTCGGCAAATTGCAGTTCGCCCGATGAATTTACCCGCTGCCGGTTACCCGGTAACTTGCCCTGGCCTATGGCAAAAGTAAAGCCCTGCGGAATGGTATAGGCTATCATGGCATCGCGCAATACGTTGGGTACACCGCTTACATCCCAGTCCATATCGGCCCGCGAAAACGAAAGCTGAATGTTATAGGTAAGCTGAGGACGATAAATAAAACCGCCTAAGCGCAAGCGTATTCTGCGCACGCGGAAATCGAATTCTTCGGGCGTAAAATCTTCATCGGATTTAGAGATGTACCCCACCCGGCTTTGAATGCGGAACCGGAAGTTGATGGAAAACAAACTGTCGGGCGTGGTAAAGCCCAACCCGTTTTTTAAACTTAAATACGGTGGCAGCACTACTTTTTTGGCACCTATTTTAAGCGTATCGGCAGGTAAAGCAAAAGCCGAAGCCGAGCATAAGATAAGGGCAAACAGAAAGACTGAGTGCCGGAGTTTTGAAGAGGAAACATGTTTCATTTATGTGGGTTATTTATTTGTTGCAAAAACATCAAATAAATGTTACCCGAATAAGTCGGTAGTATTATGTAATTGTTAAGCCTGCAATGAAACCACGTGATAATGACAGATTGTGGAAATAAAGTGCAAAACCAATTTTGTATTACTGCAAGGCTAAGCGATGGTTAAGGAGGGGGTAGAGGGCAGTGGCAGGAGGCAGTGGCAGTAGCAGGAAAACAAAAAGCCCCTCCGGTGCAACCGAAAGGGCTTTTTTGTGTTTACTGCCTGTTACTCTATTACATTAGTCACTGTAATTTTATAGTGTGCGGTAACACCACCGGTGTTGCGCACGGTCAGGAAATTGACAGACGGGTCGAAACCGGTGAAGAGCTGGTATTCATCTATACTTACAGTAGCCGAGCCTATGGGCAGTTCGTAAATTACATCAATAGGCTCACCGCCTTCGGTAGCCGATGCAAAAAACTTTAACGGATTATCTATTACTATAGTAGTAACCATAGAAGTAGCTGTAGGCTGCACCCCGTCCATATTAATATTGAGCGTAGCGCCTGCGGGCACATCGGCTTCGCGAACGGCAAAACCCGGCTCGCTGGTTTGCGGATAAAGCAGATACTGTGCACGCTTGGCGGCATCATCGCGGTAAACCAGTTCGCTGCATATAGAAATAAGCTGCTGGCGCTCCCAAACAATGTTGTAAACTTTAATGCGGTCTTCGGTGCTTATTGGCCGACCGCTTTTGGCAAACTCCTGCAGCTTGTTTTTAAGAGCAATGTTTTGCGAAATAGTATTGAGGCTGTCAATATCAGCCACGCTCATTCCTTTGGCCTGCAGGTCGGTGTTGTAAGGCACCACACTGGCAAAGCCGTAAGCCAGTTCGAGTGCATCTACCATTTTTTGCTGGTCGTTGCGGGCTTTATCCCAATTGTTTTGCCCGAACACCCGCTGGCGGGCAAGGCTGTCGCGGTAAGCCACCCGTGCGTAAACATCAAGGGTGTCGAGGGCTTTCATGCCCTCTACCATCGAGGCGGCCACATCTTCGGTAAGCACCTTGATGTTGTTCACCACCGCCCCGTCAAGCGGGTAGCTGGCGGCTGTAGTAATATCGGTTAGAAAAGAGGCGATAAACGCCACATCGAGCCACGGAAACTTAGCCTGAAAATCGGCCACATCTGCTGCCAGGTTATCGTGCATGGTTTGCGCACGGGTCAGCATCAGTTCGTCTTCCATAGTGTAAATACGTTTGATTGGTTTTGCTTGAATTGTCATAATGTTTTGGTTTTAGTGAACTAATAGTGCGTAAATATATAATGCATTATTTGTAAAAAAAAAATTTTAAGCAAAAAAAATGAAATAAAAATTACACCCGTAAACAAGCTGTAAAAAGCCGCTTTTTTACCTGTATTTACCGATATGATTATTTTTCTGCTTCCGAAGCATAAAATGACCTTTTTTGTGGACTTTTAGGGCTTCAATCATATAATAATATATTAAGTTAGGAAGTTACGATACTTAGCTGGTGCTTTTTGTTAAAATTTTCTACCGATTGCCTACCGCGTGCTACCGATTGGGCACGGTTTGCTACGGATTAGCTACCGCTATCTACCTGTAGGCAACGGATGGCTATCTGCTGTCTACCGTTGGCTATCTACTGCCTACCGTAATCTCCCGTTTAGCTACCGGGTGCTACCGATTATCTTCCGTTTGCTACTGTTTTAATTTTTTTGTACTTTAGCTTTACACCAATACATACTGCTATGGCTACTCAACTTATCGGCCAGGAAGAAGCAGAAAAGCTCCAACTGCTTCCGTTCGGCAAAAAACATCCGGTGCGCGTAATGCTGGAAGATTTAAAACGCGGACAATACCTGCGCATCAGCCGCGAAGACTTTAACTGGAAAGGCAAAACCCCCAACTACTTTTGCATCCGCATTGCAAAGGTTTCGAAAGCGCGGTTTAAAATTTACAAAGAGGCGTACCGGACCGGTTGGGTGGTAAAGCGCGTAGAGTAACCCACCGGTTAACCTGCACCGCTTACCGGTGAGCCGTTGGGCTCACCGGAGGGGAGGGTGTTTTTCCTATGCCCGGTTAAGGGTGTTGAAGAACCTGTTGCGCGTTTTGTTTTTTGGGTTGAATCATTAACTTTCCAATTGTATTGGTGTTATAACACAGACCTTGCAACAGGTAGCATCGGCTACAGCAAGCACGGCAGAAAAATAAACTAAAGTAAAGCATGAAAATTCCTGAATGGGTAAAAGATAACGGGGTAAACATTCTGGTAGCCGCTGCTTTTGCTTTTCTGTTCTTTGCTATGCTTTTTCTTTCCAAATAGGGTTCCTGCAGCCCTTTACCGGTTTCGTGGCATAGATTTTACAAAGGTGCACCTGAAACCCAAGACTCCTATGCAGGAATTCGAAAATATTGCCCTTGTATTTTTTGCCGTCAACGCCCTTGTGTTTTTACTGTATATACTGGTAAAAAACCAAAAGCCGAAGAAGTAAAGAGCCCTATGCCCTTACCGGCTGCCGTACTTAATAGTATTCACTTTTAGAGCAATATATTATACAATACTCCAACCGGGTCAATCTGCCCTGATACCTTCTTTACATACAGGGCAACATATATTACCAGTAGAAAATTGTATGAGGTGTTTTTGGCACTCATGTTCTTTATGCGTAGCTAATGGTTTTGCAGCGGTTAAATTTCCTTTAGGCAGGGTACTGCGCCTGCTTTAACTACCCGCAAAAACGATTTGGTTTTGTAGAAAGTATGGATATATTTGCGCTCCCAAAAAAGAAAGATTTATGCCTAAAATGAAAACAAATTCCGGAGCTAAGAAGCGTTTCAAAGTTACCGGCTCGGGTAAAATAAAGCGCGGCAAGGCGTATAAGCGCCACTTGCTTGGCAGCAAAAGCAAGAAAAGAAAAGAAGAGCTTGCCAAATCAACCGTAGTACACCACAGCGATGAGCACAGAGTAAAACTGATGCTCGGTCTGGCGTAATATTTAAAGAAATCAATAACCGAAAAAACTAACAGAAAATGCCACGTTCAACCAATGCCGTAGCTTCCAGAAAGAGAAGAAAGAAGATACTCGACAAAGCCAAAGGATATTTCTTAAGCCGCAGTAAAGTTTACACGGTAGCTAAAAATGCCGTTGAAAAAGCAGGCGTTTACTCGTATGTAGGCCGCAAGCTGAAGAAGAGAGATTATCGCGGGTTATGGATTACCCGTATTAACGCAGCCGTTCGCGAAGAAGGTTTGACGTATTCTAATTTTATTTCGAAATTAGCCTCAGCTAAAATCGAACTGAACCGTAAGGTTCTTGCCGATTTAGCCCTCAACAACCCCGAAGCGTTTAAAGCGGTTGTTGCCAAAGTAAAATAATTCAGCTTTTAGTGTTTTCATAGGTTCAAAGTTGGTCGTTCGCAAGAGCGACCACTTTGTTTTTTAGGCCGGTTCGTGTTTGTCATGCCGAGGCACGAGGCATCTTGTATTTTTTTTGAAAAACGTAATACAGGATTTCTCACTTCGCAAAGCCTTCGTTCGAAATGACAATCCGAATACAAAATATTTGCCTCCCATTCCGACTTACTGCTAACTTCTTGCTTACAATTCTATTTTAGCGCCCGCCATGTCAGAAACTGCCGAACCGGTAAAGAAAAAACTCATCAGCCGAAAGGAAATTATAGAAGCGCTGAGAATCTACCGCTTTATACTTCCTTATAAATGGCATTTCATTATCGGTATGCTCTGCCTGGTGGTCTCCACCGGTGTGGTCAGCTTTATACCCGGTGGCTTTGGCAAACTGGTAGATGCGGCATCACCGGCTAAAGATGTTATCAGTAAAATTTCGGAAGTAATAAAATCCACCGCCACTGCCGAAGAAAAAGTGGCGCAGATAAGCACCGCAGTAGGCAACTACTCTTCCGAAATTTCGCCCGAAAAACTGAAAGAGATTGGAGAGATACTCGGCATCGTCTTGTTGATTCAGGCCGTGCTTTCGTTCTTCCGCATCTACCTGTTTGAGCATGTAAGTCAAAACGCCATGAGTGCTATCCGCAGGGCGCTGTACGAAAAAATAATAACCCTGCCTATTCAGTTTTTTGAAGAAAACAGAGTGGGGAACCTGACCTCGCGAATCTCCAGCGATGTTACCCAACTGCAGGATGCGCTCACCAATCAACTCGCGTTTTTTGTAAGGCAACTGGTGCTGCCTATTGTTTGTATTCCTTTTATACTGGCGGTATCGGTAAAACTCACCATGATTATCCTCGCGCTGTTACCGGTGCTGGTAATTGCTGCGGTTATCTTTGGCCGCTTCATCCGCAAAATTTCGCGCAAGGCACAGGATGAATTAGCCGAGAGCAATACGATTGTGGAAGAAACCTTCACGGCTATTGATGTGGTAAAAGCATTTACCAACGAGGCGTACGAAACCAGAAGATACTCGAAGATTAGTCAGAGCGTTGCTGCCATTGGTATGTATGCCGCCAAGTACCGCGCGGGCTTTGTGTCGTTTATCATCTTCGCCATGTTCGGGGCTATTGTGTTTATAGTGTATGCCGGTTTAAACGAAGTAGCAAAAGGTGAAATATCGATGGGGGAGTTGATTCAGTTTTTTCTGCTCACCCTTTTTATAGGTAGCTCCTTAGCCGGATTGAGTGAGAGCTATACCGTGCTGCAGAAAACGGTGGGGGCTTCGGAGCGCATTAACGAAATACTGGGCGAAAGCAGCGAAACAAGAGCCACTGATGAAAACCTTTCTTCACCGGTGCGCGGTGAGGTGGAGTTCAGAAATGTTCACTTCGCTTATCCTTCGCGGAAAGACACGCTTTTATTCAACGACCTTTCTTTTAAAGTAAAAGCAGGGCAAAAGATTGCATTGGTGGGGCCAAGCGGTTCGGGTAAATCAACTATCATCAAATTGCTGAGCGGGCTTTACCCGTTTTCAGCCGGAGATATTCTGATTGACGGAAAGGGAATCCGCGACTACAACATTACTGCGCTCCGTAAAAACTTCGGCACCGTTCCTCAGGATACTATTTTGTTTGGCGGCACTATTCGCGAGAATATTGCTTACGGGAAGACAAACGCCACCGAAGAAGAAATAATTACCGCTGCTCGAAAAGCAAACGCCCTTAGTTTTATAGAGTCGTTCCCTGAAAAATTAGATACGGTGGTTGGTGAGCGGGGCGTGAAAATATCCGGTGGGCAAAAGCAGCGCATTGCCATTGCCCGCGCCATTCTCCGCGACCCTAAAATTCTGATTCTGGATGAAGCTACTTCTGCCCTTGACTCGGAAAGTGAGAAACTGGTAAAGGAAGCCCTGAATGAATTAATGAAGAACCGGACAACATTTATTATTGCTCACCGGTTATCTACCATTCGCGAAGCCGATGTGATTCTGGTGATTAATAAAGGAAAGATTATGGAGCAGGGAACGCATACCGAACTTTCGCAGATGAGTGACGGACTTTATTCGAACTTGTTGAAGTTGCAGTATGATTTGGAATAGTTGGCAGCAGGTTGTCGGGTTAAATGAGCTAAACTTTATTGTTCTATTTTTGCCAGTAGTTGACGGGCAGAATATTTTGAAAGGAGTTGTGTTACTCAAAAAATTAAGAGAGTGTAGATGATAGTTCACTTAAATAAAAGCATTTCGAAAGAGCAGGCGCAGCAACTTGCCGAAAAGTATCAGAGCATTCTGTTTGAGAACGGGAAACTGGTTTTGGTTACTCCGGGCAAACTGAAAACAGCTGATGAAGAGTTGAAGAAGGTGTCAGATGAAATTTTTGTTTCCGATACAGATATTCAGTTGGCAGGCAAGGGTTATATCGCTACTAAGCGCGAGATAAAACTGGGAGATGTTACCATTGGGGGAAGCACCAACAACACCCTTGTAATAACCGGACCTTGTTCGGTAGAAAACGAAGAGCAAATTGAAAGCGCTGCACAGCTTTGTGTAGAACTTGGAGTAAAAATTCTTCGTGCCGGTGCTTACAAACCGCGCACTTCGCCTTATACTTTTCAGGGGTTAGGATTGGAGGGGCTGAAACTGCTCGATAAAATGCGAAGCAAATACGGATTGAAAATTATTACTGAAGTGCGCGACAGTACCCATGCCGATGAAGTAATTGAGTATGCCGACATTATTCAGATTGGTGCCAAAAGCATGTATGACCACGGCATCCTTCGCAAGTGTGGTAAAACCAGAAAGCCGATTTTACTCAAGCGAGGTTTTGGAACAACTTTACAGGAGTTTGTTCAGAGTGCCGAATTTATCCTGAGCGGAGGGAATCCGAGTGTGATGCTTTGCGAAAGAGGAATAAGAACCTTTGAAACCAAAACAAGATTCACCCTCGATTTATGCGGTGTGGCCTGGTTGAAAGAGAATACCAATCTTCCAATTATTCTCGACCCGAGCCATGCCATTGGTTACGCTTATGGTGTGGCAGATTTATCTCGTGCCTGTGTGGCAATGGGAATTGACGGATTGCTGATTGAAAGTCACCCAAATCCTAAAGTGGCAAAGAGCGATGCCGACCAGCAGTTGAATTTTGATGAGTTTAGAAAACTGTATGCAAGTTTAATAACAGTGGCAGCTGCTGTTGGATACAAAGTAGTTTAAGCAATGGAGAAATACGAACAGCGGGGAGTATCGGCAGGTAAGGAAGAAGTTCACGCAGCCGTGAAAGATTTGTATCACGGGCTATACCCGAAAGCTTTCTGCAAAATTTATCCTGATTATTTGGGTGGCGAAGATGCGTTCTGCAATGTAATGAGCAGCGATGGCAGCGGCACCAAATCTATTCTGGCTTATTTATACTGGAAGGAAACCGGTGATGTTTCGGTTTGGCGCGGCATTGCACAAGATGCGATGGTGATGAATTTGGATGATTTGCTCTGTGTGGGTGCCACCGATAATTTTCTTTACACCAGCATCATCAACCGCAATAAAAATTTGATTACCGGTGAAGTAATAGCTGAGATAATTAAAGGGAGCAAAGAGTTTATTGAACGCATGAACGATTATGGTGTGCGTATTCATCAAATGGGAGGGGAGACAGCCGACCTTGGTGATTGTGTTCGCACCACAACGGTTGATGCTACCATGACGGTGCGGATGAAAAAAGAAAATCTCATCCTTACCCAAAATATTAAACCCGGAAATGTGATTGTTGGCTTAGCGAGTTATGGCAAAGCTACCTACGAGGATGAATACAACAGCGGAATTAGCAGCAACGGGCTGACTTCCGCCCGCCACGATTTGCTTTCAAAAGTTTATGCAGAGAAATACCCGGAAACATTTGATGCGGCTATTGATAAGTCGCTTGTCTATTCCGGTTCAAAGGTGCTGAGGGATAATCTGGAAGGAACGTCTCTACATATCGGGAAAGCGGTTCTTTCCCCCACCAGAACTTACACACCAGTGATTAAAAAAGTGCTGGAGGAGATTCCGGGACAGGTAAAAGGCATAGTAAATTGCACCGGTGGTGCGCATACTAAGGTTCTTCACTATATCGAGAATCTTCGAATCGTAAAGAATAATCTTCTTCCGGTACCACCGCTTTTCAAATTGATTCAGCTGGAATCAAAAACCGATTGGAGGGAAATGTTCAAAGTGCTTAACTGCGGCACGCGCCTCGAAATTTATGTGGATGAAAAGTATTCCTCGCTTATCATTGATGTAGCCAAATCATTTGGAATAGCCGCACAGGTTATTGGCCATGTAGAAGCTGCCGATAAAAACGAAGTGGTGGTAAAAAGCGAGTACGGAGAGTTTGTCTACGATTAGGTTTTTACCGTTTACATACAATTCGCGAACTGCTCTGTAGCTTGTTGAAAATTATTATCCCTTAAAAGCAACCGATTCAGAAGTTAGCTATTCTTGTTAAGTAGAAATTTCGATGTGGGTAAAAGTTTTAATTATTTTTAGCCTACACACCAACTAATCAGCCCTGACCTATGAAAAGACTTTTACTTTTTGCTGCTGCATCCATTTACATCCAGTTTGCCGTAGCGCAATGTGTTACCAACGTTAATTTTAATACATGGGTACAGGGCGGGCACCCCGGTAACGGCAATTGGTCTGTACAAGGTGGGGGTTCGACCGTCTATCAAAGTGTTAATGGATCGCCTACTTTTTATCTTTCCCCTAACGATTTGATTAATGTACACGTTACCGGTAATTTCAGATCAATAGATGATGATAACGATTGGATGGGTTTTGTATTTAGTTTCGATAATCCAATGGGTGCCACCGATAGTTTTGATATGTGGCTGTTTGACTGGAAGCAAGAACAACAGGGAGGCGCTTCCAGCGGAAAATCTTTGTGCAGAGTTGATGGAGTTATACCTCCCGGGAATTACACACCTACATTTTGGGACCACCAAAATAGTCCCGGATTCACAGTTATTCAAAACACTTTCGGAAGCGGAGGATGGTCTCAGGGAACCAATCATGCATTCGAATTGTTTCTGACGTATACAAGAGCAATAATTTATGTGGATGGTGTTTTAACTTTTGACCGGCAGGATTGTTTTAAGCCCGGGCGATTTGGTTTTTATAATTATTCCCAGTCAGATTGTATCTACAGCAATTTTCAATATGACTTGTTTGTTGATTTTAACATGACTCCCAAAATATGCGTGGGTGATTCGTTTGACATTGCTTTTGCAAGTCCTTGTGCAACCGGTAGTATAGACTATCAGAGCGCAACATGGAATTTTGGTGACGGTACGGTGATTCCAATAACCAACCCTACCCTTGCAAATATCAACACATCACATGTATACGCTGCTGCCGGTACTTACAACGTAACTTTAACAGTTGTAGATTTAGGAGGATGTTCTGCCTCTAAAACACATACTATTCAGGTAGGTGCACCCATTATGCTTACCCCGACAATTATACAACCTCTTTGTAATGGCGGCAGCAATGGCAATATCAACTTAGCCGCTACAGGAGGCTTCGGCAATTATTCATATACCTGGAACTCAGGTGTTGTTGGTTCTTCATTAGTTGGAGTAACGGCTGGCAATTACAGCGTATCGGTTACTGACGGCTTCTGTAGTGCCAGCGCTCTTTACAACGTTGCGCAGCCACCGCCATTAGCTGCTTCTGTGTCATCAACAGATGCCAGTTGTAATCAAAACAACGGAACAGCTACTATAAGTATTACAGGCGGTACTCCTCCTTACCAGAATGTAAACTGGGTAGGAATGGCAGGCTATACTGCCACCGGTCTTGCTCCCGGTTTTTACATTGCAGATTTTACCGATTTTAATGGTTGTTCCGCCACACTGCAATACCAGGGCGGGTCAAGCGTATTGCAATACTCAGCGACTATTGGTTCCTTACCTTGCGGGTATACGCTTAGTGCCAGTTCTACCAACCAGATTTGCGGTAACCAGAATGACGGTACCGCAACGGTTACAGTTACAGGAGGAATACAGCCTATTACAATTAACTGGAGCAATGGGGGTTCCGGGGCAACAATTACGGGGCTTGCTCCCGGTAATTACACGTATAATTATTCGGATGGCAACGGGCAGAATTTTACAGGAACGGTGACCGTTAATCCCGGTATACCGCTTTTAGCGGAGGTGTCAGTGGTTGGAATTTCCTGCGCAGGCATTAATGACGGGCAGGCACTGGCATCTGTAACATCCGGTGGAATAACTCCCTATTCATATGCCTGGAGTGGGGGGCAACCCAATAGCCCTCAGGCGGTCAATCTACCTCCCGGTAATATTACGGTTACAGTTACAGACGGTGCCAGTTGCACAGCTACCGCTACAGGAGTGGTAACCGGTCTTCCATCTCTTTCTTTGACTGTAGCCACCGGGTTTGACAGTTGTTATAATTCGGGTACCGGTAAGGCAGCGGCAGTTATTGCAGGAGGAACACCACCTTACACTTACCATTGGAATAATTTTGTTACAGATTCTATGAATTTGAATTTAATAGCCGGCAGTTATACCCTTACTGTAACCGACAATAAGAACTGTACTGTTACCGCAACCGGTGTTGTCAATGGGCCGGCACCTCTTGTTTATGCCGATACTATCATCCATGTGCTGTGTAAAGGAAACTCTACCGGCCTAATCTATTTGGATGTTAATGGAGGTACCAGCCCGTATACCTACACCTGGAGCCCCTCATCGCTATCCGGCAATTACGTACAGAATTTAGCAGCAGGTATTTATAAGTTTACAGTTACTGATGTGTACAACTGCACATTTATTGGAGCAGATACCATACTTGAACCGGATTCTGTTTTTGCAGCTTCTTCATCGCATACCGATATTTTATGTAATGGCGCTAATGACGGAACCATTACTATCAATGTATCGGGTGGTGTTACGCCATACACTTATCTGGGTAATCCTATAGCGGGCGGAACTACGGTACTTACCGGTATGGCAGCCGGAACGTACGCGGGAGATGTAATTGATTCTAACGGGTGCACAGTTGCTCTCTCCGAAACAATTACCGAGCCCGGACCTCAGGGGCTCACCCTTACAGGCACTAACAATCCTTGTGCCGGTGCCAGTGATGGTACGGCAGATGCTGACTTTATCAATCCTACCGGTGCGGTAGTTTATGACTGGACACCCGGAGGAGTGCAGCCGCCAAACCTCACAAACCTTACCTCAGGAACTTATATTGTTATCGCAACGGACGCTAACGGATGTATACAGGTTGATTCTATTACGATTACTGAACCGCCTGCTCCTTTAATGAGCGTTGACGTTACAGACGCTGTTTGTTATGGCGGAAACGGAAGTGCCACCGCAAATCCTTCGGGTGGTACGCCCCCTTACAATTATATGTGGAGTAATAATGCAGGTAACATGCAAACTATTACGCCACCTGCCGGTAATTATACAGTGAGCGCCAGCGATGCTCTGTCGTGCAATCAAACAGCATCTTTTGTTATTAACGAGCCATCGGAAATTATTCTTACGGTGCAGCAGACCAATGTGCTCTGTTATGGCGATGCCACCGGTGATATTACGGTGAGTGCATCCGGAGGCACCGGCTCTGTTTATATTTTTACCTGGATCCCTAATGTGTCGTCTACCGGTTTAGCTTCATCGCTTGTTGCAGGCACTTATAATGTTACTGTAGCTGATGCCGCCAATTGTACTGTTGACACATTTGCTGTTATTACAGAACCTGCTGCGGCATTATCTACCGCATCGCAGGCTACGGCCACGCAATGTTTTGGAGGAAGTGACGGAACAATTGTTACTACACCGGCAGGAGGAACAGCAGGGTATACATTTGTATGGACTCCTAACGTTAGCAACAGCAGTTCTGCTGTCGGGCTCTCTGCAGGAACTTATGACATTCTTATTTCAGATGCGAATAACTGTACCCTGCTTGAAACCGTTGCAGTAACTGAGCCTACCCAGATAGCCGGTAACGCTGTTTCTGTTGATGTAACCTGCTACCAATACACCGATGGGCAGATAATTGTGAATGCTTCGGGTGGTACACCTTCATACAGCTACCAACTTTCGACCGGTGCACAGAATGCAACAGGTTTGTTTACCGCTTTGGCCACCGGCAGTTACGATGTTACGGTGAGCGATAACAACAACTGCACAATAACCGAAAGCGTAATTATTTCCGAACCGGATTCTGTAACTATAAGTGTAACTCCGGACCCGGTTACAGTAGATTTGGGCAACCTGGTTCAGTTACAAACAATAACTAACCAAAGTGGTACGCTTACTTATGCCTGGGGCCCGCCAAACGGGCTGGATTGCTATGATTGCGCTGCACCTATGTTTGGCGGCAATTATGATATGGTGTATACCGTAACTGTGACCAACAGCAGCGGGTGTACTGGAAGCTACAGCATGAAAGTTACGGTAATACCGAACTACAATGTTTTTATACCCAATGCCTTTACGCCTAACGGTGACGGGGCGAACGATGTATGGCAGATATTCGGCAACATTCCCGGCATTAAACAGATAGAGGTAAAAGTGTTTAACCGGTGGGGCGAAAAAGTGTTTGAAACCACCGACATCAACTTTGCCTGGGACGGGAACTATAAAGGAGAAGCTATGCCGGGGGTTTATACCTATACCGCAAAATTTGTTTGGCTGAACAATCACAACGATAACAACTACAAAGGCACGCTTACACTTTTGAGATAAGGTTACTTCCCCGTGTCACGGTTTTAAACCGAGCGCGGGTATTTACTCAGAGTTCATTAAAAGAAGGGATGGAGTTCAACAACTCCATCCCTTCTTTCAGTTTACAGCAAAAATTTTTTTCACCGTTGGTCACCCACAAATAATCTACGCGCAGCGAAAGGTTGTAGCGCGCAATTTGTTCGAAAACCTTTTCGTCTAACTTTTCTTCCGGTGCCTTGCATTCAATAATCATCTTGGGCTTATCGCTGGCGAACACCACTACATCAAAACGTTTCTGCAAACCGTTCAGTTCAATGCCGCGCTCTACGGCAAGTAAACTTTTCGGAAAGCCCTTGTCGTGAATTAAGTAATGCAGAATATGCTGCCGTACCCATTCTTCAGAAGTAAGCGAAACAAATTTCTTCCGCACTTCATCAAAAATGAATTTTTTCCCCTCCCGTTCTTCGGTTCTGAAATTGTAATTGCCAAAAATTACCTCGGTCATGTTTTTAACTTAGTTCGAAAATAAAATCATTAAAATGTATTTTGCATTTGTCTAACATCTAATGTCTAATATCTAACAGCTGCTTTATGAAGACGAAAGAAGAAATTGTAAACAACTGGCTGCCCCGCTACACCGGCAGAGAGTTGAAGGACTTCGATAAATATATTCTGCTTACCAATTTCGATAATTACGTGCAGATGTTTGCCGAGTGGCATAAGGTTCCTATTGTGGGTGAAGACCGGCCGATGATGAATGCTTCTGCCGATGGAATTACCATCATCAGTTTTGGTATGGGAAGCCCGAATGCTGCCACTATGATGGATTTGCTTTCGGCCATTGAACCCAAAGCGGTTTTGTTTCTGGGTAAGTGCGGAGGGTTGAAAAAGAAAAATGCCATAGGCGATTTTATTTTACCCATTGCTGCTGTGCGCGGTGAAGGAACATCGGATGATTATTTTCCGAAAGAAGTTCCGGCCCTTCCGTCTTTCGCTTTACAAAAAGCTATTTCCACCACCATTCGCGATTACAATCAGGATTACTGGACCGGTACCGTTTACACTACCAACCGCAGGGTGTGGGAGTGGGACGATGAGTTTAAAGAGTATCTGCGCGAAATACGGGTGATGGCAATTGATATGGAAACGGCTACTGTTTTTATTACTGCATTTAAAAACGAAATACCGGTGGGAGCTTTGCTGCTGGTTTCGGACCAGCCGATGGTACCGCAGGGTGTAAAGACAGAAGCCAGCGATATGGAGGTGACCAAATCTTACGTTACACAGCATGTAAAAATCGGTATTGATTCGCTCAAACAACTCATCAACGAAGGACTGACCGTTAAGCATCTCCGCTTTTAATCAACTCATCTGCTAATCAACTAATCAACACATTAAAATGGCAGCCGAAACTTTCGAAAGCATTTCATCAGCAATTAAAGCGCGCAAATTTTCACCGGTGTATTTTTTGTGTGGCGAAGAGGCATTTTTTATTGATGAGCTGACCGACCTGATTGAAGCAAACGTGCTGAACGATATGGAGAAGGCCTTTAACCAGACCATTGTTTACGGAAAAGATTTAAGCGCGCGGCAAATTATGGAAACCTGCGGCCGCCTGCCTATGATGGCCGAAAGGCAATTGGTAATTATTAAAGAGGCACAGGCGCTCAGCATGAAACAGGAAGATGAAGAGCAGTATCTGCGCTATCTGAAAAAACCGGTGAAGAGCACGGTGCTGGTTTTTGCCTGGAAACACGGCAAGCCCGATGGGCGCAAAGCTTTTGGTAAAGAAATGGTTAAGTCGGCTGTGTATTTCGAATCGAAAACACTTTACGAAAACCAGGTGGCCCCGTGGGTTAAGAAATGGCTGAGTGCGCGCAAGTACAAAATAGACGAGCAGGCAGCCGGGCTGCTGGCGGAGTACACCGGTACCGATTTAAGTAAGGTGGCGAACGAACTCGAAAAACTCATCATTGGTAAACCGGCCGGCACTACTATTACACTCAACGATATTGAAACCGGTGTGGGTATCAGCAAAGAGTTTAACGTGTTTGAACTGAACAACGCGCTGGGGGCTAAAAACAAAACCAAGGCGTACCAGATTGTCAACTACTTTGTGGCCAACCCCAAAAACGGCCCGCTGGTAATGCTTACCGGTACGCTGCAGGGTTTCTTTAATAAAGTATATCTCACACATCAGTTTAAAGGCGCGCAGGATAAGGACCTGGCGGCTGCCATTAAGGTACTCCCCTTTTTTGTAAAAGATTATAAGCTGGCCGCCAAAAACTACAGCGAGCAAAAACTGGAACAGATTTTTTACATGCTCGAAGAATACGACCTGCGCGCCAAAGGGGTAAACAACCAGGGCGTAAAAGAAGGAGAACTGCTGAAAGAACTGGTGTTTAAAATTTTGAACCCCTGAAGTTTTTAAGCAACAACAGTATTGTTGATTTTATTTCCAACCGTTGGTGAGCCCTCCGCAATGGTTCGGGAGTCTTCCCGAATGGTTGGTGAGCCCACCGCAATGGTTCGGGAGTCTTCCCGAATGGTTGGTGAGCCTTCCGCAATGGTTCGGGAGCCTTCCTGAACGGTTGGTGAGCCTTCCGCAATGGTTCGGGAGTCTTCCTGAACGGTTGGTGAGCCTTCCGCAATGGTTCGGGAGTCTTCCTGAACGGTTGGTGAGCCTTCCGCAATGGTTTAGGAGTCTTCCCGAATGGTTGGTGAGCCCTCCGCAATGGTTCAGGAAACCTTACGAACCGTTGGTGAAGCTTCCTCAATGGTTGGTGAAACTTCACCAGCGGATGGAGAAAACTACCTTTTCAGTGGGAGTTTGTCTAATCTCATCAACCCATCAGCATCTCTCTCGTCACCCGCTCATCGTTTTTTATCTCTGCAATCAGGGTATCAATGGAGTCGAATTTCTTTTCGCTGCGGATACGGTCAATAAACTCAAGCGTAAGAGTGTTGCCGTAAATGTCGCGGTCAAAGTCGAGAATATTTACCTCAATAGTTTGCTCGCGGCCTTCAAAGGTAGGGTTGTAACCTATGCTTAACATGCCTTTATGTATTTCGAACGGGGCAGCCGCATCAGTAACCCGCACCACATAAACTCCGGTTGCAGGAACCAATTTGTATTCGTCACTCACCTTAAGGTTAGCGGTCGGGTAGCCGAGTTTTCTGCCGTTCTGCAAACCGCGCACTACCGTACCGGTTAAGGTGTAATTGTGCCCCAGCAGTTCGTTGGCCATTTTTATTTCTCCGCTTTGCAGCGAGGTGCGTATTTTGGTAGAACTGATGCCTATATCATCTAAAGTTTCTTTGCTGATTTCTTCCATGGCGTAGCCAAACCGGTCCTTCATGTTTTCGAGCAGGTGATAACCGCCACTGCGGTCTTTGCCAAACTTATGGTCGTAGCCTATCACAATGTTTTTGGGATGAAAATTTTTGACCAGAAAATTCTCGATATAATCTTCTGCCGCCTGCTCCGAAAAATCGCGGCTGAAAGGAACAATCACCAGGTTATCTACTCCGTGTTTTTCGAGTAAGGAAACTTTTTCTTCAATGGTATTGAGCAGCCGCAGCGATTTATCCTGCGGGTTGATAACAATACGCGGATGCGGGTGGAAAGTAAGGATAATGCTTTCGCCCTGCTTATCTTTGGCAAGTGCATTAATCCGCTCTATCAGTTTCTGGTGCCCTTTATGCACGCCATCGAAAGTGCCAATGGTAATGACAGAATTTTTGAAAGCAGGAAGGTGGTTTAAATCGCGAAATACACGCATGATGGTATAGCCACTAATTACACGAATAAATACAAAATAAAAACATTGCTGCTACCCTTCGTGTTCATTCGTGAAATTCGTGGCGTTTATCATTTGAACACATTCTTCAACGGTCATAGCATTCTTTAAATCAAACGCACCTGTTTTGGTGCGGCATAAACTTTTCAGGTAGCCTCCGCTGTTCAGTGCTTTGCCAAAATCAAAAGCCAGCGACCGGATGTAAGTTCCTTTACTGCACACCACCCTGAAATCAACTTCCGGCAACCCAGTTCTTGTCAGTTCAAACTCTTTTATTTCAACCGTGCGTGTTTTCATTTCCATCTCTTTTCCTTTCCGCGCCTGCTGGTAAGCAGTTTTGCCATCAATTTTAATAGCAGAATAAATTGGCGGCATTTGTTGCAGCACACCGGTAAATTTTTGCTGCACCTCTTTTAAAAGCATCGTATCAATATGCTCAATAGGGAAAGTAGCATCCGGTTCCATTTCCGAATCGTAAGTAGGCGTGGTGGCACCGATAAAAAACGTGCCGGTATATTCTTTATCCATTCCGCTGAACTCGTCAATGCGCTTGGTCATCTTACCGGTGCATATAATCAGCAGGCCGGTGGCCAGCGGGTCAAGCGTACCGGCATGGCCCACTTTAATTCTGTTGCCGAGTTTCTTAGTAATGGTGTACCGGAGTTTGTTGACAACATCAAACGATGTCCAGGTAAGCGGTTTGTTGATGAGCAGAACTTCCCCTTCAGCGAAGTTCATTACTCCGGAATTTCGAGTTTATGTCCGGTGGCCATCATAATTAAAATGAAAACGCCAAGGGCAATGCGGTAGTAGCCGAAGAACTTCATGCCATACCGGGTAATGAGACTGATGAAGAATTTGATGGCAATCATTCCCACAATGAACGAAACAACATTGCCTATGAGGAAAAAGTCAATATCGGTTCCCTTTATATCGTCATAGTTTTTCATCAGCTTGTAAGCCGATGCCGCAAAAACTGTAGGCACCGCAAGGAAAAATGAAAACTCGGCTGCGCGTTTAATGTTTAACTTTTGTGTTAGTCCACCCACTATAGTTGCTGCAGAGCGCGAAACCCCCGGTATCATAGCAATGCATTGAAAGCAACCGATAAGAAAGGCCTGCATCCAACCGATATTAAATTTCTTGAGCACTTCCTTTTTGTGTTCCACACCAAATTCATCAAGCACGCGTACTTCCTCTTTGTCTGCATCTACATAAGCCTCTTCAATCTGCTTTTTAAATATGTTGTCAGTGATAATCAAAACCACTCCGCCTATCACCAGCGAAATGGCTACGGTGGTTACGCTCGAAAGTAACTTGTCTATCTGGTCGTTCAGTAAAAAACCAATTACTGCAGCGGGCAGAAAGGCAACAAAAAGCTTGAAATAAAAATCAAAGGTCTGAAAGAATCTTCTCCAGTATAAAAACACAACTGATAGTATGGCACCGAACTGAATATTTACAATATAAACATTCGTTAAAGCGCTCTTCTGCATTTTCAATGCAGCTTCTGTTAAAATCATATGACCGGTAGAGGAAACCGGAACAAATTCTGTCAATCCCTCAACAACAGCGAGGATGATTGACTCGGTGGTTGTCATTAGTCTTTTGGTCTTTTTAGTATCGCATATATTTCAATCCCGAAACCGAGCATTACGATTATAGGGGCAAGCGTAATTCTTCTGAAACTGTATAGCTCTTCTTTCGGGAAAACATTCGGGTCCGTGGTAGCGCCCCCGCTCATCAGCACAAATCCTATCAATATCACCAGCACACCGGCTATCATAATGATGTAATTGGTGCGGTCGAAAATGAAAGGGGTTAGTGCCGCACTTGCTTTCTGTTGTGCCGGTGCCGGTTGTTTTTCTTTTTGCTGAGGTTGTTGCTTTGCCATAATTTTCTTTAATAAAGGTCCTCCACTTTTAAACGTAAATAACGGAGAACTGCCGTGAGCGTACCTAGAAATGAAATCAGAATTCCGAATAAAATAACTACTCCGAAAAGCGCACCAAATGTAACTAAATCACCCTTTAAACCAAGGTCGGGAAGGGTGTGGTCAATGTAAGCGAGAAGTGCCGCTATCAGTATGCAGGCAGTAATACCGCTGATAAATCCGTTCCAGATGCTTCTTCCTAAAAACGGTTTGATGATGAACCAGCGTGTGGCTCCGAAAAGCTGTTGTGTTTTAATAGTAAACCGGTTGCTGAACATCACTAAACGGATGGTGTTGAAGATAAGGGAGATAGCAAACACCAGCAAGGCACCGGCAATAATCAGAATGATAAACGTGCCGCTTCGCACGTCTTTGTCTAAAGACTCAAGAACGTTTCCCTGCACATTTACCTGTTTAACTTCGGCAAAAGAAGCAAGGTCGTTCTTAACGAGCTCGAAACTGTCCTTGTTGGCATAACTTTCATACAGGTTTAAGCTGAAGGAAGCGTAAAGCGGATTATAGCCGAGTATATCCAGAAAATTTTCTCCCAGGTCTTGTTGCAAAATTTTAGCAGCTTCTTCTTTTGAGATAAACTTTGTGCTCTTTGTATACGGTCTGCCCTGAATGCGGGCTTGAAGAGATGTGATTTTTGAAGCAGCTACATCTTCTTTTAATACCACTTCAACGGTCAGGTTTTCCTTAACACCGGTGGAGATTCTCTTGGCTTCATAAATCAGTATGACGGAAACACCCAACACAAACAGCACCAGTGTAATGCCGAAGATGGCGTAGAAATAAGAAGTTCCCTTGCTGTTGGCCAAAGCAGATTTTTAATGCGCCCAAACTTATCGAATCTGTGTTACTTCACAACTTACTTTGCGAATTTTATCATGTGGATTGTCTACAAAAATGAGGTAGGGGGAGGGGAATGTATGCTGAAAATAAATTCAAAATGCACCGCCAGATGCAAGAGCAGTAAACTCTTTTCAACAAAAGAAAAGGGCGGGTTTGTTGTTTGGTGGAAAAAGATACTTTTGCGCGCTGAATAAAAAAAGCATCCCACTTATGTTTTGGACACTTGAATTAGCCTCTTATCTCGAAGACGCACCTTGGCCATCTACCAAAGATGAGTTGATTGATTACGGAATCCGTTCCGGTGCACCGGTTGAAGTTATTGAGAACTTGCAGGAACTGGATGATGACGGAGAAATGTATGAAAGCATTGATGACATCTGGCCCGATTATCCGACCAAAGACGATTTCTTTTTTAATGAAGATGAACATTGATTTGAAGTAGGCAGTAAGCAATAAAATAGTAGGCAAACAAAAAGCGCTCTCAAAATTGAGAGTGCTTTTTGTTTGTATTATTTGCCTACTGAAAATTGCCTACTGCCTATTTAACTATAGGATAAGCATCGCATCTCCGTAAGTCGAGAACTTGTATTTTTCTTTAACCGCTACTTCGTATGCTTTCATAATTAAGTCGTAACCGCCAAAAGCTGCAGTCATAATCAACAGGCTCGATTTAGGCATGTGGAAATTCGTAATCATGGCATTTGCAATACTGAAATCGTAAGGCGGATGAATAAAAAGGTTGGTCCAGCCCTTGTAAGGTTTCAGGTAATGCTCGGCAGAAACTGCCGATTCAACCGCACGAATGGTAGTGGTACCTACAGCACAGATTCTTTTGCCGTTTTCTTTGGCGGTATTTACCAGTTTTGCTGCCTTATCCGGAATGATAATTTCTTCCGCATCCATCTTATGTTTTGAAAGGTCCTCCACATCAATAGTGCGGAAAGTTCCCAAGCCGGTATGGAGAGTTACTTCAGCGAGTTCAATTCCCTTTATTTCAAAGCGTTTCAGCAACTCGCGGCTGAAGTGCATTCCTGCAGTAGGTGCAGCAACGGCACCTTCTACTCTGGCGTAAACGGTCTGATAACGTTCAGCATCTAAAGGTTCAACAGCCCGCTTGATATACTTTGGCAGCGGTGTTTCTCCTAAGCCAAACAATACTTTTTTGAATTTGTCGTAATCGCCATCATACAAAAAGCGAATGGTTCTTCCGCGCGAAGTAGTGTTATCTACAACTTCTGCAATCAAATCATCATTCTCTCCGAAATATAACTTATTGCCTACACGAATTTTACGTGCCGGGTCAACTAACACATCCCACAGGAATTGTTTTTGGTTCAATTCGCGAAGAAGAAAAACTTCAATTCTGGCACCTGTTTTTTCTTTGGTTCCGTACAAACGGGCAGGAAAAACTTTAGTGTTGTTTAACAAAAGCACATCACCGTCATTGAAGTACTTCAACGAGTCGTGAAATTTTTTGTGTTCAATCTTTTTTGTTTTACGGTCAATCACCATGAGCCTGCTCTCATCGCGATTTTTTGCCGGATACATTGCAATTGCGTCTTTGGGAAGGTTAAAACCAAAACTGGACAGTTTCATTTCTATATAGGATTTTGAATTTTACGGAATTCAAATTTTCAGACCCACTCTGAATTTTCGAGGGCGCAAAAGTAATCGCTGAAACTGAATCTCCAAATCTTCAAATGCCTCTTAATAAACAGCAAACTTTTTTACTACGTTTGCGGAGTGAGTACCATTCTCCAAATCTTCTGGCAAAGTTTAGCTCTTTCATTCGAGGAAATCCGCGCAGCCAAACTCCGTTCGTTCCTTTCGCTGTTGGGTATTTCTATTGGTATTCTGTGTATAATTTCTGTGAGAACAGCTGTCGGTTCGCTGGAAATGAATATACAAAGCAGTCTGGCCTCGTTTGGAAACGATATAATCTACTTGCAGAAATGGCCGTGGATTTGGGCTGACGGAAATGATTACGCCTGGTGGAAATATCTGAACCGTCCATCGAGTAACCGGAGAGAGTTGGAGCAGTTGCAGGAAAAACTGAAAGGTGCTGAAGCCTGCAGCATCATGTATTTTGCGGGTAATGCCACCGTAATTTCAGGCGACAATGTGGCAGAGGGAGCAAAAATTCTGGGAGCTTCTTATGAATACAACCGGATAAAGGAGATGGAGTTTACGCAGGGAAGATATTTCACCCCGGCTGAATCGAACAATGCACAGGCGGTTGCTTTGATTGGCGCAACGGTAGCTGAAACTTTGTTTCCGGGGAGAACTGTAATTGAAGGGGAACAGATAAAAATTCGCGGAGTAAAGGTGACGGTGATTGGGGTTTTAAAAAAGGAGGGAAGCGACCTGTTCGGGTTTTCGTTGGATAACAATGTGATTGTTCCGTTCACCTATATGAGCATGTTTGTAAACATGGGCGATTTGGGCAATGACCCGCTGCTGGCAATTATTCCTAAAAAGAGTGTTCCTATTGAGGAACTTAAATATGAAATCAAAGGGGCGATGCGTTCTATCAGAAGGCTTTCACCGGCTGAAGACGACAATTTTGCAGTGAATCAGGTGAGTGTGTTTACAGAAGGGATTGCTTCCATTTTTTCTATCATTAATGTGGCCGGTTTGTTCATTGGGGGGTTCTCTATTTTTGTTGGAGCGTTTGGCATCGCCAACATCATGTTTGTTGCAGTGAAGGAACGGACGTATATTATAGGAATCAAAAAGGCGATTGGTGCTAAGAAGATTTATATCCTGCTTGAATTTTTATTAGAAGCTGTTGTACTTTGTGTATTTGGCGGGTTGATGGGCTTAGTAACAGTGCTGGGACTCTTTCAGGTGCTTCAATATCTGGTAACGCATGTATACGAATCTGATTTTCAGTTTCACATCACCGCTGCCAACGTAACTCTGGGTATTTCTATTTCAATCTTTGTTGGAATTCTTGCGGGGTTTATTCCCGCCTGGTTTGCCGCAAACATGAAACCGGTAGATGCTATAAGAAGTACATAAATTTACTTCATCTCTTTCAGCGAAACCGGAGTAACACCTACTTTCTTACAAACAGCAGCAGCACCTTTATTGGCGAACTGGGCAATTTCTTTCAAGGAGAATTTTTGAGCGTAGGCAAGAGCGGCAATACTGATGGCAGTGTCACCGGCACCGGAAACATCAGCAGCTTTAATCGCTTTCGCAGGAACGATGAATGAACTTCCTTCGCGGGTAAAGCAAAAAATTCCATTGCCGCCAAGTGTTACCATCAGGTTTTTGAAACGGTTTTTCCTTCTTAACTCCTCGGCACCACTGCGCAAACTGTCAATGCTTTTTGCGTTGATGCGATAACCGATAGCTTCCGAAAATTCACGGAGATTCGGTTTGAACAAATCAATGGCTTGGTAGTCGAAGAAGTTTCTTTCTTTCGGGTCAACCGCTACCGGAATTCCGTTTTTGGTAGAGAGAAGCAAAATCTGCTTAATGAAATATTTGGTAAGCACGCCTTTGTTATAATCCTGAATGATGATGACATCAGGCTTATCGTTTAAAAGAATTTTTTTGAACTCTTTTATCAGTAAGGTCTCCTGCGCTTCATTTACATCCTCAACTTCTTCCTCATCAAAGCGCACCACTTGTTTGTCTTCATCAAACACCCGTGTTTTCAAAGTAGTTACCCTGTTTTTGTTTTGAAGAACGTGATTGGTTTTTATTCCGAAATCGCGAAGCATTTTCATGAGCAGGTTACCTGTAAGGTCTCTGCCAACCATAGAAAGTAAAATCGGCTTAGCGCCAAGTTCTGCAATATTCAAAGCAACATTTGCCGCTCCCCCGGGTCGAGATTCTTTACTTGCAATTTCCACCACCGGTACCGGTGCTTCAGGCGAAATGCGGTTCACTTCTCCGAATAAATAAAAATCAACCATTACATCACCGATGATAAGTACGGAGAGGTCAGAGAAGTTCAGTTTTGCAGCCATTTATGAAGATGAGTAAAGAAAGAAATTAGCTAATGAATAAATGTTCGCAGACGGGATTACACAAGTTTCAAAAATGATTCTTTCATACGCTTGCAGGCCTCACGCAATTTGTCTTCGCTGGTGGCATAGCTCATTCGCAGGCAATTTTTATCACCAAATGATTCTCCGCTTACCAAGGCGATTTTCCCTTCAGCCAATAGAAAAAGCGAAATGTCTTCAGGGGTATTCAGCGCTTTGCCGTCAAATGTTTTTCCAAAGTAGGAACTCACATCAAAAAAGAAATAGAAAGCACCATCAGGTAAATTCACTTTCAATCCGGGAATTTCTTTCAGTAACCCGTATACCAAATCTCTGCGTTTCTTAAATTCTTTCACCATTTCAAAACTTGGTGTTAAGTCGCCAAGCAAAGCGGCTTCGCCTGCCTTTTGAGTAATAGAGCAAGGAGCGGAAGTAAATTGTCCCTGCATTTTATCGCATGCCTTGGCAATAGCAATAGGTGCGCCTATGTAACCCAACCTCCATCCGGTCATGGCAAAGCCTTTACTGAATCCATTCACGGTTATTACCTGTTCTTTAATCTCCGCAAATTCAGCAAGGCTGGTATGCTTCTCTCCGGTAAAATTGATGTATTCATAAATTTCATCGCAAAGCACAAACAGGTTCGGATGTTTCTTTACTACTCCTGCAATAGCTTTCAACTCATCATGTGAAAACACGGAACCGGTAGGATTGCAGGGCGAGGAAAAAATCATCAGCTTGGTTTTTGGTGTGATGTATTTTTCAAGCAAATCCGCAGTTACTTTAAAGTTTGAATCAATAGTGGTTGGTATCTCCACACACTTCCCTTCCGCTAACTCTGCAATAGCTGCATAGCTTACCCAGTAAGGTGCAGGCAGCAAAACTTCATCACCAGGGTTTATCAGACTCAGAACTACATTGGCAATGGATTGCTTGGCACCGGTTGAAACAATAATCTGTTCAATGGTATAATCAAGATTGTTATCGCGTTTAAACTTCTGCACGATGGCTTTACGCAATTCAGGGTAGCCGGGCACCGGTGTGTATTTGGTATAGCCTTTATCAATGGCAATCTTGGCTGCATCTTTAATGTATTGCGGAGTATCAAAATCAGGTTCGCCCAAACTCAAATCAACTACATCATGCCCCTGCGCTTTAAGCTCGCGGCTCATTTTACTCATTTTGATAGTAGCAGATTCCTGCATGTGGTTGATGCGGTCAGAAAGTTGGTTCATAGTAGCAATGGCTTGTGACATAGTGAAAAAGTTTTCGAGCGCGAAAATAATGTTGCAATGAAATTAGCGGGGAAAAGTTTTCAGGAAATAATCAACAGTTATTCTGCCGCACCCCACGAAAACGCCTCTGTGTTTCTTTCGTCAAACAGGTGCGGGTAATGAATTTTCAACTCCTCTACAAAAAGGTCGAAAGGGAAATCATCAAACTGTCCATACTCATGCAGATAATTCATGTATTTCTTGCCACCGTTGTATTCCTGAAAGATAGAATCATGTTTACCGTCAAAACCCAGGGCGTTGGTGCCAAACTTCTCACACAAACTTTTATTAAACGCAGGCGTGCATTTTACCCATCTCCCGTCAATCCAGAATTCATTATAGCCGTGGAATACAAACTTATCGGTGCGCAGCATGTCAACAAACTTCTTGGTAGAGAGGTGATTCTGCACAATAGAAAACCCTAACCGGGAGGGAATCTTATGTATTCTGCCAACCGCACATAGCAGCAAAGACTTTTCGATACAATAACCGGTTCCGCGTTCCAGTGTTTTAGAAGCAGAAATTTCTTCCGGAATCAGAATAAGGTTGTACGGATTGTAGAGGATTTCATCGCGCACAGCCAGGTAGAGGTCTACTGCCTTTTGCTGAGTTGTTTTTTCAGCAGAAGTTTTCGCTTGGGCGTATTCAATTACTTTGGGATGGTCGCTGTCAATAAATTTGGTAGGACGCAGGTAAATTTCAAAATCCTTATTAGTCACAGAGCCACAGATTAAACTTAGTATTTCAACATTAACACTTCAACACCTTAACACGTTACTTCTTCTTGCAGCACTCTTTCTTTTCGCCTTCAGCACCTTTGACACAGCACTCCTTTTTTCCGGTTTCACAAGTGCCTCCGCACTTACCCGAGCACTTTCCTGCGCAATCACCTTTGCAGTTTGCTCCATGCATTGAACAACCTCCGGCTGACTTCTGTGCGCCACAACTATGGCCTGCAGCTTCACAAACCTTAGCGCATTCTTCTTTACTCATAATACAACGGCCGCGCTCTTTAGTCATCTTTTCACACCCCTCCTTGCCCATCATCTTTTCACACATTTCTTTTTCCATCACCATGCTGTCGCCTTCCGTTTTACAACAAGTCATAGAAGAAGTGCTCTCCATACTGCAAGTTCCTTTACCGTCTTTAATAATCACCTCTTTCTCCACTCTGCATTCACTGCCTTGCTTGCATTTGTCTCCTCCGCAGTGGTGTAATCCTTTAAATCCGCTAAAGCCAACTGATACCAGCGAGAGAACAATCACCAGCCAGGCCAGTATTTCAAAAATTTTCCCGAGGAATTCGCGTTTTACTTTTACCAGTAAATAAACGCCTGCTGCAAGAGCCAGTATGGAAAGAGGAAGTGCTATCATATTGTTTTTGTTTTTATCAGGTGCGAATATAAGCGGGTTTTTGGCAATACAGATTTGCGATTACATTCGCATCCGTTTTACAAACAGCCGCTGCTGAACATGCTTAATCTCGAAGAAGAAAAACAAAAATTCCGTTTTAAGATGAAACTCGACATACGCTGGAGCGATATGGACGAGATGCACCATGTGAACAATGCGGTTTACCACACTTACACAGAGCAGGCAAGAATTTATTACTTCCACGACACGCTGAAACTCGATTGGGGACAAGCCAGTTTTATATTGGCAAGTTCTAAGATGGATTATTTAAAGCCGCTAGTTTTTCCGGGAGAGGCTTATGTGTATTTGCGCTGCACCAGGTTTGGCAACAAGAGTTTTGAATTGCAATACCTCATTACCGGTTTCGAAAAAGGAGTTGAAACCTTGTACGCACTTGCCACTACCACGTTGGTGATGTTCGATTACAAAACCCAGTCAACGCAGGTAATGCCCGAAAGCATAAAGGAAACCATAAGAGATTTTGAAATTGTAAAACCATAGTTGTGCTCTTAAGAATTAATCCCGACAATATTGACGACCGGCTGATTTTTCAGGTGGTGAACTGTTTGAAGAGGGGAGGAGTTATTATTTACCCTACCGATACCGTTTACACACTTGGCTGCGACTTAACTCACCGCGATGCGTACGAGAAAGTTTGTAAACTGAAAGACATCAAATCGAACAAGGCAAACTTCTCGATTGTGTGCTACGACCTCAGCCACATTACCGACTTTACCATGAGCGTGCCCACACCGGTTTACAAAATGATGAAGAGATGCCTGCCCGGTCCTTACACTTTTATATTGAACGGCAACAACAACCTTTCGAAAATTTACGGATACAACAAGAGGACGGTGGGTATACGTGTGCCCGATAACCACATTGCCCGCGCTATTGTAGATGCCCTCGGTGCGCCTATTCTTTCTGCCTCTATAAAAAATGAAGACACCATTCTGGAGTATATCACCGACCCTGATGAACTTTACGAGGTATATGAAAGCGTGGTGGATATTGTAATTGATGGAGGTGTTGGAGGAAATATAGCGTCTACCGTAATTGATTACACCGGTAATGAACCTTTGCTTGTTCGTGAAGGTGCGGGCGATTTTCCTCTTTAAATTTTAAAACAACAACATGAAAAAATTATCTGCGGCTTTCGCCATCCTTGCGCTACTTTCTTTTACAGCAAAAGAAGACGTTTATAAAATTGATAAACTGGCCAGCAATGTGCAGTGGCTCGGTAAAAAAACAACCGGACAGCACAGCGGAGAAGTGGACTTGCAAAGCGGCTCGCTGACAGTGCAGAACAACATACCGGTTGGCGGGGAATTTGTGCTGAACATGAATTCGATTTCGGTAACTGATATCAAAGACCCGGAAAGCAACAAAGATTTGGTTGAGCACCTGAAGAATGAAGATTTCTTTAGTGTAGCGGCTTTTCCTACCTCGGCCTTGGTGATAAAGAAACTGGAGAAGATTGAAAAGCCCGAAAGCGATGAAGCCAATTACAAAGCCACTGCCGACTTAACTATTAAAGGAGTTAAAAACGAGATTCAGTTTCCTGCGCGCATTGATGTAAACGCAGAGGTGATGAAAGCAAGTGCCAACATCACTGTTGACCGCACTAAATGGAACATCACTTACAAATCGAAGAGTATTTTGGGCGACATGGCGGATAAGTTTATTTATGACGACATTACATTTTCAGTTAAGTTAGTCCTGCAGAAACAGAAGTAGTTTGCATTTATTCTTCTCAAGAAGGAAAAATACAACCCATAACTCTTGAGTAAACTTGTTTTCATATTGCCGCTTCTCTTTGCTTTCAACGGCTTGTTGGCTCAGCATACTTTTAAGGCAATGGTGAAGAGCGATGAAGAAGAACAGGAACCGCTCACAGGTGCCACTGCCCATGTTGCCGATACCACCCTTGCCGCTGTTGCCGATTCAACCGGGTTGGTTGTGCTGGAGAACATACCTGCCGGACAGCAGACCATCGAGTTCTCGATGCTCGGCTATTTTAAGAAGCGTATTAAAGTCACCTTTCCGCAACCGGTGAATGCGGGTGTTACAGAAGTTAAGCTGCAATCGCAGGCGGAGGAAATGGAAGAGATAATTGTAACCTCTACGCGTAATTACCAAAAGCCGGAATACCTTCCTACGCGGGTGGAAGTGGTGAACGAAGAGGAAGTAGAAGAACGCTCGCACGATAAACCTTCCGATGTATCGCATGTTATACGCGAGCAGCCCGGTGTGCAGGTGCAGCGCACTTCGGCTACGGCCGGTACTATGAACATCCGGTTACAGGGCCTGCGCGGTAAACATGTGCAGTTGCTGAAAGACGGCTTTCCGCTCTTTGCCGGCTTTTCGAACGTGATTGGTATTACACAGATTCCACCTCTTGACTTAAAGCAGGTGGAAATTATCAAAGGGCCTTCGAGTACACTTTACGGGGGCGATGCCATTGCCGGTGTTATCAATCTGGTTTCGAAAACGCCTGACGAGAAACCCGTTTACGATGTGCTGTTTAATGGCGAAAGCGCCAACGCTTACGATGCGGGCCTGTATGCCGCGCAAAAAATAAAATGGTTTGCTTTTTCGCTCACCGGTGTTTACCGGTACCAGTTTGCCAAAGACTGGGATGGCGACCACTTTACCGAAACACCCAAACTGCAACGCTATACGGTTTCGCCCCAGTTGTTTTTTGATTTAAGCAAAAAAGCAAAGCTGAACATTGGCGGAAACTACACGCACGAAGACCGGTTAGGCGGAGCGATGGAATACATTCAAAACAAGAACGACTCTGTTTACAGTTATTTCGAACGGAACCTGTCAGACCATATTTCTTCCAACTTTAAGTTTGAATACGATTTTGAGCAGGCGGGTAAGCTGACCGTAAAGAACGCTTACAATTATTTCAACCGCGACTTAAAAATTCCCTATTACTTTTTTAAAGGCAACCAGATGGCTTCGGCTTCGGAAATCAACTACCGGTTCATACGCAAGAAACACGATGTGGTGGTGGGTATTGATTTTCGCACCGATAGGTTTACCGAAGCCGCTGACTCTTCGGCTGTAAAACGGAGTTATTCGTTCCTCACCTTTGGTGCTTTTGCGCAATACATTTACAACTTCAGCGATAAAACAACTATCGAAGCCGGTTTCAGGGTGGACTACAACAACGTTTATAAAGTGTATCCGCTTCCGCACGTTGCCCTGCGCCAAAAGTGGAACGAGTTTTTTACCACCCGCCTCAACGTGGGCATGGGTTACAAACTGCCTACTATCTTTCAGGATGAGAGCGAGGAAGCCCGTTTCCTGAAGGTGTTACCGGTGGCCGGTTCGGTTAAGCCCGAACTGTCGCTGGGCGGAACCGTGGACTGGAAAGCCAAACTGCCGAACCTGAACGGAGTGAACGTAACCCTGCACCAGGTTTATTTTCTCACCCATATTTTCCGCCCGCTGATGCCGCAGTGGAGCAACGACACCGGTTGCCACTCGCTGGACTGTGAGCAGATAAGTTTTACCAATGCCAACGGTTACATACGCACCGGAGGAGTGGAAACGGGCATCAGCTTCGCTTACCGGGGCATTAGTGCATCGGTGGTTTATTCGTTTACCGATAACCACCGCAAGGTGGGCGGGGTGCGCAGCATTGCCCCGCTTACTTCTAAACACATTATTTCTTTTCTGGCGGAGTATGCCATTAAAAATTTTTCTATCGGGGTTGATATCTATTATTTCAGCCCGGTTAAGCTGACGGACGGACGGACCGGTAAGCAGATTTGGGAAGTGGGTATTAACGCGCAGTATTCGTTTAAATACATTTTGCTGTTTGCCAACTTCGAAAACATTGCCGACATCCGCCAGACTTCTTACGGCCCTACGGTGTTCCCTAACCCTACGTATGCGCACCCGCGCTTTTCCGAAATCTACGCACCGCTCGAAGGCCGCCTGTTTAACATGGGCTTTAAACTGCGCCTGGGGGCTTTCAGCAAGCTGAATAAAAACAGCGAGAGCGGTGTGGAGAGAGTGAGGGGGAAGGATAACTGAAAAGGGCAAAGCGCAAAAAGCAAAGGGCAAAAAGCGGCAAGCCGCAGCAGCAAGAAAATTAAAAGAAAGGGGCGCAAATTGGACGAAAAACGGAACTCGTTTGGAGGGTGACGGAGCTCGTTTGGGGCTTGACGGAGCTCATCTGGAGGCTGACGGAACTCGACCGGAGGCTGACGGAAGCGATTTTGAGGTTGACGGATCTCATCTGAAGCCTGACGGAGGTCGTCTGGAGGCTGACGGAACTCATCTGGAGGGTGATGGAGCTCATCCGGAGCCTGCCGGAAGTCATCTGGAGGTTGACGGAAAGGGGGAAACAGGTGAAAAATGGGCGGTTTTAGGGAAAATAGGTTCTCTTTTGTTGAACGCAACCGCAGTATTCTCCAACTATATATAGCATTACAGTAAACCGGTTGTAAGATAAATCTCTATACTTGTTAAGTTTTGTAGGAGGGGCTGGAGGACTTGGGCGGGTTGTATACTAAAATGCTCAAAAAGCGGTTCCTTTATTATACAGCAGGCGAGGGCAGGCGGGGCTATTCTTTGCGTTTTCGCCTGTTAAGCAGCAAATAAAGCATCAATACCAGGGCATTAAAGGCGAAAAAGACAAGGGCCACATCTTCTATATCGGGCATAGGAATATTGTTTGGTACAAGTGGGTTAAATACTATGCCATAAAGGACACCGGTTCGGGCAGACCGGACGGGTGTTGGAGAGGGGCTACTTTTTAAATACCCAGTATTTCTGCAAGGTAAAGTTGAACCCAAGCGAAACCACGGCATCTACGCAAAGGCGGCTTATCTTGTAGTCCAGTTTCAGTAGTTCGGTCAGTAAATAGGTGCCTGAACTTTTCAAGGCAATACTGCCCAGTACCACAAAAACAAATCTGCGAAGCTGCCTGCGTTTAGAAACATCGCGGTTTTTAAACGTCCAGTACCGG
>CAZBPG010000018.1:0-51224 GCA_964493695.1 uncultured Chitinophaga sp. | reverse complement strand
TTAATTGCAGCTATCCATAATCTTGCTATAAAATGATTTTCCGAAGAGGTCTATTCTTTGTGGTGCTTTGCGTAAACCGTTTGCGTACTTTGCGTGAAATTGTATTTGGTATAAGAAAGCGGACAATCATTTTTTGTTTTAATATCCGCCCTCGTAACGGCTTAGCCGGGGCGGAGATGGATGTATTTTTTTTCCGAAAAAAATTCTTTCCTTTCCTTCCATGAATTTCACCTACGTATTAGCCGGTAACAAAACCCCGAAAGGGTTCGGGGTTAAATACCCGCGCCTTGTACAATGAGGGGGGGGGGGGTACGCCTGCCTACCGGACAGGCAGGCGCGTAAGCTAACTTCCGGCAGTCAATTTTCCAATACTTCATTTAGAATATTTTCTTCTTCCGGTTTCCTGCATCATGTAGTAAGCTTCTTATACCATTTAGGAAACCTCCTACACCACATAGCGAGCCTCCTACATCATTCGGCAGACTTCCTACATCATGTAGGAAATCTCCTGCACCGCATAGTAAGCTTCCTACACCACGTAGGAAACCTCCTACACCGCACAGTAAGCCTCCTGCACCACGTAGGAAATGCCGCAAATGGCACAAAACGCCAGTTTTTACGCAAAAATCAAGGTTTTGACCTGAAAGTAGGGCGCCTCCCAAAAAACGGACAGGCACGGGTGACTCCCCGCTGTTCCTAATTGGCGCGAGCGTCTCGCTCGTGCCAAACTAAGCAGGCAAGTGTAAAGCGCAGGTGGGTTAAAATGTAAATGTTGCAACCCTGCCGGGTCTTTAAAAGCCGGCAGGGTTACTTTTTACGCAATGGTATGGTGGTTGTGCAGCGGTCTATTCCACAACTTTTTTAAGCGAGCGTATCATTTGCCCGTAGTGGTATCCTTTCAGCATGGCATCGAGTGTTTGAACAATTCTCTTTGCTTTTGTTTCGGAAGTTTTTGCACTGTCAACCCATTTGCTGAAATATTTCTGTTCAGAGCCGGAAAGCTTTTTGAAGTTCTCCAAAGCTTTCGGCTCATCCTCTAAACACTCCATCATTTCTTTCGAAAACTCGAATGCCGATTCATCTACCGCCAGTTGAACCAGCAGTTGCGCCCCCTTGCGCTTGCCCGTGCCTTTCCGGATAGCAGCATTCATAGGCAGAATGAAATCGCCTTCGCCCATAGGTATAAGGGCTGTTTGTTTAATGGTATGGCTATCGAGTTTCCCCTTTACCCGAAACGATTTTTTGAAACCGGGTTTTAGCTGCTGAGCAAGCTCGGCAGAAACAACAATGTAAGTCCATCCTGTTTTTTCGCCTTTGGTATCAAAATTTAAGATGGTGGTGGTGAATTTTATCATCGCCTAAAATTAGAAATTCATTTCCCACCAATGGTTAGAAACTTTTTTCTTCTTCGATACTTCGCAAAGATACTTTCACCGAAAATTTTCTTTATGGCTTCTACCGAAGAATTAAAACGTATGGCATCGCAGGTTCGCAGAGATATTGTAAGAATGGTTCATGCCGTAAACTCCGGCCATCCGGGCGGCTCATTAGGCTGCACCGAGTATTTTGTGGTACTCTACTTTGAGGTAATGAAGCACAACAAAAACTTTTCGATGGATGCGAAAGATGAAGATGTTTTCTTTTTGAGCAACGGTCACATCAGCCCGGTTTGGTATAGTGTGCTGGCACATGCCGGTTACTTCGATAAAAAAGAACTCGGAACTTTCAGGAAAATAAATACCCGTCTGCAGGGCCATCCAACCACTCACGAAGAACTTCCCGGAATTCGCGCGGCATCCGGTTCACTCGGTCAGGGAATGAGTATGGCTATCGGTGCGGCTCTTACTAAAAAATTAAACAAAGACAATTCGATTGTTTACTCGCTGCATGGCGATGGCGAATTTCAGGAGGGACAAATTTGGGAGGCCCTGATGTTTGCCCCACACAACAAAGTAGATAATCTGATTTGCACCATTGATTACAACAACGCGCAGATTGACGGAACGCTGGATGATGTGCTTAGTCACCGCGATTTGAAAGCGAAGATTCTTGCCTTCGGCTGGGATGTGATTGAACTGAAAGAAGGCAACAACATGCAAGCCGTACTCGATACTTTAAAAGAAGCCAAATCGCGTACCGGTAAAGGCAAACCTGTTTTCATCATCATGCACACGCTCATGGGTTATGGCGTTGACTTTATGCAGGGCGGGCATAAATGGCATGGTGTGGCTCCGAACGATGCACAACTTGCTCAGGCACTTGGACAGTTGGAAGAAACGCTGGGCGATTATTAGAAGGCAAACACATACTTGCCCTCATTATCTTTATAAACGTAGTTGACCACACGGGGCCAGAGAGGTTTTACCAATTCGTTTTCCCAGCTATCTAAATCGCGTAGCAACTCGTTGGCTACTCCGGGCTTTTCGGCATAAAGGTTACGGCTTTCTATACTGTCGGTTTTCAGGTTATACAACTGGTTAAAGTTGTCAAACTCATTTACAATCAGTTTCCAGTCACCCTTCCGTACAGCTTTGTTGAAATCGCTTCGCCAATAAATGGCTTCATGCGGTGCGGAGTTATTGTCTCCGTTTACATAAGGAATCAAATTCACTCCGTCAAGTTTTCTATCGGCAGGCAAATCAATTCCGATAACCGAGGCAACGGTTGCAAAAATATCGAGCGAGATAACCGGATGCGGGAAAACCGTTCCGGCATTTATTTTTCCTTTCCACTTCATCATAAAAGGAACTTTTATTCCGCCTTCAAAGTTGGTGAGCTTGCCACCGCGGTAAGGCGCATTATCAGTTGTGCCGTTGTAAACAGCACCACCGTTGTCGCTCAAAAAAACAACGAGGGTGTTTTCAGACAAGCCGGAGGTGTCCAGGTATTGCATCAACCTCCCCACTTCATCATCCATGTTTTTTATCATGGCGGCATAAGTGCGTTTAACAGGGTCTTTAATGTGGCTGAACTGGCGGTAATACTTTTTCTGTGCCTGTAAAGGTGAATGTGGTGCGTTGTAAGGCAGATAAAGAAAGAAAGGATTACTCCGGCTTTTTTCCATGAACGAAATCGCCTCATCTGTCAACACATCTGTCAGGTATTTGTCTTCTTCAATTCTTTCATGGCAATTGCGAAGTATGGCGCAGTTCCCGTTTCGTCCCGCTGCAGTATGCCATTGATGCACATCCATGTAATCGCTCCGCACCGGCCGGTTAACTATCCCCGTATCTGCAACAGGCGCATACATGGTAAACGCTTCGTAAAAACCATACTGATAATCGAACCCGCGCTCGCAGGGTTTAGCGAAATCAGCAGCACCCAGATGCCACTTGCCGGTGATGCCGCAGGTGTAGCCGTATTTTTTCAGCAGTTCCGCTAAAGTAATTTCAGAGGGCGGCAAACCTTGACGTAATCGTTCTTCTGTAGGGGGAACTTCTTTTGATTTCAGCGGACTGAGCGGCTTGAAACGCGGAAGTATTTTAAAACCATAGTACTCCAGCATGTTTTTCAGATAGCGGTGATTGGGCTGAAATTCGTGACCGAAACGCTGTTGGTAGCGACCGGTAAGTAATCCTGCCCGTGATGGCGAACAAACCGGAGATGAGATATAACCCTCTGTAAAAACAGCGCCTTCTTTTCCTATGGCATCTATGTTTGGTGTGGAAACAGTTTTGTTTCCGTAGAGCGAAATGTCAGTTTGTCCCAAATCATCGGCAAGAATGATGATGATGTTGGGGCGATTATATTTTGAAAAGTCCCGAACTTTTTCTTCCAGATAAATTTTCTTCCCTTCAATCAGTTTTTCATCAAAATAAATTTTGAATTTGTCGCTGCCGGTGGTACGAAACAAAAAAGCTGAGCACGCAATTGCTACCGCAATTATCGAAAACACACCCGCTACTTTTTTGTAATCAAACATTCTACGATAATACTACAAGTTGTGTAAATCACTTGCCATTCTTGAAATAATCCTGTTTACCTTCCGTTCAGAATAAGGAAATGAATTCAATCTTCAAATGGATAGTTGTCTATTGCCTGTTGTCCGCATCTTTATGGCTGCGCGCGCAGCAAACTCAGGTTTACAAACCCAACATTAACCGTGTTTTGTTTGTGTTGGATGTCTCGGGCAGTATGAAAGAGAAATGGGGAGAGAAGACAAAATATGAAACAGCAAAAGAGCTTCTCTATAAACTGATTGATTCGGTAGAGAAGAAAAATCCTAATGTGGAGTTTGCGGTACGGGCTTTTGGATATCAGTTTCCAAGAACAGAAAAGAATTGTAAAGACAGCAAACTCCTTGTGCCTTTTGCAAAGAACAACGCAGAAAAAATCAGAACGGCATTCGGTAAAATTTCTCCGCAGGGGATGACTCCTATTGCCTATTCACTGGCGCAAGCGGCAAATGACTTTCCGGCAGATGAAAGGAGTTTGAATTCCATTATCATCATTACCGATGGTAATGAAAACTGCGATGGAAATCCCTGTTCGGCTTCTCAGAAATTGTTGGACAAGAGGATTTCACTTCGTCCGTTTATTGTAGGCTTAAGTGGCGGGGAAAATTTTATGGAAAAATTGAAATGCATTGGCACAGTGCTTGACACGAAAGACGAGCCATCGTTTTACAATACAGTGGGAGTAATAATCCGGCAGACACTGAACACCACCACCGCACAGGTAAATCTGTTGGATGCTAATGGCACCCCGACTGTTACCAATATTTCCTTTACCCTTTACGACCATGCGAGCGGGAAAATTCTCTACAACTTTGTTCATACGTTGAACGAAAAGGGAAACCCCGACACACTTTTTCTGGACCCGGTTGGTGTTTATGATTTGGAACTGCATACTATTCCTACAATTCGAAAAGAAAATATAGAACTCACTGCGGGCAAGCATAACATCATTGCATTGGATGTTCCTGTAGGTAAACTGAATGTAGAATGTCTTCAGGCAAACTACGCGAATAATGATGCACAAATAATTGTGCGTGATAAGACCACGGAGTCGAAAATTTTAAACGTGCAGGACTTAAACTCTCCTGAAAATTATTTGCAAGGGAATTATGAATTGGAAATTCTATCCAATCCCCAGACAAATTCGGATACCACCGTGATGGCAATGAACGAAACAAAAGTTTCATTGAAAAATTACGGAACAGTTTCTTTAATGGCCGATGAAAGTATGCAGGCAAGCATTTATCGGTGGCGAAGCAGCAGGCTGGAAATGGTTGACCGTTGGGAAATGAAAGCAAAAACCGAGAACCGGAAACTTCAACCCGGAGAATACTGGTTGGTTTGCAAATCTATGGGCAGCTATGAAAGTGAATCAACACGTACACAGAAGTTTATAGTAGAGGAAGGGAATGTGGTGGTATTAAATCTGATGAAATGAGAGTGCTGGCCATTGACCATAGACGATTGACGATTGCGAGTGCACTTCGTGTATTTTGCATTTCAATGGTCTGTGGTCTATGGTCAATGGTCAGTTTCTCTCAAGACCGCACACGTATTCTCTTTCTTCTCGATGCCTCGCTAAGTATGAAAAACGAATGGAAAGGCGGAAGTAAATGGAATGTGGCAACATCATCCTTGTTAGAAATTGCCGACAGCATTTCTAAAATTCCGGATGTAGAAATGGGTTTGCGGGTGTTTGGTGATTTGTATCCTGAGCCCGACAAAAATTGCCGCGATACCCGATTGGCAATTCCGTTTGACACCGGTAATGTTTCAAAATTCAGAAGGAAGCTCGAAGAAATTCGTCCGAAAGGAATTACTCCTTTGGTTTATGCAATAGAAAAAGCGGCACTTGATTTTGGTGATAAGGGAACCAAAAATGTGCTCATCATTATAACTGATGGCGAGGACGCCTGCGACCGCGACCCTTGTTCGGTTTCATTGATTCTTCAGCAGCACAATGTCATCCTTCGTCCGTTTATTATAGGGATGAGCTTGCAACAAAATATTTTCTACAAAATGAATTGCGTGGGGCAACTCTTTAATACAAACGACCGGGCAGAATTTTCTGATGCGCTGAACACTGCGGTGCTGGAATCTATTGCCAAAACAACCTTGCAGATAAACCTGAACGATGCCAACGGCAAACCCACCGAAACAGCGGTGAACATGACACTGTATGATATAGAATCAAGTCAACCCAAATACAATTTCTATCATACGCTCAACGCGCGCGGATTGCCCGATACTATTTCTGTTTCACACACTTTTAAGTATCGCTTGCAGGTTCACACAATCCCACCTATAGTTAAAGACAGCATTGTGCTGCAACGAAATGTTCATAACATTGTTAACCTGAATACTCCGCAGGGTTTTTTGAATTTTGTTTTGCAAGGAACCACATCACAGGTTCATGCCACTGACCGCATTAAATGTCTGGTGCATCAGCAAGGCAAAAGCGAAACGCTGAATGTGCAGCGTATTAACTCAAAGGAAAAATATCTGTGCGGCAATTACGAACTCGAAGTGTTGACTCTCCCGCGGCTGACTGTAAAGAATGTAAGGATTGACCAAAGCAAAACTACCGATGTGCAGATACCTACTCCGGGAATTCTGACCATTAATAAAACGTTTGAAGCTTACGGAGGGATTTTTATTGTAGAAAAAGGAGCCATGAAAAAAATCTACGAACTTCATTTGAAGGATAAGCAGGAAACGCTGGCACTTCAACCTGGCAAATACCGGTTGGTTTACCGCTCCAAAAATGCCCGCACAATCCACACCAGTGTAGATAAAGAGTTTGAGATAGTGAGTGGCGGAAGTTTAAGTTTGAAACTTTAAATCATCATCTTAAACGGAATAAAGATGACCTCAACTCAAACACAGAAAGCAATGACCTTAGCAGATTTTGTTTCAACAGGAAAAAAAGATACTCGTTCCGGTTTTGGAGCCGGCATTTTAGAAGCAGGAAGAAGAAATGCAAATGTGGTAGCGCTTTGTGCTGACCTTGTTGGCTCGCTTAAGCTGGATGATTTTATTAAAGAATTTCCTGAGCGTTTTGTGCAGACCGGTGTAGCTGAAGCCAACATGATTGGCATTGCGGCCGGTATGACCATAGGGGGGAAAATTCCTTTTGCAACAACCTTTGCAAATTTTGCCACCGGTAGGGTGTATGACCAAATTCGTCAGAGTGTGGCTTACAGCGGAAAGAATGTAAAGATTGGTGCATCACATGCAGGACTTACGCTGGGAGAAGACGGAGCCACGCACCAGATTTTAGAAGACATTGGCTTAATGCAGATGCTGCCGGGCATGGTGGTGATAAATCCATGCGATTACAACCAAACCAAAGAAGCCACTATTGCAGCGGCTGAGTATGTGGGGCCGGTTTATCTGCGTTTTGGCAGACCGGCTTGGCCTATTTTTATGGCTGAGGGAAGTTTCAAACTTGGCAAGGCAATTTTGATGAACGAAGGAAAAGATGTAACTATTTTTGCCACCGGTCACCTGGTTTGGAAAGCGGTTGAAGCCGCCAAACAGTTGGAAACGGAAGGACTTTCGGTTGAACTGATAAACATTCACACTATAAAGCCATTGGATGCTGAAGCTATTTTAAAATCTGTTTCAAAGACAAAATGCGCAGTGGTTTGCGAAGAACACAACCGCATTGGCGGACTCGGCTCATCTGTTGCTTCACTTCTTGCGCAGGAACTTCCAACACCTTTAGAATATGTTGCCGTGGATGATTCTTTCGGAGAAAGCGGAACACCTGACCAGCTCCTAGCTAAATACGGACTGGATACACCGGATGTAATTGCAGCTGTGAGGAAGGTTCTTGCCCGCAAAAAATAAATCCGTTTTAAACCTTTTGTTAATTTGTCTGTCATAAGAGCAACCCAATGCCCTATGACTGACAGAGAAATACTTGACCTTTTTCATTCCGGCTCCGGTAAAGAGCGCGGATTTACTTTGCTGATAGAGCAATACCAGCAGAAAGTTTACTGGCATATCCGGAGAATGGTGCAGGACCATGACGATGCGAATGATGTAATGCAAAACGTGTTTATCAAAGTTTGGAACGGTCTTGAAAATTTCAGGGCTGATTCGCAATTGTTTACCTGGCTTTACCGGATTGCCACTAACGAAACCATTACCTTTATTAACTCCCGGAACAAGAAGGCAACTATCAGTTTTGATGGTGGTGATACAGATGATGAGGAGAATAATTACTCTCCGTCCAATTATTTAAAAGGCGATTCACATCAGGTGGATGGCGATGATATTCAGGCGCGTTTGCAAAGAGCAATCGATAGCCTGCCCGAAAAACAGAAGCTGGTTTTCAACCTTCGCTATTATGATGAAATGCCTTACGAGCAAATGAGCGAAGTGCTGGGAACAAGCGAAGGTGCTCTGAAAGCCAGCTATCATCATGCGGCTCAGAAAATTGAAAAACATTTGTTAGGCGAAGATTAAACCTATTGAGAAAGGAGCAGTCATAACGACCAAAATGGAAACAAGGGAAAATATATTGAAGGAATTGCAGGAGATAGCGCCAATGCTGTCTAAAATGGAGAAGAAGAATTTCTACTCTGTTCCTGAGAACTATTTTCTGAATTTTAGGGGTGGAATTTTAGAGCAGGTGAAATTGAGCGGAGTGAAGGAAGAATTGAAAGCGATTGCACCTGAGCTGTTGAAGGTTGAAAAGAAAGTGGTGAATGAAATTCCTGCCAATTATTTTAAATCGTTCTCTGCTGATTTAATGCAGAAAATACGTGCAAACGAAGTGGCGACTGAATTGCAAACTATCGCACCAACACTTTCGGAACTAGAAAAAATAAACCTGTTAGAAGTTCCCGCGAATTACTTTAATGCTTTCCCTCAGCAAATGCTGGAAAGAATTGCCACCCAACAGAAAACAAATGCAGTTGCGGAAGAACCGGCCTGGATAGAAGCGCTGAACAGCGTTCTTGAAAATATTTCTTCTGTTGTTTTCAAACCAAAGTATTCGTTTGCATTTGCTGGCTCCGCTGCAATGGTAATTGTAGCAGTAATGATGTTTATGAAGGTGGAACAACAATGCAATGATTTAGACTGCAAGATGGCATCGCTTACCAACGAAGAACTGAACACTTATTTAGATAGTAACCTGGATGATGCATCGGAAGAAATTTTTGAATTAAACGCTGATGTTAGTTTGCCGTCTACCGATATGAGTAATGTATTTAATAATCTGAGCGATGAAGAATTAAACAACGCTCTGCTTGACTAAAAAATAATATGAAACAAAATTTTACACTTTTAAAATTGAGGAAGATGAGAAAGTTAATGATTGTGATGATGATAGCCTTCTGCGGATGTGTCAACGCGCAACCACCGCAAGGTGATCCGGGCAACGGAAATAAGGGAGATAAAATTGAGGCTTTACGCATAGCTTTTATTTCGCAGCAGCTCAACCTTACTCCACAGGAAGCGCAAAAGTTCTGGCCCGTTTACAACCAGTTCCGGGGAGATATGAAAACCCTGAACCAGAACTTCAAGTTCGATGGTAACAATCAACTGACAGCCGAACAACAACTGGACTTTGAACAGAAGAAACTTGACCTGAAGAAAAAATACAAAGGACAGTTTGAGGGCGCTTTAGGAAGAGATAAAGTGAACCAGCTTTACAATCTGGAAAAACAGTTTCATGACAAGCTGAAAGAACTCCGCGACCAACGTCAGCAGTTAAAAGGAAACGGACAGGGCCCACCTCCGGGGGGACAACGCGGTGGCGGAAGACCGGGTGGAAGATTTTAAGAGTTAAAATCAATCTGTATAAATTTGAAAGGGCGCGCAACTGTGTCCTTTCTTTATTTTAATCAAAGCCATGAAAAAAGCATTACCCGTTTTTCTTTATCTGATTTCAGTAACATGTTTTTCGCAATACACGCTTACTGTTACTAACGGTTACGGTGGCGGAGTTTACAATGCCGGTGATACAATACACCTCTGGAGCGCGGCAATTCCCGCCAGCAATGTTTTTGATAAATGGACGGACGATGTTTCTCATCTCGAAAGCAATGACGAATGGCACACTACCCTAATCATGCCTTCTCAAAATGTTTCGGTTACTGCAAATTTCAGAAACATCGGTAGTTATACTATCAATCACGAATCTATAATGGGTCGTGATACGCTGAAAGAAGTGTACTCGTATTTTCCGCCTGATTTTAAGGGAGTAATTTTTTGTTTTCACGGCACCGGTGGTAATGCAACCAACTGGACAACACTGTTCGATTACAAACAGTTTTTGAATGATGCAGTGGCTGACACTTTTGGTTTCATCATTACAGAAGCCGAGGAAATAACTACGCAAACAGATTATAGTTTGAATGGTAAACTTCAATGGAACTATCTGCCGTACGATTCCACCAATATTGATTTTGCCAACATCAAAATACTGATAGACACTTTTGCCCAACGCGGTATTCTGAATTCCCCAACAAAATTTTACGCAGTAGGTATGAGTAATGGCGGAGCGTTTGCTTCCACCATTGCTACATTTTATAACTGGAGAGCTGCTGTGTCTTATTGTGCGCAGGCATCGCAATTGTTGGCGAACACTACTGCCGTTCCTGTTCAATGGTGCATGCAGAAATACGACAACCACCCGAATGTAGGCCAGGCAGGAAATGCGGAAGCCTTGAATAATCATAACACAATGGTGTCGCGGGGTATTTGTTCCAACTATTTTTCAAACGACCATTCACCGGTGTATCCCGAACGGTTTATGCGCAGCGGAACAATTACTCAAACCAAAGCGAATAATCTGTTTACTGAATTGCAGAACAATAATCTACTCGATGGCAACAATTATCTTTTGTATGCTTCCGATTCAATTGCCGCAAGAATAGCTGCAACTCCCGCCTCGTTTCTGCAATTTCTTTCATTGCCTGCTGCTGATAAAATTTTCATGAGCACGCAAGTAGATGCCATGTATTCGGCACACCAGTTCTATAGCGATTACAATAAAAAGACGCTTAAATTTTTTGATTCGCTTTGCGATACTGCTTCAATGCCAACCGGTATTAATGAAATGCGGGTTTCAAATTCCGGAATCCGGATTTTCCCGAACCCGGCAAATGGTGATGCAAATTTGATTGTGAATGAAAGTTTGCAGGGCAAAGGGATTTTTGTTTTCGATGCAACAGGCAGAAAGATTTTTGAAGCAAAAATCCAAGCTTTAACCTTTACGCTTCGAACCGGTGATTGGGAACCGGGAGTGTATTTTATCAAGACAAAAGGTGCAGTTTGTAAATTCTTAAAGCAGTAACGGGGCTTAAACTTTTGTAAAGGATGTCTGTCAGAAATAGACAAAACATTTCTGTATGAAAAAACTACTACTCGGTTTCTCTCTGTTCTTTTTGGTTTCACTTTCATTTGCACAGGGCAAGATTTTCATTTACCTCAACAGCCATAACGAAGACAACATCGGCTATTTGAATGCGATAGGCGGCTACAACAATTACATCAATACCCGCGCTGCCATGGTTCAGTTGGCAACGCTTACCAAACAAAAAGGAGCAAAGCAAAACTGGGGAAGCGACCATGTAGCACTGCGCGCTATTGCCAAGTACGATACCGGCAGCACCACTATAAATACGAACGGAAAAAACCTCTGCCGCTGGATGAGCGAAGATATGGGTGTGGAATGCGACCCGCACAGCCACGAAACCACTTACAACTATGGCGATGTGGCTTACTTCATGAATCAACTGGGCGTAACACCCAGCGGTAACATCAGTGGATTTCTGTTCGGGCAATTGCAGAACGGAAATAATTGGGAAGACTACGATGACGGTATTCAGGGTGATTCGTTTCCTTCATACACCTGGCACCCGAATGTGCTGTGGGGTGGCGGTTCACCCAACCATGTAGACGATTTGAATTATCTCGGTTGTTACAAACCGAAATCAATGGCGGAAATAAATGTGCATGAGCCTTCTAAAAATTTAACGCTGGTGGGTGTGGGTTGCCATATTAAAATGGATGATACCTCTACGGTAGCCTATAACATGAGTATCATTCACCGGTTAGTAGATGCGGTAGAAAACGGAACGCTTCCGGCTGACGGAATTTACACACAAGAGATAATGAGCAATGAAGGCAAGATGAAAAACGCATATTACCTGCCGCTGATGAGCGAGATGATTGACTCCGTAAACGTGCTGGTAGCTCAAGGAAAAGTGGAGTGGGCGCATCTTTCAGAAATTCATGATTACTGGAAGAATGTATACGACTCCGTTCCTTTTATTGTTGATTGCGATTTTAATACAGTAATTGGGTTGCCAACAAACGTAGATGAAGTCAGCAATCAGAATTTAGCAATCAAATTGTATCCGAATCCGACTAACGGAGATTTGAATGTTTCCGTTTCTAATGAAATGTTTGGCGAAGAAATTTCGGTGTTCGATATTGGCGGCAGCAAGATTCTGAGCCGTGTTGTTTCAACTACCAACATTCAACTCGAAACTGCAAACTTCGCCACCGGAGTTTATTTTCTGAAAGTTGGAAATTGTATACGGAAGTTTGTAAAAAACTGATACCGGTCAGACTTACGTCAGACCGGGTTAAAGAATAAACGGAATCACTGCCTTTCTCTCTTTCGGATAATCGGCAAACTTTTGATGATACCATTTATGATGGTCGAGTGTGCGCGGAATAAGATTAACGGCTGTCCACAACACGAAACTCCAGCCCGGCAAAACGAAAAGCATAATGGCAAAGCCAAGCCATTCTATTATTTCTCCAAAATGGTTGGGGCATGAAATGTAATTGAATAGAAAACCGGTTGGGATTTTATAACCCGTTTCACCTGGCTTGCGAAGCGCAATGAGCATGTTATCGCTTTTTACATTGATAAATACACCGGTAACGAAAATGACAAGACCGATGATGAATTGAGCAGAAGTGAAATATTCATCACCAAAATTTCCACCGATGTTTCCCAAGTAATAACCAAGAATAAATGTGTTGCAGAAATTAAAGAACACAGCCGAGCAGCAAATGACTAAAGGAATTTTTTTGCCCTTTGTGTTGGTACGGAAAGGAAAAATATACGACCGGTAGATGTAATGCGCCACATACAAGCCGTAGAAAAAATAACTGGCGGTTGTTTTCTCTATACTACCGGTAAAGAACCAGTAACTGATAAAGAAAGGTGCAACGCCTTCCTGCAGCATCCAACCTAGTTGGTTAGATATCATCGGTCCCCAGCCTTCGGTGGTGTGTCTGCCGTATGGTGCGGTTTTTTTTAATAAAAAAGGAAACGCGATGATGCCGGTGGCAATCCAGGCGTAGAGGAGGTAGTAATAAATTTCTGTGGTCATGTTCAATTATTTTAGAGAGTAGATTTTAGAAATCAGATTGAATACAAATCATACTTCTCACTTCTAAAATCTAAAATCAAATAGTCAATCCTCCATCTACACTAATCACCGCGCCTGAAACAAACTGTGCTTCATTGCTCGCGAGAAAAGCATAGGTGTTTGCCACATCTTCGGCAGTTCCTAATTTCTTTAACGGCACTTTCTCGGTCATCATAGCAATTACTTTTTCAGGAATTGTTTTAATCATATCGGTGGCAATAAAGCCCGGTGCCACAGCGTTCACTGTAATGTTGTATTTGCCGAGTTCGCGCGCAAGTGTTTTGGTAAAAGCAATTACACCGGCTTTGGTAGCGGCATAGTTGGCCTGTCCGTAGTTGCCATGCAGGCCAACAATGCTCGAAGTGTTGATGATTCGTCCGTAACTGTTTTGAATCATGTTAGGCGAAACAGCTTTGCAGCAATTAAACACACCGGTAAGGTTTACATCCAGCACCTGCTGCCATTGTTCGCTGGTCATTTTTTGCAGCGATGCATCGCGGGTGATACCTGCATTGTTTATCAGCACATCAACCTTGCCGAACTGTCGTATAATTTCTTTAGCCGCAGTTTCCACTTCTTCCAATCTGGCGGTGTTTACTTTTATAAAGCGGGCAATAAAACCTTCGTTCAGTAAAATTAACTCCAGTTCTTTTCCCTGCACTTCGTTTACATCCCAAATAGCAACGGCCGCTCCTTCGCGCGCAAATTTTTCAACGGCTGCTTTGCCTATGCCCGAAGCGCCCCCGGTAATTACTACCACCCTGTTTTTAAATCTCATACAGGCGAATGTAAATGAATTGATGCATCTGCCAATCGGTTTGGAGACTCCGGAAAGGTTTTTATACTTTTGAAAAAAAGAAAGGTTTATGGAAAACACCGGCATAATCCAACTCGAAAAAGAAGTAGCCCTTCGCGGGCGTATCATCGAAACTATAGTTTCGGCAAACGAAGAACTGAGAGAAAAGTGTGCGCTTCTCGGCTCATTCATTCAGTCAAAAGCATCGGGTTATTCCACTTCCGAAAAGGAAATGTTGGGAAAAATACTCGGGTATTCCCTTACCGAAAAAAGTAGTGGAACAACTGAACGTAGGTATTCCGTTACCGAAAACGAAAGTGGAACAACTGAGCTTGGGTATTCCGTTTCAGAAAAAGAAAATGGAACAACTGATTTTAGGTATTCCATTCCCGAAAACGAAAAGGGAACAACTGAACATAGGTATTCCATTTCCGAAAACGATAAAGGAACAACTGGTGTTGGTTATTCCATTTCCGAAAAAGAAAAGGGAATAACTAACGTTAGAAGCCCCCTTCCCGAAAAAATAGATGTTGCCAGGTTCCCTCGGGGCGCCTTTCAGGAAAAATTTAAAGAGCAGACAAATTATAAGGGGCGCAGGAGTGCACCGAGGGCTACCACAGATTTGCTTGTTCATATTTATAACGGAGGCGATTGCGGCTATCCCGCACTCCGGAAGGTCACGCACCTTTCAACCGGTGGCCTGGGCAAAATGCTGATGCGCCTTACCAAAAAGGGATTGATTAAACGGACAGGGCTGCAAAAACTCGCCTTAACCGAAAGTTCGCTGAATTTGTTGAGGCAAACATGGGGCAATACACAGAAATAGAAAATTATCATTGCATCAACTATGGCCGATTACAACTTTCTTACCATCTGGAAATTCGATGCGCCTCTGGAAAAAGTTTACAATGCCATTCATGATGCCGATAGCTATCACCGGTGGTGGAAAGGACAAAGCAAAGTGGAAACCATTAAGCGGGGAGATGCGCTGGGAGTAGGAGCAGTAAAGAAATTTAAAACCCGGAGCATACTTCCTTATTCGCTCAGTTATACCGGCACCGTGCAACAGGTAGAGCCGCTTAAAAAAGTAGTGGGCACTACTGTAGGGCAATTAGAAGGAACCGGCACCTGGGTGTTTGAATACGAAAACGGAATAAGTACGGTAAAGTATTACTGGGTAGTAAAAACAAATTCAGTATTCATGAATTTACTTGCTCCGGTTCTAAAGCCTGTATTTGAATGGAACCACGATGTGGTAATGCGCTGGGGCGCAGAAGGACTGCGCGAAACATTTAGGATGCAAGTTGATAGAGTAGAAGTTGTATTAAGTCCCCTTTAGGGGATTTAGGGGTTTACTTCATATTATGAAACACCTGCTGCACATCGTCATCTTCTTCTAACTTCTCAATCAGCTTAATCACTTCTTCGGCACCGGCATCGTCCAGCTCCTTATAAAAGTCAGGTGTTTTATCGTAACCCGATTCGGTTACTTCAATTCCTTTTGCTTCCAGCGCCTTTGCCAGATTTCCGAAATCATTGAACTCGGCATAAGCCGTCACCAATCCTTCTTCTTCGGTTATTTCAATCAATCCGCCATCAATCAAATCCAGTTCAAGTTCCTCAATATTCCAGTTTCCCTTATTGAATTTGAACATGGCCTTCTTCTTAAACATATACTCCACCGAGCCGCTGGTGCCTATCACTCCATTATTCTTATTGAAAATAGTGCGGAGGTTGGCAATGGTTCTGGTCGTGTTGTCGGTAGCTGTGTCTACTACAATGGCTACTCCGTGAGCTCCGTAGCCCTCATAAGTATGCTCCTCGTAACCGGCAGTGTCTTTTGAAGATGCTTTTTTAATAGCGGCCTCCACCGTTGCCTTGGGCATGTTGGCCGCCTTGGCATTATTCATCAAGGCGCGCAGCCGCGAATTAGTGTCGGGGTCACCGCCACCTGCTTTTACGGCAATGGCAATATCTTTTCCAATACGGGTGAAGGCTTTTGCCATAGCCCCCCATCTTTTAAACTTTCTTTCTTTCCGGAATTCAAACGCGCGTCCCATGACTATGATTTTATTATTAAAGGATAACTACGATTTTCTACTGATGCGAATATAAACCGACAAACTCAAAATCAAACTTGGCTATTGAGAATTGCTTTTCTACATTCGCATTCTAACTTTTAAAATAAAAATTAAAATGACAACCAATCCGTTTACACCGGAACACGAATTGCTCCGCCAATCGTTCCGCCAGTTTTGTGAAGCCGAAATTATTCCCAACGTAAAATACTGGGAAGAGAATAAAATTTGCGAGCGCGAAGTGTTCCGCAAAATGGGCGAGCAGGGCTTTTTCGGGGTTTCTTTTCCCGAAGAGTATGGCGGCAGCGGCATGGATATATGGAGCGCTGTGGTTATCAGCGAAGAATTGACAAAAGCGAACATTGGCGGTTTGTCAATGTCGCTGTATGCACATACTTATTTGCCGTTACCGGTGGTGCTTGCGTTGGGCACCGAAGAGCAAAAGCAAAAGTATTTAGCCCCGGCTTTGCGTGGTGAAAAGATTGCAGCTCTTGGTATTACTGAGCCGGGAGCCGGCAGCGATGTAGGAGGAATTAAAACCACTGCAGAAGATAAAGGCGACCACTTTTTAGTGAACGGCTCTAAAATGTTCATCACCAACGGAACCATGGCAGACTTTATTGTGCTGGCAGTGCGCACCGGTGAAGGGCATACTCTTTCACTGTTATTGTTCGATACCAATACTCCCGGCTTTACGGCAAATGCGGTTCATAATAAACTGGGGATGCATTCTTCCGATACCGGTCAGTTGTTTTTCGAAAACTGTGTGGTTCCAAAGAGCGCATTGCTTGGCGAAAAAGATTTCGGGTTCTATTATATCATGAGCAATTTTCAGGAAGAACGTTTGATTGCATCGGTAACCGGTGCGGCCTCCGCAGCAAACGCTACACTTAAAGCAAAACGCTATATGCAGGAGCGCGAAGCTTTTGGCAGACCTATTGGCAAATTCCAGGTGCTGCGCCATAAAATTGCGAAGATGGCAGTTACTTCTGAGGCCTGTAAATCTATTGCCTATCGTGCAGTAGCAGAGTATATCGAACACGGACCGGCTGCTTACAAAATCGTTTCCATGGCTAAAGCATTTTGTTGCGAAGAATCGTTTAACGTAATAAACGAATGTTTGCAGATTCACGGTGGCTGGGGCTATATGGAAGACTACGGCATTGCGCGCTCTTTCCGCGATATCCGGTTAATGACCATGGGTGCCGGTACTACCGAAATTATGTATGAGATTATCAGCAAGATTGAAATGGACGAAGTGAAGCATGAAAAGCAACTGATAAAGGCAAGAGTTTAATACAATTGTTAAACGCTGACAGAAGTCATGGTAAAGGCAACTGTTCGCCATAACTTTGGCTCTATAAAGTATACCATGAAATATTCTCCGGTTTTTTTACTGGTTGCTCTGCTCTTTATTGCCTCGTGCCGTAAACCCAAGGATGGTAATTTTACCCTGCAACTCAAAGCAAAGTATGGCGACCAGAGTTTTGCTATCAATACTCCGAATACCGACCCGCAGGGGAGAAGGATTCAGCTTGATAAACTGAAGTTTTATTTATCGCATATCACGTTGGTGAAAACCGATAACTCGGAGATTGAATTGAAAGAGGTGATGCTTTGCGACTTTGAGGCCCCGAATTCTCTTTCATTTAACGTGGCAGATATTAACGGAGACTTTAAGGGCATTAAGTTTTCGTGTGGTATTGATTCTATACAAAATAACACAGACCCTAATACCATTGCAGATGACTCTAATCCTTTGAGTAACAACAGCGGCATGTATTGGAGTTGGCTGAAGTATATTTTTGAAATGGTGGAAGCAAGATGCGATACTACATCTACCGGAAGCGGTCCGTTTAACTGGTTCCCTCTTTACCATATCGGGGCTAATGCGCAGTATCGCGAAGTAGCCATTTCAAAAACCTATTCGGTTTGTTGCGACAACAAGTTAACGCTGAATTTGGTTTTAGATGTAAAGAAGATTTTTTACGGCAGTTCTCAAACACTGGATATTATTGCCGAGAGTACCTCACAAACCAGTCCATCGGATGATCCGCTTGTAGCCCCTAAGTTTGCCGATAATTTCTCACAGGCATTTTCAATTGAATAGCAGGAATGAGGAAGAGTTTTTTGATGGTGGTGTTTATCTCCGTGGTGGTGTTGCTTTTGCAAAATTGCAGACCGGATAAGACGCTTCCGCCAATTGACCCGAACGACCCCGATAGTTTGTATACCGGTACGCCTTACAGCTTTTCCAGCCTCAACCCTCCACTATTTCGTTTTCCAACTATATCAAACCCGTATAAAGATTCGCTCACCTATGAAGGAATCGATTTAGGCAGAAGATTGTTTTATGACGAGCGTCTTTCCAGCACAGGGCTCATGTCGTGTGCTACTTGCCATAAGCAGGAGTTTGCCTTCAGCGATGCCGGTAATGCCAAGAGTACGAATGTGTTCGGGCTTACCAAAAGAAACGCGCCTTCCATAGTCAATTTACTTTGGTCGAACAAACTGTTTTGGGACGGGCGTTCAGCAACGCTGGCCGAACAGGCGGAGGACGCTTTTCACGGAGAGCAGAATTTAGATATTCCCGGTGCTGTTGCTTTCCTGAAAACTGATTCTGTTTACGCCCGTTTGTTCCGCAAAGCATTTGGCAGACCGGGCGATGTTACTGAAGATAAAATTTACCTCGCACTGCAGCAGTTTATGATGACACTCATTTCTTCCAACTCAAGATTTGACAGAATACAAAGGCTTGAGGCCGGGTATCAGTTTACAGAATCTGAAGCGAGAGGGTTTGTTGTTTTTCAAACAGAAGCCGGAGAGTGTTTTCATTGCCACACTTTGGGCAATACTTTTTTAATGACCGATAACTTGTTTCGGAACAACGGTCTTGATTCGGCAGCGACTTTAAATGATTTTGCCGATTTGGGAAGAGGAGAGATAAACGGTAATGTTAACGATAACGGAAAGTTTAAAGATCCATCTATGCGGAACTTAGCTCTTACTGCTCCCTATATGCACGATGGCAGGTTTCAGACTTTAGAAGCAGTGATTGGTTTTTACAGCGACAGCACTAAGTTTTTCAGCCCTAACATGGACCCGCTGATGAAGAAAGTGCCTCATACAAGCGGAAAATTAAATTTGAGTTCAGAACAAAAGCAGGACCTGCTTAATTTTCTACTTACCCTTACGGATACCACTTTTACCAACAATCCGGCTTTTAGTAACCCTTTTTAAACTTCCGGCTCCTGCTGGCTCAGGCAATGGAAACTTCCCAGTCCCCATATTAAATCGGTGGAATCAATTCCAACAACTTTCCTGTCGGCAAAACATTTTTGAAGAGTATCAAGTGCGCGCTCATCATTTTTTGAATCGCGGAAAGTTGGCACGATAACATACTTATTACTGATATAGAAATTGGCATACGAAGCCGGCAAGCGCTGGTCTTCGTAAACAACTTTATGCGGCATCGGCAATTCGACAATGTTCATTTGCTTGCCGGTTTCCAACCGCATGGCCGAAAGCATTTTTAAATTCTCTTTCAGCGGCTCATAGTTCTCATCGTTCTTGTTTTCTTCTATCACCGTTACAACTGTATCTTCATTTACAAAGCGGGTGAGGTCATCAATATGTCCGTCTGTGTCATCACCAGTAATGCCATCGCCTAACCACAATATGTTTTCTGCTCCGTAATAGTCGATGAGATACTTTTCAATTTCTTTTTGCGATAGATTCGGATTTCTGTTTTTGTTCAGTAAGCAGGAAGTGGTAGTTAACAAAGTTCCTTTACCGTTAAATTCTACACTGCCGCCTTCCATAATTATTTCAGGATAGAACACCGGCAGGTCTAACTTCTTGCCAATCAAAGTTGGAATCACATCATCCAAATCATACGGAGGATATTTATCTCCCCATGCATTGTAGTTCCAGTCAACAATTGCTTTCTCTTTGGTATCTGAATTTACCAAAAACGCAGGGCCGTGGTCGCGGCACCAGGCATCGTTAGTGGGATGAAAATAAAACTCAATGTTTACAGCCGCCTCTACACTTTTTAATTTCGAATGGCGCAACTGACCAAGCGCAAATTGCTTCATGGTTTCGTCCTTCACATTAATACAAACCTTTTGGTCTTGTGCTACCAGCCAAACAAAATCGCAATAAGGTTTATAGATAGTATGAATCTTCCCCGGCCAGCTTGCTTCTTTGTGTGGCCAACTAAGCCACATGGCGCGTTGTGGCGCAAACTCAGCAGGGAAATGGAATCCTAATTCACGCGGTGTTTGTATTTCTGATTTCATTTTTCCTCATCTATAAAGCGCTTCGTAATCGGCTCGTAAGAATCAATTCTTCTGTCGCGCATAAAGGGCCAGTGCGTGCGGTAAAAATCCGTCTGCTGCAAATCAATTTCAACCACTGCATTTTCTTCCTTGTCGTGGCTAGCGAGGTAAAGTAAATTGCCAAACGGATTGCTTACAAAACTTCCGCCCCAGAATTTCATCAATCCATTTTGCTCTAAGCCAACCCGGTTCACACTCACCACATGCACGCCATTTGCTACTGCATGTGAACGCTGAATAGTTTGCCAAGCGCTGTATTGTTCCTGGTTTGTTTTTTCGTCCTGAGCAGTTGCCCAACCAATAGCAGTTGGATAAAAAAGAATTTCCGCCCCCATTAAACTGGTAATGCGTGCAGCTTCAGGATACCATTGGTCCCAACAGATGAGCACACCGATTCTTGCAAACTTGGTATCGAAAGTTTTGTAACCCAAATCGCCCGGAGTGAAATAAAATTTTTCGAAGTATGCCGGATCATCCGGTATGTGCATTTTGCGATACTTGCCAAGGTAAGTACCGTCAGCATCTAATACCGCTGTAGTGTTATGGTAAATTCCGCTGGTTCTTTTTTCGAACAGCGAAGCAATAATCACCACATTTAACTCTTTCGCAACTTTTGATAGGGCATCGGTAGATGCACCTGGAATTGCTTCTGCCAGTTTAAAGTTTTCATAATCTTCTACATCGCAAAAATAAAGCGATGTGAAAAGCTCCTGTAAACATATAATCTGTGCACCGCCTTTTGCGGCATCCCGAATTCCTTTAATGGCCTTATCAAGATTTGGTTGTGCATCTTTTACACAACTCATTTGCACTAAACCAACTTTTACTTTACTCATACTTTAAAATTGAGTGGCGAAAATAAAATTTTACTGTGCTCAAGTTTAGTGCGGAAAGAGAGGGATTCGAACCCTCGTTAGCCTTGCGACTAAGACAGTTTTCGAGACTGTTCCATTCAACCACTCTGGCATCTTTCCCTTGGCCCGCTGTAGCTTTAGCGAAAGCGGGTTTCTACAATAAATGTTTCTTCACAAAGGCTCTTCCCGAACCTGACTTCAAATACTTCTCATATTCATACGCCTTATATTGATCATCAAATGCAGTGAACACTTTCAAAAGAACAGGCAGCCTATCTTTGGTTGCTTCCACATAACCTTTCTGATGTCGTTCAAGGCGTTCATCAAGATTTTGTGTGCATCCGGTATAATTATCGCCATCAGCACATTTTAATATGTATACATACCACATCATACAAATACAACTGCCTTCGTTTTTCACCCGCTGTAGCTTTGGCTAAAGCGGGTTGTTAATAGTAACAACCTGCCTTCGTCAAAGCACTTCGGCAGGTGAAAGCAGAGAGTGAGGGATTCGAACCCTCGATACCTTGCGGTATACACGCTTTCCAAGCGTGCTCCTTAAGCCACTCGGACAACTCTCTAAATATTCTTTCTAATGTTAGGCATCGAACACTTCTCTAAAAGAGGGACGCGAATTTATCAATTCATTTGAAAAACTCGGAGCGCATTACGGGAAGTGATTTCTGCAACTTCGTGGGGGCTCAATCCGAAGGTATTTGCAACAGTTTCACAGATTAGTTTAAGGTACGAAGGTTCATTCCTTTTTCCGCGATGCGGAACGGGAGTTAAATAGGGCGAGTCAGTTTCAAGAACTAAATTTTCCAAACTCAACTGTTCCAACACTTCTTTTAATCCTGAGTTCTTGTAAGTCACAACTCCTCCAATTCCTAAATAAAAACCAAGTTCGATAATCTGCTTTGCTTCTTCTACAGTTCCGCCAAAGCAGTGAAAAATGCCTTTTACCCTTCCTTTAAATTTTTTCACCACATCAATGCAATCCTGAGTTGACTTGCGGCTGTGAATAACGATAGGAAGATTCCTCTCAATTGCCATTTCAATTTGTTTTTCAAACACAATAAGTTGTTGTGTCTTATAACTCAAATCCCAGTGGTAGTCTAACCCGATTTCGCCAACGGCATAGAATTTTGTTCCGCTGCTTAAGTGTTGCCCAACAATTTTCAGTTCTTCTTCAAAATTTTCTTTCACACTGCAGGGATGTAAACCCATCATAGGCAAAATAGCAAGTGATGATTTACGGGTGGCCAAAGCAATCAATCGTTCGTGGGTTTCGGAGTCAATTGCCGGGAGAAAAATTTTATCTATTCCATAATGTTCTGCACGCTGAATCAAATCATTCAAATCATTCTCGAATTCTTCGAGGTAAAGGTGACAGTGTGTATCAATCAAGCTCATAATTTTTCAAACTTAAATCCTTTTGCGGTAAAGTATTCAAGCAGTTTTGGCAATGAAAATTCAACTTTGGGTTTAGCTTTCAAACTGTCGTGCAATACAACAATAGAACCGGCTTCTGTATTTTCTAAAACGTTTTTCAAAACTTTCTCTTCTTCCATTTTTAAATCGAAATCAAAACTCAACACATCCCACATTACTAACTTGTATTGCGACTTGAGTTTTGAGTATTGAGACGGTTTTAATTTGCCATAGGGCGGGCGGAAAAGAGGGGTGGCAGTAGGCAGTACGCAATAGGCAGAGAAAACAGACGCACATTTTTCAATATTGTCAAAATATTCCTTGTCAGAATAATTCCACCCATTCAAATGGTCATAAGTATGGTTGCCAATGCTGTGACCTTCATTTATTATTTTTTGAAAAATATCCGAATTGGCTTCAACGTTTTTACCAATACAAAAAAAAGTAACGTGCGCATTCCACTTCTTCAATTCATCTAAAACAAACGGAGTTATTTCGGGAATCGGTCCGTCATCAAAAGTTAAATAGATGACTTTCTCTTTTGTATTTACCTTCCACAAACACTCGCTATAAACAGCGGTGAGCAGTGATGGAGTTTTTGTAAAAAGCAAAGCATCTAACATAGAACGAAGAAAGGAAATTCGTATTACTGCGGGCTACTCACATTTACTATTCGCCATTCGGTTACAAAAATTATTTTCGCCATCAACAGAAGAAACGTATGAGTAGAAGAGTTAGAGTTCGATTTGCGCCATCACCCACCGGTCCGTTGCATCCGGGAGGAATTCGCACAGCCTTGTATAATTATTTATTGGCGAAGCAGCTTGGTGGAGATTTTGTTTTACGGGTAGAAGATACAGACCAAAACCGTTTTGTTCCAGGTGCTGAAGAGTTTATCATCAACGCGTTGAAGTGGTGTGGTATTGAACCCAATGAAGGAGTTGGTTTTGGCGATGGGCCTCATGCGCCTTACCGTCAAAGTGAGCGCAAAAATTTGTATCGGGAGTATGCCGATAAACTTTTAGCCAGCGGAAATGCTTACTACGCTTTTGATACAGAAGAGGAAATTGAAAAAATGCGGACCGACTTACAGGCGCAGGGAAATCCAAGCCCGTCTTATAATTCTATCACTCGACAGTACATGAAAAACTCGCTTTCACTTCCTCAGGATGAAGTAGAAAAGCGGTTAGCCAGTGGTGCTCCATACGTGATACGGTTTAAAATGCCCCGCAACGAAGAGGTGAAGTTTTATGATGAAATACGCGAGTGGGTATCATTTAATACTTCGCAATTAAGCGATGCCGTCCTTCTAAAAAGCGATGGAATGCCAACCTACCACTTAGCCAATGTGAGCGATGATTACATGATGCAGATAACACACGTTATTCGCGGTGAAGAATGGTTGAGTTCTGCTCCTTTGCATGTGTTGCTGTATCGTACACTTGGAATTGAGGAGGTGATGCCGAAGTTTGCTCACTTGCCTTTGCTCTTAAAGCCCGATGGTAACGGAAAGTTAAGCAAGCGCGATGGCGACCGGCTGGGGTTTCCTTTTTATGCAATCAATTGGAAGAGTCCTGAAACGGGAGAGATAAACGAAGGTTACCGCGAGAAGGGGTTTTTCCCCGAAGCATTTATGAATTTTCTGGTTTTGCTGGGTTGGAACCCTGGTGATAACAGAGAGGTGTTGAGCATGGACGAAATGATTCAGCTCTTTACTTTAGAAAAAGTTCACAAAGCAGGAGCGCGTTATGATTATGAAAAGGCAAAATGGTTCAATCATCATTATCTGAAAGCTAAGGGTGATGATGAATTAGCGGACATTATTAAAGAGCAAATTATTGCTAAAGGATATGAATTCAATCTCGATTATGCGAAAGAATTTTGCCGGCTGATGAAAGAGCGGGCTACGTTTACCAACGATTTGCTCGAAATGGGTTATTACTTTTTCGAAGACATAAAAACCTACGATACTGAAACAATAAAAAAGAAATACAGTAAAGAGAATCGTGCGCGGTTTGATTCGGTAACAGATGTTGTTAACTCCGTTTCTGACTTTACAGCACTGGAAATTGAAAAAGCTGTAAAAGAGTTCGCGACTGTGAATTCAATTAAGATTGGAGAGATAATGCCGGTATTGCGTTTGGCGTTGGCAGGAACCATGCAGGGTCCTCCGGTATTTGATATGATGAATTTGCTGGGGAAGGACAAATCTGTTGTTCGCCTAAAAAAATCGTTCGATTATTTTGATTCATTGTAAAATTGACTTTACCTTTCGGAGCCGAAAAAATATTTTTTGAAAAGAAAATTTCTTACAACATTTGTTACCACTAAATTTATCATACAAAACCTGTAACCCTTAAAAGCGACTCCTATGGCGACTAAGAAAAAGAAAGAGGATGAAAAGAAAATGAAAAAACCTGTTGCTAAAAAGGCGGCAGGCATTGACAAAAAACCCTCTAAGAAAAAAGTAGTAGATGATGATGAAGACGAAGATGATGAAGATGTGGAGGTGAAAGATGATTATGAAACTGCAGGCGCTGATGAGGAAACTGAAGATGAGCCGTCTGTTGATGATTTGAAATCAATGAAAGACCTGGAAGAATTTGATGACATTATCGAAAAGAAATCTGCCGGCAAAGGTCGCAAAGCATCAAAAGCTGATGAATACGATGACGAAGATTTTGAAGAGTTTGACGACTTTGGCGAAGATGATGATGACGATGATTTTGGAGGTGGTAAAAGAGGTGGTGTAGGATTTGATGACGACTACTAAAAGCAAGAATTGAAAATTCGGAATGCGGAATGAAACAAAAGTTCATTCCGCATTTTTATTTTTGACGGAGCATATGAAAAGACCAATCCGGATTTTAGTGGCGAAAGTAGGACTCGATGGTCACGACCGTGGAGCGAAAGTGATTGCATCCGCTTTACGCGATGCAGGTATGGAAGTGATATACACCGGCCTGCGACAAACACCGGAAATGGTCGTGAACTCCGCTCTGCAGGAAGATGTGGATGCCATCGGTATCAGTATTTTGAGCGGGGCACACAACACGGTCTTTCCGAAAGTGCTTAAGCTGATGAAAGAAAAGGAAATGAACGATGTGTTGCTTACGGGTGGAGGAATTATTCCTGACGATGATATGCAAACACTGCGGGCCAGCGGCTGCGGTGAACTTTTCCCTCCCGGCACCCCCACCTCACAAATTGCCGAGTATATTAAAGGATGGGTGAAAGAACACAGGAGTTTTTAGCGGTGATAATCTTCATTTTGTGGAAATGGAAATTCATATAGGTTTGCGCCCGCAATCAAAAAATGTATGAAAGAATTCTCTACAATTCTCACCGAACTCTTCGAAGGAATTTTATTGGTAACCATTAATCGTGAAGACAAACTGAACTCACTTAACAGAACGGTGATTACAGAATTGAGCGAAGTGGTGGATGAGATTTATAACAATCCCGAGATTAAAGGAGTCATCATTACCGGTAAAGGTCCCAAAGCCTTTGTGGCCGGTGCCGATATTTCAGAATTTAAAGGAATGAGTGAAGAGCAAGGTAAAGCGCTTGCCCGTAGGGGACATGATGTATTCGATAAAATTGAAATGAGCGGTAAGCCGATTATCGCTGCCGTAAATGGTTTTGCCCTTGGTGGCGGTTGCGAGTTGGCGATGGCTTGCCACATTCGAATTGCCAGCGAAAACGCCAAGTTCGGTCAACCGGAGGTGAAACTCGGAATTATTCCCGGTTACGGAGGCACACAACGTTTGACTCAATTGATAGGGAAAGGAAAAGCAATTGAACTTTTAATGACCGGTGAGACCATAGATGCTACCTGTGCCGAAAAACTGGGGTTAGTGAACGATGTGGTTCAAACTGTTGAGTTGATTGATACATGTAAAGCCATGCTACAAAAAATTACAGGCATGGCACCTTATGCCATTGCGCAGGTTATTCAAAGTGTCTATGCCCACTTTAAATCGGGCATAGACGGTTTTGATACCGAAATTGATTTGTTCGGCAAGTGTGTTGCTACAGAAGATTTTGCTGAAGGAACCGCTGCGTTCCTCGAAAAGCGCAGGGCAAAATTTGCAGGGAGATAATTTCTAATCATTTAATCTTAAACAATGGAATTCAGAAAGGAAAAAGATACGATGGGAATTGTGGAAGTCCCTGCCGATGTTTATTGGGGTGCGCAAACGCAACGTTCCATCGAAAATTTTCAGATAGCTCAGGATATTAATAAGATGCCAAAGGAAATTATCCGTGCATTTGCTTATTTGAAAAAAGCTGCCGCACTTACCAATTCTGATGCTGGTGTATTGGAAAAATCGAAAGCTGAAATTATTGGCAAAGTATGTGACGAAATTTTAGAAGGCAAACTTGATGACCAGTTTCCGCTGGTAGTTTGGCAAACCGGTTCCGGCACGCAAAGCAATATGAATGTGAACGAAGTAATTGCCTATCGTGCCCATGTGTTGTTGGGCGGAAGTCTGCTGGACGAGAAAAAACTGTTGAATCCGAATGATGATGTTAACAAATCGCAGTCATCAAACGATACGTTTCCTACTGCTATGCACATTGCAGCTTTAAAAATTCTGGTAGAAGTAACCTTACCCGGCATAAAGAAATTGCGTGACACACTTACTGCAAAGTCCAAAGAATTTATGGGCATTGTGAAAATCGGAAGAACGCATTTAATGGATGCTACTCCGCTTACACTTGGCCAGGAACTTTCAGGATATGTTTCGCAACTCAATCACGGAATAAAAGCGATTGAGCATACCGTTTCACATTTATCGGAACTTGCCCTTGGCGGAACTGCAGTAGGAACAGGCATCAACACACCACCAAATTACGATGTAAATGTAGCTCAGCATATTGCTGATCTTACCGGTCTGCCTTTTGTTACGGCTGCCAATAAATTTGAGGCACTTGCAGCGCACGATGCAATTGTAGAAGCTCACGGAGCCTTGAAAACAGTTGCCTGTTCGTTAATGAAAATTGCAAATGATATCCGGTTACTCTCATCCGGTCCCCGTTGTGGGATAGGAGAAATTTTCATTCCCGATAATGAACCCGGGTCATCTATTATGCCGGGTAAAGTGAATCCCACACAATGCGAGGCAATGACAATGGTTGCTGCTCAGGTTCTTGGTAATGACGTGGCAATCAATATTGGCGGGGCTTCAGGCCATTTTGAATTGAATGTGTTTAAACCGGTAATGATTTACAATTTCCTTCACAGTGCACGATTGATTGGCGATGTGTGTGTATCGTTCAACGATAAGTGTGCGGTTGGAATAAAACCGATTGAGGAAAACATTAAGAATAATCTGAACAATTCTTTAATGCTGGTAACCGCGCTTAATACAAAAATCGGTTATTACAAAGCTGCAGAAATTGCACAAACCGCTCATAAAACGGGTAAGACTTTAAAGCAAACAGCTGTTGATTTGGGATACTTAACAGCAGAGCAGTTTGATGAATGGGTGGACCCGAAAACAATGGTGGGCAATTTGAAGTAAAGTAGCTACTTTGTTATGATACTTACTTGTATATCTTCACGTCCGAAAAAATAATTGATGAAAAAAATCTACTTTCTTTTAATTGCATGTTTACTTAGTATTCAAACAATTTTTGCAGGGGGAGGCTGCTCAATTAATCCCAATAACACTACATTCTTTTCCCCGGGTCCCGATAGTATTCCTTGTATAGAAAGAGGAGTGAGTTTTTCTCAGGTAATTCAAATTCACGTGCCAAACACCATTGACATTGGTCCCTTTGTGGGTTTCCCTGCGGGTATAATTATTTTAACGGTTGATTCATTGAACTTAGATTCTATTACCGGATTTCCTTCTGACTTATCCTATAACCTTAACCCCGCTGACGGACATTTTTTAGGTGGCGACAACGGTTGTGCTTATGCCTACGGAATTACAAACGATCCGACAGGTAATTATCCTTTAAGTGTTCACGGCACTATTTCAGTTAGCGGTATTCCGGGTGGATTCGGATTCCCTCCCGATACCAGTTTTCAATTGGCACAGGCGCAAGGCATGTCAGGCATGTTCAACTTATCGTTAGATGTAATAAACCCGGGCGATGTGTGCAGACCAAACACCGGCATCCGTGAATTTAATGAAGAGTTGAACTCTCTGATTCAGGTTTATCCAAATCCGAGTAATGGATTTTTTGACATGCGATTAGATGCAGGCAGAAGAATTAATGGAGAAATTGTCATATTAGATATTGCCGGCAGAAGAGTTTATTCTCAAGCTCTTGATGCTATAGGTTTGTATATTACAAGTCTTAATCTTTCGGAATTTGGCAAAGGGCTGTACACTGTTCAAATTAGGACTTCCGAAGGCTTTGCATCAAAAAACATCTCAATTGAATAAATCTTGTTTATCTTCGGACTCAATTTTTAAAACAAAAAACCCTAAAACAAAAATGAAAAAAGTTTACTCGCTATTCTTTGCTGCAGTATTTTCAGTAGCAATTGCCGATGCTCAATGCACTATTAATGCTTCTGCGCTAACAACTCCAGGAGTCGATCCTTCAGCCGATAATTTACCTTGTATTATTCGAGGGGTTGCTTACGACCAAACCATACAAGGAAAAATTCAGCAAAGTTGGGACACAACAATTTTGGTTGTGAGCGTTCATGCCGATATTGATTCTGTTCGAATGGATTCTATTACAGGGTTGCCTACTGACATTTTTTGGGTTAAAAATCCGACTGTCCTTGCTGGAGGTGGAAACGGATGTGTTCGGTTTTCGGGAACTACAAACGATACCACTGGCAGATATAACTTAACAGCTTATGGTACGGTTTGGTTTCATGTTACTTCACCAGGGTTTCCTCCTTATGTTCCAGCAATTGATACTTTCATGCAAAGATCTGGAAACCTAAATCAGTTTTCGCCATTTGGCGCATACTATGTGGATGTAATCAATCAAGGAGACGCTTGTCATGCTACTGGTATCAACGATTTTAGTTCAGATCTAAACTCTGCTTTATCAGTTTATCCAAATCCAAGTAACGGAGTTTTCCAGTTGAAATTAAACGCAGGAAGCCGCGTGAACGGAGAGATAGTGGTGATAGATGTAACAGGCAAGAAAGTTTTTGCTGAAAATATTGATATAACGGGAATGTTAACTAAAGAGATCAATTTAAGCACACTTGCGAAAGGACTTTATACTGTTCAGTTAAGAACTGCTTCGGGGTTTGCTTCTAAGAATATTTCGGTAGAGTAAAAAATTCGGTCTGAAATAAAAAAGCCTCCAAAATTTTCGGAGGCTTTTTTATTTACCTGAATTCATAGCCAATGTCCTTTCGATAATATTTCCCTTCAAAATTTATTTTCTCAATGGCAGCGTTTGATTTAGCAACCGCTTCATGAATATCATTTCCATAAGAAGTAACAGCGAGGACTCTTCCTCCATTAGTAAGAATCTTTTCTCCCTCCTTTATTGTACCTGCATGAAAAACAATTGATTCTCCGGCATCACCCAAACCTGAAATCTCTTTTCCTTTTTCATAATCTTCCGGATAACCACCTGATGCAACAATAACCGTAGCAGCTGCACGTTCATCAATTTCAATCAGCTTATCACGTAAACTTCCGTTGCCCACCGCTTCTAACAATTCTACTAAATCAGTTTTTATACGGGGCAAAACTATCTCTGTCTCCGGGTCGCCCATGCGGCAATTGTATTCGATAACATAGGGTTCACCTTCTACATTCATAAAACCGATGTAGATAAAACCCTTATAAACAATGTTGTCTTTTTTCAATCCTTCAACAGTGGGAATGATTACCCGTTCCTCTACTTTTTTCATCAGTGCATTATCTACAAAAGGAACGGGAGAGATACAGCCCATGCCTCCGGTATTTAATCCGGTATCACCTTCGCCAATGCGCTTGTAATCTTTTGCTTGCGGAAGAATCTTATAGTGCTCTCCATCCGTCAGAACAAAAACAGAAAACTCAATCCCTTTCAAAAATTCTTCAATCACCACTTTCGAACTCGCTTTGCCGAATTTATTCTGCTCGATCATTTCGCGAAGATTTTCTTTCGCTTCCCCGTGTTCAGCACAAATCAATACTCCTTTGCCGGCAGCTAATCCATCGGCCTTTAAAACAATAGGTGGAGTTTGTTCATCAATAAAATCAAAACCGTCTTCCAGGTTTTCAACGGTAAACTCACCGTAAGCCGCAGTGGGAATATTGTGGCGAGCCATAAACTGCTTGGCAAATGCTTTGCTCCCTTCTAACTGAGCCCCCGCCTTTGACGGGCCGATAACAGGAATGAATTTTAAATCATCTTTTGATTGAAAGTAATCATAGATGCCGTTCACCAACGGGTCTTCGGGACCAACTATAACAAGTTCGATATTATTTTCAAGGACAAACTTTTCAATAGCGTCAAAATCATTTATCCCAATTGCTACATTCTCTCCGTGCTGAGAAGTTCCGGCATTTCCCGGTGCTATAAAAAGTTTTTCACAAAGTACACTTTGCGAAAGTTTCCAGGCAAAAGCATGTTCACGTCCTCCGGAACCCAATAACAAAATCTTCATTTTAAATCAGAATTTATGGCGCGAATCTAAAATCGCAGTAGACACATTCGCCAGTATATTCTCCACATTCTGCCAATAATTCTATAAAAAATCATTTGCCTGATTCTTGAGAGGTGGGCCACATCTTAAAGACAATAAAACTTTTAGTTTAGCGTCCCTTTAAAATCATCCATAATCATTTACAATAACCAATCAGGAAATGGGCTTTTTCGATAATATAGTCAAATCACTTTTCGGCAGTAAGAGCGACCGCGATTACAAGGAAATGCAGCCGATAGTAGCAGAAATAAATGCAGAATACGAAAAACTGAAAAGTTTGAGTAACGATGAGTTGCGGAACAAAACAATCGAGTTTCGTTCTCGAATTGCAGAACATCTTTCGGTTATTGATCAGGAAATTGCCGAATTGAAGACACTGGCTGAGACCGAAGAAGATTTACAGGCAAAAGACGGCCACTACAAAAGAATTGAAGAACTCCGTAAAGATCGTGATAAGCAAATCGAGGAAATATTGGAGGAGCTTTTGCCGGAAGCTTTTGCGGTGGTTAAAGAAACTGCTTACCGGTTTACGAACAACCCGATACTTGAAGCAACAGCAACAGATTTGGACAGAGAACTTGCTGTGAAATTTCAAAATATTCAGATTGACGGAGATAAAGTTCGTTATGCTAATTCGTGGCTGGCTGCCGGCAGCGAAGTGAAATGGGAAATGGTTCACTATGATGTGCAGTTGATTGGCGGAATTGTTTTGCACCAAGGGAAAATTGCGGAGATGGGAACCGGTGAAGGAAAAACTCTGGTGGCTACTCTTCCTGCATATACGAACGCACTTGCCGGTGAAGGTGTTCACATAGTAACTGTAAACGATTATCTGGCGAGAAGAGATAGTGAATGGAATGGTCCGTTGTTTCAGTTTTTAGGTTTGCGGGTTGATTGCATTGATAAATATCAGCCGCATTCTGAACAAAGAAGAAATGCGTATCTCGCTGACATTACTTACGGAACGAATAACGAGTTTGGCTTTGATTACCTACGGGACAACATGGTGAACAATCCAAACGAAATGGTTCAACGCAAACATCATTTCGGAATGGTGGATGAGGTGGATTCAGTTTTGATTGATGATGCCAGAACTCCGCTCATTATTTCCGGTCAGGTGGATTCAGATGATGAAGCACAGTTTCAGGAACTGAAGCCGCGGATTCAAAAACTATTCGACACCCAAAAGCGTGTGACAAATCAGTTTTTGACTGATGCAAAACGTTTGATTAAAGAGGGAAAAACGGGAGAGAAGGAAGGCGAAGGTGGCTTGGCTTTGTTCCGCGCACATAGGGGTTTGCCAAGTAATTCTGCACTTATTAAATTTTTGAGTGAGCCCGGTATGAAGCAGATTATGCAGGCATCCGAAAATTTTTACCTCGGTGAGCAGCAAAAGAACATGCCGTTGGTTGATAAGGAACTTTACTTCCATATCGATGAAAAGAACAACTCTGTTGAGTTAACTGATAAAGGAATTGAACTCATCACCGGTTCTGGCGAAGACCATAACTTTTTTGTGATTCCTGATATGGGAAGTGTGATTGCAGAAATCGAAACACAAAATCTTTCTACCGAAGAAAAAATTCTTCGCAAGGATGCGCTCATGCGCGACTACAGCGAAAAGAGCGAACGGATTCACTCCGTTAGTCAGTTATTGAAAGCATACACGCTTTTCGAAAAAGATGTGGACTATGTGGTGATGGACGGCAAAGTGAAAATTGTAGATGAAAACACCGGCCGTATCCTTGATGGAAGAAGATATAGCGATGGTTTGCATCAGGCCATTGAAGCGAAAGAAAACGTGAAAGTAGAATCAGCGTCACAAACGCTGGCAACTATCACTTTGCAGAATTACTTCCGGATGTTTCACAAGTTATGCGGAATGACCGGAACTGCTGAAACTGAGGCACAGGAGTTATGGGATATTTACAAGCTGGAAGTTTCATCTATTCCTACTAACCGTCCTGTTGTTCGCGATGACCGCGAAGATTTGATTTACAAAACACGTAAAGAGAAGTTCAACGCGATTATTGAAGAAATTGTAAAACTGACAACCGAAGGAAGGCCGGTTCTTGTGGGAACAACTTCTGTAGAAATATCAGAATTATTGGCCCGCATGCTCACCATGCGAAAGATTAAACATAACGTGTTGAATGCTAAGCAGCATCAGCGCGAGGCGGAAATTGTTGCTGAAGCAGGAAACGCGGGAACAGTTACCATCGCTACTAACATGGCCGGTCGAGGAACGGATATCAAGATTAAAGACGATGTGAAGAAAGCCGGTGGTTTGGCTATCATTGGCTCTGAACGCCACGATTCACGAAGAGTTGACAGACAGTTGCGCGGTCGTGCGGGTCGTCAGGGAGATCCGGGTAGTTCGCAGTTTTTTGTTTCCATGGAAGATGAGTTGATGCGCTTGTTTGGAAGTGACCGGATTGTGAAGGTGATGGACCGAATGGGTTATGAGGAAGGGGAAGTGATTCAGCATTCCATGATTTCTAAATCTATTGAGCGAGCGCAGAAAAAAGTAGAGGAAAACAATTTTGGTATCCGTAAACGTTTGTTGGAATACGATGATGTAATGAACCGTCAGCGCGAAGTGATTTACTCAAAGCGTAAGCACGCTTTGTTTGGAGAGCAGCTTTCGCTTGACATTAATAACAGTTTCTATGATTTGTGCGAAGAGTTGGTTTCTACTGCGCAGAATAGCGGAGGTTACGATAACTTCAAACTTGATGTGATTCGTTATTTCTCATTGGATACTGCCATTACTCAGGAAGAGTTAGGAGGTGGGAATATTCAAACAGTTACAGAGAAGTTGTTCTCTGAAATAAAAGAGCTATACAAGCGTAAAATCGAAAATACTACCCGCGGAATAATGCCGGTGCTGAAAAGCATTCATCAAACGCGTGGTGATTCTGTTCATCGCGTTGCGGTACCTTATACTGATGGCAAGAAAGGATTGAATATTTTGATCGACTTACAGGATGCTTTAGCAACCGAGGGCAAGAACCTGATTTCATATTTCGAAAAGGCGGTGACGCTCTCATTGATTGACGAGGCATGGAAACATCACCTACGTACAGTAGATGATTTGAAACAGGAAGTGCAGCTCGCTTCATACGAACAGAAAGATCCGATTGTGATTTATAAAAAAGAAGCGTTCAATCTTTTCAGCGAAATGATTGGAAGCGTAAATCGCGATATCGCTTCCTTCCTGTTCAAAGGTCAGGTTCCCCAGGCAGATCCTGAGCACGTTCGTAATGCAGAACAGGAAAAGCAAAAGGCTTTTGCCAAAAAAATTCAAGTGGGCAGAGGCGAGATGATGACCGGTGCAAATCCGGATAACGGACAGCACCAGCAACCACAACAGGAAGAAAAGAAACCCGAACCTATTCGTGTAGGGGATAAGACCGGACGTAATGACCCTTGCCCTTGCGGAAGTGGGAAAAAATTTAAGAATTGCCACGGGAAGGATGCGGTGTGACAAATCAAGATTCATAGAATACGAATTCGATGGCTAACCAAAATAGCGAGAGATTAATTGAAAAAGCGAATTCCTTGACATCTTTGGCTAAGGCTTGGTCTATGACTTCTCTGTTGACAATAACTGACAAGTTTCCTCAGCTTTGTGATGCTACTAATATTAAAGAGTGGATTTTTTTGACAACAACGCTTTCAGTTTATAGTGCTGTTTGGAAAGCTAAGATTGACATCGTAGATAAAAGTCTTGTTGATGAAATTCAACAAATTGCTTTCCACAATCTCACGCAACTAGATGCACAGGCTATTGGTTTGCTAAAAGATGTTGACGAATTTCTAAATGGTTGCATTAAAAAGAAAGGTGATGATGTAACGATTGAGTACATTCAATACTCTGCTGGAATGTGGCTTTTAATTAACCTAACCAATAACCAAACTATCGAAGAAGAAAAATTAATTTGTTCATCGCTTGGTGCACTGTTTTTCATAACATTCATGAGTTATTGGAAAGAGGCGTAAGCGTACTTACATCGCCCAATCTTCTCTATCTAGGCTTCTGAACTGAATTGCTTCGGCAAGATGTTCGGTTTTTATCTCCTCGGTTCCGGCAAGGTCGGCAATGGTTCGTGATACTTTTATAATCCGGTTATAAGCACGTGCAGAAAGATTTAATTTTTGCATAGCGCGACTCAACAGGTTTTTACCGGCATCGGTAATGGTGCAAATTTCTTCTACCATCTGCGGTTCCATTTGTGCGTTGCTGTATAGATTATTTTTCCCCTCAAAGCGTTTCGCCTGAATTGCTCTGGCACTTATCACCCGTTCGCGAATTTTCTCACTTGTCTCAAATTTCTTTTCGCTTGAAAGTTCTTTGAATGCAACCGGTGTTACTTCTACATGCAAATCAATTCTGTCCATCAGAGGTCCTGAAATTTTGTTCAAATATTTTTGAACTACGCCTGGTGCACACACACATTCCTTATCCGGATGGTTATAATACCCACAAGGGCACGGATTCATAGAAGCCACAAGCATGAAAGATGCGGGATAAGTGATTGAAAATTTGGAGCGTGAAATAGTCACGCATCTTTCTTCCATGGGCTGGCGCATTACTTCCAGCACAGTACGCTTGAATTCCGGTAACTCATCTAAAAATAGAACTCCGTTGTGCGCCAGAGAAATTTCACCCGGTTGCGGATTGCTTCCCCCACCCACAAGTCCTGCGTCCGACACCGTGTGATGGGGAGCGCGAAACGGTCTTTGATAGATAAGTGAAGAATTTTTGCCAAGCTTTCCTGCTACTGAGTGAATCTTAGTTGTCTCCAACGCTTCGTTCAAACTAAGTGGAGGAAGAATAGTAGGAAACCGTTTTGCCAGCATGGTTTTACCGGCACCCGGTGGGCCGATGAGAATTACATTATGTCCGCCTGCCGCTGCAATTTCCAATGCACGTTTAATGTTTTCCTGACCTTTTACATCAGAGAAATCGAATTCACTTTTTAAAATGTTGTTTTCAAACTCCGCCCGTGTATCTACAACAGTCGGTTCAATTTTTTCTCTGCCTTCTAAAAACTCAACAACATCGCGTAGAGTTTCCACCCCTATTACTTCAATGTTATTTACAATGGCGGCTTCTTTTGCGTTTTGCTTGGGTAGAATAAATCCTTTGAATTTTTCTTTGCGCGCCTGAATGGCAATCGGCAACGCTCCCTTAATCGGAAGAATACTCCCATCTAATGAGAGTTCTCCCATGATGATGTATTTATCAAGTAACTCTGTTTCTATGTGCCCGGCAGCTGCAAGAACACCAATTGCCATAGGCAGGTCATAAGAGGTTCCTTCCTTACGTATATCAGCAGGCGAAAGATTGATAACCGTTCTGCGTCTGGGCATTTCATATCCTGTATGCTTCACAGCAGTCCCGATTCTGAACATAGACTCTTTCACTGCATTATCGGGTAAGCCAACGGTAAAATAATTTACCTGACCATTTTCAACGCTGACTTCTACTGTAATAGTAGCTGCATCTACCCCATAAACCGCACTGCCGAACAATTTTACAAGCATGAATAATCTTCTTAAAACTAAAATAGAAATATTGAGCCTCTTTCAGAATTCTTGAAACATGAGCATTGCTTTGTTTCAGGAGTTATACTAAAAGACGGTTATCTCTTTGCTGATTCCTGTTTAGCCAACGCAACATACTTTGTAGCCTGTTTTGCCAACACAATTTCACCCAACAGTTTTTTCGCTTCATCAATTTTCTTCTGCTCACTAAGAATCTTTGCGGTGAAATACTTTGCTGCCTGTGCAGTAAAAGGTTTATCCGATTTCATCAGCGGTTTAAAATATACCATTGCCTTTCCTTGCTCCCCAAACATGTAAAGCGCGTACGCGTAATGAAGCATCCAGTATTCGGCCTGTTCGGCTTTCATTTTGCAGTTTTCCCCCTCTTCTAAAAACTGAACCGCGGCAGAATAATTTTTAATGGAAGATTGCATTACCCCGTAAATCAAAAACGGCTCGCAGTTGTTTTTAAACTGTTTAAAGGCGCGCTGATGCAGCAAGCCCTTATAGTAATCGGGAATCTCCCTGTCGTCAATCAGCTCTTTGTAATCAATCAGCGAAAATGAGTCACGGTAAGCCAGAAGTTTTCTGGATAAATTATACTCATTCGTGTATGCATTGCTGTCAATGGTCTGGCAAAAGTCATTCAGTATGTCGTAATACCGGTTTGATGAATCAGAAAACAGCATCAATCCATAATAAAAACCGGCCATGTTTTTTTTGTAAATACGGGAATAATTACTCAGCACGGTTTGTGCGTCATCAAAAAAACCGAGCAAACTGTAAGTAAAGGCTCCGTTCAGCAACGAAGTTTCATCTACCGTTTTAAACCGGTAGCACGAGTCGAGCCACAGCAGCGTTTCATTTGTCCTGCCGGCATAAAAATACTCCGAGGCTATATCACACCGAACACCAGCCACCAACGGGTACTGTAGTGCAATAAACTTATACACTACCATTGCCTCATCGAACCGGTTGCGCTCTTTAAACCTCCGCGCATACTCACACATTCTGAACGCCTGCTGCCCGTCAGTATCTGCTTCCGTTTTCTGCAAACGAACTACTTCATTTTTCAGAGAGTCTTTCATCAAAGCCATAGCGTAAAGAGTGCAAAGGCCTTTCCGTATATCAGCCCGAGAGGAATCAATAGCCAGGCACTTCCTCCAAATTTTCTCTACCTGGTAAACTGTTTTCACGGAAAGCAGTTTCGGCTTCTCGTTTACCGAGGTATTAAAAACAGAAGCATCATCCACCGTAACAAATCGCATTGGTTTGGTTGTGTCGAGTGCATAGTTCAAAATCACATTCCCTTTCATCATCAGCGCGTCAACACTTCGAGGATTTTTCTTCAGAACAGAGTCCAGGTACCGGTTTGCCTGCTGGTACTTGTGTTGTTTTATAAACTCTGTAGTTACCGAAATGACGTTCTGCTGAGCAAAGAGTAAGTGGCCGGAAACAAGCAGTGAAATCGTAAAAACAAAAACCTTCTTCATATCGCAAAATAAAAAACCGCCAGTTAAGGCGGCTATTAAAAAAATGTAAACTTTACTGTATTGCTCTAATCTAGCCTTAACTGTTTATCATCACCGGCATAACGAGCATCAGTAAATCTTCATTGTCGTTTTTCTCTGTCGGGCGCAGAACACCGGCACGGGTTGGAGTAGAAAGTTCGATTTCAATATCACCAGAATCCAGCACCCCCAGCATTTCAATCAGGAATCGTGCATTGAAAGCTATTTCCATGTCGTTACCTTCATAGTTACAGGTCAGACGCTCGTTGGCTTCGTTGCTGAAATCGAGGTCCTGTGCAGAAATCTTCAACTCACTTCCTGCAATAGTCAACACCACCTGATAGGTGGTTTTGTTTGAGTAAATCGAAATTCTGCGCATGGCATTCTGCAATTCCAAACGACTGATAGAAAGTTTGTTCGGATTGTTCTGCGGAATTACTGCACTGTAGTCCGGATAGTTGGCATCAATTAAACGACAAATCAGTTTCGTGTTATCGAACGTGAAAAACGCATTTGATTTATTATACGAAACATTCACCCCTGAATCAGTTAATGGCAAAGCCGTTTTCAACAAGCCTAATGCTTTTTTCGGAACGATAAATTGTGCTGCTTTCGAAGCTTTTACATCGGTGCGGTTAAGTTTCACCAGTTTGTGTGCATCTGTTGAAACAAAAGTCATCCCCTCAGGAGAAACCTGAAACAACACACCGGTCATGGCCGGGCGTAAATCATCGCTGCTAACTGCGAACAAAGTTTTGGCAATAGCATTACCCAATGCAGACGCAGGAATATTGATTTCGGTAACGGCTTCCGGTTGAGGAATTTTCGGGAAATCATCAGCATTCTCTCCGCTTAGCTTATAACGACCGGTTTCAGAAGTTATCTCAATGCCGAAAGTCTTTTCATCTACCTTAAACGTGAGAGGTTGTTCCGGCAAGGTCTTTAATGTATCCAGTAAGATGCGTGCGGGTATTGCAATACGTCCGCTGTCTTTTGCTTCCACTTTAAGTTCCGTACTCATCGAAGTTTCGAGGTCGGTGGCAAACACCGTCATTTTACCTCCCTTAATTTCAAACAAAAAATCTTCGAGTATCGGCAATACCGAACTTGAATTGATAACCCCGCTTATGGTTTGTAAACTCTTTAACAGGCTGGTAGTAGAAACAATGAATTTCATCTTAATGACTTTTAAGTTCGGGCAAATATAATTATCGGGTGAAATTAAATTCAGGAATTGCTAACAAGAGAAACCCATAAGTAACATCAGCGATTTATCCTGAAAACAAGCTTTGTAACTCTTTCGTTAACCAATTCTAATTGATGATGCCTGCAATGCGCCACATATTCCATATCTGCATAAAGCCCGGACTGTATTTATTGTGCCTCGCTTCTTCTTCCTCGCGGTGCCAGAAATAAAGATTGCTAACCGTGTTCAGATAGCCGTTGTGGTATGAAGTATGGTCCCAGCCTTTATGGGCAAGACTTGAAACAGGATAGCGATAATTCCGTTCGCGTTGTGTAACCGTTTTTTGTGCCCCTGCCCTTATTGTGGTTGCATTGTTTAAATACGAATCGCAATTACATTTTTTATGCTTGATTTTTGCCTCGCGTCTGCATAAAATGTATTGGAGAATGGAAGCCCGATGAAGTGCCCTTAACCCAGTTATCTGTATCCCGTTTTCAAATTCACCAAGTATGGAATCAGTTGTGTGAGACAGTTTATCCTCATACAGATGGCTTGCCTTACGGGTGAGCTGTGCAAAGTTGGTGAGCGGAGCAATCGCTTCGTGCCTTACTCTTTCTATAAGAGCAGTATCCGCCTTGCGTTGCAAAAATTTATAACTCCACTGCGGACGTGGATGATAAGCATCGTTAAGTGCTTTAATGCCTATTTCGTCTGTAATGCTCATAGCAGTCATCCACTGCATAAGCGAACTGTCTTTTAAAGACTGCTGCTGCAATTGCAATGACTTGCTAAAAAAATCTTTCTCACTTTGCTCCTTGAGCATTTCATGCGCATACATTTCCGGGAAACGCTTTTGCGCCATACCATCCGTGGTATGCTGCCAGCTCCAACGTGCAATGCTCCAATCAAATAACCAATAACCCCACTCCCAGCCCGAACTGAAAGTGATATGGCCGGGCACATTATACTTTACGCAGGTATCAATATCGGAAAGGCGCGCATTTAAATACGGCAGCAAAAACACAGGCAGTGAGTTATCGAACGTAACCCAGTAAGCCGACTCCGGATAGTACCAGGTTTCACGTTCTTTCATTTGCCTGAGCAAAAAATCGAACATGTGCCGCTGGTTTTTGTTTTCGTACACCGGTGCGTTGGGTTCGGTCATATCGTAGAACATAACCGTGTGCGAAAGCACACCGCGCTCTTTGTCTAAAGCGAGTGATGCAGAATCCCAGACAAACTCTTTTCGCTTATGTCCTGCTTCGTTTTCGTGGCGCACTACATGTTGCCTGCTCATCAGTTTGGTGTTCGAATTTTTCTTGAGCCAGTCGATAATGAACAGGCGCAGTTCTTCCTTTTTCTTTTTATTGCCCGCAATAAATTCAGCAGTAGAGAATTCCATATTGATAAAATCCCAATCTGCCTGCATCAGCCATACCAGGTTCTTTTCTACCTGCTTTTGCTTCGCCACCGGTCCTTTGTATAACTGAAAAGTTTTTTGCTGAATCATGTGCAGCGATAAGTCAACTGCAGCGATGATGCCGCGTTGATGGCAGTAATCAACTATGGCTTTTGCGTGTGTGTGCCACACTTTGCGGTCAATGTTTTCGAGCAGACAGAACTCAAAATAATTTTGCCCGTTGCGCGCCAGCCAGTCGATGTACTCTTTCACATCTTCCAAAGCATGCGGCAAATTGCCGTCATGCAATTGCTCTGTAAGTTCGAGCGGATGCTGTGTGTGCAGGTGAAATCCTTTTTTATCGAACAGGGTTTTTGCCTCCCAATTAAAGTTTTGCTGCAACGGAAATTCTTTCCAGTGAGGAACAATCATTTGTCTCGGATGGTAAAACTTGAAGCCCAACTTCTCTTGCAGCAAACCATACAAACCAAAACTTACACCCTGCCAGGAACTGGTTTTCAATTCCAAAACAATTTTTGAATTCTCTTTTGTCAGCGACCAACTGTAATCATGCTCAGGATAATTGCGATAAGGAAATTTTGCTTCGCGGGCAAAGCGGTTGAGTTGAGCTGCTTCTGCTTTATCAATCGCAGGAAGTTTCAGCAGTACGTCTGCATTTGTATTATTTAAACTCACTTCACAATTACAGGCTTGTGTCAATAATTGCTGAGCATCTTTTATAGCGATAGCAGTAATGGAAGTATCGAGTAGTGAAACAGGAAAAATGAGCGAGATGCTTTGTTGTGCAACAATAGGATTGCAAAACAGAAAAGCAGCGAACAGGAGCGTTGAAATTTTCAATGAATAAGTTTTTAATAGGCTAACAATGCTTCCAACTTCTTCTTCAACCTTTCCTTCGGTAAAAAATTCTTCTCTAACGAAAGTGCAAACGGCACCGGTGTATCCAGCGAAGCTACCCGCATAACCGGTGCATCTAAATGTTCAAAAAAGTTTTCGGTAATCCAGGCTGAAATCTCGGCACCTATTCCTCCCACTAAAGTGTCTTCGTGCAGAATGAGAACCTTACCGGTTTTCTTTACTGTCTTTTCAATGGCTTCTTTGTCGAACGGCAAAAGTGTGCGAAGGTCAATCACCTCTCCCAAACCCTCTCCAAAGGAGAGGGCTTTAACAGCCTCAACAGCCCAATGCACACCCGCACCATAAGTGATGATGGAAAAATCTGTTCCTTCCAAAACCGTTTTCGCCTTTCCGATTTCAATCGTGTAATAATCATCCGGCACTTCGCCTTCAATGCTGCGGTAAAGCGCTTTGTGCTCAAAATACATTACCGGGTTAGGGTCTTCGATGGCGGCACACAGCAACCCTTTTGCATCGTAAGATGAACTTGGGTAAACAATCTTCAAACCCGGCACATGAAAGAACCAGGCTTCGTTGCTTTGCGAATGGAAAGGACCCGCACCAACACCGGCACCGGTGGGCATTCTTACCACCACATCGGCATTTTGACCCCAGCGCCAATAGCTTTTTGCCAGATTGTTGACGATAGGATTAAAACCGGTAGACACAAAATCGGCAAACTGCATTTCTACTACGCTCTTCATTCCTTTTACACTCATGCCAAGTGCAGCACTTAAAACTCCGCTCTCGCAAATGGGTGTATTGCGCACTCTTTCTTTTCCGAATTTTTCTACAAAGCCTTCGGTAATTTTAAATACACCGCCATATTCAGCAACATCCTGTCCCATGATGACGAGGTTGTCGAATTTCTCCATGGATTGACGTAGGCCGTCCGACACTGCATCAACAAAACGTTTATTGACCATTGACGATTGACCATTGACGATTGAGCCATCTTTATTTTCAATGGTCGATGGTCGGTGGTTGATAGTCGGAGCATATACTTCCTGCTCTTCCTTTTCTGTTGTGTGTTCTACCTCCGGTTGTTTGTCAGCCGCATCAAATGCAGCGCGTACTTCTTTGTCGTATTCTTCTTTCAACATTTCGGGATAGTCGGGAGAGATGATGCCCTCTTCTATCAGCCAGTTTTCGAAATTCATCACCGGGTCTTTCTGCGCCCATTCTTCGAGCAATTTTTTCGGCACATATTTTACCCCGCTGGCTTCTTCGTGTCCGCGCATACGGAAAGTCATACACTCCAGCAAAACCGGGAAAGGTTTTTTGCGCATCTGCCTGCTGAGGTCTTTTACTGTATTGTAAACTTCGAGAATGTTATTGCCGTCAATGGTTAAGCCTTTCATGCCGTAACCTATGGCGCGCTCTGCTAAATATTTGCAGCGGAACTGCTCGTTGGTTGGTGTACTCAGTCCGTAGCCGTTGTTTTCAATCAAAATGATAATCGGTAAATCCCATACGGCTGCAATGTTGCAGGCTTCATGAAAATCGCCTTCGCTGGTGCCGCCATCACCGGTAAAGGCAACGGTTATCTTTTTTTCTTTTTTCAGTTTGCTTGCCAGTGCAATTCCATCGCCCACACACAATTGCGGACCGAGGTGCGAAATCATTCCTACAATATGATGCTCGTTGGTGCCGAAGTGAAAGCTTCTTTCTCTTCCCTGACTAAACCCGTTTTGCTTTCCCTGAAATTGCTCGAAGAGTTGTTGCAAACTGCAATTGCGCGTAGTGAACACTCCGAGGTTGCGGTGCAGCGGACAAACGTATTCATCCTCCTCCAGCGCAGCAGTTACGCCTACTGAAATGGCTTCCTGCCCAATACCCGAAAACCATTTGCTCACCCGTCCCTGACGGAGCAGTTTCAGCATCCTCTCCTCAATCACTCTTGGCTTGAGAATGAGTTGGTAGAGACGGATGAGTTCTTCGTTGGTGAGGTTTTTTCTTTCGAAGTTCATATGGCGAAGTAATCAGGAAATCAGGAAATAGGAAAACAAGCCCCGATAGGGTTTCAAACCCTTTCGGGGTTTCTTAAAAAATGTAAAACAGTTTTACTAATAGCTGTTTGAACAACTATATTTGCAACAACTAAACACAAGGAATGAAAAATTTAAGGAATTTGATTCCCGCATTAATTGTAGGAATTGCTGTTTTTGCCTCTTGCAATAACCAACCAAAAGAAGAAACAACTACTACAGTTGACCCTAATGCTGCAGAAGCAACCTACACAGTGAACACCGACAACACCAGCTTTGCTTTCTGGAAAGGTGTAATGCTTGGAGTTAAAGAACACAACGGCAAAATTTCTTTTAAGGAAGGAGGCCTAACTGTAAAGGGCGGACAATTGACTGCCGGCAGTTTTGTACTTGATATGGGCACCCTTGCACCCTTAGACAGCAACTACAACGCACAGGCTACCAAAGAAAAACTGGTTGGCCACCTGTCTTCGCCCGATTTTTTTGATGTGGCGAACTTTCCTACCGCTTCGTTTGTTATAAATTCAGTAACAGGAAATTCGGCTACCGGAACGCTGACCATTCGCGGAAAGGCGAATGAGGAAACGCTGAAAAATATTGTGATAAGCGAAACGGACGGTGTTTTAAAAGCAAGCGGAGAAATTAAATTTGACAGAAAAAAATACGATGTTAACTTTGACATGCCGATGAAGGACATGGTTATTTCTAACGATATAGAACTGAACATTGAGCTGACAGGCAAAAGATAGTGGGTTTTAGTGGTGTGTGGGCAACTCTAGGGGTAGAGTTGCCCTTTTTTTATGTCCGTATTTGGCTAAAACAAAATCTTGTTACTTTCAGTCTGCGCTTTTAGAATTCATTTTTTCATTTCAAGCTCAGGAATATGAAACGAATTGTACTCTTCTCTGCAGTGGTTTTTTCTCTTCTTCTTTTTTCATCCAACATTTTCAGCCAGCAGTGCAGCGACTGCCGCTACATTTCTCCCATCTTCGATTCGGTAACTATGGAAACCGTTCACTTTGGCAAGGGTGTAAGGGCGAATGGCGATACACAGCAGCTTTACATGGATATTTATCAACCTTATGGAGATACGGCTACTAACCGGCCGGTGGCCGTTTTTGCTTTTGGCGGTGCATTTGTAACCGGCAGCCGCGATGACTGGTATGTAAAACTGGTTTGCGAACACCTGGCAAAATCGGGCTACGTAACCGCCTCTATTGATTACCGCATTTACGATGACCTTACACAAATGATTACCGAAATTTTCGGAGCGTTCCCCACGCAACAGATGCGTATTTTCTTTCGCCCCATGCAGGATATGCGGGGAGCAGTGCAGTATTTAAAAGCTGATTTTTCGGAGTTGGGAAATAATTACCGGATTGACACCAGCAAAATTTTAATAGGTGGTGCATCTTCGGGTGCCATTACTTCGCTGATGACCGCCTACTGCGATAAGGACAGCGAGATGGCAGAAATGGGAGGCGGTTCGCTTACACCGCTCAATGCGCTTGGAGGATTTTACAGCAGTACCGGATTTTACCCGAACTATAGCTGGCATGCTGCCGCCACGTTTAATGTGGCGGGTGCGCTGATTAATGCCAACTGGATTGAAGGCGGTGATGTGCCGGTTATCTGTGCGCATGGCGATGCCGACCAGGTAGTGCCTTACAAGAAAGGCGGTTTTGCAGGGCTTACCCTGGGAACATTCGATATGGAGGGAAGTTATCTGGTGGATTCGGTGGCGCGTGCTAAAGATGTTTGCAGTTACCTGTATACTATGGAGGGGCGCGACCATCCATCGGAAGAAATGGGGGTAGAATATTTTTACAGCGTGGTTTACCGGATGGCATTGCGTATGAAAGCGGTGGTTGACGGCAAGGAGTTTTGCTGTCCGCTGAATGTAGATGTTACCCCCGGTGATACACTTTTGTATTTGCCCAATGCACCGGTGGCCTCTACTTTAACGGCAGTGGTAACCAACGATAGCGGTAACCCTTTGGTGCAATGGTGCACCATCCCCTGCCAGAATACGGGCACCGGTAACACGCTTACCGTTACTGGCGATTCTACTTTAAAGTATGTGGCGGCTACGGTGAGCGAAGGCAATTGCCTTTCGGCCGATTTGCATATAGTTTACGACAGCACTCAACTGGTTTCTTCCATCAGCGAGCCGGAGGTGTTTAACTTCTCGGTTTATCCGCAACCGGTTGCTGATTTATTACAGGTAACGGCTGATTTAAGTTCTTTCAAAAGCAAAAGCGGAACGATTGAACTGAGCAACATTGTTGGCCAGCGGGTTTACAAACAACAGTTTTATGCTACCGGTGGGCAGTTGAAAGCAGTGGTAGATGTAAACGGGCTACCGGTGGGCAATTATCTGCTTTCCGTTTTTGTAGACGGAAACAAAGCAGGCTCCAAAAGAGTGATGGTGGCGAGGTAAGCCCCTCTCCCAAAGGTTACCCGTGGCACGGTTCTGAACCGTGCCACGGGTTTTTATTTTTTGGTTTTATAGCCCTTGCGCGGTTTTGTCCGCTGCCGTACTGTTTTCCGTTTTTTAGCACTTACGTTTTCTACCAGCCAAATCAATTTGCTATCAATAGTAGTTAACAGGCTTACTATATCGTTTGCCGGTTGGGTTGGGGGCAGCTGCGGGTCGATAACTATAGTGGTGTTTCCTTTTGCATCTACCTTAATCAGCAGCGAAAACGCTTCATCTTCCTGCAGCCATTTTTCGCATACTCCATGCGCCTTTGCCAGCCTTTGGCAATGATGGGTGCTGAAGGGTGTTTTTCCGGTTTCCAGTTTACCGTAAGTTGTTTGTGTGGTGTGTATACACGCTGCCAAATCTGTTTGGCTTTGGTTTTTTACTACGCGCAGCAGGCGTATTTTTTCTGTGTGCACCATAACCGGTGATTTTGAAAATGAAGTTTGATTAAATTAAAACCAATAGGAATAAAATAAAACCCGCCCCTTCTTTTCATTTGCCGCATCAAAATAATTAATCACTTTAAAACAACCAAATTATGCCAGTACCAGTAAAATTAGGATTGCAGTTTACCACTGCCGAAATTGACGCCATGAAAGCAGGAATACAAGTGGCGATTGATACCATTAAAGCAAAAATTATTTTAAACCTGAGCACCGAAGAGCGCGAAAAGCTTTCGAAAGTGGACGATGAGCGCCTGCCTTTTGTGTTCAAGTCGATTAAAGAATACGCGGTGATGTATCCGCAGTTTAATCCGCAGGCGTATTTGTTTGCTGATGCCGATAACGATTTGAGCACTTACGGACAAATGGATGAGGTAATGGTTAAGCTTGCCGAAACCAACGAACTGGCTACCGAGCTGCAAATGGTGGCAGGGCATTTCTGCTTTAAGTTTATGCGCAAGCAGTATGGTATTGCGGAGAGTAATAAAGATGAAAATGTGCCGGGCGCACAGGTAGTGTATGACGGGCTGAAAGATTGCTTTAAAGGGCAGGGAAATTTTGACGATGAAACAACCGAGGGTGGCGATACCCCTAACCCGTAACAACTTTGCAAACCGGTGCCTGACGGCACCGGTTTTTTTTGTCTTTAATGCCTCTGCAAAACAAGAACAACGAGAAACCCCGCAAGAACAACGAGAGTTGCCGCAGGAACAACGAGAAACCGCGCAAAAGTAAAGAGAGTTTCCGCAAGAGCAACGCAAAACAACGCAAGCTGAAAGAGAAACCGCGCAAGAGAAACAAGAAACCACGCAAGCACAACAAGAAACCCCGCGGGAGCAAAGAGAAACCGCGCAGCAATAACAAGAAAGCAAACCGCAAACATGGCAGCGTATTGATTTAAAACGATAAAAAACCCGGAAAAACAGTGAAAAAAATACCCAAAGAGCAGATGCCCGATAAATTACCAATTCGAGAAGGACGCTCCTCGCTCCTGCGGTTAGGTTTAATTAACTTACAGGTGGGCGAAGGACTGGAGTTGGAACCCGGAGAACTAAAAGCCAAAAAACCTCCTTACGATATTATAGGCCGAATAAAAAAGAAATATGGTTACCGCTACACCTATGGCCAAAAATTAGACGACACCGGTTGGTGGTTTAAAAGGATTGCCTGAACCCGCACGGGCTTGCGCGTTTTGTACTTATAAGTACAAAATACCCGGAAATTGAGGTGTGAAAATGAGTTGGTTATATTTGGAGGTGCGTATATTTATAAGTTAGCGGTAACTTTGCTTCGCCTGCTAACCCGACCGTTTGTGCGTTGAACTGACGACAGAAGTAGCACGAAAAGAAAGACCTAAAATGATACCTTTGTATCTCGACAAATTAAAATAATAATTAGACAAAAGTGGCAGCGACAACACAAGAACTCATCATAAAATCCTTTCAAATTCATAGCGGCAGCACGGCTGGCGGACTGAAAGAGAAAATAGAAATGATTGCTTTCCATTACGGAAACATCGGCTCATTTCTCAAAGCCAACCGCAAGGACTTTGACAAACTGGTTTTCAAAGTTGACAACAAATCTTTCAAACTTACCGACAGCGACTTTGCTAAAATTCAAGCGTTCCAAAAAAGCGGACTGATTGACGGCAAACTTTCCGTTCAAGAGAATTTTGTAAAGATTTTAGCGACCCGTTTCGTAAGTCGGCAGTTGCTAATGATTGAAAATTTGCAACTTGAAACACTCAATGTAAATCCAATTTTATCAGGTGCGTTAAACTTAAATAACGAACAAGATTTAATTCGTTACTACACTTACCAAGCAATTTCCCGAAGTATTGTAACCTCTGTTGGTTTTTTAGTTGAAGACCTTTTGCTTTATGCAAGCGACAGCATTGTTGGCGGAAAGCGTGATGAACATGGAGAAGAAACCAAATGGGATTTAGTTGTTGAAAGATTGGGTGAAGTAAAAGCATATTTAGAAATCAAAAGTGGTCCAAATGATTTGGATAAAGCACATCTCAACTCTGATTTTGTTTTAGAAATACTTTATCAGAATGAAAATTTTATTCAGACAGATTTGTTTGATGTTCTACTTTTCAATAAAGATATTTTAGAGAAATTCACTTCGCTGATAAATTTTGTGATACAAACTTTAAGCAAAAAAATAGAATTGAAATCAAGAGTTTTGATTTGAATAAAATTTGAGCATCAGTTTAAAAGTCTTCAAACCATTTTGTGTTGATAGTAATGTGTTCTCTGAATTCTATATTAACACCTAAATTCAATTCCTTTAATTTTTCAGCAATTTTTTCACCATCCATTAAATCAATTGCTGGTGCCCCATCCCTGTTCGCTTCTCTTATTGCATCCCTTGTAAAAGTTCCCGTTGTCATAAACAAACCTTTATCTGTTCTCCCTGTCATTGCACCTCTAAAATCTCTAATTGCACCTGCTCCAACTTTTCCTTTATATCTTTTGCATTGAAAAATAATATGGAAACTTAGAATACCATTAATCTTTGCAATTCCTCTTCCATCAATTCCACCATCACCTGTCTTACCAGTAACTTCTACCTGTGAAAATCCTTTCTCTCTTAGAATCCTTTGAATTAATCTTTCAAACGCATTAGGGCTCATCTTTTCAGTAATAATATTGATGGCCTCCTTTTTCCAACTTTCAGCATCATCTACTTCTTCTTCAGCAATTTTTTCTTCTTCTTTATTAATTTTCGATTCCTCGGCAATAGATTGTTTAGCAAGTTTATTTTCACCAAGAACCCAAATGCCTTTACCAACTTTTGAAAGAATACCTTGATTCTTCAGAATTGTTCTAACCCACGCTAGATTGTATTGTAATTCTGATTGACCTGTTTTACCATTTCTAACTTCAATTAAAGAGTCGCTTAGTTTAAACTTCTCTACAATTTTTTCATAGATTTCATCAGTATTTGCAGAACCACCAAGTTCTTTGATTACCTCAATCGTTGGCTTCTTTAGTTCATTTCTTGAAGGCAATTTTTTCATTTGCTGCATAATTATTAAGATTTCAAATTTACAATTAAATATTAAGTGTTCATGGTTGTTGGTGGACCGCCTTGTCAGGCGTTCAGCACAGCAGGTAAACGACTTTCATTACAGGACTTTAGAGGAAATGTAATCGTAAATTATTTGCGAGTAGTTGAAGAAATTGCACCCCCATATTTTATACTTGAAAATGTAAGAGGTATGCTTTCAACCCCGTTGAATGCAGTCCCGCCCGAGTATGAAAGTGAATACGGTAGTATGACAACAATTCCATGAAGCATCGTTTACTTTTTGTGGAACGAGTTTAAAAAGATGGGCTATGAGTTAAGTTTCACTTTGTTCAACAGTGCAAACTACGGAGTGCCTCAAGTGAGAGAGAGAGTAATCATTTTCGGGAGTAAAAAAGGAAGAATTCCATTGCCTTCACCGACACACAGCGAAACAGGAAAGGAAACTGGAAAAAAATGGGTTCCAATTTCAGAAGCATTTGAAGGACTTGGAAAACAAGACCAATACATTCAACTAACAGAGAGAATGAAACGCTTTGTTGGTATGCTTAAAGAAGGTGAGAATTGGACAGACCTTCCAAAAGAGTTGCAGAAAGAGGCAATGGGAAAATCTTTTGAACTGAATGGTGGCAAGACAGGTTTTTACAGACGACTTGCTTTCAACAGACCTTCTCCTACTCTGCTGACAAGTCCAGTAATGAATGCGACACTACTTGCACACCCGACAGAGTTACGTTCTCTTTCTGTTCAAGAGTATGCACGAATACAGCAGTTCCCCGACAGTTGGAAACTCCAAGGAAAACTCACAGACATTTTCAAACAAATCGGCAACGCTGTTCCGACAGGTTTAGGTTATGCAGTTGGCAAGACAGTTTTAGATTTTCATCACGGAGAGTTTGACCCACAACGAGAAAAGAAAAACAGAGTTCCATATTCACGATACATCGGTTGTTCGGACTTTGAGTTCATTCCGACTTTTAAAGGACAGTTGCAAAAGAGCAAACAACAAGAGTTGAACTTCACCTAAACTTGACACGACACGACTTCGGATGACAAGAAAAGCAGCCGATAACAAGGGGTTTGCGATAGCGGGGGTTCCGTGCTTCGCAGACACATTTGTGCAAGGTGGAAGTTCCGTTCTCCGAATGAAGTTTGGTGCTAAAACACCCCCCCTGCTGTCCTGAGTCTGAAGCCAAGCCCGAGCGAGGGGACTCAGGACTTAG
>CAZBPG010000017.1:0-53190 GCA_964493695.1 uncultured Chitinophaga sp. | reverse complement strand
AAATCTGCATCAGTTGGCGCAGATGAAAAATAGGTGGTTTACCGGATGGTTACATCTAATTCGTCATTCCACGCAATCGCTAATTCAAAATTTTTGCCTTTATGCTTTCCACTTCTTCTTTTAATGTTCCATGTTTTGGTTTCAACGGTATGGTCCAATAGATTCACGCTCTCCACCGTGACTTTAGTTTTCTCCCTATCTGAATAAGTCTTTTTATAATTTATTTTTCTTTTGGGACTGTCAATTTCAATTTCCTCAATGTGGTTTAGAAATATGAGAGTCTCTTTGTTTATTACTGAAAATATTTGAGACTGAACATCATCAATTATATGCTCCTTTAACTTTATTGATATTGTTGTATCGAAGTTTTTATCTGAATTGCTTAACCCGTTCAATAACTTTGGAATCCGAAGAGTAGCTATCGGAAATTCAGAATTGCTTTTTTGCCTGATAAAATCTGCAACTTTAACTGACCCAGCCACAAGATTTTGTAAGAAGGTTTTTGCAAAAGTTTCCGAAAATCCAATTTTAGTGCCACCACTATTTATAACTACTTCGTCAGCCCAACTTAATATTGAACGAAACCCTAAACCTTTTTGTCCAATCTTATTTTGCTGTAATGTCTTTGGGCTACAGTTGCTATAAATAATTGAACTGAACCCATCTTCATTAAATGGTTCGCCATTGTTGGCAATTACAAGTTCATTGCCGAGTAATTTTATTAAAACCTTTTTATCGCTGGCTCCTTCACATGCATCATCAGCGTTTTGTAACATCTCAAGTAGTTGCCTGCCATTATATGCCTCAATATTTTCCTTTTCATGATTGTAATGTTCTAAAAGATAACGAGGAGAAGATTGATAGTCGACCTTCCTCTTTTGTAATTCTTCTTCTATAAAATTGTTTAAGTTGGGCATAGGCAATTACGAAACGCTAAATATAGTGGAAGGGAACTAAACGGTTAATTAGATTCGGATTTCATTTCGATAAAATGTCCTTTGATCTATCTAAAAGATAGGAAGATTATTAGTGACCTATTCATTGAAGTATTTCTGATAGTCTGTATTTTTGAAGTGGGTTTTCAATTCGTAGTAATTGATAATAAATTCAGAAAGTTTTATTTCCTTATTCTTTTTTGTTTCTGTTGTCAGATTCATTACTTCAACTCCTATAAATTGTTGAACAGTTTTAAGTGTCTGTTCAGCTTCGTTTATCAGGTTATCATATTTCACTTGCAAAGTTCTTTCGGGAAAAAGAGTGTCAAATCGTTTCTGATTTGATAAAATGTTTTGAAAATAATCGCTGCATTCCTGAATAGAAATAATTGTTTTGAAATCAGGGTCGGCTATTGTCCATTGTTGTTGCGCTAATGCTCGCTTATAAGAAAATAGAGCCCCTAAAAGATTATCTCGTTTGAGATGAACGAATTTGATATTGCTATTTGCTTCAAAGTAGTTAACCAATTCGTTTTTGTTTTTTAAATGCTTGTCGTGTTCATAGAAGTATTTGAAACCAATAGCTTTAAACGGTTTTGAATAATTTTTAAAAACATAGCTATCCAGAAACTCAACCGGTCTTTCATTGCGGAGTTTGATGAGTTCTTCAGATTGGTATTCTTCCGGCAATTCACCATAATACTTTCCGAAATTGATTTTGTTAGTCGAACCGTAAACACCTCTCAGGCAAAGTATATCAGGATGTGAATTGAGATAACTATAAAGCAAAGTAGAACCGGTTCTGGGAGTTCCAAGAATTACAAATGGTTGATATGAAAATCTCGGGTTCATTCAATAGATAACTTTAATCCGTCAAATGCAAGTCCCTTCACTAGCCAGTTAATCGGAATGTGCGGTTCTCTGTGTCTTTGAATTTCTATTAAACCGTTTTTGATATCCGGTTTTTCATCCATTTTAATCTTTGCATTAGCAATAATATTCGGTGTTCTATCATTGTGAAGTAATTCACTGCTTACAGGATACATTGATTCAACTAAGTCGTTCAATGCAAATTCGCCAGTAAATGAGTTGTTTGATATTTCCGTTTTTATTGCAGTCTGAAGCATTCCAATAGTGCTTTCGCCATCACACCCCGGACCCAACACAGCATAAATAAAAGGTTTGCCGATTTGTTTTAAAGCTCTTAAACCGGTTCTGTCAAAGCTGTATTCATCTTCCATTCCGCAAGTAAGAGAGTCACCTCCCATATCAACGGCAAGGATTAGCTCGGGTTTGATATAATTAATTGCGTTTTCAAAAGCACGTTTAACCAATAGGTTGTAATCTGCTATGCTGAGTTCGTTTTTTAGTTTATCATATTTAGCAGGTCTTGACAAAAGGTAAGGCGGCTCTAATCCCTTATCGAATTTCCGCATTTTTAAAACGAGTGCTAATGAAGTGTGTAATTCATCCGGATTTTCAATATGTTCTGTTGAACGCTGAAATAAATTATCATTCAACAGCTTAAATCCTGTGTAATCATTTTTTTGAGAAACACATAAGCCATAGGATAATTGAGTTTGGGAGTTTAACTGTTGAATTAGACGAGCGATGCTGTAAGCCCCAACAACATCACTGCCTCCCCCAATTCCGAGAACGAATATTTTGTTTGATTTAATAGTTGAGAAGTCAAACTTGCCATTAAATGTTTTTGGTATCAATTCCATTGAATTACCTGCTTAGTTCAAGAATAAATATTTTAAAATCGGAAGCAGGTTCAAGTGTTTCAATATTTGTTCCCTTAGTGTCAATTATTTCAAGTTTTTTGAACCCGTTCTTAGAAAATAATTCAAGATACTTTTCTGTTGACCGGTGATGTTCAATTTTCTTGTTACCTGTGTAAGTGCAGGTCTTTGTTATGATTTCTTCTGCTGAATTTGAATGTGGGATTGAGTTTCTGTTTTGAAATTCAGTTTTATGAATGTGGGCAAAGTCCGGATTGCAAATAGCAACAACAAGTTTACCGCCCGACTTCAATGCTTTTGAAACGTTAGTCAAAATAACTTTCATTGTTTCATTCTCAACTTCGCACAATACGAGGTTCAGTAATGCGACATCAAAAGTACTGTCAAAGTTGCTATCACCTGGGAAATATTTTTGAAAATCTCCGCACCGGTTTTTTAAAACAGTTTCATTGATATCATAAACAAAAACTTGAGAATTGGTTGCTGTTTCAATTTGTTTCGCTGTTTTGCATTTACCCGAACCATAGTCTAAAATTCTTTCGGGATTAAATTCCTTGATTATTGAAACTATCTCGGCATCTAAGATTTCTTCCTTCTTTCTTGGCTCAACGGCTCTCCATAAACTCTCCCAACCTTCAATCTCTTTTGGTTCTTCACCGGTATTAATCCGTGCCGTCAATTTTTGAAAATCTTCATTTTTCATTCTCGGGTTTTTCCAAAGAAGAAAAGCCCGTTTAATAGAGTTAATAAACTTGTCTTGATTGAAAGGTTCAAATGATTTCCCGTAGTCAATTAGCTTGACTACTCCTGAATTGGTTTGAATAAAATTGCCCGGCTTTATGTTTGTAAATACAAACTCATTTTGTTTACAGAATTTTAGAAAGGCAGAAAGCTGTGAAACGGTAATGTTCTCTAAAGGTTTGAAATTATAATACGGATAACGTATGAAACGAAAATCAGTCGGTTCAAAACATTCTATCTTTTCTAAAAATTCGCTGCTGATAAAACATTCAGTTTTTGATTTTAGAAAATTCCATTCGCTGTCAAGAATATTGAAGAAGCATTTGTAAACGAAAATATCATCCGTAAAAACAATTCCTTCTGCACCACTCCCTAATTTTTGCAGTTTCTTATTCAGCCCAAAATGTTGCTCCAAGTGATTTCTGTAAACTTCTTCATTCTCTGAAATTTCAGTAATAGATTTGGTATAGCTCCAAATGGCTGTTGTTAGTTCTTTGAAAAATTTTTTCAGTGTTTCTTCCTGCAATGCTTCTTGTAGAGTTTCTTCAAACGCAAGTAGTTTATTTTCGTCTGTTAGCTGACTGTAAAACTCTTTGGCAATTTCTTTTTTTTCTGCCAATAACATTGTCAAGCCTGTAATCCGGTAAAAATTCATTAAAAATCTGGTCTTCCTTCGGCTAAGGAAATAGGAATAAGCATTGAAAAATTGGCGGTAAAAATCCTCTTGATTAAGTTTTTCAAAAACATCTTTTGGGCGATGCGGCTCGGTTTCGTATTTAATCGTTTCAATTGTTTTTAGAATCGCTTTTGCAAAAGCATATCCGATAATGTCGTAAGCAGCTTTATCAAGTTCTTTCTTTAAGTCAAAGTCAGCAACGGGACGATTGTGTTCAAGTGAAAATGTGTGCTCAAAAATTGTTCTTCCCGAAACTACCTGATTAAGTAAAGCCCAAACCAAATCGCCACGCCTTGCATGTTTGCTGTTTACTTCTAAATTGATGACCGGATAATATTTCAGCAATTCTCTGTTAAACACTAAAGTGTTTGCGCCCCTTCGCGTAATGGTTTTATTGATGGCTTTCAGTTCCTTTTGTAGTGATGGCCTTGAAATTGATTTGCCTGAAAAAATTTGCTTTAAATCATTGTCGCTAATCGCTGAATGATAAATGGGAACTTCTAAGTGGTCGCTGTGCAGGTCTGATAAATCATAGTAATAGTCGGGCTTTTCTCTCAAAGAAAAACTGTCTTGTTGGGAGTTGCCGCCTGCAAGGATGCTGTGATAAAAATCAACTAACTGCGACCGTATACAACTTAGTAAAGGAACCGGTGGGTCGTTGCTCATACCACCAATCAATGCTTCTGCCTTATCTAAATTTTCATTGATGATGTTGAACACATCAACATTTTCAATGTTTGATGTCGGGCAAATAACTGACCTGAATGTAATATCGTCATCAATTATCCAAAACACCGGCTTATCAAAATCTTTGGTTTCGGTAAAAAGATGATGATGTAAAATCGTTCTGCCCAAGGGGATGGAGTTAATGTCAGAATATTGCTGATAGTACCCTCCGTAATGCCCTGAATGCAAGTTTTGTTTCCAATCTTTATCCTTGATAATTTTAAAAGGAATCAAATTTTCCTTAAGTAACTTTTCAGTTTCCTTCAATGTTTTTCCCTTCGGAACATCCTCAATTATCAGAACTAAATCAACCGGAATTTTCTTTTCAACTATTTGCCACGCAATTCTTTCAGTAATGATTTCGTTTCCTGCAATGAACCCAATTACAAACTGATAGTTGCCTTTGTTTTTAAATTCCAATTCCGCTTTCTTGATAGTGGCTGCTTGCTGTTGATTAATTTCGATTTCTGATTGTTCTATTGCAAAATAATTCTTCGCTCTTTTGAAAAATTGCTCTTTCTCATTATCATTCATCAGATGCCGATACTTGTAATAGAAAATCTGTAAACTTTTTATTTTCTTTTCCTTGTTGGTTGTAAGTCGTTCCCGGTTCTTGTCGGTGTATGCTGTTACAAGATGCTTGTTAATGATTTTGTATTTCGGTTTTTGTTGGAAAACCCGAACAAAAAAATCTCGATCGACTGATGAATGAAGTGCTTCATCAAAGCAACCTGCTTTTAGAAGTGTTTTAAGTCGAATAAATGTATTGGAACCTCCTATTCCCGGGTTACCTTTTAGAAAATCACTTGCCGAAAGTTTTCCCGGCAAATTCATCAGCAAATTTTCTTCTTTGCTAAATCTTAAATAATTGGCTGCGAGTAAATCAAAATTTTCGGTGTTATTTTCTTCAATTTCTATCAAATAGTCAGGTAGCCAAATATCATCATCATCAAGGGAAGCAAAATAAATGTCGTTAGAAATTCCCTGTCGTTTTACAATCTCTTCAGCTCCGGTGTTTAATGCACCTGCATAATTCTCCGTTCTGTAATTTTGGAATAATTCAACCCCAAATCGGCTACAAATTTCCTGTTCTTTTGAAAAAATCTCTCTTGTTGAATTTGAAATAACATAGACAAAGTCAGGTTTGCGCCTTTGTTCATTAACTGAACTTAAAGCCCTTGGAAGCAGTTCCAAACGATTGCAAGTAACTATGACTGCTGTTATCTTCATTCAATTTCTAATGCTAATTTCAATTCGTTAAGTGAATTTGGTTTTACAAAAATTCTATCGTAAGAAGGCAAAACCTCTTGCTCATTTTTATTGCGAATCACCAAACAAGTTGAAGTATAGCCGACCTGTTTGGCAAGTTCAATCATTCGTGCATTGTAACGTCCTGCTGGAAAACAATATGCAGTAATAGGCTTGCCCGTTACTGCTTCAAGCCAATGTTTTGAATTTTGTAATTCGTATAATGCCTTTTCATCGTTCATATAGTCCGCTATCAATAATGAATGCGACATTCCGTGTGAGCCGATTTCAAAACCATTAACCGAAAGTTCTTTAAGTTGTTCCGCACTCATATAACTCACTCTGTTTTTCTGTGGCAATTCGGCAAAAAGTTTTTTAAGTGATTCTAATTGCTCGTCAGGTTCCGTCCAATAAAAATTACGTTTGATTGCACCGGTAATATATTCTGCCCTTTCATTTTCAGGTAAAACTAATTCATCTACGCACTGATAGTAAATGTCAAGCGGTAAAACTGAATTTTCATTGCACGGATTTACTACGGGAAAAAATGTTGCAGTTGCATTGAATTTTCTGAGAGAAGGGAAAGCAAATTCAAAATTGTCTGCATAGCCGTCATCAAAAGTTAACGCAACAAGTTTTTCTCTATTACCCCGCTTCGTCAGTTCTGAAATGGTTACAAACTTAAAATCGTTGTCAGCCAGGAACGATAAAACCGTTTCAAAATATTCCTGCGTAATAAGTGTTCCATATGTTGAATAGGCATTGGGCTGAGTAATGAGTTTCTGAGGCAAAACTCTATGAAACATCAACACCCTAGCCATTGTCAAGATATTTTAAGATTTCGTCAATGCTGTTTACAGGGATGAGCAATCCGTTTTGTCTATCGTCTAAGTTTCTACCTGCAAGTTCTTTTGCCCAACCATCGAAGAGAGTTACACACAAAACTTTTTTTTCAAGTTGCCAGGCAAAAGCGATTTCTGAAAGAGTTCCCGCTCCGCCACCTGCGGCAATAATAATGTCGGCTGTATTCACGATGATTATGTTTCGTGCTATGCCTTGTCCTGTCGCAATAGGAGTGTCTATATATGGATTCGCTGTGTCCGTAGTTGCATCAGGTAAAATGCCAACAGTCTGCCCGTTGAAAGTGTTTGATGATTGTTTTACTCCTTTACAAACAGCTTCCATAAAACCACCAAGTCCACCGCAAACTATTGTCCTATCTTTTGTTGCGATTTGTTTCCCAAGTTGCACACCAAAATCATAAAGCTCCGTGCTACACAACTTATTGTTAGGTCCTATTATGCCAATTTTTTTCATTGTCAAAATTTGGATTACAAATTACTGTTTTCGTTTTTGTAAGTAAAACATATTCGACATCTTTAGAAAATAACCTTTGCATGATGCAATAAGGTTTTATCTTCTCTATTTATATTTTGCCAGAGAGTTTATCTATTGAATGATTACCAGTGGCAGAAACTGACTCCTCAGTAATTTCCACAGTTTTAATAGATAACTTATTATCAATTGGAGGTTCTATAAATTGACTGTGACCTGATTGTTCGCTCATGGCATTTGAATCGGGGAGACCTTTTTTCTCAGAGTTGTTAAGGCTCACGTCAATCTCTTCTGGTTCCTTTTCTGGTTTTGAACTTATAGCTGGTGACGGTATTAACGTTTCTTTATTTCTACGGAAAATTGCGATACCGGCAATAATTAGAAAAACTCCAAAAATTACCCATCCCCACGTATTGTTTCCATTTTTCCCCATCGGAAATCTGTTTTGTTGTAGTCCCATCTTTATTATTTTTTATAGTCAAATGAATATATCATAACGAGCGCGAGATCCGAAGGTGAATCACACCGGATTGGAAGTGTACTCCCATCAGATTTTTCCACCGTGTAAGTTTCTCCTTTGGCCTCAGCCAAAATTTGCAGTAGATGTGGAGTATGAAGTACCGAGTTTTCATTCGTTAGTGTTACAACTTGATTTTGTAAACTTTCATTCTCCTTCCTGATTATTGTAAGTTCATTTACTAAGGAATTTTTTTCATTGGTGTGCTTCATTGCCATCACCGATAAATTACTTTCAGCCTTTGCAAGTTCAGATTTTAACCTTCTGATTTCTCCTTTGTCACGGAGTGCATTTATTAGCAGCATTTCATAGTACTGACTTGGTTCCAGCCCCGCTAATCTTGCTTGGTTAATGAGTTCTTGTTTTACTTGAGCGCTACACCGAAAGGAGGCATTGACTTTAGCCGCAATTGGTTTTTCATTTTCATATTTCATATGGTTGATTTTTTATTTTTTTACCACCCGATTATCTACAGATGTTATCTTTTAAAAACGACTCAAGACTTTTTCGACTAATCTTCGCTTTTCTTCCGAATTGGCTGAAAGTGAAAGCTCCTTCAGACTTCATTTGAAAGTACTTCGTTCGGCCAATACCTAACATGTTCCGAACTTCTGCAGGTGTTAACCACTCATCTTTTATGCGGTTTCCTTGCAAGCTACCAGTGATCTTTCTTATCTCCTCTTTAATGAAGTTGATATCCCCCTTAAGCTGCTCATAAGTATTGGCATCGATAACAATTAGTTCTGTTTTCATCATTTTACGTTTTTGTCAACGCAAAAGCACTAAATATCAATTAGAACTACAAGGATGTAGGTAAGAAACCGGGTCGGATTCGACCCGGTTTTTATTAATTAGAATTTGAGTTTTTCCAATTTTTCTAATTCAGGCAATATCTCTCTTGTAATTTTTTCCTGTAGCCCGGTAATTAAAGGTTTGACTTTGCTCTCATACGGAGATTTCTTCGACCACTTCTTCAAATTGGTCAGCGATAATTCATCCGTCCGGTATTGTCGCTCAAAATAGCTGGCACTACCACCGGTTAATATCGCATAGGCCAGTGCGAATTGATACTTATCAATTTTTTGTCGAATGAATTTTTTATCCTGGAAAAAACGTAACAACAACATTATTTGGAATGGATTCAGAATTAATCCTTCCAAAGTTTCAGTTTTATTATTTTTCAATTTAAGTATTTCAGCAATTAACTTCACTTTCTCTTTGGTGCCCGGTGGAATAAAAACCATTTTGCGATCATCCACTGTTGTGGGTGCATTCGCAGGAACTTCCCACGAAGACTTTCCAAGCAATGTTTCATAACGTTTGATATAAGCAGCAAAGAAGTTTTTTAGAATAATTAAAACTGCATGAGATGTTTGATAGGAAAATCCATAAGAGTATAACAGACCCCATTCTTCGACCTCATACTTGAATACATTATTCAAATCCGTAGACATTATTACACCATGATCTCTTAGAGAATATAACATAGGTATAATATTGTAATGCCCCTTCTCCTCTAATTCTAATAAATCACGATTAATTTTTCTAAGAACTTTGAGAATATCTTCAAAATAATTTTGATCGGTTCTTATAGGAATGTTCAACTTGTTGGCCAAAATTTCCAGGAAGGCTGTGTGATTCTCATGTAGCTTTCTAAGGGCTATAAATAAGAAGCGGTGATGAGAGTAAGAATTTCTAAATATATCTTTTGTAGATAATTCAATTTTGAACAACTGAGAAGAATCCAGAGGTTCAAACAACTGGAGATAAGTTATAAGTTCCTGCTTCGGTATGGAATAGGAACCGGCTTTACTATTATCAATGTCAAAAGGAATTCCTGTTACATTGTCATATCCTTTCGATTCCATAACATAATCACAGACCCGTTCCTTAAAATTTTTCGGTGCAAATTCGGCAGCATAAGAAAGCCAATTTGCTATCTCTTCAAGATAAAATTTATCAGAGACAGCGGGATAATGAATTCTACCATCTTTCCCTAGTAACCGAACTTCTTTACGAATTTTTAAGTACTTCTTATTAAGTGCTTTTATTTCTTTTTCTCTTTCATCTTCCATAATTGAAGGGGTTTATATTCCCTTCTCAAAGAAAGAATGAATAATTCGAAGCGGGAAAAATATTTTTTAAAAAACTAGTAAAGATCATTTTTTGTAAAAATGTCAATAGAAACCGGTCCTGAAAATTTCTCAAAACCCCCGAAATGTTTAAACTATGTTTAAACCAGAGCACATATACGGTATAATTTATATAACTAGAAAACCCTTGAAAGCTAGTGCTGACAAGGGTTTCGGTGTGTTGCGGGGGTAGGACTCGAACCTACGACCTTTGGGTTATGAGCCCAACGAGCTACCAACTGCTCCACCCCGCGATTTGGGAGGCAAATATATTCCTTATTCAATACAATGCAAGTTGCTTTTGTATTTTCGCGCTCTGACATGAATCATAAAGCGGGTTTTGTAAATATTATCGGGCTGCCAAACGTAGGTAAGTCAACTCTTATGAACCAACTGGTGGGTGAGCGGATGAGTATAATATCGCCAAAAGCGCAAACTACCCGACACCGTATTTTAGGGATGGTGAATGCTGACAACTATCAGATTGTTTTCTCTGATACCCCCGGTTATATCAACCAGCCGGCCTACAAACTTCAAAGCACCATGAACGACTTTGTTGCAAATGCTTTTGAAGATGCCGATGTTTTAATTTTTGTAACCGATAAGTTTCAGAAAGAAGAAGAACAAAAACACTTGATTGAATTAATTCAGAAAAGCAGTGTCCCCACCTTCGTTCTGCTCAATAAAATTGATTTGTATCAAAAGGAAGAAACCGAGGAATTAATCGCGTATTGGAAAAATAAATTAGATAAATGCGAGGTGATTCCTATTACCGCTTCATCCGGTATCAATGCCAAAAAGGTGATTAAGAAGATTGTCGAACTTCTACCGGAATCTCCGCCTTACTATGATAAAGACCAGTTGACAGACCGCAATACGCGTTTCTTTGTGTCTGAAATTGTACGCGAAAAAATATTTCTGAATTACACCAAAGAAATCCCCTATTCATGTGAGGTAATTGTTGAATCATATAAGGAGGATGAGAAAATTGACCGTATCCGTTGTGTTATATTTGTAGAGCGCGAATCGCAAAAAGGAATTGTTATAGGCAACAAAGGAGATGCGTTAAAACAGGTAGGAATTGAAGCAAGGAAAGACATTGAGGCTTTTATAGGCAAGCACGTGCATTTGGAGTTGTTTGTAAAAGTGAAAGATAAATGGCGCGATAACGCCAATACACTCCGGAATTTCGGGTACAACAATCAATAGTGATAAATACAATTAACAATGGGATTTACAATAGCCATAGTAGGCAGACCTAACGTAGGCAAATCAACTCTCTTCAACAGATTGGTGGGTGAAAAGAAAGCTATTGTTGACGACATGAGCGGAGTAACGCGCGACCGTATTTATGGCGAAAGCGACTGGGGCGGAAAAAATTTCAACGTCATTGACACCGGGGGTTTTGTGCCACGTTCAAAAGATGTTTTTGAAAAGCATATCCGTGAACAGGTGCTTATTGCCATGGAAGAAGCATCGCTGCTTTTATTTGTGGTTGATGCCAGCACCGGTATTACAACTTTAGATGATGAGTTCGCAAGGTTGTTGCGTAAACAACAGCGAAATGTGTTTTTGGTAGTAAACAAAGTAGATAACATACAACGTAAGCACGATGCCAACGAGTTTTACAGTTTAGGCATTGAAAACATTTTCTTTATCGCCTCTATGACCGGCTCCGGAACCGGTGAACTTTTAGATGCTGTTGTGGAGAGAATACCTGACAATCTAGAAGAGAAGCAGGAAGAAAACGTTCCGAAGGTTTGTATTATCGGCCAACCGAACGTAGGGAAATCATCTTTGGTAAATGCATTACTGGGCGAAGAAAGAAACATAGTAACTGACATTGCCGGAACAACACGTGATTCAGTTCATACCCGCTTTAATAAATATGGCAAAAACCTGATACTGATTGATACAGCCGGTATACGAGGAAAAGCTAAAGTCCATGAGAATCTTGAATTCTATTCAGTAATCCGTGCTGTAAAAGCTCTGGACGAATCGGATATTGCCATCATAGTATTAGATGCCGCAAAAGGAATTACGCACCAGGATTTAACCATTTATAAAATGGCTATCAAAAAGCATCGCGGAATAATTGTAGCCGTTAATAAATGGGATTTGATTCAAAAGGAGACAAATACAGCCCGCGATTACGAAGCATTGCTGCGATCTAAACTTGCTCCATTTAACGATGTGCCTATAGTATTTATCTCTGCCTTGGAGAAACAACGTGTTTTCAGGTTGATTGAACTGATTGAAGAAGTATATGCTAACCTGCGGAAGAAAATTACCACTTCTAAATTGAATGAAGTAATGTTGAGGGCAATTGAACATTACTCTCCTCCGGCTATGGACGGTCGTCTGGTAAGCATTAAATATGTGACCCAGTTACCCACGCCAACGCCTTCGTTTGCGTTTTTTGCCAACCACCCAAATCACATTAAAAATCCATATAAGGGTTACCTGGAGAATAAACTGCGCGAAACTTTCAACTTTACCGGAGTGCCTATCAACATATTTTTCAGAGAGAAATAGAAGAAGGGGTCCCCATTACGAGACCTGAATTGTCGCTTATCCACATAGTAAAAAATATTTTTCATAAAACTTGCAAATACTAAATATGGAAAATTATATTTGCGCGTCAATTTATTAACCTAACCAAAAAACTAAAAAGAATGAAAAAGGTATTTTTCGCTTTCGTTGCTGCCTCTGTAGTTGTTCTTTCAGCTTGCAACAACAAACCAGCTGAAAGCACTGAAGCTACTGCTGACACTACTGCCGTTGCTGCTGCTGCTGAAGCTACAGCTCCTGTAGATACTACTGCTGTAGCTGCTGATACTACTGCTACTCCAGCACAGTAATCAGAAAGCAACTCAAATAAAAAAGTCTCCCGATTTGGGAGACTTTTTTGTTTTATACCCCTCTCAGTGATTTTACTTCAGGGCTTCTATGGCTTTTGCAATCACTTTATCATCAACATTCGAAATATTGTAATAGCCGTCCATCCTCCAGATTTGCTTGGCAAAAAATGCTTTCAGGCTTAGCTTCAATTTTTCTTCCGCCTGCTTTTCTTTCACGGCATCACGCTTTAACCCTTCTGCTTGGGCATATTGATAAAATTCCTTCTCAAGCTCGGCCGTTACATTAAAATTCTTTTTAAATTCCTCTATTGACGTATACTTCTCCAGCACGTCTGCATGTTTAGAAGAATACTTGTAAACGAACTCAGGAACGTAAGAGCGAACAGAATAGAAATATTCATTGGCAGATGAAGTGTCTGCCGGTACAAAAATATCCGGGCGAATTCCTCCGCCACCAAACACACGTTTCCCTTTTGATGTTTGATAGACCGTAGTGTCTTTATTGCGAATGCTGTCTTCATGCACAAACTCACCGCGCGCATAACGCTCATAAATTTCGTTATAGTATTTTTCCGAGCCCTTTTCGTAAGGTCGCTGGATGCATCTGCCGGAAGGTGTGTAATAACGGGCAACAGTTAATCGAATAGCAGAGTTATCCTGCAAATCATATTGTTCTTGTACTAACCCTTTACCAAACGATGTTCTTCCTATTACAGTTCCGCGGTCCCAGTCCTGAACAGCACCGGAAAGAATTTCGCTGGCCGATGCTGAGTTTTCGTCAATCAAAATACAAAGCCCCCCTCTTTCAAACAATCCATCTTTACCCGCCTTATAATCCTGACGGTCATATGCTTTGCCGTTGGTATAAACAATCAGTTTATCGCCCGAGATTAACTCATCAGCAATAGTAGTAGCTGCTTGTAAATAACCACCGGGATTACCGCGCAAATCAATAATCAATTTTTTCAAGCCCTTCCCTTGAAGTTCCTGCAACTTCTCGGCAAACTCCTGATGTGTTGTAGAGCTGAACTGACTGATACGAATGTATCCGACTTCACCGTTCACCATATAAGAAGCATCGATACTATAAAGCGGAATTTTATCGCGAGAAATCTTAAAGTCGATCAGATTTTTGGTGGCGGCACGAAGCATGGACACCTTAACTTCGGTTCCTTTTGGCCCACGCAAACGCTTCTTTACTTCCGTATCCTTAATTTTTACCCCGGCTACTACGCTGTCATTAATTTTAATAATCCGATCTCCAGCCTTAATCCCTACCAATTCAGAAGGTCCACCCGAAATAGCAGTAACAACTGTAATAGTATCCTGCACGATAAAAAACTCTATTCCTATTCCTTCAAAATTTCCGTCTAATCCTTCATTCATTTCACTTACATCCTTAGCAGGAATGTATACTGAATGCGGATCAAGATTGGATAACATCTTATCAATAGTCTTATCCATTAACTGTGTACGGTTGACCGTGTCCACATACTTTTGGTCAACGTAATTGAGAATATCCTCAAGCTTATCGTAACTCCTGTTAAGCAAGGCTTGTTTACCGGCTGTAATTGAATTGACAACAAATCCAAGCATAACTCCGAAAGAGAGTATTAATGCATAGATAAAAGGGGTATAATGGCTAGAAGTAGTTTGTTTACGGTATGAAAACGGGGGAAGTTTTTCTTCGTTGTTATCCATTCAGTTTTTTTCTTGAGGCGCAAAAATAAAATTTAGAGAATGATACAGGTGTTATAGAAAGTTATTGCCCGCTGAGGCATAAACAAAAATCCCCGCGATAAACGCAGGGATTTTTGTTTAACTAAAAGTTACAGACTAAAAGTCATCAACACTAGTATTCTTCTTGTAATCTTCGCTTGCCTGCCAGCTACTCTCAATGGTAAGCTCAAAACGTGCTTTATTAATTTCTTTTAGCGTAAAAGTAACGTCCTTCACCAACCATTGCATAATATGGCTGTCATCCACATAACTTTCATTACGAAAATCGCCAAACTTGTAGGTAAGAATAAATCTCATCTGCTCCGCCTGATCTAAACTTCCCTGAAGAAAAACCTTATAAAAGCGGTCTTCATCGTTAAAGATGTAAAGCACTTTATCCAACTTAACCGCGCCCAGCATGGGGTCATCGTTTTGAATGTAATAAGCATTCTTAATAAGCGAATTTCTGTCTTTTTCAAAAGCGAGTTTCACTCCGTCTCTCCAAACAGAATCTTTCGGGGTTCCCCAAAAAATATTTCTGAAATCGAGAACACCCTGGCTTTCTGCGCTAAAGCCCGAGTAAGCAAAGCAAAGCATAAAAGCGGCTAACAATAATTTTTGCATGTTGTTTAGTTTGGTTAAAATGAGAACGCGAATATGCAATTTTTTCGCATTTACAAACACCAATTATTTTATTGTGTGTTGTGGATAAAGGAGTGAAAGTAAAACTGATTTCTATTCCGAAACTGTTATCAGCGCTTCTTTCTGTCGACCGGTGAAATACGACCAGGTGAAGAAAATTACACAGGCAGCAAATGCCACCGATGAAACGACAACAGTAAAGTTAAACCAGTTCAGATACCAGAAATAGTAGAAGGTATTAAGTGATATCATAACTAAAACGAGTCGACTGTATTCTGCATAAACTACCCACCGTTTGTTCTCGAAAATAGCTCCGCAAATAAGCATGGTAATGAGAATGAGAAGAAAAAATACGGCTCTATAAAACACACTCATTTCTTTAAAGTGGATCATATAAAGCATCGCTCCTCCGAGCATTATAAAGTACTGAAGCACCACATAAATTTTGAAATAGACGTTCGTATCAGCGTTGTACTTGACAATATTGCTTTTAGATGGTTCCGGTATAGGTTGTGTTCCCCCCATATAATCAGGCAGCCAACCGGGCATGGCAAAAATCATTTTAAATTTGTCGAGCCATTTCATATTGCGGGCTTTCTGAAACATCTCTACAAAATAATGCGTGTTCGCCCACACCGGATTCCAGCTCCTTAACTGTGTTGTAATACCGTAATAAATTTCTGTATCAGTTTCCTCTTCCTTAAATGTTCCGAATATCCGATCCCAAATCATAAACATACCTGCATGGTTTTTGTCAATGTACTTCGGGTTAATAGCGTGATGAACCCTGTGGTGCGAAGGTGTATTAAACCAGTATTCTATCCAGGGATGCAATTTACCAACGGCTTTGGTGTGAATAGGAAATTGATAAAGCGTTTGAATAATCGCTGCTGCTCCGAAAATCTTGGGGTCAATACCAAAAAAAGGAATGGGAAGAAAAAGGACAAAAGCCAGGATATTATGAAACCACGACTGGCGAAGAGCAACACTCAAATTGTACTCCTCGCTTTGATGATGCACTAAATGTGCTGCCCAGAAGATGTTCATCTCGTGTCCCCACCGGTGTGCCCAATAGAAAATAAAATCAAAAGCAACTAAGGCAATTACAAAACTCCACCAGGTTGGGGGTATATGAAACGGGGCGTAGTTATCGTATATCACCACATAAATACCCAAAAGAAAAACTTTCGAAAGCAAACTCCACAGCTGCTGCCCAAGACCGATAACTAAATTATTGACAGAGTCATTTAACCGATACCATTCTTTTTTACGGCTATATCCATACAACCACTCAACGCCCATGGCCAAAAAGAAAAAGGGAATAACAAGGAGCATGTAAGCAGGATTCATAAGAGCAATTTAAAATTCAGGCCACCAAAATAAGCGATGGTTTCTTACATATCACCGATTTAAGGTGGAAAAATTTCAGAAATAAAAATAACCACATCCTATCGTTTTATAATAAACTCTCCAGATTTCTCCACTTTCCCTTCATTTACCGATACATACTTTACTTCTGCCCGCTCAGGACCGTGATGACACCATTGTATAAACCTGGTAAGCATTTCCTGGTCACCTTCAACTTCTATATACACATTTCCGTCAGGTTCGTTACGCACAGCCCCCTTTAAGCCAAGCAGATCTGCCATTTGCTTAGTGCTGGCGCGAAAGAAGACACCTTGTACTTTTCCGGTGATGATAATGTTGTAGTGCTTTTCTTGCATTTAAAGTTGCTTACTCAGAGAAAGAATCCGCTTGAAAGATTTACTTCGAAAACTCTTTTACCTTTTCAGCAATCAGTGCTTCATCTGCCAAACCCATGTTCCGCCAAACTTCTTTTCCTTGTTTGTAGAGAATCAGCAAAGGGATCGCGCGCACATTCATCGTATTGGCAACAGTTGAGTTTTTGTCAACGTCAATTTCGAAAAGCTCTACTTTATCAGCGTTTTTCTTCACAACTTTCTGCACTATTGGTTTAAGTACTTTGCATGGGCCACACCAAACAGCGTTAAAATCAACCAGCACCAACTTAGAACTTGCCTTTAGATGACGGAGATAATCGTCAAAACCCATCCCGATGTTGCCTGCCTGTACCTTAGCACCGGTGCCACTGGTCACCTCTTTATTCTCGCTCAACCATGAATTGATACCAAACTCCAGATTGTAAACCTCTTTGAATCCATTGCTTGCTGCAATATCTGCTGCGCGTTTGCTTCTGCCACCGGCAAGACAGTAAATGTAGATAGCTTTCGATTTATCAAGTTCATTCAGCTTTGTAGTGAATTCCGTGTCATTGATGTTTAAATTCTTCGCCCCGGCAATATGTTTCTCCTTAAACTCTTCGGGGGTCCGTACATCTACTATAAGCGCGTTGCTTTGATTGATCCCTCTATCAAACTCAGTAGGGTTGAGATTTTTAACAGCGGCATTCTGACCATTACAAGAAGAAAACAGAAATAACAAAAATGTGAAGGCAACAATTGATTTAGTTGTCATGTAAGCGTGTTTGTTTTGCATGAATAAGATTTGTTTTAGGCACACCAGTTTTTGAGATTGCGTTAAAGCCACCGGCAACGTCAACAATATTTTCGAAACCCCTGGCTTTTAAAATAGAGGCTGCCACCATGCTGCGATAACCGGCTGCACAATGAACGAAGTACGTTTTGCTGCGGTCTGTTTCAGTCGTCCATTCATTAATGAAATCAAGTGGCTTATTTTCAGCATTCATTACATGTTCTGTTTCGTATTCACCCGGCCTGCGCACATCCAGTACATTTATTTCGGTGGAATATTTTGAGGCAAACTCTTCCGGTGAAATAGAAGTAACAAAATCAATTTCTTTACCCGCCTTTTCCCACGCCTCTATTCCACCGGACAAATAACCCAGCGTATTATCGTAGCCTACTCTGGCTAATCTCATTACACATTCCTCTTCCCTTCCTTCGTCACAAACTAAGAGAATCGGCTGATTCAAATCGGTAAAGAGTGTTCCCACCCATACAGCAAACTGTCCGTTCAAACTTACATTGGTAGAATTAGGAATAAATGCTTTGCAAAAAACCTGAGGCTCTCGGGTGTCGAGAATGAGTGCATGAGTTTCTTCGGCAGCAGTTTCAAACTCTCCTGCTGAAAGCTTTCGCAATCCGTGAGCATAAACTGCATCTAACTTTCCTGCGCCCTGTTTGTTTATCACAGCATTTTTCGAAAAATACTGAGGAGGCGGAAGCAAGCCATGAGTAAGCTGCTTCACAAATTCTTCTTTCGAAATGTTTTGCAATGCATAGTTGGTTTGTTTCTGATTCCCGAGAGTATCAAATGTTTCCCTACTCATGCTTTTGCCGCAGGCTGACCCTGCACCATGTGCAGGATAAACAATCACTTCATTGGGTAAGGTCATAATTTTATTTCGCAGGGAATCGTACAGCATTCCGGCCAAATCTTCCTTTGTGACATTTGATTTAATAGCAAGGTCTGGTCTGCCAACATCACCAATAAACAAAGTATCACCGGTAAAAATGCAATACTCTTTTCCGGTTTCATCGAACAGTAAAAAAGTAGATGATTCAGGTGTATAACCGGGAGTGTGCAACACGCGAAGAGTTACAGTTCCTATTTTAAACTCTTCTCCGTCTTTAGCATTATAGCAATCAAATCCGCAGTCCGCGTTGGGACCGTAAACTATCTTTGCCCCTGTTTTTTGCGAAAGTTCCAAATGTCCGGAAACAAAATCGGCATGGAAATGTGTTTCGAAAATGTATTTGATTTTGGTGTTGTTCTTTTCGGCACGTTTAATATACGGTGCCGTTTCGCGCAACGGGTCAATAATTGCACACTCGCCATTACTTTCAATATAATAAGCAGCTTCTGCCAAGCAGCCTGTATAAATTTGTTCAACTATCATTTGGAAAAACATTTTTGCGTTGCGAAGTTGCTGAATAAAAATGATGCAGAGAAACGGAAAGAAATCAATTAGGAAAATTTCGGTGATTCAACACATTCTTCGCCTGCGTTAAATGTCGCTGTTCATGTCCTGAAAGAATAGCAAGCAAGTCGTTTAGATTGTAGGTAATGATGGCTAATGCCGGAGAGGAAAGAACAGTATTCTCCAAATCAATTTTCCCCAACTGTTGAAGAAGAAAGGAAAACTCTTTTTGATGCTTTTCAAAATCAGCAACAATAGTTGGCGAGATTTCGCTTTGAGAGGGAACAAAAGCCGGAGGGCTTTTCATGGGATTCACCACTACCGGACCGGTCTCCTTTATCAGGTAATTGCCGAAAAATTCAGAAACAAACTTCAGGTTTTGATAGAATGAGTTTCTGTGTCTGCCGGAAACAACTTCATTAAGAGGAGTATAATATGTGGTATTAGAAACAATCAGGTGGTCGAGGCATTGAGCGATACTCCATTTTCCGGGAGACGGTTTCCAGTTCAGTTGTGAGGAAGAAAGATTTCCGAAGAGTGATTTCGCTTCATCTGTTATTTTCGAAAACTCTGTAATTGTTCCCTGAATGGAATTACTCATTCTGTATTACTATTTACTATCCGCCATTCACCACCCACTTACTTGTCTTTCCAGTTCTTCCACTTCAACTTTTCTTCATCATGCTTATCGTTAGATGCAAAATACACCGCACAGCGAAACATGTAAAGCAAACTTCTATCCTGCACAGAACCTTTTTCCCGATTCGATTTGCTGTATAACTTCTCCGGGTCTTTATTTTTCAACTGACTCACCTTTGTGATTCCCATTTCGATTAAATCATCTGCAACTGTACGCCCTATTCCCGGAATTAATGTAAGCTCTTTAACTGCTTGTTTGTGTTCTTCTGCCGTCATAATGGCGCGAAGATAACCTAATGCCGCTTTCACACAGAGAATATATTTTCGCTCATTGGTCAAGCCAAGCTACAAACTCATTTGCTTTCTCGCGGCTTACATCTGCACGCACATTTTTGTCGCATTTTAAAAGAACTTCAATTTTACCGTTGTCGTGTTTTTTATAAGTATCCACCTGATCCACACGAATAATCATTTGCCGGTTAGCGCGGAAGAATTTTTGTGGATTCACTACTTCTTCTATCTCATCAATCGTGTTGTAGTCGGTCACTAATTTTTCGTTCTCCTTCGTTACTAAATAAATGACGGTATCCTTAATAAAGTAAGCAGTTTTGCTCTCGGGCATCGGAACAATGCCCCCCTTATAATGTGCCAGAAAACGTTCCTTGAACTTAGGGGTGCTTTTGTTCTGCATGTTCTCCAGCAACGATTTAAACTGCTCACGCATCGCATCGTTCTTTACGCCAAAATATTTTTTGAATTTCTCTACAGCCGATTGCAATTGCTCTTTATCAATAGGCTTGAGCAGATAATCAACGCTATTTACTTTGAAAGCACGGATGGCATATTCATTATAGGCAGTAGTGAAGATAACCGGACTTTCAATTTTGACTTTATTGAAGATATCGAAGCTGACTCCGTCCGCCAGTTGAATATCCATGAAGAATAACTCAGGCTGTTCGTTTTCATTTAGCCACTTGACTGACAAAGCAACTGAATCCAATGTCGCCAGAATCTCTATCGAGGCATCAATTTGCTTGAGCATTCGCGTGAGGTTTTTTGCAATCAGCGGCTCGTCTTCTATAATTACAACCTTCATGTTAATGGAATTTTCGCAGTGAACGAATCATTCGTCTCTACTACATCTACCTTCCTGTCAGAAATATAGTGATACAGGTTTTTCAGATTTTCTAATCCGTGTCCATTTGAAGTTTCTATAGCATTTCTTTTTTGAAGATTATTTTCTACGGTAAGCCAATCGCCTTCTGCTTTTATCCTGACAACAAGAGGGAAACCTTTAGAAGTAGTATTATGCTTGGCGGCATTTTCAATCAGAATCTGCAGGGTCACAGGAACTATCATTTTATCCTTCGCTTCTTCGCTTACTTCAAATACCACTTTTAGTCCTCCGTCAAATCTGGTTTCAAGCAGCTTAATGTAGTGGTTCACAAAGTTTATCTCCGTTTGCAAACTCACCGTATTCTTCTCTTTGTTCTCTAACACATACCGGTAAACCTTCGAAAGCTGTTGAAGAAAATCTGAAGCCAGTTGAGGGTTTTCAAAAATCAGAGAGTTAAGCGATGAAAGCGCGTTGAACAGAAAATGCGGATTCAACTGGTTCTTCAGGTTGTCATATTGCACCAGCGCTTTTTCTTTCTCCAATTCTGCTGCTACAATTTGTTCCTGTTTCCAACGCACAAAAAAGCGGTATCCGAAAATAGAAAGAATCACACTTAACACCATGAAAATATTGATAGCATAGATGGCAACGAGTACATCGCGCGAAGGATGAAAAGGAATTTTATCGTAGAACAAGAAGTAAGGAACGGCTCTGATTAAAAATAAAACCACCAATGTGAGCAGGAACTGAATAACAATCCTCTTGATGACATTTCTTTCGAAAGGATAAATTTTATCCAGATAAATATCAATACCCCGGATAATGTAGCCGAAAAAGACAATAAAGAAAAGCCCCGTCACACTGGTGAGCAGGTGAAACTCTATGCTTTGGTCAAGAAAGAAAAAAGTTTTGACTACGGTAAACATCACGTAGATAAAAGCTACAATGCCCAGTGCAATCCGAGTTTGGGTTTTTACTTCCATCCTGTAATTATTTCTCCGTCTTTCATTTCAATAATGCGGTCGCTGTTGGCGGCAAACTCTGTATCGTGTGTAACCGATATGATAGTTTGTCCTTTATCTTTCGAAAGTCCTTTCAGAATATCGAAAACTATTTGTGTGTTTACCGAGTCAAGGTTACCGGTTGGCTCATCGCCCATGATGATAGTAGGGTCGTTAACCAGAGCGCGGGCAATGGCCACGCGCTGTTGTTGACCACCGGATAGCTTGCTTGAAAGTTTTGTCGCAAAGTTTTGCATGTCTAACCACTTCAGTTTTTCATACGCGCGGTCTTCACATTCGCTTTTCGAATACCTGCCCAGTTTTTCAGCGGGCAGCATTACATTCTTTAAAGCAGAGAACTCCGGCAACAGAAAGTGAAACTGAAACACAAAGCCGATATGCTCGTTACGGAACTTCGCTAACTGGTTTTGCGTTTGACCGGTAAGCAAAACATCATTCACGTAAACTTCACCAGTGTAATCGGTATCCATAGTGGAAAGCAAATACAATAAAGTTGATTTGCCACAACCACTCTTGCCTACAATAGAAACAAACTGTCCCCGCGCTACTTCGAACGATACATTCTTGAGCACATGAAACTCCTCCGGCTCGTAGAAACTCTTGTTTAAGTTATTTGTCTTTAAAACTATATCCATCTCTGCTGTGTTAATGTGTTTAGGTGTTAAAGTGTTTAGGTTGTGTGTAAGCTACATTAACACTAAACACCTTAACACAATTTTTTACCCTCTTAATATCGCCACCGGGTCAATTCTTCCGGCTTTTACACTCGGCATCAATCCTGCAATAAATGTGGTGATGATTCCAAAGGCCATACCAAATAAATAATGCTTTGCGTGAAACACCACCGGATAATGAGTAATACTGATAAAGTCATTTCTGGGGAACGGCAGGCTGTAAACACCGCTGCTCAAAATAAAACCTAACAACAAACCGGTAAGCGCGCCAAATACTCCGATGGTCACACTCTCGGTTAAAAATATCTGACGGATATCACCGGATGAAAAGCCCTGTGCTTTCAGTATGGCAATATCCTTCAGTTTGTTCTGGATGGTCATACTCATAATGTTGTAGATACCGAAGCCTGCTACAACGAGTAGCGTAAACGAAACCACAAAAGTCATCACATTGCGGATGAGAATAGAAACCATGGCGCTGGCGTTGGTTGTTTTCCAGTCATCGGCTTTATAGCCGTAGCGGCTGGCATATTCTGCTGCCATTGCGGTAGCTAAATCGTAATCTTTCAACTTCATTGAAATATCGGTTACGTATTGATTGTCCTTACCCAACAACTGCTGCACTTTTGAAAGATTTACATAGCATTTTATATTATCGAGCGAGCCAATGCCGAACTGAAAAGTTCCCACTACGCGAAAGCGCATGGATGTTCCTTTAGGGGTGGCAAGCGTGACCAAATCGCCTACACTTACGTTAAGTTTGTTAGCGAGGCCGTGCCCCATTAGTATTCCGTTGTCAATCGTCAGCAGGTTTTCAATCTTACCGGTCTTCATTTTATCATACATACCGGTGAGTTGTGCTTCCTCCAGAATGTTTACTCCGCTCAGCGAGCCGTTAATCTGAACCGGTCCGCTTACGTAAAATACCTGCGTGGCAAGAGTAGGGCTCACCGCCAGCACTCTTTCATCTTTCTTCAAATCAGCTATGATGCGGCTGCTGTTTTTAATATCGGGTGTAATGTCTTTGGGTTTGGGGTGATGGATGACGTTCATCGCTTTCGAAGTATCTGAAATTTCATCGAGAATGGAATGAGAGAAATCTGTTTTGATGTCGTTGTAAATGCGCACATCGGGTGTGGAGGAAAGCAAAGTATCTTCCAAAAACTCGTTAAAGCCCTGCATGAAACTTATCATGAGAATATACATGCCTATGCCGAAGGTAACCCCGAGCATGGCGATGAGCGTTTGCTTAGGCTTGGCGAGCAGGTGGGTCTTGGCTATCTCAAAGTTTACGCGGGTGGCCATTTTGAATTTTCGATTTTGAATTTTGAATTGAAATACACGTTACTTCACTTTCGGAATTACCACTTCATCTTCTGCCTTAATGCCTTCCACCACTTCTACATACTCCAGGTTCTCTAAACCTTTTTTGATTTTCACTTTCTTGTTCATACCAAGGTTTCTAATTTCTACCTCATCGTTTGCCTGCACCACGTTCTTGGGTATAATCAGCGCATTTTCTTTATGGGCAATGATGATGTTGGCTTCTACCGATACATGCACAAAGTTCATTTCGTAGTTAGCGGTAAACTCTGCTTCTACTTTAAAGCTTTGATCCTGCTGGTTCATGTGCGGATAAATTTTGGTGATCTTTGCCTGGTAGGTTTTGTTTCCGCTTACATCCATCTTTACAATTACTTCCTGTCCGGTTTTTACCTTATCAATATCCTGTTGGTCAACATTCAGTTCCAGAATTTTTGCGCCCTTCTCTCCAACTATGGCCACCAGTTCGGTCCTGCGGACAGCTTCGCCCAAATCTTTGTAGGTTTCATAAACCATGCCGTCCATTACGCTGCGGATGGAGTAATTACCAAAGTCGAGACCGGAAGCCGCCACGAGGCTTTGTGCGTTTTTCATTTCTACCTGTAACTGGTCTTTGGTGCGCCTAAAACTTTCGTTGGCCGATTTTACATCGTTCCCCGAAACTTCGAAGGCGAGGGCCGCCTGGTCGAGCTGAGCTTTGGTAACGGCCTGGGCTTCGAACATATTTTTAAAGCGCACGAAGTTGAGTGAGTCGTTTTTAAACTTGGCTTCGGCACTGCGTATTTTGCTTTTTAAATCGAGGAGCACCGGTGAGTTATCACCGGCATTGAGTTTGGCTAAATCGTAAGCCGATGAACTGGCGGAGAGTTTTGCTCCGCTGGCATCGTTCTGCACCCGGTAAATTTCTTCTCCGCGTTTTACTTCATCGCCCCCTTCTTTGTTACGGGCCACTATGTAGCCATCGCTGAGGGCAAAAACCTTGTATTCGTTCTTAGGCACTAAAAAACCGGAGGCATACACCGCTTCGGTAATGGCCTTGCGACCGGGCTTGATGGTTTTGGTTTTGTTGCAGGAGGCAAAAGCCAGTATGCCTATTGCCATTGCCGCCACGGGAAGCGCGAGGAGAAATTTTTTGTTCATACAGATTGATTTGCTCGCGCAAATAAAACAAGCGAAACGATGGTGTGCAATTATTTAGCGGCAAGCCGTTGAGGAGGGTGGCTGAAACGTTTTAAAAGGGGGCTAAGCCGAGTAAGGGAGAGAGGGAAAGGGAGCAACAGGGAAAATCAAAAGACATAAATGTGCTTGGAGTAACCGGATTAAGAATTGCGAATATGGGCTGACCGTATGGAATGTAGCACTCTCCGCCTGAAACAATCTAATCGTTACCCAAATTAATTCCTGTTGGAGGAGGGAGTATAAATCTGTAAGTAGTTTCCTCTATATTCCGCTTTCTTCGTTCTCAATATCAGCTTGACGAACTTCAATGATAATACTACACTAGACTTCTTTCATCATTCCATTCCAAATTTGTATTGATTTGAGAACAAGGATTAACGATTTTAGAATGCAGAACTTGCCTGACGGCAGTCAGGTTTTGAATACAAATGCGATAACTGTAACGGTTTTTTGGGGCTGTTTACTTCGTTAATCAAGAATCGTTAATCAATGCTTGCGCCAATGAACAGAGCGGATTTTAAAGAGGTCTTGTAAGTTGAATCAGGAAAGATGTCTACTTTCATAATTATCTTTCTTCGCCTTAGGATATAACAACCCTCTCTTTTGAGCACGGAATTCAACGGTTGTGTCTTGTTTTTACGAACACTTATATCCATTCTGCTAATTGCTTCATCCTGATTATAGCTTTCTTTTTCCTCTAACGGTTTCTTTTACGATGCTTCCCCTTTCTCAGGGCTATAAAAAAACCCGAGCCGGGCGGCTCGGGAATTTTTGGACACACTAACAAAGGAGAGACTCTTTAATAAGTTTGAATGCTGAATGCAGAATGCGGATTTAATTCCGAATTCAACATTCTGCATTCTGCATTAGTCAACATTATCATGCAGGAATGAATTGTTCTTTTTTATTTCAGGGCGCATAGTACCATCATCGCTTACGCTGTATCTTGAATTATCGTTCACAGTTGAAAAATTCTGCTCGCCATTTAACTCCAGGCCTTTTCTTTTATAAGCCGGTTCGTTTTCCAGTTCGTTTACATTTTGCTTGTTGTTGAACCGGTAACTTAAACCCGCCAGAATTTTCTTTCTGTCCTCTCCTATTCTGTTCAGCTCGTCCTGAGAAACAGAAGATACGACATTGGTTTCGTAACTCTTCTTGGTATAAACCACATACTCGTCTTCTTTAGTTTCGGTTACCGGCTGGAAAGTGGTTTCTACTTTTTCTTCCACCACTTCCTGCGTTAATTCCACTTCCGGAAGTTTCTGCTCTTCGCGGGTAACTTCAAACTCAAAGGTGTTATCTGCGGTAACCGTTTCTTCGTTCTTCGATAAATCGAACAGGTTGTATGTTTCTTCCTGCAGTTCAAGCGTAACCGGTTCTTCGGTTTGCGGTGTTTCTACATTAACAGTAACTGCCGGTTCTTCTTTTAATTCAACCACCGGAGCGGTTGTTTGAGTTACCACCGGTTTGTCATTCAGTTCATAAATAGTAACTGTTTTCTGTTCCTGATAGCCCGGAGCTTTTTTACCTACTTCAAAACCGGTAGCTATAATGGTTACCGACAGCTTATCTTCTAACGAAGGATCGTCACACGCACCCAGTATGATATCGGTGCTGCCCGCTGCTTCCTGCACATATTCCATTATCTCCCCAATTTCATCCATCGTTACCTGCATGGTACCGGTGGTGATGTTCACCAGCACTTTCTTCGCTCCGCGAATTTCATTGTCGTTCAACAACGGAGAGTTCAACGCCCCTTGTGCGGCACGGATAGCTCTGTCATCGCCCTCTGCAGTAGCACAACCCATAATTGCCGAGCCACCGTTCTTCATTACAGTCTGCACATCGGCAAAATCCACGTTTATTTCTCCCGGCACGGTGATGATTTCTGAAATTGCTTTTGCGGCAGTAGTCAAAATGTTGTTGGCATGGCCAAACGCTTCGCTGCGTTTCAGGTTGCCATACATCTCGCGTATTTTATCGTTGTTGATGATAAGCAGCGTATCTACATGTTCCCGCAATTTTTCAATTCCGTCCATGGCGTTGTTGTAACGCGATTTTCCTTCAAACCAAAACGGAGTAGTTACTATACCCACTGTGAGCACACCCATTTCGCGGGCAATGCGTGCCACTACAGGGGCCGCACCGGTTCCGGTTCCTCCGCCCATACCGGCAGTAATAAACACCATCTGGGTATTTTTCGAAAGCAGTTCTTTAATCGTCTCTACCGATTCTTCTGCACTCTTGGCACCTACCGTTGGCTCGGCACCGGCACCTCTTCCTTTGGTAAGTTCAGGCCCCAGTTGAATTTTATTCGGAACGCGGCTCATATCCAGTGCCTGCGCATCGGTGTTCAGCACTACAAAGTTAACACCTACTATGCCCTGGTCGAACATGTGGTTAACCGCGTTGTTACCGCCTCCGCCTACTCCGAAAACTTTAATAATAGATGACTGGTCTTTTGGCAAGTCGAATTGAAAAAGTGGCTCCATGTTGTTTGTTTTTTGTTCCGGCTTAGGTCCTTCTCTGGAGAACCGCGACCGGGGTTAAAAATTTGTGTGTCCTTTTGTAACACGAATGTGCAACCAAGCGCGGCAGGCAAAGAATTTTACGCTTTACAATTATCTACTTGTATTTGTGCTGTGTTTGGTAAAGAATACAATGCAGGAAACTTCCAATGTGGGATATAAACGGAAGCGAAAGATTTTTTACCTTGCGTAAAAATATCTGCTATGGATTTGCTTGAAACAAAACGGAAACTGATTGACACCATACAAGCTACCCGCGATGAAACATTACTGGTTGAATTGATGGATGTACTGGAACACCACGATGTGGTTGTTAGCTTAACTGCTGAACAAATGACCATGCTGAAAGAAAGAATAAACCGGGTGGAAGAAGGGCGGGTTACTTATTACAATGCCCGCGAAGAAGCAGAGAAAATTAAGAAAAAGCTGGATGAGCTATAAGGTTAGCATTGAAGCCGAAGCGCGACAGGAATTACAGGATGCCGCTTTTTGGTATGAAGAGCGCAGCAATGGTTTAGGCAATAAGTTTGTTGATTCCTTCCTTGATGTGCTGGACTATCTTGAAACCCACCCGCTTATTTACGCCACCTTTGAAGGCGAATACCGGCAAGTGCTAATGAAAATATTTCCGTTTGTAATTGTTTACAAAGTAGAGGGCAACGATGTTCGTATTATTGCGGTGTTTCACACCAGCAGAAATCCTGAGAAAAAATTAAGGTAAAAGCATTGTTTAAAGGCACAAGAACCCAAGGCTCTAAGGCTTTGCTGCATTCTTGCGCCAGTTGGGGGGTGAGCCTTAATTGTTGGTGACGCTTCGCAGGGCCGATGCTATAACACCAACAAGGGCAAAAGAATACAATGGAAGGAAATGCCACGCTAAAGTGTGACTTATGCACTACCACAGGTTCCCGAGGCGGAGAACCTGCGGGAACAAAAAGAATTTTACGCTTTACAATTATCTACTTGTATTTGTGCTGTGTCAGGAAAAAGATACAGAGGGGAAAATGCTGGGTGTATTATCTTAGCGTAAGTTCCCTAGACGGAGAACCTACGGGAACAAAGGTTATCCTGTCAAATTTCACTCAAATTTTTTACCAGAGCGATAATACTTTCTTCCCTGTCCTTGTTGTAAAACCAATTGTTGTCAAATCCCGTCATTGCGTTTTTGTTTTGGCTTGAGCCGATTACTAAACTGTGAAACTTGGTCTTGCTCTCCTTTGCTGTCTTAATTTGTTCTTGTGTCTGCTTGTCAAACGAAGGCATTACAAAGTCAGAAATCATAAGCACATCAGCTTTCTTGTAGTCGTTTGATTGAAGTTGTCGCAACGCTTCTCTCATTGCTGGTGCTGCGTCTGTGCCACCGTGAAAACTCATTGATAGAAACTCAATTATTTTTTCCAAAGAGTTTTTCAAGTCGGTCAAGTTTAAAGTTTCAATTCCTGTGCTGAATGAAATGAGAAAACATTTTCTGTTTTCTCTGATTGCAATTTTCAGAATTGCAAAGCACAAAGTTTTCGCAACTGTTTCAGGTGTTCCGTGCATTGAACCACTTGTGTCCACGCAAATAATAAATGGTCCTTTGGCTTCTTCCTTTTCTTTCTGTCGCTTGTCTTGAAATTCTTCTTCCTCAAATGATAGAACCCTTGCTTGGTATTCAAAAGTTTGAAGTTTCTTTTCGGCAAACTTTTTTATGAAAACGGATTGAAGTGTATTGTCGCTTAGTAATGCTGTTTCCGAAGGAAGCAAGCTACTCAAATCATCACTTTCTCTAATCCCGATTAAGTCAGCTTTACTTGCATACTCAGCTTTCCATTGAGGTTTAAGAGTTGTGTTGCTGAACAGTTCTACTTCAAACTCCTTTTCTGCCTGTCGCATTTTGCCTAACATTTCAGCAAGTTGTTGTAATGCTTTGTCTTGCTTTAGAAACTCTGCATAGCGTTTCAAAATATCAAAATTGGCTCTCTGCCAATTTCCTTTGCTCATATCAAACAAACGCCCTAATTCGCTTGTGAATGGTTCTATTAACTCTTGTAGCTTTTTAAGTTCTTCAATTCTTTTGTAGAGTTCTTCGGCAATTTTCTTTCTCCAATTATCTATAATATTGAGTTCCCATTGTGTTTGCTTTGCAAACAAAAGGTTGTCCCACTTTTCTGTTAGATGCTCCTTTACACTTTCAAAACTTCGCTGCCCTTTCTTGTTTTCTATACTCTGCTTAAATTCTTCGCTGTAAAAATTAATATCAATTTGTTTCTTGTCGTAATTCTCTTTAAGGAAACCGCTTGTCGGTTTCCATTTTTGTTGAAAGTTTTTCTGCTCGGTTTTTGAAAACGATTGCAACAAAGATTTCTCTTGCTCAAAAGGATTATCGGTAGTATTTATTTCCTTCTTCGCCTTATTGATAAACTCTAAAACCTCTTGAGTTACTTTTTCTGCAAGTTCCGTGTCTTTACTGCAAAGTTCTTTCAGCGTTTCATTCTGAAGAATTTTATCAATGGCAGTTGCAAAGTTTTCAGTATTAGAATTGGCGAAGCCAATTCCTTTTCCTGTTTTCTTTTGCAACTGCTCATAAATTGCCTTTGCTAATTCTTTCCTTTTAGCAGGGTCGGCAATAGAACCGAAGGTTTCAAATTTGCTGAAAGGATTGCTCATGATGCTGTTTCATCTTCTACGGTTTCATAGTGATGCTTGATACCTGCAACATCAAGTTCAAGTTTTACGATTCGCTTTTGTGATTCACTAAGATGACTTTCTACAACTTCTGCTAATGTTGAATTGACAAACATATTTTCCCGAATGTGTTTTAAGTCCTTGCTGCGATATTGTTCAATTTGTTCTTTTAGCTTTTCTGTCATTGAAGTGAAATTCAATACAATATTGTCCCACCGCTTTTTTGTTGAATGGTGCGGCTTCTTGCTTGCTTTCTTTTTGTCGTCTTTCATCCTTGTTTCAATAGAATATTCAGTTCCATTAAGAACCACTTTGAATCGCTTACCTTTTTTTACTCTGAATTGGCTATATTGTCTAAATCCATTGTTGTAGTAGGTGTCTTTTTGATAAAGGTAGATGTATTGCTCTGTTGCATTCAGATTATCAAAATCAGAAATCAAGATGTAGTTGGCATTGCTGTTAAGCCCTTTTATTTGGTAGTATTTTTTTTCAATTGGCTTGGCTTCCTCTATTTGTATGTCTTTCAAGAAACTTGTTCCGCCTTTGACTTCTTCTTCAAACTCTGAAATTTCTTGGCGAAGGTCTTTCAAATCAATTGGAAGAGTGTATCCGTGCTTTTGAATAGCGTCTTTAGTGAATTGCAAAACAGTGGTAAACTGAGTTGGCTCGTTCCAAATGCAATGAGAAATTAGAAAGCAGTCCATAAGGTCAACCGCTTTGCGGTCATTGAGGAAAGCAGAAGTCCGAAGCAGTCGGACAATTTTTTTCCATCTGCGGTCTGAAATGTAAATCTGATTTTCTTGCTTTTCGTCTTTCTTGTTGTGTTGGTCAATGTAACTGCGTATAATGTGAATTACATTGTAAACATTCTCGGGCACCGTTATCTTGTCTATTTCTTCTGACATTTTACGGTATTGCTCATCGGTAATCTTAACAGATTGTTCAATCTGTATTTTATCACTAACACCGTCATTCGAAATCATTTGGTTAAATCTTTCTCTCTCATCATGAGTCCCTGATTTCATAGGGTAAACTTCGTAGCGAACCAAAAATCTATCCCATAAAGCTTCCAACCCCAAATCTTTGCCTGGCAATTCATTTGATGCTGATATAAGCGCCTTAAGCGGAATAGGATCAATTACTTCATCGCCATTACGGTAAATTTTTTCATTAAGCACCGTAAGCAAAGCATTTTGAATAGAGGGTCCTGCTTTCCAGATTTCATCAAGAAAAACTACACTTGCGCTTGGTAAATAATTTTTTACCACTCTTTCGTATTTGTCCTCTTTAAGCTTAGTTATAGAAACGGGTCCAAAAATTTCATCCGGTGTGCTAAAGCGGTTCATTAAATACTCAAAGGATGTCCCGTCTTTGAAGCCGAACTTTAGTCGTCTTGCGATTAAACTTTTTGCAACGCCTGGTGCTCCTAAAAGAAAGATGCTCTCACCGGCTACTGCTGTCAAAAGCGTCAAGGCGATAACTTCTTGCTTTTCATAAACGCCTTTGTTAAGGTCGTTAAGTAGCTTTGTTATTTGTTGTTTTATTTCCATTAGCTAAAGCTAAAATTATATTTCATAAGCACACATACCTCCCCAATCAATACAACTTCTTAAAAAAAAAATTGCCGTTAACGTTCAGATGTTCCACTTCTTAAAGAAGTGGAACATCTGTGTGCTCTTCTCGTAATGATTCTTCCTGACTTGCCATGTTTCTCCTCACCCTCCCAATCATTCCCCACGCTCTCCCCAAGCTCTGCCTCATGTTCGCAATCATTTGACAAAAAGTAATGAGTACTCGCCATGAACTAACCAGTATTTGTCTCGTGTTCGCAATCATCGCGCGTGCACTCATCTTGCTTCGTCTCATGTTCGTAATCATTGCGTGTGAAGTGATAAGTATTCGTCTCATGTTCGCAATCATTACGCAAGATGAGAGGAAAGTTCGCCTCATGTTCGTCATCATTTGGCGTGAAGTGATTATGTTTTGTCACGTGTTCGCCATCACCTGACGGGATGTGATAAGTATGCGCCTCGTGTTCGCGAACATGAGACAAACATTCAACAGAACGCAGCCCATGTTCGCCATCATCAGCCCGATTGTAAAGCGTTTTCCCTCTATCTTCTTTACAATTTGCCGTGTTTTGCCTGAGAGTGGCTGAAGGGTGCCCGCTTCCGGTTTTAAATTGTGGAAGAATTGTATTTGTTTAGTGTATACTATGGCAAAAGTAAGGATAGGCTTCAGCCGCTTGTCTGTTCCCAATCAAATTGAGCGGGCGCTGAACATTACCGGCAAAATGACGGGTAATGCGCATTTCCCTACGCCCCGTCCTACGCTCGATGCGGTAAAAACTGCCAACAATGCGCTCGAAAAATTGTATAACGAATCGCGCAATAAGGACCGCCTGAAGCTGAAGCTGATGGCCGGGAGCAGAAAAGCCCTGCTGAAGGTGATTAATGAGTTGGCTGCTTACGTAGAAAATGTAAGCGAAGGCAGCGAGGAGATTATACGCAGCAGCGGGTTCGATGTGGTGGGCAAACGTGTATTTACCAACGATACAGCCGGCCCTGTTTACAACCTTCGGCTGAGCGATGGCAGGGTAAGCGGCAGCCTGCGCGGAGATTGGAATGAAGCGGCCAATGCGGTTATTTACCGCGTAGAGGTGGCTACCGACCGCGCGTTTACTGCTATAGTAAAAACAAAATACACCACCAAACTGCATAAAGAAATTACCGGTCTTAAGGCGAATATAAGCCACTGGGTGCGCGTAACGGCAATAGGCCGGGAAGAAGAAGGCAGTACCTGCCAGGGCGCAGAATTAAAGGTAAGATAAGACTTGAGTTCACCGGATTCAAACAGAAAAGCCAGAACCTTCTGTGAGTAAGGATTCTGGCTTAATTGGCTGGTACCGCGTAGGGGAATCGAACCCCTATTACCTCCGTGAAAGGGAGGCGTACTAACCGTTATACGAACGCGGCATTTTTAAAACGGAGCGCAAATGTATATTTTTTTCGGAAGCGTAAAAGTGCAGCAGAAAATATTTCTGCCGAATCATCCGTCATACTGAAACTTAGTTGCAAACAATAACTGCTTCTATAACTTTACTTCTATGACAAACACCTACGACCAACTCATTATCGGCTCTGGTTTTGCCGGTTTGTGTGCAGCTATTAAGCTGAAAGAACAGGGCGAGAATAATTTTGTGATTCTGGAGCGGAACGATTGGCTGGGTGGAACCTGGTACGATAATCATTACCCCGGTGCAGCCTGCGATGTGGAGTCACATTTGTATTCCTTTTCGTTTGAACCGAATCCTAACTGGAGCCGTCAGTTCAGTCCGCAGCATGAGATTTTGAAATACATGGAACACTGCGCAGAGAAATATGATTTGAACAAGCATCTGCAATACAATACTACCGTTACGGAGGCCGCATTTGATGAAGCAAAAGGAGTTTGGGACGTAAAGGCAGAAGGGGGTAAGAATTTTTCAGCCCGCTCGATTATCTCCTGTTCCGGTGGATTAAGCCAGCCTATGTTTCCTGATATTAAGGGCATAGATACTTTTAAAGGCACCATGTTTCATTCCGCCAAATGGAACAAGAATTTTGACTGGAAGAACAAAACAATTGCTGTTATAGGCACCGGTGCCAGTGCTATTCAAATTGTTCCGGCAATAGCGCCCGATGTAAAACAACTTTACCTCTTTCAGCGCACGCCACCATGGATTATGCCAAAGCCCGATGCGGAAATTTCATCTCTGCGCAGATGGCTCTACAATAATCTTCCGTTTATGCAGCGCTTGTATCGCGGCCGGTTATACTGGCAGCATGAACTGATGGCGCTTGGTTTTATCAGGCATCCCGGTATTCTGAAACTGGCAAGTAAACTTGCTTTGCGCTATCTGAAAAAGAGTGTGCCCGATGAAAAACTGCGCGAAAAACTGACTCCAAATTATGTAATGGGCTGTAAACGCATTTTGATTACCAACGATTACTATCCGGCACTCATCCGGAGCAACGTGGAGGTAATTACCGATGGCATTGAGCAAATAAACGAAACCGGTATACTCACGAAAGAGGGTGTTCAGCGGAATGTAGATGCCATTATTATTGCTACCGGTTTTCAGGCGGCAGAGGAAGTGAGCCGCTTTGCCGTGAAGGGCAGAAGCGGAATGGATTTAAACGAAGCCTGGCGCGATGGAGCAGAAGCGTATCTTGGCACCACCGTATCGGGTTTCCCGAATATGTTTTTGGTGGTAGGTCCAAATACCGGTCTCGGGCATAGCAGTATGATATTGATGATAGAGGCACAGGTAAACCTGATAATGGAAAGCCTGAAAGCACTGAAACAAAAGAGCGCAAAATTCATTGACCTGAAACCCGATGTGCAGCAGGAATACAACCGCGATATTCAGGAAAAACTGAGCCATACCGTTTGGCAGAACGGAGGTTGCCACAGTTGGTATCAAATGAAAAACGGCAAGAACGTAACCCTTTGGCCCGGCTTTACTTTTACGTTCATGAAACGGACGAAGAAGTTTGAGGAAGAGAAATACGAGATAGTGAAATAGCTTACCCTGTAATTGCCTTTATCCCCGGCAACTCTTTCCCTTCAAAATATTCCAGCATGGCACCCCCGCCCGTAGAAACGTAACTTACTTTATCGGCAAGGTTGAATTTATGAACAGCAGCTACACTGTCGCCACCGCCCACTAAACTGAAAGCACCTTTAGAAGTGGCCAAAGCCACTGCTTCAGCAATAGCTTTTGTACCATGCTGGAATTTTTCCATCTCAAACACACCCATCGGTCCGTTCCACAAAATAATTTTAGAAGAAAGAATCACCTGCGTAAAATCGTAAATCGCATTGTTCGAAATATCTAGCCCCATCCACCCATCCGGAATCTCGTTACTGTTGGCAGTTGATGTATTTGCAGCGGCATCAAATTTATCGGCTATAACACTGTCAATCGGTAAAAGCAGGTTAACATTTTTTGCTTTTGCTTTTTCAATCAATTGCAGGGCGAGGTCTAATTTATCTTCTTCCACTAAACTGTTTCCAATCTTCCCTCCCTGTGCTTTAAAAAAGGTGTAAGCCATTCCACCGCCAATCAAAATGTTATTGGCTTTATCTAAAAGATTTTCGATAATCAGAATCTTGTCACTCACTTTTGCTCCGCCCAAAATGGCAGTAAAAGGCTTCTCTCCGCTTCCCAGCACTTTCTCCGCACTCGCTACTTCGTTTGCCATCAGGTAGCCGAACATTTTATTTTCAGCCGTAAAGTAATTCGCAACAATAGTAGTAGAAGCGTGAGCGCGGTGCGCGGTTCCAAAGGCATCGTTTACATATACATCGCCATGCTTCGAAAGTTTTTCGGCAAAACCGGCATCCCCTTTTTCCTCCTCTTTATAAAAACGAAGGTTCTCCAGCAACAAAACTTCTCCGGCTTTCAGCGAAGAGGAAACGGCAAAGGCTTCATCGCTCACGCAATCCGAAACAAACTTTACCTCAACGGCCAGCAGTTCCGAGGTTCGTTTCACCGCATGTTTCAATGTATGCTTGGCAAAATCAACCGTGCCGTCCTCTTTCAGTTTTTTTAAAGGCCTGCCCAAGTGGCTCATCAGCACCACACTTCCTCCATCTTTTAAAATTTTTTGAATGGTCGGCACCGCCCCGCGGATGCGGCTGTCGTCAGTAATATTGAATTGTTTATCGAGCGGAATATTAAAATCTACGCGAACCAAAGCGCGCTTTCCTGCAAAGTTGAAATGCTCTACTGTTTTCATGGCGCGAAAATAATTTTTCAAAGAAAACAGCTTAACTATTTATATTTACTAATAGTAAGACTAAATATTATAGTATAATGGAAAAGAAGCCGGAGAAGATTGAAAACATAAGACAGAACAATATTGCTGCAGCGAATTTGAAACCCACCAAAATGTTTGTGGATATGAATTCGTTTTTTCCGAGTTGCGAACAACAGGTAAATTATTGGCTGCGCGGGCGTCCGGTAGGGGTTTGTGTTTATACCGGTCAGCACGGTTCCGTAATCGCGCTTTCAAAAGAAGCGAAGGCAAAGGGCATTAAGGCCGACCGGCTGTCGGAGGTAATGAAGTATCATCCCGAATTTGTTCCGCTTGAAACCAATCCTAACCGGTATCGCGAGTTTCACAAGCGGATTATGAAAGTGCTCTGCAGTTTTTCCAATGATGTTATTCCATTCAGTATTGACGAAGCTGCCATTGATTTTTCTTCCTATCAATTGGTATATAAAGACATGGAGCAACTGGCAAAAGAGATTAAAGCAAAAATCAAGAAGGATGTAGGCGATTTTCTAACCTGTTCTATCGGTATTGCTCCCAACGAGTTTTTGGCAAAACTCGGCAGTGAATTACAAAAGCCTGATGGTTTAGTTACCATAACACCGGAGAATATTGATGATGTTCTTTCAAAACTCAAACTCACCGACCTCCCGGGTATTTCGCGTAACATGGCTTTGCGGTTGGTTACCGGTGGAATTTCCTCACCGGTTGAGTTGCGTTATGCAACACCCGATAAAGCAAAGCGTGCCTGTAAAAGTTTGGTAGGAGAGTTTTGGCACTACCGGCTAAATTTTAAGGAAGTAGATATGTGGCAGGATAAAAGGTACCGCAGTATGCAGGCCATGCGGCAAATTTCTGCTGAGCAACGCTCTTCGGTAGAAACACTTCACGATATCTTGTATGCACTTTGTCTTCAACTGGAAAAGCGAATGATGGCGCAGGAAGTTTTTTGTCATTCGCTGGGTATTTCCTTTAGTTACGAAGACGGCTCCGGCTGGCAGGACCATATGCACTCATCCATCCCGATTCAGGGCGGAGAAGATTTGCGTCAGATATTTCTTTCACGCATCAGGGAGGTTGAAATGTCGCTCAAAGGCGAACGCATAGTTAATAATGAACTAACCCGCATGAGCATTTGGGTATCGGAGTTTGTTAAAGAAGGGCTACAGCAATATTCTATGTTCGAAAACTATGCGCACAAGGACAAACTGCGGAGAACCATGTATAACGTGCGCGATAAATTCGGTTTTGAAAAAATACAATCGGCTGCCGAGCTTCTTGATAAACCGGTGATGAAAGATGTAATCGGTTTTGGCTCTATTAAAGATTTGAGTCCGAAATTTTACTCCGGCACAGAGCAGCAGCAATACGATAAACTGATAATGGTTCCCGATGTAAATTTCGTGGAATACAAGGATTAGTAATTCGTCTTACTCCAATTCCTCCCACCAGCTCCTGTTTTCCTTTCCTTCTTTTTGTGCGAATGCTGTTAGTTCCTGTTAGTGAACTGTGGAAAACCCCGTTTTTCTTCACAAGGAAAATGATGTATAAATATTTATACCACAATTTACCACCAATGAAATTTTCTTATTTTTATAGGGAATTATGATTCTATTGGTTTGTTGAAAAATATAATTGACCATTTTAGTGTCATTAAGTGGTATTTTGTGGGAAATAAATTTTATTTGCATACAGAATTTAAAAAGCACCAATGGATTTCCGCGGAGATTACGATTGCACAATGGACGAGAAAGGCAGAATAAAAATGCCTTCTGCTCTGCGTAAGCAATTTGCTGCGGGCAAGGAGAACAAGTTTGTGTTGGTGAAAGATCTGGAGGATTGCCTGGTGATTTATACCACAAAAAGCTGGAATGAGTTAGAAGCTAAATTGAGGAAGCTGAATTCTTTCAATCTCGACCATCAGCGTTTCATCAATCTCGTTACCACCGGATGGACGGAAGTGGAGATTGACAGTGCTGACCGGTTTCTTATCAGCACTTCGTTGAAAAAATACCTCGGTAACGGGAAGGATATTCTGCTGAAAGGAAAGTTCGATAAGATACAAGTGTGGGATGCTAAGAAATACGAACAGACATCGCAGGTTAACCATGCTAATTCAGAGTATCTGGCGAAAAAAGTGGCGAATTATCTGGATGAGTTAGATAAAGAAGTAAAGTAATAAAGATGAAGAAGGAAACTTCGGATTCTGCTTATCACACCAGCGTTCTTTTACATGAGAGTATAGATGGACTCGCCATCAAACCCAACGGCATTTATGTAGATGTCACCTTCGGAGGAGGAGGACATTCAAAAGAAATTTTGAAGCAATTGGGCGAGGATGGAAAGCTTTTCGCGTTTGACCAGGATGAAGACGCTGTAAAAAATGCACCGGACGATAACCGGTTCATGCTGATTCAGTCAAACTTCAGCGATTTGAAAAGATTTCTGCGATTGCATGATGCGCTTCCGGTTGACGGAATCCTGGCTGATCTCGGAGTTTCAAGCTGGCAGTTTGATACTGCTGAACGCGGCTTTAGCTATCGTTTAGATGGTCCGTTGGATATGCGGATGAATAGACTGGCTGAGAAAACAGCGGCAGATGTGCTGAACGAATACAGCGCAGAACAGTTGCAAAAAATGTTCAGTGAGTATGGCGAAGTGCGGAATTCGAAAACACTAGCAAATGCAATTGTCGATTCGAGGGAGCAAAAAGAGTTTGAAACGATTGCGGACTTGCTGAGTATTTGCGAAGCAAACCAAACAGGAGAGAAGCATAAGTATCTCGCTCAGGTTTTTCAGGCAATACGAATTGAAGTGAATGATGAGTTGGGTGCGCTGAAGAGTTTGCTGGAGCAAAGTGCGGAGGTTTTAGTAAGCGGAGGAAGGTTGGTGGTTATTACCTTTCATTCCTTAGAAGACAGGTTGGTGAAAAATTATATGAAGCATGGAAGTTTTGGGGATGAACCGGTGAAAGATTTCTTCGGCAACATTGAAAGGAAGTTTAAAGTGATAACGAAAAAACCGGTAGAAGCAGGCGAAAAAGAACAAAGGGAAAATAGTCGCTCACGTTCAGCGAAATTGAGAGTAGCAGAAAAAATTTAAAACAGATTACAAAACCAAAAACCATAAAAATGAAAGCAACAATAATTACAACAATGCTTGTGCTTGGTTCCTTAATCGGACTTAATGCACAGGACAAGTATGATTTAGCAGTAGTAGGTTATCGCTATGATACGCCTAACAGCCAAATCTATGTTTCAATCAATGGAGAAAAAACCGAACAGTACGAAGTGACAAGGGCAGAGTTAGAAGGCAAAATTTGGGGTGTAAGCATGAATCCTTTGATTAAAGCTGTAAACAAAATGCAGAATGATGGATGGGAGGTTGTAGGTGGAATGACTTGCAGCGGTTTGCCTTCTATTCAGTTTTTCTATTACAACTTAAGAAAGAAGAGATAATAAAGAGTACGGATTTAAAATGGAACAGGAAAATATAAACGAAACAGCGGAGCAACAACCGGAGAGGAAATCTGCAAAAGGTTTTAGTTCTCTGTTGGGCAAGTTCGATGCAGCCGGTGAAACCGGTCTGAAGAAAGTGCTCTTCAATATGCCGTTTGTGTTGTTCCTGGTAGTGTTGGCGGCTTTGCACATTGCGAACAATCACATGGCAGAGAATTATGCGCGCAACATCACTAAAACAGAGAGAGAAGTAAAACAATTACGCTGGCAATACATGACAACTGCAAGCAGCTTAATGCAAAAAAGCAAGCAGAGTGAAGTGGCAAAGCTGGTGGGCACACAGGGGCTAAAGGAACTGAGGATTCCCCCTTATAAAATAGAAGTAAAGAAAAACTAAAGATGCTGAACAAAGTGAAAGCTCATCTCCTGAAAAAACTCCCGCTAAACCGGGACCGGATGAGCAGCCACCGAAATTCGGGAGTGTAAACTATTGTCCAAAACCCACTATGGCAACCAACAAAAAACGCGAAATCTTACTAAGGGCTTACCTGGGCTTCGCGTTCATTTTCTTACTGGGCATTGCAATTATAGGGCGTGCGTTTTATATACAAACCACGCAGGGCGACTATTACCGGTCGTTGGCCGATTCGCTAACCATTTTCCCAAAAACAATTTTAGCGGAACGCGGAAATATTTACAGCGAAGACGGTCGTCTGCTTGCTACTACACTTCCTACTTTTGATATCCGCATTGATTTTAAAACCACTTACGCGCATCCCGAAGTTTTCAAAGAAAATGTGGACTCACTAGCTGTTTGTATGGCTGCAATGTTTCCTGAAAAGAGTGTTACACAATACACAAAGGAATTGTGGCAGGAGCGCAGGAAGAAAACCCGATACTACTTATTGAAGAGGAATGTGAGCTACAATCAAATGGCGGAAATGAAGAAATTTCCGGTGTTCCGTGATGGTCGTTATAAAAGCGGGATGTGGGAGGTGCAGATTGACAAGCGCTTGAAACCCTTCAGTGGTTTAGCGCAAAGAACGATTGGCTTTGTAAGTGATTCCGGTAAAGTTAAAGTTGGCTTAGAGGGAAACTACAATACTGAGCTAAAAGGAAAAGAAGGTACTGTAATGGTGCAAAAAATTTCCGGGGGAGTTACAATTCCTCTGGATAGCAGGGAAGAAATTGTTCCGCAACCGGGTCGGGATATTTATACAACACTGGATGTGGAGTTACAGGACGTGGCAGAAGATGCATTGCTTCGTGCACTCGACCATCATGGAGCGGGACATGGTTGTGTTGTGCTCATGGAAGTAAAAACCGGTAAGATTAAAGCCATTGCAAACCTTGGATTAACGAAAGACTCGGCTTACGGAGAAATTCAAAATTATGCAGTTGGCGAAGCAACGGAACCGGGATCAACTTTTAAACTGGCTACTGTAGCCAGTTTAATGGAAGATGGTCTGGTTACGAGTAATACAAGCGTAGATGCAGAGAATGGAGAATACAAAGTGTACAAACTCACTATTCGCGACCATGAAGCTCCCGAAACCCCTTCGCTAACCGTAAAACGCGCTATTGAAGTTTCCTCGAATGTTGTAATGGCAAAGCTGGCTTTCCAGAATTATCAATCAGCACCGGAGAAGTTTTACAAGAATCTTGAAACCTTCGGCTTTACGAGACCAATTGATATTGAGTTACCCGGTGCAGCCAAACCGGTTCTGGCGGAACCGAAAAATTGGAGCGGAGTTTCAACGGCTTTTATTGCGCACGGTTATGAGCTACAGATTTCTCCGCTGCATACACTTATGTTTTACAATGCTATTGCTAACAATGGCAGAATGGTGAAGCCATATCTGGTTGATAGAATTAAGGAGTACAACAAAACGGTTGATTCATCAACTACCGTTGTGCTGAATGAAAGAATCTGCAGTTCGAAAACCATTCAGCAGTTGCAGGATATTTTAAAAGGTGTAGTGGAAGAAGGAACTGCTACCAATTTGAAAACCGATTATCTGCATGTGGCGGGTAAAACCGGAACAGCGGTTATTGCGCAGGGGAAAGGTGGCTATAAGAACGGAGGGAAGAAAGTTTATCAGGCAAGTTTTTGCGGATATTTTCCAACGGAAGAACCGGAATACTCCATGATTGTGGTTATCAATTCGCCTTCTCAAAACGGATATTATGGAAACGTAGTGGCTGGGGCAATTTTTAAAGAAGTGGCAGATAAAGTTTACTCGCTTTCGCTGGGGATGCATCTGGCTATCAACAAGCAAGTTGCAGAAAACCAGTTGCCAGTGATACAGAAAGGAAGTGCGTATGACCTTTCAAGTATCTACAATTTCTTCGGAATAAGAACCAATACTGTCACTTCTGAATGGACAACAGCTACCGGTAACGGAAAACAAATTGCGCTGGCAGAAAGCGAGATGGAAGGAAACCTGGTTCCCGATGTAACCGGTATGAGTTTGAAGGATGCACTCTATCTTCTTGAGTCAATGGGGATGAGAGTAAGTGTTGCGGGCAGAGGAACTGTAATCAAACAAAGTATAATGGCGGGAGAGGACTTATTAAAAGGAATGTCAATCAGTATTGAGTTAAAATGAAAAAACGTCTCGTAATTCTTGGTGCAGGTGAAAGCGGTTTTGGAACTGCTGTGCTTGGAATGAAGCAAGGTTACGATGTATTTGTAAGTGACGGAGGAAAGATAAAAGACAACTACAAGAATTTGTTGAATGAATGGAAGATTGAATACGAGGAAGCAACACATACAGAAGAAAAGATTCTTAATGCAGATGTAGTGATGAAGAGTCCGGGCATTCCGGAGAAGGCAGAGATGGTGAAGAAGATTCGTAAACAGGGGATCAGGATTGTGAGCGAGATTGAATTCGGTTCATGGTTTACCAACGCTCAGATAGTGGGCATCACCGGTGCAAATGGAAAGACCACAACAACCGCACTCACTTATCACATCATGAAAAGCGGAGGAATGAATGTGGGCTTAGGTGGAAACATAGGAAAGAGTTTTGCTTATCAGGTGGCGACTGAAAGTTTCGATTACTACGTGTTAGAGATTTCAAGTTTTCAATTGGATGATATCGAGAAATTTCGTCCGGATGTAGCAGTGCTGACGAACATCACACCGGACCATCTTGACCGGTACAACTACGAGTTGCAAAACTATGTGACTTCGAAATTCAATATTACAAAGAATCAAACGGAGAAAGATTACTTCATCTACTGCGCAGATGATGAAATCACAATGAGCAACCTGGAGAAGTATCCGACCAGCGCACAAAAAATTCCATTCGCATACGATAAGGAGTTTTCGGAAGGCGGATTTGTAAAAAACGACAACATCATTATTAACATAAACCAAAACCAATTTACCATGAGTATTCAGGAACTCGGATTGAGTGGACGTCACAACGTCTACAACTCGTTAGCCGCTGGGATAGTAGCTAATGTTTACGGACTGCGTAAGGAGCAGATCCGTGAAAGTTTATCGGACATGAAATCGCTCGAACACCGGATGGAGAGCGTTGCCAAGGTCCGAAACATTGAATTTATTAACGACAGCAAAGCCACCAATGTGAACAGCACCTGGTATGCGTTGGAGTCAATGAACAAACCGGTGATTTGGATTGCCGGTGGAATTGACAAGGGTAACGACTACAGTGTGATGGAGCAACTGGTGAAAAAGAAAGTGCGCGGCATGATTTGCCTCGGAGTGGACAACACCAAACTTCATTCTGCTTTCGGAAAGATGGTAGACATTATGGTGAATGTAACCAACATGGGCGATGCTGTCCGTATGGCATATCAATTGGGGAACTCAGGTGATTGTGTGTTGTTATCTCCGGCATGCGCATCATTCGATTTGTTCGAAAACTACGAAGACAGAGGAAAGAAATTTAAAGAAGAGGTTATCAAGCTGTAATAGAATAAGGATGAAAAAATCTTAACCTATGCTTTATTATCTCTTCCGGTTTCTCGACCAGCAATTTGATTTTCCCGGTGCGGGGCTGTTCAACTTCATCTCGTTCAGAGCTGCAGCTGCAGTGCTGTTATCGTTGCTGATCTCTATGGTGTATGGTGACAGACTGATTGCCATGTTGCGCAACAAGCAAATCGGAGAAACGATTCGAGAATTAGGCTTGGCAGGAGAAAATTCTAAGAAGGGAACACCGACAATGGGAGGTTTAATCATTCTTGGTTCCATCTTGATTCCCACTTTACTCTTCGCAAAACTGGAAAACATTTACATCATCCTCATGCTTATCGCCACAGTGTGGCTCGGTTTAATTGGTTTTGCCGATGACTACATCAAGGTGTTTAAGAAAGATAAAAAGGGGCTTGCCGGTACGTTTAAAATTATAGGACAAATAGGTTTGGGAATTATAGTTGGAACAACTCTCTATTTCAATAAGAATGTTGTAACGAAAGAAGAAGTTCCGCAAGGGGAAGTTTATAAATACAGCAGCGATAAGATTTCGAAAATTACCGATGATAATCTGAAGGTACATTACATGGTGACCGAAAAAGCACCAACTACCACTATTCCCTTTTTCAAAAATCACGAAATAGATTATTCGGTTATTCTTTGTGCCTTTAATAAAGAGTGGTGCAAATATGCCTGGCTTGTTTTTATTCCGGTCGTCATTTTTATTATAACAGCGGTGAGCAATGGCGCCAATCTTACCGATGGTATTGATGGACTTGCTACCGGTACGAGTGCAATTATCGGAGTTACCCTGCTTGTATTCGCGTACGTTTCGGGTAATATCATTTTTGCCGATTATCTGGATATTATGTATATCCCCAATTCAGGAGAACTTGTGATTTTCATTGCAGCATTTGTAGGGGCGTGCATTGGCTTTCTTTGGTATAATTCGTACCCCGCACAAGTATTTATGGGCGACACCGGTTCGCTAGCGCTTGGGGGAATCATTGCCACCCTTGCTATTATTGTTCGAAAGGAGCTGCTTATTCCGGTGATGTGTGGAATATTTCTGATAGAGAATTTAAGTGTGGTGATGCAGGTGAGTTACTTTAAATACACGAAAAAAAGGTTTGGAGAGGGAAGAAGAATTTTTCTGATGTCACCACTTCATCATCACTTCCAAAAACTCGGAATGCACGAAAGCAAAATTGTTTCCAGATTTTGGATTGTTGGAATTCTGCTGGCGATTTTGACACTGGTTACACTCAAGATCCGGTAGAATGAAAACGCTGAGCCAAATACTTCATAATGTTTCTGTGCTTGAAACAATCGGCTCTACCGGTACAGAAATCTTATCGCTGCAAATGGACAGCCGAAAAGTAAAGCAGGGTGATTGTTTTGTTGCCGTTAAAGGAACTTCGAGCGATGGACACCAGTTTATTTCAAAATGTATTGAGCAAGGTGCAAGCGCAATTGTATGTGAAGTATTGCCAAAAGAACTGACCGCGAATGTTACTTATGTGAAAGTTCAAAACAGCGCCAAAACACTCGGTGTGTTAGCAAGTAACTTCTACGATAATCCTTCTATAAAGATGAAAGTAGTGGGAGTAACAGGAACAAATGGAAAAACTTCAGTTGTTACTTTGTTGTTCCGTTTGTTTCGCGCATTGGGTAAAAATGTCGGCTTGCTCTCCACCGTTCAAAATCAAATTAACGAAGAAGTAATTCCAAGCACACATACCACACCGGATGCTATTGCGCTTAATGCACTGATGAAACAAATGGCAGATGCCGGTTGCGAATATTGTTTTATGGAAGTGAGTTCTCATGCTGTAGACCAGCATAGAATTGAGGGTTTGAAATTTACCGGTGGAGTGTTCTCGAATATTACACATGACCATCTTGATTATCATAAAACGTTTGAGAGTTATCTGAAGACAAAGAAGCGTTTCTTTGATGAGTTGCCTTCTTCTGCATTTGCATTGATAAATAGTGACGATAGAAACGGAAGTGTGATGTTGCAAAACACAAAGGCAGCTAAGCACACCTATTCACTCAAATCTCCGAGCGAATTTAAAACGAAAGTTATTGAGAGCAGTGTAACCGGTCTTCAGTTGGAAATTGACGGAGTTGAAATGCATACCCGATTAATTGGAGAATTCAACGCGTATAATCTTACTGCGGTGTACGGAGTAGCACGTTTGCTGGACGTAGAAAAGCAGGAGGCATTAACTATACTTTCCGCACTTACTCCACCGGAAGGCCGCTTCGACCAGATTGTTTCCACCAAAGAAAAAATCGTTGGCATTGTTGATTATGCACACACACCAGATGCATTAAAAAATGTTTTGCAGACCATTCAGGCAATTCGCGGAGGAAACGAAAGCGTAATTACAGTTGTTGGCTGTGGTGGTGATAGGGATGCAACCAAGAGACCGTTGATGGCTGAGATTGCGTGTAAGTTTTCCAATCAGGTGATTCTCACTTCCGATAATCCGCGAAGCGAAGAGCCGGGCGAAATCCTGCGGCAAATGAACGAAGGCGTTCCGGTGACTGATAAACGGAAAGTGCTAACGATAACGGATAGAAGAGAAGCTATCCGAACGGCAGTTACTCTGGCAAGAAAGAGTGACATTATTCTTCTGGCAGGGAAGGGACACGAAAAATATCAGGAGATAAAGGGAGTGAAGAATCATTTTGATGATAAGGAAGAATTGAGTGCCATGTTTAGCGAAATGGAAAAATAAATTCTATGAACAAAGCAATCGAAACAGGGTGGGAGTATCTGCGCGGAGATAAAATGATTTGGATGATTGTCATCTTCCTGTTCATTTTTTCGATGCTGGCTGTTTACAGCGCTACCGGCACGCTAGCTTACAAAATGCAGGTAGGCAACGAAAAATATCTGATGAAGCAAATTGTAATGGCTTTAGGCGGTGTGCTGCTGATGTTCGTTACTCACATGATTGATTACAAATATTATTCGCGTATTGCTCAGTTGCTTTGGTTTATCAGCATTCCTCTCTTGATTTATACTATGTTCTTCGGGACTGAATTAAACGATGCCAACAGGTGGATTACACTTCCGGTAGTCGGACTTACCTTTCAAACATCCGATTTGGCCAAGCTGGCACTGATTATGTTTTTAGCCCGTCAACTCTCATTGAAGCAAGACCAAATCACGGATTTTAAAGAAGCTTTTATTCCGATTTTGTTGCCGATAATTCTTACCTGTTTATTAATTGCCCCCGAGAATCTTTCTACTTCGGTAATACTTTTCTTCACGTCTGTTTTTGTCATGTTCATTGGCAGAATTGCCCTGAAGCACATTGCTATGCTATTTGGGGTGAGCCTGATTGTAGGAGCCATTTTTATGGCCTTTCTTTTTCTTCTGCCCGATACGATGCTGAAAGGAAGAATGCATACCTGGAAGAACCGGATTGAAAACTTTACCCAACACCACGACTCGGACGATGAAGATTATCAGGTGCAACAGGCAAAAATTGCCATTGCAAAAGGAGGCATGTTCAAACTAAATCCCGGAGGTAGTGACCAAAGAAATTTTTTACCTCAGGCGTACAACGATTTTATCTATGTCATTATTATTGAAGAGTATGGTTTGATTGGCGGTGCAGGTCTCGTTTTTCTTTATCTCTTTTTTCTTTACCGATGTATCCGTATTGTGATTAAAGCGCCCAAAGCATTTGGCGCACTCCTGGCAGTGGGCTTGGGAATTGCACTGGTTACACAGGCCATGATAAACATGGCTGTGGCGGTTAATCTGCTTCCGGTTACCGGTGTAACGTTGCCATTGGTGAGTATGGGAGGAAGTTCAGTCATTTTTACTTCTATAGCTTTCGGAATTATTCTTTCTGTTTCCAGAAATATTGAAGAGGAAAAAACGTTAGAAGTCGCATGAGCGAATTGCGGGTAATCATTTCAGGAGGCGGAACCGGTGGCCATATTTTTCCTGCCATCGCAATCGCCAATGCGATGAAGAAAAAAAATCCTGCTGCTGAAATTCTTTTTGTAGGCGCGAACGGCAGAATGGAAATGGAGAAAGTTCCGCAGGCGGGTTATGAAATCAAAGGATTGAACATTGCAGGTTTTCAGCGCGGCTCGGTTCTTAAAAACCTAACGCTTCCTTTTAAACTTGCCGGCAGTTTGCTTTCAGCTTACAACATTGTCAGGAGTTTTAAGCCGCATGTGGCGATTGGTGTTGGCGGTTATGCCAGCGGTCCTCTTTTACGCGCAGCAAGTTTTGCCGGAGTACCAACGGTAATTCAGGAGCAAAATTCTTTTGCAGGGGTAACCAATAAAATTCTTTCGAAGAATGCGAAAGTGATTTGCACGGCTTATGAAGGAATGGAGAAAGTTTTTCCGAGAGAGAAAATTGTGTTAACCGGAAACCCTGTCCGCGAAGAGATTGTGAAAACGTTTTATACCAAAGAAGTGGCACAGGATTATTTAGGAGAAACAGCCGGAGAGTATTTTCAATTAGATAAAAACAGGAGCACTGTTTTAATTATTGGAGGAAGTTTGGGAGCTAGGACGCTGAATCAAAGCGTAGAAGCTGCCCTTGAAAGAATTAAAGAAAGCGATTGTCAGATTCTTTGGCAAACGGGCAAAATGTATTTTGATGAGTGCAGTAAGATAGCTGAAGGAATTCCAAATCTTCATGCGCGGATGTTTATTGATAAAATGGATTATGCATACGCCTGTGCTGATGTTATTGTATCGCGTGCAGGAGCTTTGTCAATTTCTGAATTGCAATTAGTCGGCAAACCGGTTATTCTTGTTCCATCACCGAATGTAGCGGAAGACCACCAAACCCATAATGCCCTTGCCCTTGCTAACAGAAAAGCTGCCATTATGATCAAGGACGATGAGGCAAAATTGAATTTGATTGGTGCAGCTTTTGACTTGTTGAAAAATGAATCGCTGCAAAAAGAGTTGAGTGCAAACATTAAACAAATGGCGATACCCAACGCTGCTGAAAAAATTGTGGAAGAAATTATGAAAGTTTGCAGCAGATGAGGAACCTCAGGGACATTAAGAAAGTTTATTTTCTCGGTATTGGCGGAATAGGAATGAGCGCACTGGCCCGTTACTTCAAGTCGTTGGGTGCTGAAGTAAGTGGTTACGATAAAACGCAAACTGCTCTTACCGGTGAACTGGAGCGTGAAGGCATACCTGTAATTTTTGAAGATGATTTGAATTTATATCCAAAGGAAGTTGACCTGGTGGTTTACACACCGGCCATTCCGAAAGACCATAAAGGATTTAATTTTTATAAAGACAACAGTTACGAACTGCGTAAACGCAGCGAAGTGTTGGGTATAATTTCTGCCGACCGGTTTACGATTGCTGTTGCCGGTTCGCACGGAAAGACAACCGTGAGTTCCATGATTGCACACATCCTTATCCACTCCGGTTTCGGTTGTTCTGCTTTTTTGGGAGGTATTGCTGTGAACTACAATTCGAATTTTTTACAAGGACAAAATGATGTAGTAGTAATTGAAGCCGATGAGTTCGACCGCTCGTTTCACCGGCTGGCTCCTGATATGGCGGTGATTACTGCCGTAGATACCGACCATTTAGATATTTACGGTACCAAAGAAAAGATTGACGAAGCCTTTATAGAATTCATCAATAAAATTGCTGAAGAAGGCTTTCTCGCTATCAAATCAAATCAAAGTATTGAAGATGGGTTACCGGTGCTGGATAAGGCTTTTTATTCCTTGCATGACGACACCAGTGATGTTTACTGCTCTAAGTACTGGGTGACCGATGGCGGCTATCTGTTTAACGTATCGTATTTCGGAACAGAGATAAAAGGATTGCGATTGAACATTGGCGGTTTTCACAATATCGAAAATGCCCTTGCTGCCATCACCATTGCCAAAGAACTGAAGATTACGGATGAACATATTAAAGCGGCTCTTGCTTCTTTCAAGGGAATTAAGAGAAGATTTGAAAAGGTGTTTGCCAACGATAAAGTAGTTTTCATTGACGACTACGCACACCACCCGGAAGAAATACGCGTGTTTGTGGAAAGCGTCCGCGAAATTTACCCGAAGAGTAAAATTACGGCTGTATTTCAGCCGCATCTTTTCAGCCGCACAAAAGATCTGGCAAAAGAGTTTGCCGAACAACTGAGCAAAGCCGATGAAGTAGTTCTCCTCGATATTTACCCCGCCCGCGAGTTACCGGTGGAAGGAGTTACCTCTGATTTGATTTTCAATCAACTTACCTGTCCCGAAAAATCGCTGATTAAGAAAGAGGAACTCCTTGATTTTGTAAAAAGCAAAAACTTCGAAGTGCTGCTGACCATCGGTGCAGGTGATATTGATAAATACCTTTCTCCAATCAAAGAGATACTTTCTTCAAGATAGAAACCTTCTAAGTCCCCTTTACCTTGCTCCGCCAAAGCGCTTCGCGAAGGCGAGGGAGGATTTAGGGGTTGTCTTTTCTTTTACTCACTTCTGTTTCCATTCACAATTTCTGTCAACAACTCAGCGTTTAGTTTATAGTCATGTGTTGCACATTTGGTGTGACACTAAAAAGCATGAAAAAGTTCTGGCGCATACTCAAAAAAATTCTCACGATAGCAGCGGTGCTTTCATGCGCTGCGCTGTTTGTGGTGGTGCTTACTTCTGCTATTCAAAAACAAAATCAACTGATCTGCAAAAACCTGCAGGTGAAAATTGATTACGATTCCGGTCTTGCTTTTTTGAATGAGGCGGAAATAAAAGAACGTGTCAATTATCTGAGCGGAGAAAACATTATCGGCAAACAGTTATCGCGCATTGATTTTAAAACGCTGGAAAAGGAACTGGAGAAAAACCCTTTCGTTGACGAAGCAGAAGTTTTTGTTGACCAGCAGCAGAGCATCATTATAGAGGTAATTCAGAAACGTCCAGTTCTTCGGATACTCAACAACGATGGTGTGGGCTATTATATCAGCGAAAAGAATGAGCGCATACCGCTCTGCGATAAATTTACATCACACGTAGCCGTAGCGATTGGAAATGTAGCAATGCATAAAAGTGCTAAACGCGACAGCACCGTGCAGGCCGCTCTTTACAAGTTGATTCAGCATGTTCAGCGCGACACATTTTTAAACGCGGTGGTTGACCAGATTTATGTGAATGAGAACGGAGAGTTTGATGTGATACCAAAAATAAGCGGACACATTATTCGCTTCGGAAAAGCAGAAGAGAACATGGAAGAAAAATTTGAGCGGCTCAAAATTTTCTACAACGAAGGGATGAAGAAAGTAGGCTGGACAAAATACAAATCAATTGACCTGCGCTATATGAATCAGGTGGTTTGCGAGAAGAGAGATACGCTGGAAGTGCTTTAGTGTTTGAAATGCAGATTTAAGAGCAAGGATTAACGATTGTCGATTTGAGAAGTGAATACAGATTTAAGAGCAAGGATTAACGATTGCAGATTTTAGAAGTGAATACAGGGAGTAATGAACAAGCATGACCTGAACGAACGTTTGATTGATTTTGCAGTAATGATAATTGGCATTACAGATGCATTGCCGAATACGAAAGCAGGAAATCATTTGGCAGGGCAGCTTGTAAGAAGCGGAACTTCTCCTTCATTAAATTACGGAGAAGCGCAATCGGGAGAATCGAGAAGTGATTTCATTCATAAAATCAAAATTGTTCTGAAAGAACTGAGGGAAACAATGAACGCGCTCAAAATTATTGGTAAGGCAAATATGTTTAAGAACGGAGAGTTTCTAAATAAAACGATAAAGGAAAATGATGAACTGATTTCAATTTTCGTGAAGAGTGTTGAAACAGCGCAGAAAAACAATAGCGACAAAAAGGGCAAGTGATACTTCGCTGTTCTGAAATCGTTAATCCTTGTTCTTAAATCAAACAGAGAAGTAAAATATAAAAATACTAACCGGACACTAACAACCAATCTTTAAAAAATATACTTAATCCTTTCACTATGGCAATTAACCACACAAAAGAAAACCCGATTATTGTTGGGCTTGATATCGGCACCACAAAAATTGCCTGTATTGTTTCGCAGCGCGACCAGTATGGAAAACTGAAAATACTTGCCCTTGGTAAGGCGCCATCGTTTGGTGTTACCCGTGGCGAGGTTACCAATATCAAACACACCACCGATGCTATAAGGGAAGCCATTGCCGATGCCGAAAAGCAATCCGGTTATAAAATAAATGTGGTGTATGTGGGTATTGCCGGTCAGCATATTGCCAGCAAACAGAACCGCGGCATTTACACGCTGCCTACACCCGATGAAGAAATTACCCGTCAGCACATTAAAGATATGGTGGAAGACATGCACCGGTTAGCGCTTGACCCGGGCGAAAGAATTATTCACGTGTTGCCGCAGGAGTTTACTGTAGACAACTTACACGGCATTAAAGACCCGGTGGGCATGTGCGGAAGCCGTCTCGAAGCCAACTTCCACATTATTACAGGTAAGGTAGCTGCGGCACAAAACATAAAGAAATGTGTAGAGCGCTCTGAATCGCAAATGCTGGGGCTTATTCTGGAGCCGCTGGCTTCGTCTGCTTCGGTATTGCACGATGAAGAAATGGAAGCCGGTGTGGTGCTGGTAGATATTGGCGGAGGAACAACCGATGTGGCAATTTTTAAAGACGGCATCATCCGCCATACAGCGGTGATTCCTTTTGCCGGAAACATTATTACCGAAGACATTATGGAAGGCTGCAAGATGCTGCGCAACCAGGCAGAGAAACTGAAGGTGGCTTTCGGCAGTGCCTTGCCGAGCGAAACGCATGAGAATGAAATTGTTTCCATTCAGGGAATTGCCGGGCGCGACCGCAAAGAAATTTCGATGCGCACGCTGGCCAGCATTATCAATGCGCGTATTGAAGAAATATTTGCGCAGGTGTATTTCGAAATCAAGAGTTCGGGTTATGCCAATTCATTGAATGCCGGAATCGTTATCACCGGTGGAGGTTCGCAGTTGAAACACCTGAAACAATTGGTGGAATACACTACCGGGCTTTCAGCCCGCGTGGGTTACCCTACTTCTTTCCTCGCCAACACCAATAAAGATGAACTGAAGAACCCGATGTATGCTACCGGTCTGGGCTTAGTGCTGGAAGGCTTTAAGCAATACAACGATTTAGATGAAACAGAAAAACGGAAATTCTATCCGGAGTTGTTTGAACCGGTGATTGCTAAAACAACAATCCCTGAAGTGGAATTGGAAGAAACGGAAACGGCTACCGAAAAACCGGAAACCATACAGCCTCGTCCTCCACGCAAAGGAAATTTCCTGAAAGATATGGCTATGGAGTTTCAGAACTGGTTTAAAGATGAAAGAGTGAATGGTGATTTTGAAGAGTAATTTATGACCAGCAACTAAAAAACAAAACCGTCTTCCCCCCCCCGCTTGTAAACGGTATTATTTCAATGCCCTTCTACACGCTTGTTCCGAATAGTGTTCTTAGATAAATGTTTGCAATTTCATACGCTTTATTCTGCAAACTTGTGCCATCGCTACGCAATGTATCTGCATGGTGTATCTTTCCGGACAATCATTATTAGACTTCTTCGGATAATAGTACACACCCCTTAATCTGGTAGATAAAGGG
>CAZBPG010000016.1:40676-56289 GCA_964493695.1 uncultured Chitinophaga sp. | reverse complement strand
TACTCAACAACATTCACGTAAGTTGACTAAAATTTTGTCCGAAGTATTATATCAATAAAAACGAGAAAATCTGCTCGTTTCAAATACATCTTTGCCGCATCAAAATGTTCTTTGAAAAACAACCGGTGGCCGGTTACCGACCAATCGGACACCTCCCGCTGTAGCGGGAGCAACTATCCGGATCTTTCTGCGGCTTGCCGCTATAGCGGCAACTACCCTCCGGATCTGTACACCACTTACCGCTCAAGCGGGAGGCCTCCGACAGAACAGGATACCTCTTCCCGCTCAAGCGGGAGGCCTCCGACAGATCCGGATACCTCTTCCCGCTCAAGCGGGAGGCACCATCCGGCTAGAAAATCAATTAGTTACGCAAAAGTTTAGTATCCCAATTTTTAACCTTAAAATTTAACAACTATGAGTATTTCCATCAGACGTCCCAAAACAAACATTTCGCGCCAAAAGGCTTTGAACAAGGCCCGCGACAAGAACACCGCCACGCCCGGCAACGATGTTTTAAAGGTAAGCACCGCCAACGCGCTAACCGTCAATGCACCAATTTACAACACCGCCATGCAAAACTCCGCCAATACCAAGGCGCTGTACAATACCAAAACTGCCGTAAAGGACATAGCGGTGATAGAGTGCCGCCATTACAACAGCCACTTTATACAGGTGTTCAATTTTGGGGTGGTGCGCGGCAAATATCCGGCAGGTCACCGTTCGTTTTACCATTTAGAAACCGACAGCGATGCCCTGCCTAATATGGACAGCGAAGATAATGTGCAACTATGGGGGCACTATATAGTAGATGGCGATGCAGCGCGCCTGCTGGCGGGCGGTGTGGCTATGGCTAATCCCGATGCTGCCGAAGTAAACACAGCGCTGGGCACTATGGAAACCCTGCTGATGGAGCACAGCAACTTAGCCGATGACCTGGATGCTAAACAGGAACTGATTGACGATTTAAACGAAGATGTAATAGATGACCTGATTAAAAAAATATGGGACGAGGTGGAAAGTACCTACGGCAGCGAAGCACCCGAAAGCAAACGCGCCAACTGCCGCCACTGGGGTGTAGTATATGCTACCGATGGCATACCCGCCACTCTTAGCGGTTTAGTAAAAAACAGCGATGGCACACCGGCCGCAGGTGCCAACATTGAAATTGAAGAAACCGGTGCCGAAACCATCACCAACAGCGAAGGCCGCTATACAATTGATACCGTTATACTGGGCGATGTAACCATCGTGGCCTCGTACCCTGCCGGCAGCCGCATAGAGCAAACCGTAAACATACCCGACCATACCGATGGCATTAACATTAATGTGCCTGATATGATGTTTAGTTAAGCGGTTACCGGTTCGGATTAACAGCCCTGGCAGGGCTGTTCCCTAACGCCAAAACGGCATAAACAAGATTTGCAAATTATTTGTGGTGTAAAATGCACCAAAGGATGGTGTATTTTACACCAGCACTGAAACAAGAAAGCCCCGCAAGGTAATGCTGTTAAGTTAGGGCTAATTGTGTTCGACTCCTTCGGAGTCGGATGTTTACAGCTAATGATTGGCTATAAAAATCCGACCCAACTCGCGCGAGCGTCCGCTTGTGCGAAAGCAATATGTCCGAGCGGACGCTCGAACCAGTTTTTAAGACTTTAACGCTGGGCAGATAGCAAGGGCATCAGCATAAACAGATAATCGTGGCTGATATACTTCTGCCCTTCGCGTTCAAACACAAATACAGAAACAAGAGCGAAACCTGTTTTGCTTTGCTCTCCTGGTTTCATTTTGCATATCTTCACCAACTCGCGCGAGCGTCCGCTTGTGCGAAAGCAATATGTCCGAGCGGACGCTCGAACCAGTTTGTGTCGAACTTTCTTAGCTTAATGGCATTGTCCGGGAGGGGCTTTTCTAATTTGTGTAATTCGTGCAATTCGTGGCTTTCAAAATTTACTTTCTTCCGTTTTCAAACATTTACCGATGCCATCGCTTAAAGCAATGGCATCGGTGTTGAAACAAAATATATTCACAAATATTCTTTCTTCGTGCCGTATTCGAAATATAAACGGCATTTGCCGTTGTATCAATTACTATGGCAGATAAACTTACACGCGCGCACGAAATTCTTACAGCAGAAAGCGAAGCGGTAAAAAACATTCCGGTAAACGAAAGCCTGCTGAAGGCGGTTGACCTGCTGGCCGGTTTAAAAGGCAAAGTAATTTGCAGCGGTATAGGCAAGGCGGGAATTATAGCGCGTAAAACAGCGGCTACTTTTTCGTCTACCGGTACACCGGCTGTGTTTTTGCACCCCGGTGAGGCCCAGCATGGCGACCTTGGTTTAATTGGCGATACCGATGTGCTGCTCATTTTTTCCAACTCGGGTAAAACCCGCGAGTCGGTAGAGTTGGTTCAGCTTGCCCGCGCCCTTCATACTTCGGCTTTTAAAGTAATTACCGTTACCGCCCATCTCGATTCAGATTTGGCTAAGATGAGCGATGTGGCGCTTTCTATAGGCAGGGTAGAAGAGGCTTGCTCGCTGGGTATGGCACCCACCTCCTCTACCACCGCCATGCTGGCCCTGGGCGATGTGCTGTGTGTGCTGGTAATGGAAGAAATAGGTTTTACCCGCGAGGAATTTCTAAAGCGGCACCACGGAGGTTACTTAGGAACTAAAAAATAACTGTCCGTCAATCATGACTACGAAAAAAAAACTGATACTTATCTCCGGCCCCTGTGCTATCGAAAACAAAGAAGTTTGTTTTGAAGTAGCGGAGACTGTTGCTGCCCTGTGCCGTAAACTGGATGTGCAGTATATTTTCAAAAGTTCGTTTAAAAAGGCGAACCGCACCAGTGTTCAATCCTTCACCGGTATAGCTTTCGATAAAGCGCTGGGCATTCTGGCGGAAGTAAAAAACCATTTCGGCATACCGGTGCTTACCGATGTGCACGAAACGCACGAGGTAAACGAAGTGGCTGCCGTGGCAGATTATCTGCAGATACCTTCTTTCCTCTGCCGCCAAACCGATTTGCTGCTGGCTGCCGGCAAAAGCGGAAAGGGTGTAAACATTAAAAAGGGGCAGTTTGCTTCTTCGCACAGTATGGGCTTTGCGGTGGAGAAGGTGAGGAGCACGGGCAACCAAAACATACTGCTTACCGAGCGGGGAACCACTTTCGGCTACAACGACCTGATAGTAGACTTTCGCAACATTCCGCTGATGCAGCAGTTTGCTGTGCCGGTAATACTGGATGCTACGCATAGTTTACAACAGCCTAACACAGCGGCAGGCATTACAGGCGGCAAACCCGAGTTTATTGAAACATTATGCGCTGCGGCAACGGCAGTTGGTGCAGATGGTTTGTTTATTGAAACTCACCCCGACCCGAAATCGGCACTGAGCGATGGCGCCAACATGTTGCCGCTGAGCGAACTGGAAAGGCTTTTAGAAAAGTGCGTCCGCATTCGGAATGCTGTTGAGGTTTAGGTTTTACCGTTAGCCGTTGCAGGTGTTATCACCTGCAACCACTCGAGTAACCTGCCTGCCGCAGGCAGGTTCGCAGCTTTTCTTCCAACTATTTACTGCTGTCATTTCTTCAATTCCCATATTCTTTTATGTTTGCACCGCTTTTTCAAAAAAGGTCATGCAGAATACTCCAATAACATACTTCAAACACACGCTCACAGCGGTTTTCACCGTTCTGTTAGCTTCGTTTTCGCTTACCGCTTTTGCCGAAGAAACCGGGCATACTACTGAACACGCCACCGAACACAAAACCGAAACAAAATTCGATGCCGGTAAAATGATTATCGAGCACATCAGCGATGCACACGACTGGCACATTCTGGGGGAAGGCCATAACGCTGTATCACTTCCGCTTCCGGTTATTCTTTATTCCAGCCGCGGTTTCGATTGTTTCCTGAGCAGCAAATTTGAGCACGGCCATGCGGCCTACAACGGTTATAAGTTAGAAGAGCAGCATGTAGTAGCGGTAAACGAAGCAGGTGAGGTAGACGAAGAAGTTACCGCCAGCATTATTGATATTTCTATTACTAAAAACGTGGCTACGCTTTTTTTCAGTGTTGCTGTGTTGCTTTGGGCATTCTTATCAGTGGCCGCTGCTTACAAAAAGAACCCGAACCAGGCACCCAAAGGTTTGCAGAGTTTTCTGGAGCCGCTTATCATCTTCATTCGCGATGAAGTAGCCAAGCCAAGCATTGGCGCCAAATACGAGAAGTTTGTTCCTTACTTGTTAACCGTATTCTTTTTAATTCTGTTCAACAACTTATTAGGTCTTGTACCGTTTATTCCCGGTGGTGCTAACCTTACCGGTAACATTACTTTTACCCTGGTGCTTGCAGCTATTACCTTTATCATTACTACTTTCAACGGAAACAAACACTATTGGCACCATATTATTGCAATGCCGGGAGTGCCAAAGTGGGTACTAATTATACTTACGCCAATTGAACTTTTTGGAGTAATACTGAGACCGGGCGTATTAATGATACGATTGTTCGCTAACATGACAGCCGGTCACATCATTGCTCTTTCGTTCTTCGCCCTCATTTTCATTTTTGGCGAAATGAGTACCGGAGCAGGGTTCGGTGTAAGTATAGTATCAGTAGCCTTTACCGTATTTATGGGTTGCCTGGAACTATTGGTGGCGTTTTTACAGGCGTATGTATTTGTGCTGTTAAGTGCTATGTATTTTGGCAGCGCGGTAGAAGAACCACATCATTAAAAAAATACGAAACACGAAATACGAAACACGAATGAATTGCATCGGACATCAAACTTCGGATAGGATATTATAAACTTTATTTTTTCATTTTTTAAAACAAAACAACATGTTTAATCCAGTATTATTAGAAGCAATTTCAAACGCATACGGTATTGCAGCTTTAGGTGCAGGCGTTGCGGCCCTTGGTGCAGGTGTAGGCATCGGACAAATCGGAAAAGGCGCTCTTGAGTCTATTGCTCGTCAGCCCGAGGCCGTTAACGACATCCGCGCCAGCATGATTTTGACAGCAGCCCTTGTAGAAGGTGCGGCTTTCTTTGCAATGGTAGTAGGTCTGCTTGTAGTATTTAAGTAAACTAAAAAAATTACCGGGCAGCAAAAGCGGTTGGCTGCGTTGCCCGGTTTTTTAGCTCCTTACCCTCAATGGGCGACCTGAAGAAAAGTAAAGGTGGTTTAAAATCTAAAATCAAACTTCTATAATTTATAATCTGAAAAGATGGAACTAATCAAACCGGCTATTGGACTTATTTTTTGGATGTGCATTACATTCAGCATTCTCGTTTTCATACTCGCCAAGTTTGCCTGGAAACCTATCCTGGCAATGATTAAAGAACGGGAACAAACTATTGAAAACTCGCTGAATGAAGCCAACAAGGCACGACAGGAAATGAGCCAGTTAGTAGCCAAGAACGAAGAGCTTTTGAATCAGGCTAAGGAAGAAAGAAACCGGATTCTGCACGATGCCCGCGAAGCAGCAGAAAAACTGAAGTCGGATATTATGGCCAGAACACAGAAAGAAGCCGAAGAAAAAATTCAAATGGCCTTCCGTGAAATTGAAATTCAGAAAAAAGCAGCTATTGTGGAAGTAAAAAATACAGTGGGTGCAATGGCGTTGGAAATTGCTGAGAAGGTAATACGCAAGGAACTGAAAAGCAGCAACGAGCATGTGGAGTATGTAAACAAATTGGCAAAAGAATCTAATTTAAACTAAGCAGCAGTAAGCAGTTGCAGTAGCAGTCAATACAAGTTCCTGCTATTACTCTCGCTACTAGCTACTAACTATTCACTAAAGAAATGAGTTCACACAGAATAGCATCGCGTTACGCAAAGTCGCTTATTCAGTTAGCCGGAGAGCAGGGCAAACTGGCCGAAGTTTCTGCCGATATAAAAAGCATCGACAGCATTTTCGAAAGCAGCCGCGACCTGAAACTGATGTTCAGAAGCCCCATCATTCCTGCCGATAAAAAGCAGACGATTGTAAAGAAACTGTTTGAAGGAAAAATCTCTGACCTTCTTTACCGCTTCCTCACTTTGATGATTAAGAAAGGAAGAGAGGCTCATTTCCACGAGATGGTAGAGAGTTTTATTCTGCAATACAACGTTATCAAAAATATTACACCGGTAACCATTACCTCAGCCGTTAAGCTCGATGCCGGTTTAATTCAAAGCATGCTGACTGCATTAAAAGCAAAAGAAAAACTGGGAGAAATAGAACTGAGCGAAGTAATTGACGAAAGCATCATTGGCGGTTTCATTCTGCAGTATGGCGACAAAATGATTGACAGCAGCGTTATCAGGAACTTAGGCGGCTTCCGCAATATTGTGGATGACGATAGCTATATAAAGAAGTACAGTTAAACCCCTAAATCCCCTAAAGGGGACTTGAAATACAAAAGGCAACTCTCGCGAGTTGCCTTTTGTATTTTGTATTGGCTGTTAAGTCTCCCTTTTAGGGGAGATTTAGAGGGGTTTTTTCAGAATCGCAATCTGTGCCGAGTGGTAAATATCGTGATGCACCAGACCGTGAATCATTACATACCAGTTGAATTTCTTTCCCGGCACTTTTTCTTCCAGTCTATCATCTGTAAAGTTTCCGAAGGCATTCACCAGTTCGTTCTGGCTTGTTTCCAGTTCGTTTAACGCTTCGAGCCAGCTTAACTCATTGGCTTCATACTTTGTTATCCAGTCGGTCTCTGAATTTATCTCCACCGGGTAAGTATCATTTCCTTTCAGATACTCCAGCACAAACTTACGCCAGCAACACATGTGTTTTACATATTCATAAATGTTGTGCGAAAAACCGTCCGGCTTTTTAAATGCTTTCTCCCACGAAATATCCTTCAACGTTTCATTAATAGTGTTGCCGTGCCACATCGGGCCTTCCCAGTTTCTCTTCAATAGTTTTTGAATGCGGAGCGTTTCTGTATTCATAAGGCAGCGATTGAAATGTTTCCAAAAATAATATTGCGATGTTTATGTTTGCCTCATGAGTAAAATAAATTTTTATGCGGGTCCGGCTATTTTGCCGCAAGAGGTATTGCAACAGGCGCAGGAAGCAGTAAAGGATTTTGCAGGAACCGGCTTGAGCATTCTCGAAATTTCGCACCGCAGCAAAGAGTTTATTAAGATAATGGAAGACGCCCGCGCACTGGTGCGCGAACTGATGCAATTGAATGATGAGCGCGAAGTTTTGTTTTTGCACGGTGGCGGACTGTCGCAGTTCCACATGGTGCCCATGAATTTGCTGAATGAAAATGAAACGGCTTCTTACTATGATACCGGTACCTGGGCACATGGTGCCATAGAAGAAGCAAAACTGTTCGGCAAGGTTCACATTGCCTGCTCATCGAAAGAGAAGAACTACAATTACATTCCTAAGATAGCGGGTAGCGAATGGCAGGCAGCGAGTGGTAGATACAAGTATGTACACGTTACCACTAATAATACTATTTACGGAACGCAGTTGAAACCTTCTGACTGCTCGCCAATCTCTACTTACCACCCGCTTATTGCTGATATGAGCAGCGATATTTTTTCGCGTCAGCTTGATTACAATCAATTTGATTTAATCTATGCTGCAGGGCAAAAGAACGTTGGCGCAGCCGGTGTAACTATTGTAGTGGTGAACAAAAATATTTTGGGCAAGGTGGACAGAAAAATTCCGCGTATGCTGGACTACCGCCTGCATATTGAAAAGGAAAGCATGCTCAACACGCCTTCGGTGTTTGCAGTGTATGTTTCGTATCTCACCTTGCAATGGATTAAGAAAGAAGGAATAAAAACCATTGAAGAGCGGAACAACCGCAAAGCGACAAAGCTTTACGATGCTGTTGATGGCAGCAGTTTGTTTGTAGGAACAGTTGCCAAAGAAGACCGCTCGGTGATGAATGTTTGCTTTACCATGAAAGACAAATCGCTGGAAAAGAAATTTGCTGAATACGCTAAGCTGAAGGGAATAGTGGGAATAGAAGGCCACCGTACGGTGGGAGGGTTCCGTGCTTCCATTTATAATGCCATGCCGGAGAGCGGAGTGGATGTGTTGGTGGAGGCGATAAAAGAATTTGAGGCCTCATTATAGAGTTGTCATTCCGAACGTAGGTTTTACGAAGTGAGGAATCTTGTCTTTTGTTTGTATAGTAATACAAGATGCCTCGTCCCCGGCATGACAAATGCATTTAGGCAACCATCTTCTTCTTCATAAACTGCATATCGTACAATCTTTTGTAGTAGCCGTTCAAGGCAAGCAACTCTTCGTGGGTACCGAATTCTTTCAGCTCGCTTTTATCGAGCACCATAATTTTATGCGCATGGCGGATAGTAGAAAGACGGTGCGCAATGACAATTGAAGTTCTTCCCTTCACCAAAGTTTCAATGGCATTTTGAATTAAATACTCGCTCTCACTGTCAATGCTTGAGGTGGCTTCATCCAGAATTAAAATGCTTGGATTAAAAACCAGCGCCCGCACAAACGAAATAAGCTGACGCTGCCCCATAGAGAGCGTTGCCCCGCGCTCCATCACCATGTAATCATAGCTCCCCGGTAACCGGTTAATGAAATCATGCGCCCCAACTAATTTCGCTGCATGAATAACTTCTTCGCGGGTAATGTTTTCATTTCGAAGGGTAATGTTTTCGAACACACTTCCCGCAAAAAGAAAAACATCCTGTAATACCACACTCATCTTAGAGCGCAATGCAGAGATTTCGTAATTGCGTATATCAACATCATCCACTTTAATGGCTCCTTTCTGAATATCGTAGAACCTGCCGAGGATGGAGATAGTGGAAGTTTTACCGGAACCGGTGGCCCCCACTATAGCCAGTGTTTCTCCGGCTTTCAGGTCAAACGAAATGTTTTTTAAAACATAGACGGCATCATTGTAGGCAAACGAAACATTTTCGAAGGCAATTTTTCCTTTAACGTGTGCAGGAACGAAAGTGCCCTTATTCGGAATGGTTTCATCCTTATCTAACAATTTGAAAACCCGTTCTGCCGCCACAATACCGCGCTGAATGACGTTTACTTTATCTGCAATAAACCGCAGCGGACGGAAAAGCATATTGATAAGCAACAGGAAGCCGGAGATAATTCCCACGCCCTTTATATCAAGCGGATTCTGGTTGAATGCTGCACCGTTTAAAATCTGCTGACTGGCCATCCACACCATACAGCCGATGGCAATTGCCAGACAAACCTCTACGGCAGGGAAGAACAGTGAATAATACCAAATGCCGCGAATATTGGCATCGCGCAGCTGAGTGTTTATCTCTTCGAATTTCTTTTTCTCTTTTTCTTCTACGGCAAAAATCTGAATAATGCGCATACCGGTGATGCGTTCCTGCAAAAATGCATTGAGACGTCCTATTTGTGTGCGCTCTTCCTGAAAAGATTTCTTTACTCCCTCCTGAAACCAACGGGTAAACCAAAGGAGCAAAGGCAACACAATTAAACTGGAGAGTGCCACTTTCCAGTTTACAAAAAACATGGCAATTACTACGGTGATGATGGTGAGGATATCGGCCACAATACTGATGAGCCCTTCGCTGAAAGTATCGTTGATGGCTTCAATGTCGGTAATGGTGCGGGTGGTAGAAGTGCCGATTGGATTGGTGTCGAAATACTTCAACCGGGAATGAATGAGGTGGCCGTAAACCCGTACACGCATATCTTTTACAATGCTTTGACCAAGCCAGGCAGTAATGTAGTTGAAGAAATAACGCAAAAGGGATTCGGCAACCAGTATCACTATCATCCATATAGTTGCCAGCTTTAGTTTCTCGAAATCGAAGAATTTGTCGGTAATGTAATGGTCGGTGGCATAGATGATAATCAACGGCCGGCCGATAGAAAGAATGGCCAGCACTACCGACATAAGCATGGAGGAATAGAACACCAGTTTGTATGGGTCTGCCAGGCGAATGATGCGTTGCAGCAGATTAAAATCAAGAAACGGTTTCTTCTCCTCTTTCATGCGAAGTGCGAATCTAATTCGTTCAATCAATATAGGGATACCTCACTTTGGAAAGAAACAACCCGTTAGGCGGTGCGAGGTAATGAATACGAAAATCTTTTTTGTTGGTCACGTTATCTCTGAATTCATCAAGGGTAATTCTGTTTTTGCCAACCATCAGAACGGTGCCTACAATTTTGCGAATCATACCGCGGAGAAAGCGATTGGAAGTAACCGTAAACCGGAGCATTTCTCCATGCTGCATTTGATGCGAAGCGGTGAGCGGTTTACTGCTATCCGGGAAATCGAAAGGCTTTAGGATTAAATGCTGCGAAGGGAGAACATCCCACTTCGCCTCTTTAATCAAACAGATGTTGGTTTTAAAGTCTTCGCTGGGTAAACAGAGCGAAGTGAAGTCTTCTATACTTTTCAGAAATTCGGTAGCCGGTAAAACTTTCTCCCAGTCAATAGGGTAAAAGCCCTGATAAAAACTGAATCGCTTAACGAAAGACGATTTATCGAAGTGAACGTAATACTCGTATGTTCTTTCTGTTGCATCAAAGCGGGTGTGGGCTTTTTCGGCTACGTCAATAATTTTAAAGATGGTAATGTCTTGCGGAAGCACACAATTCAAACGAAAGAGAAAATCTTTTTTGTCTTCAATTTCTTTCTCTGCATCAAAGTGCATGTAAAAATCTTTTGCATGTACACCGGTGTCGGTTCTGCCGCAACCCATACTGGCTATATGCTGACCGAGCAGTTTATGCAAGGCCTCATTAATGGTCTGCTGTACGCTGGGTGCATTGGCCTGCACCTGCCAACCGCAGTAGTTGGTGCCATCGTAAGAGAGGTGAAGAAAGTAGCGCACTGCCATAATTGCGCTGTGATAATATGACAATTTGATAATTACCTGCACCCCTCCCGAAAATGGGGAAAATGCCGGATAGATTTTTTTATATGAGGTACACTTGTTACGTTTGGTTAAACTAAAACACAACCATTATGAAAAAGTTTTCATTTCTGTTTACCGTACTTATTGTTTTACTGTTAACTGCCTGCAATAATAAACCCAAAGAAACCACCGAAGTTAATCCCGCTGATTCAGTACAAGAGCAGGCAACGGGAGATTCTGAAGGCTTGGAAGTTTTGGCTGCCACCTCCTGCACGTTTAATTCCACGGGCGGCAGTTGGGATATTACGAATGGCGGCAACCCGGACCCCTCCAAGATTACTTTTGATGTGGTAAAAACAGCAGAGGATACCGCTCCTTTTATTAAAATTAAATACAACGGCACCGAGGTGCAATGTATACCTGCCGGGCAAAAAAGAAACTGGAGGGTATGGAAGAATATAGGGCAGAACAAATGGTATTTTAAGGATATGGCTTCTACCGCCACGCTCACTCCTTGCAGCGGCCCGCGGTATTGCCTGAACTTTACCGGCCACGAAACCGATTTCAAATTAAAAATTGACAACAGCAGCGATTCGCCAGCTCAAGTTATTTTTATTGGTACCGATGATTACCGAAATGGTTCTTCAACAGCACTGAACGACCATGTGTTTAACATCCATAATGCCTCCGAGTCAATGTCGAAGAGCATACATGTGGTAATGCAGAAGATACCGAGAACCAGCGATTATGCATTTACTGTTCTGCATTATTCCAATTCTCCTGCTTCTTTGCCGGAATGCGGAGGTAACATAGCTGCACCTACCGATGCCTGTTACAAAGCCCATTAGGTTATGGGTTTTATAAACAGTAGCCAGGGTGCTATTACCCATGCGCTGTTATATGAAAGTTTGGGTTCTTCGTTAGACTCTGTTTTGGAACTGGCGTTAAACTTAGAGCACATCAAACAGTTGTTTGTTGTGCTCTGCCCAAACAACGAGTTTAATCAAAGCACTTTGTATAAGTTATATAAGGCTGCTGACCGGGAACAGCGGGCAGGCGCGTTTAAAGCAGAACTTATAGAGAGTGAGTTTGAGAGCTTACTGAAAGACAATCATCCTGATTACAAAAACAATTGGTTAAATTATCTGGAAACCATACGCCCCAAAGCGTTGGCAGGTGACCGGTTGATTTTTGAGTTAGAGTGGAGAGGGGCATCGCCCTCCGCTGCTTTTATGGGAGAGGCGGGTGAACGGTTTAAAGCTACAGATGCGGTTATGCTGCTGAGCCCAATAGGCGATTTTGTAATTCCGGTGGTAGTAAATGCGCTCACCCATACGGTTACTTTGGGCGACTCTCATAAAGATATTATTGAGCAGCTGCTGGTAAAGCATGGCTTTAAAATAGAACCTGCCCCCCAACCTTTTATAAAAAATGGCGACCTTATGGCCGGCAACGGTTTTTTGTTTATAGGAATCAGCAGTTTTAAGTCGTATAAGCGATATATTTTAAAGGCCGACCCTTCGGCTATACCCACTATAGAAGATTTTAAGCAGCACTTGCTTAATGTGTATTACAAAGATGAACCACCGCCTGCTATTTATGTTATAGGTAAAGAGGAGGACACCTGCTCGGGTAATAGTTCGTTTTACCATCTCGATTTGTTTTTGAACTATGCCGGTGAAACCGGAGATGGTAAACATTTGTTTTTTTTAGGGCAAATGCCAGACGAGGTTATAGACCTGTTCTTTACACCCGGCACACCAGCGTATGATGAAATGAAAACGCAGCAGTTGTATCTAAAAGAAATGTACGATGCAATTAACTGCCTTGCTAAAGACAGGTTTGTGGTGCAGCCTATTCCTTTGGTGAAGGTTGGCACGGGTATTTTTACTTTTAATAATGCTTTGGTGGAATGTGTGGGTAACAACCGGAGCTATTACCTGCCGCGATACGAAGACTTAACTACCTTTTTTGGAGCGGGCGATAATGTTACTTTGCTTACCGATGTGGTTTTAAAATACTACCGGCAGGCGTATGATACCATACGCCTTTTCGGATTTAACGTAAAGCCCATAAAAGTATCGCACCTGGTGAACCAGGGCGTAAACCAGGCGCTGCATTGCACCACCGCTGTGTTAAAGCGGGGCTAATATTGTTTTGCGGAAGATGTCTTCTATTTTCTTTTTCTGTTGCTTGGCTTGTATCCAGCAGAGGAGTTCGGCATGGCGGGCGAGGGAGGCGGTGAGGGATACTTCTTCTTCCTCTTCGTTTATAATTGGTTTATCGTTTTTAATTAGCTGGCGCAGGTATTTGAAGAAGAGTTTGTAGGTATCTTTTTTACCGATGGTGCTGAACCTGCGCTCGGTGTTGCGAAGGAGGTATTCGGTTACGTCATAATTTTTGAGTTCGTATTGCGAGGCGAGGATGAGCAGTTCGGCTGCAACTTTAAGGTCTTGTCGGGCATCGGATTTATCGAGCACAATTTTGTTGTAATAGTCGAGCGCGCTGCTCCAGTTGGCGCTTACAAAAAAGGAAGCGGCCAGGTTGTAGTAAAGCGCCAGCTCGCGGGCTTTGTTTACTTTATGCTTATAGCGTTTTAGTCCGTTTTCAATGTCGGTGGCCATGGCTACCGCTTTGGTAAGCTGGCCGGTGTTGCTGAGGTAGATAAGTTCGAGGTGAATGAGGTTTTGCCAGTCTTCGCCTTCTTCATCGCGGCTGGCGGCCGGTATTTGCCGTGCTTTTTCTAAAAGTTGAGGGAAGTGTTTAAGGTTACCGGCAGCAAAGGAGGCGTTGAGGTAGTTGAAGAGCGAAATTTTGTACGAGGAAGTGTTGTTTTCTTTTTGGTTGGGGTGGTGAATTTCATACAACTCGTAAATGAGGCGCGAGTAGTGTTCGTGCTCGGCCATGTTGCGGTGAATGCGGTGGTGCATGGCATAAATGCGGTAGTAGTGCCGGTCGGCAGCAAAGCTGTTGCCGGGGCGGTAATTTTTTACCATAGGTTCGTTGATAAGGCGGGTGCTTTCGTTTTGCAGTTCGGGGCTGCTTTGCACGGTGCTTATGCGCACCTGCACAAACAGGCGGTTGCTGAAATAGCGCAGCGATGCCAGGGTTTGCAGCCGGTTAAGGGCTTGCTGTTCTTCGGTATCGAGTTTAGCGGTCAGTTCTTTCAGTTCGCTTGGGTGCCATTCTATCTGCATGTTTACTTCGCGCTCAATAAGGGTGAGCAGGGCGGGTATGCGTTCGTAGCGTTCGGCCAGTTTTTTGGCTTTGTCAATGGCTTTTTTGCGCAGGGTGTTCAGCCGTTTTAGGCGGAAAAAATTTTCATCGGCCAACAGGTTGTTTATTTCATGGTCAATAGTTTTTTCGGCATGGTAGGCGCGCATGGCTTTGGTAATAAGTTCCAGCAGGTTTTTCTTTTCATCGGCAAAGTGCTTTACTAACTGGGCCTGGTGCAGGTTTTTTTTAAAATCGCTTTCGTGGTAGGGTTGGTCTTCGGGCAGATTATCGAAGGCATCAAAGAGCAGTTCGTATTTATTTTTTTGATCAATTACGTGCTTGCCGGCCCAAATTTTAAAATAGCGTTTCTCGCTTCCGTTCAGGCTTTTTATCAATAAAAAAAGGTCATCGGTAGGTGTCATTCGAAGGGTGAATGTAGAAAAATAGTGGGCAGTGGCAACTGCCCACTGAACCCACTGCCCGCTAAATTCTGCTCTCCTATAATGCTCTGTAACTTGGTTATACAGCGCCTGCGTGCCGGCTATGTTTGCATTATAAACTAAAACATACAGCTATGAAAAACCTTTCTTCAACACACACCGGCCTTACCGCTTCGGCCAACCACTTGCCCGGCCTGCTTACTGCCGGTTGTATAATTGGCCTGTTGCTGCTGCTGGGGTCGTGCAAACCATCGTGCACCTGCGCAAAAAATGTAGGCTGCAAAACTTTAACCGCCATAAAATTAAATGGTGACACGCTCGATACCCAAACCTACTGCTCGCAAATCAATTATTTTGCCGACCAGGCTTTAACCGATTCGGTAGCCGCTTTTCGCAACCGCTATAGGGTAGAAGGTGTAACCATTATTACCGTAGATACCATTGGTAATTACGAGGCGGTTACCATAGATTATAAAGACCGCCAGTATTACCTGAGCAACGGCTATGGCTGCACGGCCAAATTTTAGCAGCAGATGCGGGGCTATGTAAAAATTCAGACTTCCTATAATGACCCTCAACTTGGTTTTACACCCCTTGCCCGCTGGTTACATTTGCATAGCAAAACAAAAAGCACAGCTACCATGAACCAGTCAACAACCACTACAGAAAACAACCAGGTGCTAAAACCCCGCGAAACCGAAATACTGCACCTGGCATCGAAAGGCCTTACCACCCGCGAAACAGGGCAGCAACTTTTCCTGAGCAGCGAAACAGTAGAAACCTACCGCAAAGAGGTTTACAAAAAAACAGGCGCCAGCAACATTACCGAAGCAGTGGCTATGGCACTGCGCAACGGCTGGATTGATTGAAACCGGAGATAAGGATTTTTGAATAGGAAATAGTTGACAAGGACAGGGCGGTGTGGAGAGCAAAACCGCCCCTCCTCAACAACAGGAAGGGGGAAAGAGATAACAAAACGTTCTTTATATATATGCGAAAGGCAAAAGGGTGAGCAAAACAGCCCTAAGTTGACCAACGTAATGCCATTTGCCAAGCAAAACAGCCCTAAGTTGACCAACGTAATGCCATTTGCCAAG
>CAZBPG010000016.1:38996-40576 GCA_964493695.1 uncultured Chitinophaga sp. | reverse complement strand
GCCATTTGCCAAGCAAAACAGCCCTAAGTTGACCAACGTAATGCCATTTGCCAAGCAAAACAGCCCTAAGTTGACCAACGTAACGCCATTTGCCAAGCAAAACAGCCCTAAGTTGACCAACGGACAGTGTATTTAAGTTAAAAAATAGGCCTCGATATAAACCATAACATTCATTCATCATTAAAAACCATTTTTTATGTCATCTGAATCAAGAAAATTACCCGAAAACAAAATCTCCCGCCTAAAAGCACTGAACTTAGCCAAACTCAAAAACGATTTATTGGGTGCCGGCAGCTTTTTAACTACCAACACTCAAAACCGCCTTAACACCATTCAACTTGATTACAAAAACAAATACCACGCTACCGGCATAGCCAAAAACACGCTTACCTCGCTAACGGTGTTAAAAAACAATGCCAAGACCATCGCCCAAAAGCTGGTGTCGCATTTTATTCAGGTGTTTAACCTGGGGGTACTGCGCGATGTGTTTCTGGCAACCGACCGCACTTTTTACGACATAGATGTAACCGATGATTCTGTTCCGCCAATAAGTAAAGAAGTTGACCTGCTCACCGTTGGCTATAACCTGATAGAAGGCGACCCCGACCGCTTAGCCATAGGAGGCGTGCCCATGGCCATGCCCTCTATCAGCGAAGTTACCCCTGCCGTTACCTTATTTAAAGACCGCTTTGAACTGCACTCTACTGCCACCGATGCTTACGATGCCGCCCTGGAAGCTGTAGACGCCCTGAACCCCGAAGCCGATAAAGTAATTAAGAAGATATGGGACGAAATAGAAACCTATTATAACGAAGAAAGCCCCGAAAGCCAGCGCCAAAACGCCCGCGAATGGGGAGTAATATATGTGCGCACCGGCAGCGAAAAAATAGTAACCGGCTTAATAGCCGACCAAATTACCGGTGCCCCGCTGGCCGGTGTAAAGGTAAAATTCGAAAACGGCAACAATAGCGTAACCACCGGTGCCAATGGCCGCTACGAACTAAGCACCGTACTTATGGACGAACAAATTATAACTGCCGAACTAACCAACTATGCCAAATACGAAGCCGAGGTAACCCTTATAGAAAAGCAAAACTTAGAATACAACATTACCATGGACCCGATTAACTGAACCCCTTGAACAACAAAAAATGCGACCTCATCATTGTACTCATATCCATCCTGTTTATAGCTTTTGTACTGGTTTGGAATTTAAACTGTTCGAATTAAAACTATGCCTTCGACCATAACTACAGCGCACCAGCCTATTGATTTTGAACCGGGCGAACTAAATATCTGATGCCAAAAAAAATATAAAACCCAAACCCATGCTAACCCAACGCACCAAAGAAAAACTGATACCCTACATACTTTTAATACCCGGTGCGCTCCTGCTGCTTATAGGCATAGTCGCTATATTGATTGTGGTAATGGAGTAAAGGCGGTGGGCAGTGGGCGGTGGGCGGTGGGCAGTGAGCGGTGAGCAGTGGGCGGTGAGCGGTGGGCGGTGGGCGGTGGGCAGTGAGCGGTGGGCAGTGGGCAGTGAGCAGTGGGCAGTGGGCGGTGGGCAGTGAGCAGTG
>CAZBPG010000016.1:0-38896 GCA_964493695.1 uncultured Chitinophaga sp. | reverse complement strand
GCGGTGGGCAGTGGGCAGTGAGCAGTGGGCAGTGGGCGGTGGGCAGTGAGCAGTGGGCGGTGGGCAGTGAGCAGTGGGCGGTGGGCAGTGGGCGGTGAGCAAAGAGAAAACACAAACAACAAACAATAAACAACAAACAATAAACAATAAACAACCATAACTTATGAAAACCAAAACCACCAAACCCTATAACCCCGAAATGCTGATAATAACACTGTAGAAGTAAAAACAAATAACCCAACATAAAGGGCGCAGCCGAAAACCCAACCAAACTGCTTCCGCTTTTCTTCTCCTTTGGAGAAGATGCCGAAGGCAGATGAGGTAAACAGAGTAAGCACCCGGTAAGCCGAAAACGGAAATAAAGAGTAGGCAAGAAAAAATACAAGACAATGAAAAAGATATTTCCACTATTTATTATTCTGCTAACCCTTAAAACAACTAATGCCCAGTTCTTTTTAGGCGATCACAAAAAACCGGTTGAGAGAGTAATCCGGGTAAATGATTCAACCATATCAACAAGGTTAGTTGAAACCAGCAGCCATCGTTCAGACGATGCCGGAAGACTTTATTATACCACCATTACCGAAACGCCAAACAACAACAGTTTTAACCCGACACGCTCCTCTGTTTCTGTGGATTTAAGTACCGATCCTAAGTTGAAACTGGCTGTCAATATCAAATCAGATTCACTTAAAAAGAATTGGGGATACAAAATATTATCAAATGCAGAACTGGGCTCAAGCAATAAGTACGTGCCCATTTTGGATAAAGGCAAATGGGCGCCCGATTTTACCGGTGGGCTTACCTTCTATGGCTACCATTACAAAGAAGCAAAAAAAACAAACGCAAGTTTTCTGCATCTTATTACCCTGCAACCCAATTACAACTACAAGGAATATTTAACGCTTAAGGACTCCTTGTATTTTGGCATTGAAGAAATGTTCAATTCAAAGAAAAAAAGTGATTTCAACTTAAGTCTTTCATATAATTTCTATGCAAGGCCACATAAAGATGAAGACAAACTGGTTTTTTTACTTACCCTCGGTTATAAGTATCAACTATTCGGCAATAACTACGAAAAACTCGATGAAGTTAAAGTTTCGCAATTTCAAAGCTTTACTGATAGTTTAGGCAGAACACTGCAAGTAAACTATCCTGAAACATCTGGCCGCAAAGGAGATTTAGAATTCTCTTCCGGTCATACATTTTTCATGGAATTTCATGCTGTTGGAAAAACTGATGGAGTGTCCATTGACGGTTTTGCTATTCCTATAGTTAGCTACGCTGTTAAACAAGCCAAGGTAGATTTTAAAGTGGGGCTGAATTTTGGAGTCAGAGGACTTAATGCTAAGGGCGAAAATGCGGTTGTAAACATAGCGCCCGTTATATCCTTTTCAGACCTTACCCAAAAGTTTGAAGGCCCGGATGATTTCAAAAGGAGAATAACCCCGGGTATTCAGTTAGCTATACCTATTCCGGAGATGAAACAATAGTTAAGGTTGAACATATTTAACTCTACATTATGAAAAACATAAAAACATCAATCTACATAATACTCACCACCCTCTTATTAAGTCATGGTAAAGCCTTTTCGCAACATACTGCTGAATGGACCGTAATGGTTTTTTTGAATGCAGATAATAATTTGGAAGCAGATGGACTTAAAGACTTTTTAGAGATGAGTTCGGTTCCGGACAATGCTGCTGTAAATATTGTTGTGCAAATGGACAGATGGGATGGAATTGGACCTGGTTCAAGCACAGCTTATGGCGATTGGTCTACCACCACACGATTTAAAATGAAGAACGGATTAAAGCCCTTGCTTGCAAATGGAACCGATGTTGGTGAGCAAAATATGGGAGACCCCCAGGTGCTTTCTAATTTTGTGCAATGGTCTATGCAAAAATACCCTGCCAAAAAGTACATGCTCGTACTTTGGGATCATGGTGACGGTTGGCGTCTTCTGGCAGCAGAGCAGGCAAAAATATTGAACGATAGTCTTGCTTTGGCGGTATTCCAAAATTACAAAATTAAAAACGAGATACTGGATCATTATACTTCCAATTATCTTAAGAGCCAGCCGGCTAATAAGGCTTTCTATACAAAGAAATATGCCCATACTTTTATAAATCCAGACGAGAAGATAACCGCGACAAATTTTTTTGCAGAGTATATTGATAAAGGGCATGCTATAAGCGTGGAAGACCTTTTTTTACTTACAAAAAACGACACAGTCAATAACATGCCTGCAAATGCAGTATCCGCCTTAGAGCCCCATAGAGGTATCTCTCACGATGATAAAAGTAGGGACAAGCTTTACAATCGAGAAATTCAGGACGCCTTGCAAAACTTGTTAGGGCAAAACAAACTGAATGTAATTGGGTTTGATGCTTGCCTGATGAGTATGGTTGAAACTGCTTACGCACTACGAAAAGTTGCAACTGTAATGGTTGGAAGCGAAGAAGTAGAACCGGGGACAGGGTGGGATTATTCAAAGTGGTTAGGTAAACTCGTTTCAAACCCTACAATAAATGAAACGGAATTAGGTAAAATAATGGTAAGCAGTTATAAGGATACATATCCATACGATGAGGTTACTCTATCTGCAACTAATATTTCAAATTCGGAAAACTTAGCAGCTTCTATTTCTCAGTTGTCGGAAAAACTAATTACTGTTCTACCAACCGAAACAACTAACCTGCAAAAGGCCCGTACCTTATGTAGAGCATATACTTACGAGTATGGTTTCTTTGGAATCGACATTAAAACGTTCCTTTTGCAGTACAAAAAAACTTGCCAAATACCAGAGGTAATTACATTGATTGATAACGTAATTGCTCAAATAAACACAATGGTAATAAGTTACTACGCAACACCCGAAAGAGCCTATATAGAAAACCTGCCTTCTTATGGTTCTTTTGGCTTTGCTATATATTTTCCTGAGTCGGGTAGTTTATACAATAATGATCCTCGTGCAGAACATGGCTATGAAGAAAACAACCTGTTGTATCCCGTAGAATTTGTTCAAAATCATAAGTGGGACAATTTCTTGAAAGAATATTTCAAGCACGTTCCTAATTAGTCATCGTTCTTTCAATTACAGCCGAGCCATACTTATAGCTGAGTTTTAGTGCCGGTATTTATCCTGAGGGCTTCCATCCGGAGGCCCTCATTTTTTTAGCACTTCTCGTAAATAACCGCCAAGCCCTGCCCCACACCAACACACATAGTGGCAAGGCCATACTTTACATCGCGCTTTTGCATTTCGTGTAAGAGGGTGGTAGTAATACGCGCACCCGAGCAGCCCAGCGGATGGCCAAGCGCAATAGCTCCACCGTTTACGTTTACAATATGTGGGTTCAACCCCAGGTCGCGTATGCAGGCAATGGACTGTGAGGCAAAGGCTTCATTCAATTCTACTAAACCTAAATCAGAAACTTTCAGGTCGGCACGCTTGAGTGCTTTGAGTGTAGCCGGTACCGGCCCTACCCCCATGCAAGCCGGGTCAACGCCCGCAGCACCAACCGATACAATACGGGCCAATGGCTTTAAATCAAACTTCTTCACTACGTATTCGCTTACTACCAGAGTTGCGGCTGCGCCATCGTTAATACCCGATGAATTAGCAGCAGTTACCGTTCCGTCTTTTATAAATGCGGGTTTAAGTTTGGCAAGGTCTTGCAAAGAAGTTAAGCGCGGATGTTCGTCCTGCGCAAAAAACAATTTTTCGCCTTTGCCTTTATCAATCTCTACCGGTATCATTTCAGCTTCAAACTTTTCAGCCACATGTGCCTTGTTGTACATCACCTGGCTGCGGTAGGCAAATTCATCCTGCTCTTCGCGGGTTATGTTCCATTTCTTCGCCACGTTCTCTGCCGTTTCGCCCATGCTGTAAGTGGTTTCTTTCGGAAAATTCTTATTCGTAAATCTCCATCCTATTACGGTGTCCACCATCTGCTGTGCCCGGTCGAAACCGGTTATGCTTTTTGATAACACATAAGGTGCACGGGTCATGCTTTCTACTCCACCGGCTATGTAAATTTCTCCATCGCCCAACTTAACAGCACGGCTGGCATCGGCAATGGCCTGCAAGCCCGAAGCACACAACCGGTTAACGGTTACCCCGCTTACTTCTATCGGCAGACCGGCAAGTAAGGCGGCCATTCGCGCTACATTCCGGTTGTCTTCTCCGCTTTGGTTAGCGGCTCCGAGAATCACTTCTTCAATCTGTTTTACATCGAGCCAGGAAGCGTTACGCTCCACCAATTTCTTTATCACCAGTGCGGCTAAATCATCGGGCCGTACGGTGCTGAGTGTGCCGTTAAATTTTCCTATGGGTGTGCGGATGGCATCTACTATATATGCGTTCATCAAAATATATTTTACGTTTACGCGCCAAAAATAACTTTTCAAAACCTTCATACATGATACAAAGAATTCAAACCGTTTTTCTTCTTCTGTCCATTGTTGCACTGGGTTTGTTTTTGTGGTTGCCGCTCTTGCAAATGGAGCAGGGAAGTTACACGCATGCGTTCAAAGGCTGGGAAGTTTACGCCCGCCATACTTTTGAAAGCGGCCCGTATCTGATATTCCTCAATGCTATTCTTACCGGTACCGCAGCCGGCTTAACGCTCATCAATATTTTTCTTTACAAAAAAAGAAGCTTCCAGATGCTTTTGTGCTGGTTCTCCATTCTGCTGATAGTAACCGCCCAGGCCTTTGTTTATTACGAGTATCAAACCATGGTTTATGTAGGCGATGTGGTGCTACGCAAATGGAACCTGTTTTCGTTTGTGGCTATCGGGTTTGAAATTCTCGCTTTTGCTTACATCCGTAAAGATGAAGAAAAAATAAAAAGTTTAAACCGGTTGAGATAGAAACTCTTTGTTCTTATGTCATGCTGAGCGAAGTCGAAGCATCTTGGCGCAAACCCTTCGACTTCGCTCAGGGTGACATACCATTAATGCGCTGCCGGTTTGGTATTTCCCTCTTCGCTTTTAATGCCCATCATCTTCCAGCCGTAAAAAGCCAGATACGCAAAACAGAAAGGTGTTACGATGTACGACATTTTAATGGTAGTGATATCAGCCAGCCAACCCTGAAACGGTGGAATAACAGCCCCACCTAAAATCATCATAATTAAAAAGGCCGATGCCTGAGAAGTATAAGAGCCAAGGTTTTTAATGGCCTGCGAAAAAATACAAGGCCACATCACCGAACACCACAAGCCCCCGCTCATAAAAAACATCACGGAAAGGTTACCGGTGGTCATCAGTCCGCCAATCATGCAAACGGTGGCAGCAAGGGAAAATGCCAACAACATTTTAGCCGAGTTTTCGATAGTAAAGTAAGCCACGGCTACCATCAGCACTACAAAACCAAGATAAGGAAGGAAAAGCGTGTTGAGGTTAATCTCCGGCATGTTCTGTGCTTTCAGAAAGTTAACGCCATACACCAGCGCAAATGCCAGAAAAGGCAACGCAATGAGCAAGGCTTTTTTCAGTTTCGCATTCTGCGTTAATGCTTCTGCCGAACCGGTCCACCGGCCAATCATTAAACTGCCCCAGTAAAGCGATATGAACGGGAAAAGAAGTTCTTTCGGAATGTTTCCGTATTCAGGTGTTTTAAGCAGGGCACCCATATTACTTTGTATGGTTACTTCTACCCCTACATAAATAAAAATGGCCACCATACCCAGCACGAGCTGAGGATATTTTAAAGCCGCAAACGAAAACGACTGGTCAACTTCTTTCGATTGCTCTTCAACTTTAATGGAGCGTAACACAAACGCCAGCGAAAGGAACAGCACGATTAAACCTATATACAAAGAATCTACGCTTATCAGTTCTACCGGATGTTCGCTGCTTGCACCGGCAATGCTGCCGAACAGAAAATAGGCAACAATCAGCGGACCGATGGTGGTGCCTACCGAGTTAATGCCACCGGCAAGGCTCAGCCGGTGTGCACCGGTGCGCTGTTCGCCCAGTAAAACAACAAAAGGGTTAGCGGCAGTTTGCTGTAAACTGAAACCAAGTGCTATTACAAAAAAGGAAGCCAGAATCAGGGCGTAACTTCCCAGATGAAGCGAGGGAATCATACACAGTGCACCAAAGGCCGAAATGATAAGACCGATGGAAAACGATTTGGCGTAACCATGTTCTATCACAAAATCTTTTTTACTGAACCAGGTGTAAACAAAAAGAAGCAGCGAACCGATGAAGTACCCCCCGTAAAAAGTAGAGTCTATTAACTGGCTTTGAAACTGCGAGAGTTGAAAATGTTCTTTGCAGAACGGAATAAATATTCCGTTGCTGGCAGCCATAAAGCCCCAGAAAAAGAAAATGGAAATAACTGCCGCAAAGGTAGATGTTTTGTTTGCCTGGTTCGCCATGTATGTTGGTTTATGTGCCGAAAGTGTAAAAAAGCATTGGCAGGTTAGCGGGCAGTTTTCAACGTGCAGAGGGTGATTGTTGGGTGGTAGCTTTTTGTACCCAAAAAAGGAATACAATGACTATCCGCATTCATACCTAGAATACGCCATTATGATGTTGTCATGTTGAACGAGGCTCTGCGAAGTGAAACATCTTGTATTCTTCCAGAGGAAATACAAGATTCCTCTCTACGGAAACCTTCGTTCGGAATGACAGCGCGCTTTGATTTAGGTAAACAACCGGATAGTCATTAGGAATACATAATCTGAAAGTTCTGAAATCTCTCCTGATCAATGGAAAGGAACATGAACAGTACCTATGAAACAAAACGGCATCCCGCAAATTGCGGGATGCCGTTTATTATTTAAACACTGTATGCCTAAAATAAATTCAGCCAGGTGCGCATGGTCTCCGTACTTGCACCATCATAAGTAAAAGCTATAATGGCCCACACTAAAAAACAAAATGGAAAAAGCACGGTCATGATAAACCACTTCTTTTCGTGCTTTAAGTGCATAAAAGTTCCCATGATAAAATACACTTTTATGATGGAGGCAATAGCCATGATCAGGTTAATGAAAATTTTACCGGTGCCTTTATCGCCCATAAAATGGTCGTAGGCAATGGCAATTCCCACTTCGGCAATGGTTACTGCCGAAAGAATGATGATAGTTTTCATCACATCTTTCTTGCTGTCATCGTACTCTCCTTGTGTCCAATGTAAGTGGCCCTGTACCGGTTCGTCAAAGTTCATATTGTTTTATTTTTCTGTTTTCAAAATTGTATCCAAAGTTCCCTTTCGGAAAATTCAGTGGTTTAAAGAAGATAAAAGCAAAGGAATACATACACCCAAACCAAGTCAACAAAGTGCCAGTAGAGTCCAATTTTTTCCACCATTTCGTAGTGGCCAACTTTATCGAATTTTCCGTTAGCTGCAGAAACCGCCAGCCAGGTGTTAAGCACCACACCACCCAGAACGTGCATTCCATGGAAACCGGTAATGACAAAAAACAACTGACCGAAATTTTGAACTTTGGTAGTGGCAGCGACTGTAGTAGTGGTCATACCTTCGCTTATTAAGTGAGTCCACTCTAAATACTGGCAGCCCAAAAATGCAATTCCGCAAAGAATAGTCGGAATCAGAAACTTTACCACACCGTTTTTATTCATCCGGTAACCCTCCTGCACCGCGCGCACCATAGTCCATGAACTTAAAATGAGCAAGAATGTCATAAAACTTACAAACACTAACGGAAGATTCATACCATCTAAACCATGAATAGGAATAGAAGAGAACACTTCGGCCGGTTTAGGCCAGTCTGCCGATTGCGAAAAACGCAACGATGCGTACGCCACCAAAAAGGAAGCAAATGTAAACGTATCGGAGATGAGGAAGTACCACATCATTACTTTACCATATCCTATTCTGAAAGGCGAGGCTCCCCCGCCCCAAAGTTCTTTCGCCCTCTCTTCTCCATGATGACCTGTGGCTTGTGCTGACATATCGAAATTTTAAATTTTTATTTGATGATGCTATTAATAATTCAGAAAAAAGAACACATATAAATAAACCCACACCGCATCTACATAATGCCAGAAACTCACCAGCAACTCCAGGTTCAATTGGCGCTTTGGGTTAATAATATTCCGCAATTCGTAAATCGGATCCTTCCGGTTGCGCACTGCGTGAATTAAAAACATCAGCATTACTACTAAACCCACTATAATGTGCACTCCGTGTGCACCGGTAATAACATAAAGGAAAGAACCGGAAAGATTCTCTTTCAATGTCATACCGCCCTGTACCATTACGCCCCATCCGGTTAGCTGAAATGCAAGGAACAAACAACCCAACAAAAATGAAAAGAACATCAGCCAGCGAAACCGAACAAACTTTGCCTTACGGTAACTGATAAGTGCTGCATGAATGCACACACTCAAAAAGATTACGGTAATCGTGCTGAAAAGAAAAACCGTTGGCAACCTGAAATTTTCCCAACTGCGGTAGTCTCCCTTTTTCACTAACAAAGCACTCGTCAGCGCTGCAAAGAACATACTCATCGAAGCCATCGCAATCCACAACGCAAATTTCTGCGGATGAACACCAGTGTATTCGGTTTTCTCTTTTAATATCTCCTGCTCACTCAAAATAACGCTCATATTTTCCCAATCACCAAGGCCAACTGCACAACCGGCAAATATAAAAACGAACCAAACATCAATACCCGGGCAGTTTTATCTTCGCATTTCCGGTAATGCTGCCATGCCATCCATAAAAAAACAACTCCTGCTGCTGCTATAAAAATGCTTCCCGGCCCCCCAACCATATAAAAAAAGTAAGGCATCATAGAAACTACCAAAAGCATGGCGCAGTAAATAACATTTTGTATGGCACTCATTCGGGTTTTGCCGCTGGCGGAAGGCAACAACATAATCCCGGCCTTCTTATAATCTTCAAACTGAATCCATGCAATGCTCCAGAAATGAGGAAACTGCCAAATAAATTGAATGCTGAACAACAACACCGCTACAAAATCAATAGCACCGGTTGCGCACACATAACCAATCATTGGTGGCAATGCTCCGGGAATTGCTCCCACAAAAACCGCAATAGAAGAAACTCTTTTAAGCGGGGTGTAGACAAATGCATAACTCAATAGCGAAATAGCAGAGAGAACTCCGGCTGTTGGATTGAAAAAATAAGTGAGAACTATAATGCCGGAAATGCCCATAGCACCTGCCGCCAAAATTGCTTCGAGCACATTCATTCTGTCTGTTGGCAACGGACGGCTTTGTGTGCGCGCCATCAACTTGTCAATATCTCTTTCTATAATTTGATTGATAGCATTTGATGCACCAGTCACCAACATTCCTCCAATAGCAAGAAGAACAATATTAGTAACACCGATAAAAACAGGTGAGGCAAACAAGTAACCAATGACTGCAGAGAACACCACCAAAAAGCTAAGGCGAAACTTTGCCAGCGTAGCATAGTCGCTCAACTTCACCCACAACCCCAAAAAGGGGACCTTGGTCTCTATACTTATGTTTGATTGCGCGTTCACAAACTTATTTTTCTCTGTTATGTTTTTTCCATTTAAGCCCCTAAGTGGTTGCGGGCTATTAATCGTGTGGTACTTCGCCCGGTTTTAATGGTTCCGTTTGCGGAATATATTCTCTTCCGTTCACACTGTAATCGTAAGGCCAACGGTGAACAGCCGGAATATCGCCAGGCCAGTTGCCGTGTAATCTTTCTATTGGGGCACTCCACTCCATAGTGGTTGCTCCCCAAGGGTTACCATAACCATAACCATCTACAGTTGTTTCCACTGCCAGCTTTCTTCCTCTGAAAATACTATAAAAGAAATTCACAACAAAAATAAGTTGCCCCGCAAAAACGATAATTGCCGCAATACTTATAAACTCTGCAAGGAAGTTAAAGTTGTTGAAGGTTTCGAAGTTTGCATACGAGTAATATCTGCGCGGCAAACCGGTCATAAAGTGCATAGGAAAGAAAATAGCATACGCTCCAATCATGGTAATGTAAAAGTGAAGCTGCCCAAGCGTTTCGTTCATATATCTTCCATACAAACGTGGGAACCAATGATAAACTCCGGCAAACATTCCAAAAAAAGCTGATACTCCCATCACTATGTGGAAGTGTGCCACCACAAACATAGTATCATGCAACTGAATATCAATAGCTGAATTTCCCAAAATAATACCGGTCAACCCTCCGGTAATGAACATAGAAACAAACCCAATGGCGAATAAGGCGGGAGTACTCAACCTCACCTTTCCTTTCCAAACAGTTCCAATCCAATTAAAAACTTTAATTGCTGATGGAATGGCAATCAACAAAGTAAAGAGAGTGAATACCGCACCCAGGTTTGGATTCAACCCGGTTACAAACATATGGTGTGCCCACACAACAAATGATAACACCAAAATAGTAAGAATAGAGAAAACCATCGCCTTATAGCCGAAAATAGGCTTGCGAGATTGTGTGGAAAGAATTTCCGACACCAAACCCATGGCTGGAAGAATAATAATATAAACCTCAGGGTGACCAAGAAACCAAAACAAGTGCTGGAACAAAATAGGTGAACCACCTTTGTAACCCAATAAATTTCCGTTAATGATAATGTTGTTGAGATAAAAACTGGTGTCAAGCAACCGGTCAAACTCCAAAAGAACGCAGCCGGCTAACAATGCCGGGAAAGAAAGCACTCCGATTACGGCAGTAAACATCAGCGCCCAAACGGTAAGAGGAAGACGGAACATGTTCATTCCTTTGGTACGCATGTTCAATACAGTGGCAATGTAATTTAACCCTCCAAGTAATGCAGAAACAATAAACAGCGACATCCCCAAAATCCATAAATCGAATCCAAGGCCGGAACCAAGGTTCACTGCGGTATCTCTCATACCGTTAAGCGGTGGATATGCTGTCCACCCTCCCGAGGCTGGACCTGTTTGAATGAAGAAGGAGAAAAACATTACTACACCTGCCACCAAAAAGAACCAATACGAAAGCATATTGATAAATGGCGAAGCCATATCTCGTGAACCGCACTGATAAGGAATCAGGAGATTAGCAAACGTTCCGCTCAATCCACCGGTCAGAACGAAAAACACCAAAATGGTTCCGTGCATTGTAACTAAAGAGTAGTAAAACTCCTGACTTATCTTTCCGCCTTCGGCCCATTTTCCCAAAAATGTTTCAAGGAAAGGAAAAGATTCATTAGGCCAGCCAAGCTGCATACGGAAAAGAACCGAAAGCAACCCGCCAACAATTCCCCAGAAAATTCCGGTAATCAGAAATTGTTTGCTAATCATTTTATGGTCCTGACTGAAAATGTATTTCGTCAGGAATGTTTCTTCGTGATGCTGTTCCTCATGTCCGTGAACATGTTCATGGTGAGCAGCGTGTGCTGTTGCGGTTTCCATTTCTCTTTATTTATTTCTTCTAAAATTATTTTTTCTCCAACATAGCGGTTGGCTTTTTTGCCTCTTCTACAGTTGCTGATTCAGCAGCGGCCGGTACTTCAGCAACCGGTGGCGTATACATTGGAGTTTGTTTAGCAAACCACTCATCGTATTCTTTTTGCTCAACCACCACTACATCGCGCTGCATTCCATAATGAGATTTACCACATAACTCCGCGCACGCTAACTCGTACTTAAATGTCTGCCAACGAGGCTGACCGCTTTCCGGATTGATGGTTTGCCACCACGGTTGGGTACTTAAATACTTCTGCATTTCAACGGTTGTCATCGTAGGAACAAAATAAAACTCGGTTGGAATACCAGGCACACAATCCATTTTTACGCGAAAGTGGGGAAGGAAGAAACTGTGCAATACATCCTGTGCCCCCAATTTCATCAGCACCGGTTTGTTTTTTACCAAGTAAAGTTTATCGGCCATAAAATCATCATGGCTTTTAGCGTCATTCCAGTTAATGCCTAACTCGTTAGTGGGAGATACATGTTCCTGGTCGATAATTCGCTCACCAAACTTTCCGTCTTTACCGGAATAACGGATCATCCAGTTAAACTGTTTACCTGTAGCCTCAATTACCATCATGTTTTTATCGCGGGCATCTACATTAAAAATCCGCATCCACTCATACAAGCCCATAGCAATTAAAACGGTGAGAACAATAGCGGGAATGGCTGTCCAAACTATCTCGAGTGTATTGTTGTGAGGATAGAAATACGCTTCGTGTCCCCAACTTTCGTTATAGCGGTAGGCAAAATAAAACAACGCTACCTGAGTAATTACAAAAGCAACCAACAAAATTAACATGGTAACATTAAAAAGGAAGTCTGTATTAACACCGTGGAGAGACGCTGCCTGCGGAAGCAGTACCGGCATCAGTATTTTAAAACTATAGGCAGAACCTACAAACATCAATACTAGCAAGGCTAATAAAAAATAGCCATTCCATCTGCTTTGGCTTGAGTAATCTACCTTCCCATTTTTCAAATCGGAAGCTAATTCGCTTGCTCTCGCAATCAGAAGAAGAGCAACAAACAACAATACAATCGTGGTAAAAATTAAAAATGCCGTCATGATGATTTTATTTCTTTCAGTTTTTCAAATTCAATTTACGAGTAAATAACCACAATTCTTTCGCTTTCTTTCAAATAAGGATCGTTCTCAGGAATAATAGGCCGCTTGGCCAAATTGCGGAAAAAGGCAAATAGGAAAGCTCCCAAAAATCCGATGAACACCAACAACTCTCCTATTCCGATTCCAGCAAAATTTGTAACTGTTGCTTCGTGACCATTATGCCCTGCAGTTAGTTTATCCCCGCCATGTGCCGGTGCAACTTCCTGTTTTACCTCCACGGCTACTGCATCTTTATTTTCATGAGGCGGTGTAGCATCCGATACGGCCGAGGGATGTTCCTCATGTTGAGCGTACAGTATAACTTTTTCAGTCTGCAATCTTGCATGATGACCGTGTTGCAACTCTTTATTCCAGTTTGGCTCAACAAAGGTGTAGTTAAAAAAATCTACATAGTGACCAAAGATGAGTAAGGCTGAGCCAAAACCAATGACTTTAAAATTTCTCTTTGAACTTCTCGTAATCAAAAAGATAAGAGGAAAAAGAAAGTTAATGAGTAACGCCCCAAAAATGGTGAACTTAAAATAGCCTTCGCCAAATCTTTTTACCCAAAAAGAAGTTTCTTCCGGGATGTTCGCAAACCACTGTAACATGAACTGATCAAACCAAAGGTATGTCCAAAAGATAGAGAAGCCGAACAAAAGTTTTCCTAAGTCGTGCACATGGTTTTCGTTTACACGGCTCATGTATCCTTTTGATTTCAGATAAATAACTAACAGAATAGTCATTGCCCAAGCTGCACAACCGTAGCTGGCAAAATTATACCATCCAAAAAGTGTAGAATACCAATGTGTATCTAAACACATAATGTAATCCCAACTTGCTGCCGATTCAGTAACGGCAAAAGTTACAATAAAGGCTGCTGCTAATAATTTTGACTGCTTATAAACTTTAGGATCGGTCTGGTCGGTGCGTCCGAAAAATTTATTCATTCCCCAAGAAAAGAGTGCCCAAAGAAATGCATACGCTAACAAGCGACTGATCCAAAAAACCGGTGCAAAATAGATAACTTTGGTGGTGTGGATTTCAGCAACAGGGTTTTCGTGGAGAATATGTTTTACATGGTCGTACAAAGTATGTACGTTTAATAAACCAAGAACTACAATCAACACTAACACAAAACCGCTCACTCGAACAAATGCAGCAAGAGAAAGAAAAATCCTTTTTACCAGAATATGCCAACTTCCGTAAGCCAATGTGCCGGCAGCTACCGCAAACATTCCGAATATAGAGATGCCGGTAAAGTAGTACGTGTTCGCCAAAATGTTTGACCACAGGCGCGCGTGACTATTTTCAGGATACAGGAAGAAAACAACCACTAATCCGAGCAAACCCATGCCCATCATGATGAAGAGCTGCTTCTTCAGTTTGCCGGTAAATTCAAAAGTTTCGTTCATCGTTTATCTATTTTCGGTTTCGTATTATTATTTTTTTTCAGCAACAGTTTCTGTTTTAGTTGCATCACTGGTAGCAACGGCTGGCGTTTCTGCTAAACTCTTTATGTAATGAATAATCTGCCATCTTTCGTTAACCGAAAGTTGGAATCCGTACCCTCCCATCATATTTTTTCCATAACTCAGACTGTAAAAAATTGCTCCGTCTTTCAACAAAGGCAACAGGGTTTTGTACGGCTGAGGTCGTGATGTATAAGGTCCGTCTCCTCCTCCAGGCAGTTCAATGAGTTGACCATTTCCTTCGCCCTTCTCACCGTGACAAGGTGTGCAGTTGATTTCATACAATCTTTTCCCTTCGGCTAAATTTTCCGCACTTGCTTCAAGCGGGTCCTCAATTTCGCTGGCTGCTCGAATTCGATCCGCATCCTGTTGATCCGGATTGTACGAATAATGGTTCTTCGCCACATAACTCATCAGCAAAGCAGGATTGGTTTTTATTTTTACATCATCCGGAATATATCCGTAGGGAATAGTTCCTGCCACCGGTTTTCGTGCACTCATGTTGTTTCCTTCAGGGGTGGTGATTTCACTGGCTGAATACGTTTCATATGCATTCGAGTAAGTCATATCGGGCATGTAAATATTGCCGGTCTGATCTTTTCCTGCACGCTCACACGATGAAAGCAAAAGACAAATAACAACACCCCACACACTCCCGAAGAGAACTTTAAAGACGGTTTTTAATTTTTGGTTGTATGATTTTATTTCCATTTTTTCTTCTGTTTCTATTTTTGTATTTGCTTTTGCACCCCTCTATGACCGGATTTTTTTATTCCCCTTCTCCAAATATTTTGTCCTTTACTTCTACCGCTCCCTCTTTTGTGCATAAACTTTTAATGTCGCTGATTTGTTGGGCAGAAATTTTCTCCGCGTCAAACACCAAAGCAAAACGGTCATCGGTGGTTCTTTTGTCATAAATTCTCGGGATTCTTCCGGGCCATAATTTGTTACGCACCAAATAAGTCAAGGTCATTCCCCATGCAGAAAATAATACCGTTAGCTCAAAAGCGATAGGAATAAAAGACGGAACCGCCCAATTAGGTTTACCTCCAAAGTTGATAGGGTAATTGGTAGTCATTACCCACGTCATAAAAGTGAGTGACAATATCAACCCGGTTGCCCCAAAGTAAAATCCGGCAGTATGCAAACGGGATTCTTTATAGCCAAGTGCATCTTCCAATCCGTGAACCGGAAACGGGGTCAGGCTGTCGTAAATCTCAATTCCTTTTGCGCGGATGTGCTCAATGGCATGAAGATAAACCTCTTCATGGTCCCAAAGACCGACAACAAATTTATTTGGTGTGCTTTCCATGTATATTGAATTACTGTTTTCTTAATTACTAATTAATTGCCTTTTGAATCTTTATCTAAAGGGCCAACGGTTTGAAAGCCCATAAATCCTCCGTGTGTTGCTTTTTCTGCTTTCGCTCTTTCTGCTTTCGCCACTTCCGATGATATTCTGAAAATTGCTTTCACCTCAGCAATAGCGATAGTCGGGAAGAAGCGGGAGAATAATAAGAACAAGAACAAAAACACAGAAATAGAACCCGTGTATATTCCAACGTCTACCCATGTTGGCGAGAAATATGCCCAGCTTGACGGAAGGTAATCATCAGCAACCGAAGTTACGATAATTACGAATCTCTCGAACCACATTCCTATGTTCACAAAAACGGAAAGGATAAATGTTACCCAAAGGTTTCTGCGCAAAGATTTGAACCAGTAAAACTGTGGACTGATTACGTTACAACTCATCATGATAATGTAAGCCCAGAAATACTTTCCCAGAATACGGTTGTAGAACGCAAATTGCTCATAAAGAAATCCTGAGTACCAGGCAATGAACAACTCGGTTAAATAAGCAATACCAACTATTGAACCGGTGAGAACAATAATTTTGTTCATAGATTCGATGTGGTTAACCGTAATGTAATCTTCGAGGTTGAATAATTTTCTTGAAATCAACATCAAAGTTTCCACCATAGCAAAACCCGAGAATATTGCACCAGCAACAAAGTATGGAGGAAAAATGGTGGTATGCCATCCGGGAATAACCGATGTGGCAAAGTCAAAACTTACTATCGTGTGAACCGAAAGTACGAGTGGCGTAGAAAGGCCTGCCAAAACCAACGAAAGGGATTCGAAACGTTGCCATTGTTTAGCAGAACCCTGCCACCCAAATGAAAGAAGATTGTAAATGTATTTCCGCCATTTACCTTTTGCACGGTCACGCACTGTTCCAAAATCGGGCATTAAACCAGAATACCAGAATAATAAGGACACCGAGAAGTAAGTGGATATCGCAAACACATCCCAAAGAAGCGGAGAGTTGAAGTTAACCCAAAGCGGTCCTCTTGTATTTGGTAAGGGGAAGATAAAACCTGCATCCCAAACACGACCCATGTGGAAGATAGGGAACATACCCGCGCAGATTACCGCGAAGATGGTCATTGCTTCTGCGGCACGGTTAATACCGGTTCTGTAACGCTGACGGAACAATAAGAGAATCGCTGAAATCAAAGTTCCCGCATGACCGATACCGATCCACCAAACGAAGTTGGTGATATCCCATGCCCAGCCAACCGTTTTGTTCAACCCCCATGTTCCGATTCCGAACCAAACGGTCCAACCCAAACAGAAAACGAAAAAAGCAGCACCGGCACCGGTGAGCAAAGTGGCAATCCACCACATGGTTGAGTTTCTTTCTACCGGAGCAACGAGATCATCGGTGATCTTCGTATAGTTCTTATCCATCCCATTGATGAGCGGCTCCCGGAATTCTGATTCGTATGCGTGCATTCTTTAAAAATTAATCAGTTAATTTAAATCAGTTAATCTGTTTGTTTATGCTTTCTCGTGATAGTAATCAATCACTTCATATTTTTTTTCTTCTTCTCTATTGCGAATCTGTGTTAAATAAAGCACGTTCGGCATGGTGTGAATTTCTTCGATTACCCCGAATGTTCTCTCATCATTGAACTGCTTCAGCACTTCGCTTTCCTTGTTATTTCTGTCACCAAAACTGATAGCGTTGGTAGGACAAGCATTCTGGCAAGCAGTAACTACATCCGCATCAGTAAGTAATCTATTTTCTTTCTTGGCTTCTAATTTACCGGTCTGCAGGCGTTGAACACAGAAAGAACATTTTTCCATTACACCGCGTGAGCGAACCGTTACATCCGGATTCAACACCATTCTTGTCAATGGTTCGTGCAATCCCAATGTTTCAGAAGCCATGTTCATATCGTTGCTGGTGCCGTATTGCTTATCGAAAGCATCCGCTTGCTGATAATCGTACCAGTTGAATCTTCTTACCTTATAAGGACAGTTATTAGCACAGTAACGCGTCCCGATACAACGGTTGTAGGCCATCTGGTTCAAGCCTTCGCTGCTGTGGTTGGTAGCGGCAACCGGACAAACGTTTTCGCAAGGTGCGTTATCGCAGTGCTGGCATAGCATTGGCTGGAAAACCACATCCGGATTATCGGCCTCACCGGTATAGTAACGATCAATACGCATCCAGTGCATCTCGCGGCCGCGGATTACCTGGTCCTTTCCAACTACCGGTACATTATTCTCTGCATTACAAGCTACCACACATGTACCGCAACCGGTGCAGGTGTTCAGGTCAATCACCATTGTCCAGTGATGACCGGGATACTCATGCTCAGAGTAAAGAGTTACCATTTCCTCCAGTATTAGTTCACGGTCTTCATTACCGGCATTCTTCTTTTTCTTGTATTCGTTCAGCGTGGCTTCCTTGACTGTTTTTCTTGTCTTCACGCCACCCAAATCCTGCATGGTAATGTTGAAGTGAGTTTGGGTAATACCCACTTTCTGAACAGTTCCTGTTTTTTCAATTGTTGCTTTGGCAGCATAAACGAAATTATCCCCGCTTTTGCCAAGCATTTGAAACACATTCTTTCCGGTTTTCAACTCAGCATGCGCTACCGCATCGCGACCGTAACCAAGTGCTACACCAAAAACTCCTTCCGGTGTGCCGGGAACACCCACTACCGGTAACTCTACCGACTGTCCGTTTACCGTCAATTTTGCGACAGCATACTCCTTTGCTTTAAAATCAGGGTCAATGTTGTACCCGTTCTTGTTCATCCAACGCGGGTTAGCAATAATGTAATTATCCCAAGCTACTTTGCTAACCGGATCAGGTAATTCCTGCATCCACGGATTATCTGCCCAGTATCCATCGCCTAAAGCAATTGATTCGTAGAAACGAACCTGCACATCGCCCAAAGTAGAAGCAGATGCGCTGAAAGCGGCTACTGCCTCGGCAACACCTACATCGTTATAGGAAGCACTACCGGTTGCCGGCAATTCAACTTCTCCATCGGCTACTGCGTTATCCCAAAAAACCCAAAATCCCGGGTAGGTAGATTGCCGGCCGTAGAAATTTTCCTCCCAGTATTTTTTAATGTATTCGTAGTAAGACCCTTCCTTACCTGCCCACTTCATTAAACTTTCCTGCACCGGACGGGTATCAAACAATTTTGAAATTGCCGGTTGTGTGGTATTCAGAATTCCTTCCTTAGGTTCTGCATCGTTCCAGCTTTCCAGCCAGTGGTTATCCGGCAGAATATAATTGCAAGCCTCCGCTGTTTCATCTAAACGGTTAGCGAAAGAAACAGATACTTCTGCTTTCTTCAATGCCTCTGCCAAACCCTTCACAGGTGAATTATAAACCGGATTGCTTTCATAGAACAAAACACCCTTAACACTGCCATCATTTAACCCGTTGATTAAGGTACTGATAGCTTTATCTGAACCCTGCTTGGTGTAATATGGTCTGTCCCAGGTAATGGTAGTTCCATAGTTACCTAACGCGTTGTTGATAGCGTTCACCACCAATTGTGCATCGGTATTGTTAGAGCCGCAAACCACCAGCGAAGCACCTTTAGCTTCCAGCAATTCTTTACCGGCTTTGTTTATTTTTTCGTTTTTAGAGGAACCTGCACCGGTTACTATATTATACAGGTCAACCAATGAGCCATGCATTTCGGAAGGTTTTTGCGAAATACGGGTATCTGCTTTATAACCGGTGATAGTAGGAACCGATTCAATCTGAATGTGGCGGCTCATCTCGGCTTTGTCTTTGCTTACTCTGCGGTTAACCGCGTAGTCAGCAGAAAATTCAACCGGTGAAACCCAGGTACCTAAGAAATCGGCACCTACACCCACAATTACTTTTGCCTGAGCAAAATTGTAAGAAGGAATTAAACGCTTGCCAAAAGATTTTTCGTTGGCATCTAAGATTCCCGAATAAGAAATACCATCATAAACCAGGTGCTCAAACTTACCTGCGCCCAGTGAGTTGCCGAAGTCGGCAATTATTGCTTTGGTAGAAGGCGAAATAACCGATGAAGAGAATAACACCACTTTGCCAGAAGCAGCAGCGGCTTTCAACTTCTCTCCCACTTCCTTATCGGCAGTTTCCCAGGTAATGTTTTCTTTTCCTCTTTTCGGATTGCGGAAACGTGCCCCATCATACAAACTCAATACCGAAGCCTGTGCACGGGCGCTTGAACCGCCTTTAGTTACACGGGCATTCTTTTTATCTCTGGCTTCAATTTTAATAGGACGGCCTTCACGTGTTTTTACCAACACCGCTCCGTAATCGCCCCCTTGGTAGAAGGTAGAAGCGTACCAGTTAGCTGTACCGGGAACAATTTCCTCCGGTCTCCACACGTAAGGAATAGATTTGCGCAAAGGCATTTCGCAGCTTGCCGCAATTACCGCAGCCGTAGTGCTGAAACCAAGCATCTTCAAGAAATCTTTTCTGTTTGACTTACCGGTGGTAATCGGCTCGGTGATAGAACTTAAAACAGGAAGTTCTTCAGCGAATTCCTTTCCGGCAATAGCGCGGTAGCCTTCCAACTGTTCCTTCTCTTCTAATCCTTTCCAGTAGATTTTATCTGACATATTGTTGATTTAAAAGCCCCTGCGTTTCGCGCACCCCGAAAGGGGTTTGTTTATGCAGGTTATATTTTGCTTTTGGTTTTAATTTTTTCGTTTAGTTTTTGCCTTTAATCCCTTATCGGGGGTTTGGGAGTTTTTTAATAATGGCATTTCTGACATTCTGCTCCACCTATTCTTTCCACGGTTACTTTATCCAGTTTCTTGTTCTTCAACTCTTCGTGAATTTTTTCGTAAGCGCCATAGTAATTGTTAGAAGCAAACTGCACCTCTGTATTACGGTGACAGTTGACACACCAACCCATGGAAAGAGGAGAATACTGATAAACTTCTTCCATCTCCTGAATGTTACCGTGGCAGGTTTGGCATTTTACTTTACCCGCATTCACATGCTGAGCATGGTTAAAATATACATGGTCTGGCAGGTTGTGGATACGTGTCCACTCTACGGGCTTGGCTTTATTCAGGTCGTAAGTCTTATTATAAGCGTCCCAACCTACGGCCGCATAAATTTTGGCGATTTCTTCGGTGCCGTATTTTGGACCTTTGCTCACCTGTTTATGGCAGTTCATACAGGTATTTAAGGAAGGAATATTCGAGTGCTTACCGGTATTAGCCGTGCTGTGACAATACTGGCAATCTATTTTATGCGTTCCTGCATGCAGGGCATGGGAGAATTTAATAGGCTGGCTTGGTTGATAGCCCTGCTGCCGCCCAAAGTGGGTAAACACATCTACGGTTTTATAGCCTCCATATACAAAAACGAGTAGAAACACGGCTACTTTAAAGTTAGTAGTTTTATAGAAAGGAGTTTTTGCAACTACCGGCTCCCCTCTTTTTTCAGCAACTATTTTATCGAGCTGGTTCGTTACCCCTATCAGAATAACTATTAACAATAAAAGAAAGAACACAAAAACATAAAGAACTGCACCAGGGCCTTTATCTTCAGGGGCGGCAGTTTCCACTACGGCTGTTGTTTTTGCAGCACCTGCACCAAAGTCAGGATTCTCTGTATATAACAGTATCTTGTCAATATCCTCATCCTTGAGCGAAGCAAACACGTTCATGCCTGAAGGACGACTGGCCTCCATGTCTACCGCATATTTATAATTGGCTTTTACGGCATCGTTGTAGTTTTTAATCCAGATATTCAGCCATTGCTTGCCGCTTTTGCCCTGATACTCACCGGCTGCTTCCCAACGGGCGGTTACCCCCTGAAGAGCAGGACCTGTTCCGTCTGCCTTTGGATTGTGGCAGGCCGCACAGTTGCTTTTAAATAATGACTTACCATCCGCCCACTGTGCTTTGTCAACTTCTGCGCTGGCAAAGAAAAATCCTAAACTTAAAAGGATAGTTAAAAAGGTGGTGAGGGTAAATTTTCGGGAACGGCTAAAGGTATTTTCTAACTTCATGGAGAAGAGAATTGTCATGGAATTGTAAAATTTCGCGGCAAATATGTGTTTCGGTAGTTAAATAACCAAAAAATGATACGTAAATTTTCTATTTAAAATAGGAGTCTGGACAGAATATAAATAGAATACTGAAACCCTTTGTGGCAAAGGGTTTCAGCCGGTACACATCAAAAATAAAAAAAGAGCAGTGTTGAAATGTGAATAAGATAGGCGTTATAACAAGGGCATAAACCGACCGATTAGCAGTAAAAATGAGAGAGTGGCTTTTTGCTGTTACTCTCTTGCCTATAAAAACAAAACAACCTACGGAACTCCTATAACAAAGGTAGCACCGGCATCGAGGTTAAAGAGATAGTTGCCGTAATCTTTGGGATTAGGCTTGTATGTAAGCGGCTTGGTGAACGGAAACCGCGCCTCTAAAAACGGCTGAACGTGCCAGTTTCCGCAAAGCGGTAAATCGTAATTAATGCCCAGGTTAAAGCCACCGCTTACAATATTGTTCCGCCAATAAGTCTGGTCGAGGCGTTCGAATTTCTTATCGCCATAAGTATCCGTAGTCGTATTGCCCATGAAGGTGGTGGTAACCACCGAGCGGCTGTTAGTGTTGGTCATCCAGTTTAAATCCATGTAAGGCCCCCCGTAAATATTCAGGTTCGGGTACACTTCGTAACCCACCATGGCATCAATACCGGTTTGGTGAAACTGATAACTGCTGCTGAATGTATTTTCAATGGTATACCCTCCGGTGGTGTTAACTTCGTGGTCTTTATAAGTTACCTGCGAAAAATCGACCAGCCTTATCCTTCCGTGAACGTAAAGTTCGGGCTTTATGTGATATTGAATATCGAAAGATGCGGCCACGTTTGCTCCGTTGTAAAGGTTTTTATCCACCGGTGTTACGTCCTTAGCAATAGTTTGGTAGCCTTCGTACCCAAAGCGAATCGCCCCTCCAATCTGAAGCGGTATCGAGTTACCGTTGCTGTCTACCTCCCCTGCGTGATACGTTTCAGGTATAATCGTCTGAGGTTTTTTGCAACTCTCTTCGGGGCACGCAGCCAGCCCTGCTTTAGTTACTATCTCCAGCATATTGCTGCAGCTCAACTCCGACCCCAGATTACTCATCAAGTCATGTTCATGGCCTTCGCAGGGGTTGCTGCAGCGCTTGCCTATCACATTCCGCGCACCGGGATTGCAGCAATGGTCATAATTAGGGTCAGGGCCGGGTACACATTTTACATCGGCAATAATTCTCCCGTTAATACTGTCCCATATTCTTGAGCAGTAGCGGTCGGGCAGGCCGCAGAGGTGCAGCACCTCGTGGCAGTAAGTAAGGGGATGAACGCCCCTGCGCCATTCGCCACCGGTAGGGCCGGCATTGGCGGTACCCACCGCATCAACAAACGAGGGCAGCCCATCATTATTAACCATTTTGATATGGTGAAAACCGTTACGGTCGCCTTCGGGAATGGCAGACCATTTTTTTATAACCAGCGTAGTATGCACCGCGCAACCGGGGGTGCCATCGGTGCAAGGCAGCGGACAGGCATTGGCAAAGCAGGGCTCGAGCTGCATGCGCACGGTATCTACATCCTTATCGTTGCCTTCAATTCCTAATTGAATAATCAACTGCACCTTACAGGGGTTGGTTTTATCGCGTACCACGGTGGTGGCATGTTGCTCGGCAGCAAAACTTTGTATGGATAGCAAGCCCGCCAGCAGCGGAAAAAGGTAAAATTTCTTCATACCGGTTTGTTTTGGTGGTTTATTTCTGCCCGTAATAAATTGTGATTTTGCGCGACTCTAAAATGGTATTGAGCGTGGCAATGAGCGAGTTGATGGCGGGCAAATCGGTGTTCTTTAAATCCACACTCCCCTTTTTGCCTCCTTTGTTAAGGGCAATAAAAATACCTGCCCCGTCTACCCCTTTGTGATATTCCTGATTAAGGCTGAAGAAGCCTGAACTTTCGGCTTTGTTTAAAAACCCGCTAAGTTGCGTAGGTGTAATACTAAAGGAAGATGAATCTTTAATGGCCGATGTGCTTACATCATATTTCACATATTGGCACTTGCCGTTTTTATCAATACTGAGCGACTGTATAAAGCCATAAGAGGCGCGTGAGCCTGCATCTATCTGCACCACCAACTGAGCCGTGGAGGCGGTGGCGAGGCTGCACAAAACCAAAATGCTGAAGAGGTATTTTATCATGACCGGTGATTTAGTATATGTTTTAAGTGCTGTAACCGCACCCTGTTTTGTTTTACAGCAGAAAAGTAAACCCCTTTTTTGAATTAAAAGATTTTCTGAGTGTTTTTTTTTACCCTGCCTTTATACTATCCAGATACATCTGCTCTACCTTTGCCCTTGCCCAGGGGGTTTTGCGCAAAAACACCAGGCTCGATTTTATACTCGGGTCGAATTTAAAACAGCGGATATCGAGGTAATCGCCCATTTCCTTCCAACCATGTTTCTCTACCAGATGGTTTAAGATTTTTTCGAGCGTAATACCGTGCAAGGGGTTATTGGCCTGAGGGTCTTTCATGTTTCAACTATATTATTCGCGGGGCGGTTCATAAACAGCTTACATAGGCGTAAACTCTATTCTGCGGTTTTCCATCGAGGAAGGGTTAGCGCTATCAACCGGATTGGCGTAGCCCGCTATGTTTACTCCTACATTATAGTATATCCGCTCGTAGTTGAGCAGCATCAGCCGTTTGGCGGCATAAGCCATTTCAGATGCTATCTGTTCGTTCTTTTTAACGCTGCCGGTTTGCTCGCTGTAAGCGGTAAGCGTCATACGGTCGGCCGAGATGCTTATTTCTTTGGCCAGTGACAGTAGCTGTTGTTTTACTTCTTCGTTGGTAATGTTGCCCTCGCTATCTAGCTCAAAGCGGAAGACGTGCTTGGTTTTTTCCTCAACCAGTTGCGGTTTCGGGTTGTTGCAGGCGGTGAGCAGGAAACAAATTAAAAGGGGAAGGTTGGTTTTCATGGGGCAAATATAATTACGCAGGGCTATATCATTCGGAATTTGCATAGATGCGAAAGACGCGAAGGGCGATGCCCTTCGCTCAATGTATTTCGCCCCTTGGGGGCTTATAGCCGAGCCCTGAAAGGGCGGCATAACACAGCGAGGCGACATCGCCCCTCGCTGCTCCTTGAAAATTAACCGGTGGCCGGTTACCGACCGAAAGGGGGTATCGTCAGGTTTGAGTCGTTGCCTTACCGACCGGTAAAGAGCTTCGTCAGGTTTGATGGATAGTCTTAACAACTGTAAAACATCCCCATCAAGTTTGAGGGATAGTCTTTCCGACCGGTAAAAGACTCCGTCAGGTTTGATGCATAGGTTTACCAACCGGCAAGATACTCCATCAAGTTTGATGCACTGCATTACCGGCTGTAAAACTTCTCCATTGATTTTGACGGATAGCCTTACCTACCGGTAGGGTGTCCCGTCAGGCTTGAGGCACAACTTTACCGATTGTAAAACAGTTCCATCAAGTCTGAGACATTGCCTTGCCGACTGTAAAACAGCACCGTCAGGTTTGAGGCACAGCCTTACCGACTGTAAAACAGCTCCATCAAGCTTGAGGGACTGCCTTACCGACCGTAAAACGGCTCCGTCAAGCTTGATGGACTGCCTTACCGCCTGATAAACAAGTATTTATAAATTTTTGACCTAATTCTGTTTTTAAACCCCATAAAACTGTAAGCAGTGATTTCTATTTGATACAGATTGCTGAACATCCATCGGTTGAATCCAGAGGTTCTTTATTTTACTCAATCGTTGTTTTCAAAAATTTACTTTCTTCCGTTTTCAACAAAACCCTACCTTTCCTCAGCTAAACCATATAACAATGAAAAAAATGTTTCCCCTGTTCATGCTCCTGTTCTTTATTGCCCAAAAAAGCAGTGCGCAGCAAGTGCCGCAACATGTGCTCGATGTAATTCTGAAAGCCTATCACGAACTCGGCACGCTCGATAAAAGCTACCTGCCTAAATTCAGCCGCGCGCATCCTAACGATATGTATTTCTACTCGCCTTGTTATCCGGGCAAAAAAATTTGTGTGCTGAGCATACTGCCCGACAAACCCAAAGACTGGAAATTTAAACTGAACTACAATGGTAAAACCGAGCTTAGCCCCAAGGGATTGAAAGAGAATGTTCTTGGCGGTAAAACTTATTACACCGACTGGATTATGACCGGCTTTGCATCCAACTTCAGCGACCGTTCAGACCAGTGCCTGAACATTGTAGCGTACGATGGCGATGCCATTGACCTGCCGGTTTATACGTATGTGTTTGTTTTCAACCAGTAGAAATTTTACAGGCAGATTGTTATCCTTTCAATAAACTCCTTTGCATTATGCAAAAAACCTGCACCCAATGCCACACTGTTTTTGAATGCGGAGCCGACTCACCGGAGCAGCATTGCTGGTGCATGGAGTTACCTAAAATAACTCCTACAGATAATAGTGATTGTCTTTGTCCGGCTTGCCTGGCCAAAAAAATAAAGCAACTACACACCGGTGATGCTCCTCAGGCTTAATTCTCCTTAGTAACCGTATAAGTAACCCTGGCCGAATACAGGCGCAGGGTATTGGTAGCTTCCTTGGTTTTAAATCGCAAGTAATACGAGTAGCCCGCGTTATCAATAGTTTGGTTTATACCGGTGGCACTCACGGTCACCGCTCCACCGTTAAAGGCAGCACCCGAAGTACCGGTAGCCGATAAACTCTGCGGAGTGGTACTACCGTTTTGCAGACTGTATAACTCAGCACCTACTTCATCGGCAGCAGAGGCATCATAGGTAAATACATCTATGGCGGTTATCACCGCACCGTCCGGTAAACTCAGACCGGCATACAAATAAGCATCGGTAGTGGCGGTACCGCCCTGCACCCATCGCGCCTGACCGGTGGCATATCCTCCCAGCACAATACCGGTAGTGGAAACAAGGAACACGTTTTCTAAAGCAAACGAGGAGGAAGGAACAGACAGATATTTTGTTTTGGCAGAAGTATACATGTAACTGTTGGCACCCGGTATACCTATGTTGCCGCCCACTTCTAACTTTTGCGCTGCCGGAGTAAGGCCAACCCCCACATTACCTCCGTTGTTATAAATATTGCTGTTGTTCAGCACCCACTGTGTTCCGTTCCAATAGGGGGTGTTGCCGGCTGTAGAGCCGCTGGTTAAAAAACCCGTAGCACCGGTGGCGCCTGCTGCCCCTGCCACTCCTGCCGCACCGGTAGGCCCCTGTACCCCCTGCACTCCCTGTAAGCCCTGCACGCCTTGTATTCCCTGCGCACCCTGCAAACCCTGTGCACCGGTAGCACCGGTTATTCCCTGCGGGCCGGTGGCTCCGGTTACGCCAATCGCACCGGTTGGTCCTGTGGCACCGGTAGCACCCGTAGGGCCGGTGGGCCCCGTTGGGCCGCCTCCCGGTCCTGTAGCACCCGTAGGTCCTGTACTGCCGGTAGGGCCCGTTGGGCCGCCTCCCGGGCCGGTAGGCCCTGTAACTCCCTGAATACCTGTACCGGTCGGTCCGGTGGGTCCTGTATCTCCGGTGGCTCCTTTAACTCCCGTTGGGCCGGTGGCTCCCTGCACACCCGCACCGGTTGGTCCTGTAACTCCGCTCACTCCCTGCGATCCGGTAGCTCCTACTATTCCTTGCGGACCTGTGGGTCCGAGTGGGCCCTGCGCTCCCTGCACACCCTGCGGCCCCTGCGGACCGGTTGGCCCTGCCGGCCCTGCACTGCTGGCAGATGAGGCTGCATACAAAGCATAAGGCGCACTCATCAGTTGCGATGTTCCCATATCCGTATAACCGCTTCCCGCATCAAACTCTACCTGTAAATATTTATTTCCTCCGGCCCAGTTAACCCCGCTGAAAGTACCCGCATCGGCTATCCCCGCACCTATTATTACATTAAACAACCCGAACTGATTGGTAACCGAAGTATGATGCTCCTGATAAACCACTGTGCCCGAAGCAGAGCCATCGTGAATGGTAAACCGGATAGATACGTTTGTGCTTACCAACTCATCGCCCGAAGCGTTACGCGCCACCGCCTGATAATTGATGCCCTGAGGCGCCTGCGCGGTTGCGAACTGAATGACTAAAAAAAGGATTAGGGCAGTTGCAAAAATGTTCTTTATCATATCTTTCATTTGTTATGCACGAAAATAATTTTTCGGAGCTATTGCTTCGGCTTTATAAACTCCTTAAGCCCGAAATAAAGGCCAAGAAAAACAAACACGATGGAAACAACAGCAGTAAAATAGGGTTTTGAAGTCTGAAACCATTTATCCAATTGATACCCTATAAATACGCCCACGGCTACGGTTCCGGCAATCTGAAAACCCAGACCGGAGTACTTCAGGTAATTGTTTATTCCCTTTTTGCCTTGTTCAAACTCTTCTTTCATGGTGTTAAAAAGAAAAGCCAATGCATAGAACATTGGCTTTGATATGGTTTTGTTTAGGATTTGTTACTCCACATTTTTGGGTTGTGCCCCCGGTGTTTGTGTCATAGCGCTATGCAGGGTTGTTCCCATCGAGCAACGGCCATTGAACTTGGCACCTTCTTCCACCACCAGCTTCTTGATTTTAATATCGCCTTCCACATAAGCGGTTTTGCTCAGGATAAGAAGCTCGCTTACTTCAATGCTTCCGTTTACACGTCCGTCAATGTAAGCGTTCTGGCAACTGATGTCGCCTTCAATTACACCCGTAGCGCCTATCACCGCTTTCGACTTAGAAGTTACACTGCCGTTTACCCGGCCGTCAATGCGGATATCACCTTCTGTAGTAATGTCACCATGCAGGGTAGTTCCCTGACCAAACTGGTTCATTACGCGGAGGGCCGCGTTGGCTTCTTCTGTTTTGTTTTTGTTAAACATGATTACAAGTTTTAAGGGTTAACTCAAATTTTGCGGATGCAATATAACCCTTTTGGGTAAAGGTTAAAACACGATGTAGTCGCGGGGGTTCAGGCTTCGGCCTTCGTGCCACAATTCGAAGTGAAGATGCGGGCCGGTTGAAAGCTCTCCGGTGTTGCCTGCAATGGCAATTACCTCCCCTGCTTTTACAACAGCCCCCTCCTTTTTCAGCAGCCTTGAATTGTGTTTGTAAACAGAAATAAGATTATTGGCATGCTGCACCATGGCAACATAACCCGCCTCAAAAGTGTACGTGGCAGAAATAATTTTCCCGTCCAACACTGCTTTTACCGGTGCATCTGCCTTGGCCGCAATATCAATACCGAAGTGTTCCTTCTTTACATCATATTCATCAGTCACAAAACCTTCCACCGGATCCATCAGGTGCATTTGCTTTACCTCATCTACTGCCCCGCTGTTTTGATTAGCGTTGTAACTGAGCGAGAAATTATCGGCATCCTCCACTTCCTTTCTAAGTTCCTGGTCTTCCTGCTTTACTTCATTCAGGTTAATCTGCGATTTATCGGTGGCGTTGGCAGCTGTCTTGGGCGGTTTGGTGGAATCAACGTTTCCGTTGGCAACATTCACTACATTTTCGAGCCACACTGCCCGCGCATCTAAAGCGTTTTGAAGCGAATCGGTTTTAAACTGCAACTGCAGAATCTGGCTCCGGTAATTGTAATCGCCAAAACCCGGAATAAAGTACTTAAGCGGAGTGTAAATGATGGCAGCTGCGGTTAAGAAAATGAGGGTAAAGGCCACCACACTCAGAAATATCCAGACGTTTGTACGCGTGAGCGAAAGCGAAAACTTTTCCTCAAACGTTACATCGTTCAGCACCACAAACCTGAATTTGTTTTTCAGGTTTTTATTTTGTTTGGTTTTTATCTTCTCTGCCATTTTAAACTGCGGTTACACCACTCGCCACTTATCACTCACTGTTTACCGTCTTTTATTTCTGCTAAAACAAAATATTTTTGTTGCTTACGAGTTAAATAACTCGCCAAAACTGTTTCGTGCTTTGAAGCTGACAAAACTATTATTATTTCTCTTTTACATTTCGCTGGTGTTCATGTGGGGTTGTTCAACAACCAATCATGCCATTTTGCCTACCCAGGCATTTCTGGATCTTACCTCGCATTACAACGCTTATTTTAATTCAAATGAAAAACTGAAGAACGTTTATAAGCTTTCTCTCGAAAGCCATAAGGATAAGTTTGATTCCGTTATTCCGGTTTACCATTACAGCGATTACAAAGAGTTTGCGAGTTACTCCAGCGATTTGGAAGATGTGGTGAAGCGCTCCACGCTGGCTATTCAACTGCGCGGTGCGGCTAACTGGAGCGATGATCACTTTTTGCTGATTGGTCAGGCCAACTATCTGAAAGGCGATTACGATAAGGCCAGTGCGAGTTTCAAGTTTATTACCACCGAATACAAAGAGGGAGTAGATTATGTAAAGGTGATGAAGAGCCTCGGCAAGCCGGTGAAAGCTTATGTAAAAGCAAAGAAGAAAAAGAAGAAACCGGTAGTGAAAGTGATAGTAAACAAAGACGGTACGCAAACGCTGGAAAAACTGGACCAGCGTCCTGAAGTTTCTATCTGGATTCATACACCTGCCCGTAGTCAGGCGCTGCTGTGGCTCATAAAAACGTATACCCGTCAAAATAAATTTGATGAAGCATCTTCCGTTGTAACTTATGTAAGAGGCGATGATTTGTTCTACAAAACTTTTGACCCGCTGCTGGATTTGGCAGAGGGCGACTTACGTGTTTCTCAAAAAGAATATGCGGCAGCTATTGAACCACTGGAGAAATACGTAAACACGAAGAAGGTTAAGAAGCGGAAAAAATTAGTGGTGCGTCCGCATTTTGTATTGGCACAGTGCTATGCCTTAACCGGTAACAACGGAAAGGCCATTGAGCATTACAAAAAGGTATTGAAGAGCAATCCGAATTACGATATGGAGTTTTATGCCAAAATAAAAATGGCAAAACTTGGCAGGGGCGGCAACAACAATGCCGAGATGCGTTCGCTGCTGGCTAAGATGGCGAAGGATGGCAAGTATAAAGATTACTGGGACCAGGTTTATTACGAATTGGCTTTGCTTTCGCTTGCTGAAAGCAACCGCGCTGATGCCCGCAAGTTTCTTCACAAATCGGTTGACTTCTCAACCAGCAATGATGACCAGAAAGCACTGTCTTATTTGAAACTGGCGGAGTTAGATTACGAAGACGAAGCTTATGTGGCTTCCAAATTCCTCTACGATTCTACCATGAGTTTTATGGCGAAGAACGATGCGCGCTATCCGGAAATAGAAGAGCGGGATAAATTGCTGGAAAACTTAGTAACTCAACTGAACATAATTGCTGATGAAGACAGCTTGCAAAAGTTAGCAGCGCTGCCTGAAGCCCAGCGAAAGAAAGTGGTTAGTGATGCTATTTTTAAGAAGGAACAGAAAGAAGAAGAGAAGAAAAACAACGGGGGCCAGCAACCATTGCAGCCGAATAACTTACCGAATACACCCAACACCAACACCAGCCAGTTACAAAACCCTCTGCAGGGTGTAACTTTCAGTTGGTATTTCTACAATCCTACCACACGTGCCACCGGTTATAATGATTTTATTAAAAAATGGGGCAGGAGAAAACTGGAAGAAAACTGGAGAAGAAAAAACAAGAGTTCGGCAATTGTAGAAGATGAAAACACTGTGGCCAGCGACTCAGCCACCGCTGCTGTTAAAGATTCATTGCCGGCCACGGTTGCGGGCACAGTTGAGGAGCAAATGCTTGCTAATATTCCCACCACATCCGAGAAGTTAGATAAATCGAACGACCGGTTAGTAGATGCTTATTACACAGCCGGAACTATTTATAAAGATGGGCTCGACAACAACCGCAAGGCTACCGAGATGTTTGAAACACTAAACGCACGCTTTCCTAAAAACAAACTGCTGCTCGAAAGTTACTATAACATTTACCTGATTGCAAAAAGCCAAAGCCAAACTGCCAAGGCAGAGGAGTACAAAAACAAAATACTGGAGGAGTTTCCCGAAAGTGTGATTGCCAAAGTTCTGCGCGACCCTAATTACATTAATGCCGCTAAGCAAAAAGAGCAGGAAGTTGATAATTACTATCAACTGGCTTACAACGATTACTCAAGAGACAGTTTAGACAGTGCCTGGTACAAAACCGAGATGGCTGACAATCTTTTTAAACCGAATCCGCTGAGTGCCAAGTTTCAGTTACTGGCAGCACTGGTGTTGGCCAAACAAAACCGCTTAAGCGATTATGTACAGGCACTCAACAAAATAGTGAACAAGACAAAAGATGTGGAAGTAAAGAAAACAGCGACCGATCTTTTGGCTTACCTCAACAAGTCATCGCTGCCGCAAATTGATTTGAGTAAAGATACTTTGCAGCGCGACTCGCTGAATGCAAAATATCTGGGCATGAGTTCATCGGTGGATACGAGCCAGAATGAGCTATTGCAAAAGCTGAACGAAGCGAAACAACTGGCCATTAAAAGCGGTGCCGATGTAAAAACAGATACCAGCGCCAAAGCACAAAGTGCAGATGGCAAAACACAAACACCGGCCGGTGATACCATTGCAAAAAGCAACACGGTTGTAAAAGATACTATTGTTAAACAACCGGAGGCAGTTACAGAAGATACCACCTCTGCTTACTCCCGTTCCGATGCTGCGGTGCACTACTTTATTATTTATATCAAAGACCCTGCGACCCCTCAAAGTTCAGTAATGAGCACCATGGCTAAAGTAGATGCTTACAATTCATCGGTGGTGCCGGAAAAGCGACTGGTAAGCAAACAGGTGCTGATTGACAGCAAAAACAAACTCATTAACATTCGCCAGTTTAAGAACCGCGAAGATGCCATGCCTTATTTCAACCAGATTAAGAAACAGGACCAACTTTTCAACGATTTGAAACCTGAACAATACGCCATTACCTGTATTTCGAACACCAATTTCAGCATCCTGCTTTCTGAAAAGAATGTAGACGAATACAACAAGTTCTTCAGGAGAGTTTACAAATAACTCTTCCGATTTTCTAAAACAACTTTCTTTCTACATTCGCCCGCGTGAAGAACAAAAATATCTTTCTTGCGCTTTGGGTTGGTTTTTTAAGCAGTATTTTAATAGTAGTGCTATTGTTCTGGTTAATTGCCAGCGGCAAAATGGGTTATATGCCCAGTTTTGAAGAACTGGAAAACCCTAACAGCAGTCTGGCCACTGAAGTCATTTCAACGGATAAGAAAGTAATAGGCAAGTTTTATCTACAGAACCGAAGCAACATTGCCTATGAAAACATCAACCCCAATTTAAAAAACGCCTTGCTCGCTACAGAGGATATTCGCTTCTTTAATCATACCGGTGTTGACTTCCGCGCCTTGTTGCGGGTACTAAAAGGGTTTATTGGTCAGGACGGTGGAGGCGGAGGAAGCACCGTGACACAGCAGTTGGCAAAAAACCTTTTCCCGCGCGAGCGGCTCAACAAAATTCAGCTCGTGTTCCGCAAACTGAAAGAATGGATTATTGCTGTAAAACTGGAGCGTTCTTACACCAAGGAAGAAATCATGGCTATGTATTTCAACACCGTGCCTTTCAGCGACAATGCATTTGGAATTAAATCAGCGGCTTATGTGTATTTCGGCAAACCGGTTGACTCGTTAAAAGCAGAAGAAGCGGCTGTGCTGGTAGGTATGCTCAAAGCACCTTCGCAGTACAATCCGCGTTCAAGAGCTGAGGCTTCGCTGCAGCGCAGAAATGTGGTGATTGACCAGCTTTACAATTATAAGTTCATTACCCGCGAAGAACGCGACTCGCTGTTTAAGCTTCCCATCAAACTGAATTTTAGTGCCGATACGCAAAACGAAGGGGTGGCGGCTTATTTCCGTGAATATTTGCGGATGTGGATGAAAGACTGGTGTGATTCCCACCGTAAACCTGATGGCAGCAAATACAATGTTTACAAAGATGGGCTAAGGATTTACACCACGATTGATTCGCGGCTGCAAAAATATGCCGAAGAATCGCAGCGCGAACATTTAGAAGAAGTGCAGCAAAAGTTTTTTGCTTACTGGACCGGCAAAGACCCCTGGAAAGATTTTCCTAAGGAATGGAAAGCTATCTATTCGCATTGTCCGGAATACATTGATTTAAAACAGCAGGGCAAAACAGAAGCAGAGATTGATGCTGTTTTGAAGAAGCCGGGTAAGCGCAGAGTTTTTTCGTATGATGAAGCGGGAGAAAAAGATACGCTTATCAGCGTGTATGATTCTATCCGCTACCATCGTATGATTTTACAAAACGGCTTTCTGGCCGTTGATCCTGAATCAGGGTTTATCCGTGCCTGGGCTGGTGGTGTTAACTATAAATACTTTCAGTACGACCATGTAAACATTAACACCAAGCGCCAAATCGGTTCAACATTCAAACCCTTTGTTTACACCGTTGCCATTCGCGATAAGGGTTACTCGCCATGTTTTCAAGTGCCGAACCAACCGGTTACTTTTGAAAAAACGGACCCACGCTTCGGGCTCTTAGAGGATTGGACTCCCCGCAACAGCGATGGAAAGTATGGTGGTATGCTTAGTTTGCGGAAAGCGCTCGCAAACTCTATCAATTCTGTCACAGCTTACCTAATGCACGAAATAGGACCGGAGAGTGTGGTAAAGATGGTTCAGACGATGGGAGTAAAAAGTGAGATACCGGTGCAGCCTTCCATCTGCCTCGGTTCGGCCGATATTTCATTATTCGAAATGGTGGGGGCTTATACCACTTACGCTAACAGTGGCACGCATGTAGAACCGATATTTATCACTCGTATTGAAGACCGCAACGGAAATGTGTTGCAGGATTTTGTACCCAACAAAAATGAAGCACTCGATGAACAAACTACTTATGTGATGACTGAGATGCTGCGGAGTGTGGTACAGGGAGGAACTGCTTCACGCCTGCGCTACCGGTGGAACCTGATGGGCGATATACTGGGCAAGACCGGTACCACACAAAATTATTCTGACGGCTGGTTCATTGGTTTAACCCCCGATTTGATTGCCGGTTCATGGGTAGGTTGCGATGACCGTTACATCCGCTTTCACAGTATGGAAAACGGACAGGGAGCCAGTACAGCACTTCCCATTTGGGCAAAATTTTTTCAAAAGGTTTACACCGATAGTTTGAACTTTAAGAATGAAGTAAATGCCGGACACAAGTTCCCGCCACCTAACGAGCGCATCAACATTGAAATGGATTGTGGGAAGTTTATAGGAAACAGTAGTGGAGAAAAGGGAAATGAGTTTGAGTAGCGTATACCATTAAATTATACAACCCCTGTTTTGTATTCTATCCAAACTCAAAGAGACCCCTAATTCCGAAAACTTACAAAGCACATTATAATACCCTTATTATCAGCTATTTGAAAAATACTTGTTGCTTATACTTGACAAAGGCATAATACTTGTTATTTTGGTAGTTGTAATTCGTAAACAAAAACTTCCGTATGAAAAAGGTTCTACTTTTCCTGTCTTTTACTCCATTCTTCGTTTCTGCTCAAACCCTTGATCCGAATGCTTTTTACAACAAAGGGGCAGCGGTCTATGTTCAGGAAGGTGCATTGTTGCATGTGCAGGGGACAATAACCAACGAGGGTGAGATAAACACTGACGGTGTTATTGAATTGAAAGGAAACATTGACAATACTTTGGGTACTAAGTTTTATCCGGCCAACCCCGGATCAGGTACCGAAAAGGCGGTAAAGTTTATTGGAGATGGTACCCAATCTGTTGTAGGCGAGTTTAATGACGCACTTAATAACAGTTTCTATAACTTGATAGTAGACAAAGGCACCTCTGCAACTGCTGTCGAATTACAAACGCCTGTTCGCGTGCAGGGTTCTCTTGTTTTCGGAAGTGCTACCAGTGGAAACACGTATACCCCTACTGCAAATTCGCAGGTAACAAACAATAGTGGTAAAGGTGTTATCAGAACCTATGATGGCTCTAATAACGACTATGAATTGTATATAGCAAATCCGGCCATTAATTCAATAGCAGGATACGCTTCTCTTTCCATGAATAGGAGCACTAGTAGTGTTGACTCGTTTGTACAAACCAGAGGTGCAAGAGGAGACGGTGATGGTGGACTTAAGAGGGCTGTAAGCCAAACTGGCACTCCTTATGTTTATCCTATTGGAACAGCAACTAAAGGCTATCAAGCGCTAAGAATTAATTTTGAAAGTATAGACAATGGTGCTGATGATGTAAGGGGGATGTTTTGTAACGGATCGTCTAATCCGCTTGGATATATAGGCACTGTAAGCCAGTATTGTATTGGTTGTGGTGGCACCCAACTTCCCGACAATGGTGGCATGAATGTGCTATACGGAGCAGATGGAGTTTGGCCGGGTTCTTTACCGAATCCATGCAGCCCGAATGTGCAGCAGTGGGTAATTTTAGAGGATGGAATTAAGAATCACGGCTACTGGAGTTTTCATGCCTCAGATATAAATAACAGCAGCACTTACAGCTTAGAAACATTCCCTACTAACTTTACAGATGAAGGAATGATTGAGCCTTATTACAGCGAAGAAACATGGAGAACAATGCACTACAGAAGTGCGGTTAATGATGACCCTTCGCAGAGTGGTGATAATTGGACTGATATGTCTAACACATCGGCTCCCGGTTATCCATTCGCTGTTTCAGATATGAGTGATTTAGTAACCTACACTCGCAACACACAGTGCTATCCGTTTACTAATCCTGGTGTTCCGGGAGGTGTGTATACGGGCTTTTCTCACTTTGCCATTAAGAAATCAAAATCAAACAATGCCCTTCCGGTTGAACTTATTTATTTGAAGGCCGAACCTGTTAACAACGAGTTTATTCAGGTTTCGTGGGCAACAGCTGTTGAGATTAACAACCGTGGTTTTGAGGTAATGAGAAGCACCGATGGAATTAATTTTACCAACATCGGATGGGTTGACGGACATAACAATTCGAACACCACTCAAACCTACTCGTTTGATGACCATAGCGTGGCGCCTAATGTGCTTTACTATTATAAACTTAACCAGATTGATAATGACGGACACAACGAAGAAACCTACATTGTGAATGCCATGATTACCTCCGGTGATGTGTTTACTGTGAGTGAGTTTATACCAAACCCATCCAGAGACCTTTCAAGAATTATTGTGAATACTACCATAGCCCAAAGTATTGATGTAAAACTTTTCGATATGCTTGGCAGAGAGTTGTCGCAATACAAACACAATCTGAGTTCAGGCGAAAATGCGCTTTACTTCGACACAAATATTCTCGCTGATGCTACCTATACCGCAGTAATTACTGCAGGCAATAAGGTTTACAGCAAAAAATTGGTCGTATCCAGATATTAATCTACTTCACTTTAACTTTCAAAAAGGGGGGAATTTTATTCCTCCTTTTTTATTTCTGCTTAGTCTATTTCACTAATTAAAGAACTATACCTAATTATACGGAGGCAATCGTATTATTGTTTCAAAAGTTTTCGAAAAACTTTACAAAGCAAACTGTGTATCAAAAATGACCTCCGAAGAGTTTAACTCCTATCGCGCTACACTTCCCAATCAGCCGGGTATCTATAAATATCTCAGCGAGCAGGAAGAAATCATCTACATAGGTAAAGCGAAAGATTTGAAGAAACGGGTGAGTTCGTATTTCACGAACAACATGCACTCCAACCGCATTAAGCGGATGATTCATTTCATCAATAAGATTGAGTTTGTAATTGTAGATACGGAACAGGATGCTTTTTTGTTAGAGAATTCTTTGATTAAAAAGTACCAGCCGCGATATAACGTAATGTTGAAAGATGACAAGACCTATCCTTTCATCTGCATTAAGAAAGAACCTTTTCCGCGAGTATTTTTTACCCGTAAAGTGATTAAAGATGGCTCGGAATACCTCGGTCCGTTTACTTCGGTGTTCAATGCCAAAATTGTTTTGGATTTACTCAAAGAGATTTTTCCGTTGCGCACCTGCAATTTGAATTTGATGCAGCAGAATATTGAAGCGGGGAAATTTAAAGTGTGCCTGGAATATCACCTGAAAAATTGCCTGGGGCCATGCCAGGCATTGCAAACGGCAGCAGATTATGATGAGGAAATTATCCAGATACGAAACATTCTGAAAAGCAATTTCGGCTCGGTAAAATTTTATTTGAAGAAGAAGATGAGTGAGTATGCTGCCGACCTCCAATTCGAAAAGGCAGAAGAGTTTCGCGAAAAGATTGAGATACTCTCGGGCTATGAAAGCAAATCTACTATCGTCAACCCGAAACTAACGGATATTGATGTTTACGGCTACACTGAAAGTGAAACAGCCGCATTTATGAATTACCTGAAAATTGTAAACGGAACAGTGGTAAAAACAAGGGCGATGGAAGTAAAGCGGGTGTTGGATGAAACAAGAGAAGAACTTTTGCTGCGGGCCATTATCGAACATTCGATGGAAGAAACTGAACCGGCCAGTGAAATCATTGTTCCTTTCGAAATTGATTTTCCGTTTGAGCATATAACACTCACTGTTCCGCAACTTGGCGATAAAAAACGTTTGCTTGACCTGGCTGTAAAAAATGCGCTTTATATGCGGCAGGAACGGGTAAAGCAAAACATGACTTCGGAAGAAAAGAAACCGGCTTTCCGCATTATGAAAACGCTGAAAGAAGATTTGAAACTGAAAGACCTGCCGGTGCATGTTGAATGTTTCGATAATTCAAACATTCAGGGAACCAATCCGGTAAGTGCGTGTGTGGTGTTTAAAAATGCAAACCCATCGAAGAAAGACTACCGGCACTTCAATATTAAAACCGTGGAAGGTCCGGATGATTTTGCTTCGATGCGCGAAGTAATTACGCGCAGGTACAAGCGAATGATGGAAGAAGAGCAGGAACTTCCGCAACTGATTATTGTAGATGGAGGCAAAGGACAATTGAGCAGTGCGGCAGATGCATTAAAACAGCTTGGCCTGTATGGCAGAATTCCAATTGTGGGCATTGCAAAAAGGTTAGAAGAAATATATTTTCCGGAAGACACTTTGCCTATTTACATCAATAAAAAATCAGAATCGTTAAAGTTAATTCAGCGCATGAGAGACGAAGCGCACCGCTTTGGCATTACACACCACCGGCAGCGCAGAAGTAACTCTTCGCTGAACTCGGAGTTAATACAGATAAAAGGCATTGGAAAAAAGACCTTTGAGTTGCTGATGAAAAAGTATAAGAGTGTAAAAAAACTGAAAGAAGTTTCTTTAGAAGAATTAACCGAAGTAATTGGCAGCAGTAAGGCAAAAAGCATTCACGAGCAGTTATCGTTACGTGCAAATAAAAACTCACCGTGAGTTCGCTACATAAAAAGCACACTCGCGAAACCATTCCTTTTCCGCGCAGTTACGGAAGATTGCTGCCCTAAGCCACCACCTCTCTCTCTAAATAACCCAAGTTGCTAGTTGTTGGCGACTTTAGTCGCCTTAAACAGAAAATTTCCTTTTATCCTGCATTTGCAGTTGGTTTAAACCAACTGCAAAGCAAAA
>CAZBPG010000015.1:12805-57910 GCA_964493695.1 uncultured Chitinophaga sp. | reverse complement strand
CTGAGTTTGGATTGATACACCTTAAAAATGCATCTTGATTTGTCCGAAGTATTAGTACGAACAAACGTAAGAAAAAATGAAAAAGGATAAATTTTAATTGGGCGAGAAGCAGTCCTTCATCTTATTTCTTTTGCACATCTGTGCATTAACATTTTTTTAACTTATAAAATATATTAACTTACATTGCCCTCGCGATAACTTATTTTCTTAACCAAAATTCATACATATGAAGAAAGGATTACTCTCAGTCCTGTTCAGTATTATGCTGGTTTTTGCCTTTGCGCAGGACAAGCAGGTTGAAGGGACGATTACCGATGCAAACGATAAAATGCCTGTCATCGGTGTCAATGTTTTTGTTAAGGGCACTAAAATCGGTACTACTACTGATGTGAACGGGCATTTCGTGCTCGGGGTGCCTGCTACAGCCACTAAACTTACCATCAGCTACGTGGGTAAGAAGACACTGGAGGTGGCGGTTCCAGAAAACGGAACATTAAACCTTGCTTTGGAGGATGAAAGCAAGGATATTAACCAGGTAGTTGTAACTGCCCTTGGTGTAAAGCGCGAGTCCAAATCGTTGGGCTATGCTGCACAACAGGTATCAGGCGACAACGTAAGTACTGCCAAAGAAGCTAACGTGGTAAACCAGTTACAGGGTAAAATTGCTGGTGTTCAGATTACCGGCTCCAGCAACCTCGGTGGTTCATCGCGTATTTTGGTTCGCGGGGCTAAATCACTTACCGGCAACAACCAACCCCTGTTTGTAGTAGACGGGGTTCCTTTAGATAACTCAAACTTTACTACAGCCGACCAGGCACGGGGTGCATTGGGGTACGATTACGGTAACGCAGCGCAGGATATAAATACCGATGATATAGAATCGGTAAACGTCCTCAAAGGCGCTGCTGCATCTGCCTTGTATGGCTCAAGAGGTGCAAACGGGGTGATTGTAATTACAACTAAAAAAGGAACCAAGCAGTTGGGCAAAGGTAAAATGCCTATCGGTGTTTCGGTTTCTCAAAACGTAATGTTCAATCAGGTATCAGTTTTGCCCGACTATCAAAACCTTTATGGTGGTGGAACCCTTGATACATTCAGAAACAGTGTCAAATTCCCCGGAAACAAAAGACCTCAGTTTAGTTATGACGGCAGTTGGGGGCCCAAAATGGAAGGGCAACCGGTAATGCAGTATTATGCTTACTATCCTGAAGATGCAGCACGTTATGGAGTGGCAACCCCATGGGAGGCACATCCGGATAACGTAAAGTCTTTCTTTAAAACAGGTGTACTTTCCAATACCAACGTCTCTTTAGATGGAGCCAACGAAAACGGAAACTTCCGTCTTTCTTTCTCTAATCTCTATCAAACCGGAACCATCGAAAATTCGCACATCAACCGTTCGACTATAGGTTTTAATGGCGGATATAATTTTGGCAAATACATCTTCAGCAGTATAGCCGTAAACTATGTAAAGTCGATTGGTAAAGGCCGTGCACAAACCGGTTACGAAAACCACATGAGTAACTTTACCCAGTGGTTTCAGCGCCAGTTAGACATGGAAGAATTGAAGAACTACAAAAATCCAGATGGCACTCAGCGCTCGTGGAACAGATTAAGTGAAGCGGTAGCTGACCCCCTTTACTGGGACAATCCTTATTGGGTAGTTTACGAAAACTACGAAACTGACCAAAGGGATCGCGTATTCGGCAACGTGGTTTTAGGCGCAAAACCTACCGATTGGCTCACTATTAAAGGAACGGTGAACTCAGATTTTTACACAGACAGACGCCAGGAACGTATTGCGGTTGGCAGTGTAAAGGCCTCTAAGTATTTAGAAGACAATATTACTTACAATGAGAACAACTATGAGCTAATGGCACTGGCCCGTAAAGTATTTAAAGAGAAATATGACCTCTCGGGTTTCATTGGTGTAAACAGACGTGATTTTAAGAGAACAAGAGCCGGTGGTGAAACTCAGGGCGGATTAAATGTACCTGGTTATTATTCGCTCGAAAACTCTATTGATAATGTATTAGTGAGCAATGCCATTCAAAGAAAAGTTCAGAATTCGGTATTCTTCGATTTAGCATTCAGCTATGCGGGAATGATTTACTTCGACTTTACCGGTCGTAACGATTGGTCATCTACGTTACCAAGCGCAAACAACTCATATTTCTATCCTTCAGTTTCTTTAGCATTTGTTTACTCAGAGTTGGTTAAATCCAGCTGGTTCAGCTATGGTAAAATACGGGGCAACTGGTCAAAGGTGGGTAACGATACCGACCCCTATCAGTTAGAAACTCGCCCTACAGCCGGACAAAACTTTGGCTCATCTGCCAATTATGTTCAACCGGGGTCTTTAAAAAATCCGAATCTGAGACCGGAGAGTATTTTCTCCTGGGAAATAGGAACGGAAATGGCTTTGTGGGTTGACCGCGTTCGTTGGGATTTAACTTACTACAGCGCAGTAACCAAGGACAACATCTTTAACGTCCGCCAGAGCGGGGCGACCGGATATAGTTCACGCTTTGTGAATGCAGGTACTGTGGCAAACAGCGGTATTGAGTTTGCTTCAACATTTAAACCGGTAAAACTCAAAAACGGTTTTGAGTGGGCTATCGGCTTTAACATTGCCAAGAACTGGAACAAAGTAAAAGAGCTTTACAAAGATGAGGCCGGCAATGAAGTTACCAGTATTATCTTAGAGCAGGCTCCTTTTGCAGTTACTCTAGAAGCCCGCGTTGGTGAGGCTTACGGTGTAATTGTAGGAACCGATTTTGAAACCGATGGCAATGGTAACAAATTGGTTGACCCTTCAACAGGTTCTTATGTTCCTACAGCCGATGTAAAACCTTTGGGTTCTGTTTTAGCAGATTTCACCGGTGGTGTTTCTACCACGCTTTCTTGGAAAGGCCTGAGCGCTTACTTCCTGTTCGACTTCCAGAAAGGCGGACACTTGTTTTCGCTTTCAAACACCTGGGGTAAATACTCCGGTACTTTGAAAGAAACTGCAGAAGACGGTATCCGCGAAAACGGTTTAATTGTTGACGGAGTAACTTTTACCGGTTACGATGCTGAAGGAAATGCAATTACAGACGGAAGCCCTAACTCGGTTTCAATAGCTGCGGTTGACCATTTCTTTTTAAATCAGGGTTATGTAATTGCCAAGGCTGATGTATATGATGCATCGTTTGTAAAATTCCGCGAGTTCCGCCTATTGTACGATATGCCGGCTAAGTGGTTTGCTAAAACACCTATCCGTGGTATTACTATTGGTGTAACCGGAAGGAATCTGGCTATTCTTAAAAAGAATGTTCCGCATATTGATCCGGAATCGGCTGTTAACTCAGGTAATATTCAGGGATTGGAAGGAGGACAACTTCCGGCTGAGCGTTCCGTTGGGTTTAACTTCGGCATTCGTTTCTAAACATTGCTAACACTAAAAAGAAATAAAATGAAAAAGATAATCTTCAATAAAACAGTAGCCTACTTAGTCATACTTATTATGGCGCTATCTGTATCATCCTGCAAAAAAGGATTTGATGAAATAAATGACGACCCTAACAACCCTAAGGATGTTCCAACGAGTTATTATTTAACCAGCGCGCAAAAGGGGTTAATGGATAACAACTGGGACCACTGGTGGGGTGGCCAGGTGGGTAACCAATTGGCACAATACTGGTCGAGCAACCAATACACTTCCGAAAGCCGTTACCAGTTTCGTACCGGTGTTACTAGCGACTACTGGTCATTGTTTTATGCCGGTGGCAATAATGCCGTTCCCACAACTGTAGGGGGTATGGAAGAACTGCAGAAAATAATTGAACTCTGCACCGAAAGCCCAGCTAAATACTCCGTTTATGGTTTTCCGGATAACCAGATTGCTGTAGCCACTATACTAAAGGTTTGGCAAATGCAAAAAATAACCGATACCTGGGGCGATGCTCCTTACAGCGAAGCATTGCAGGGTATTAAGAATACACAGCCTAAATACGACAGACAGGAAGATATCTACACCGGTTTGCTTGCCGATATAAACAGCGCAATCGCTTTGATTGACGAAGCCGAGGCGGGGCCTGCCGGTGACCAGATTTACGGAGGAGACATGTCATTATGGAGAAAGTTCGGCAACTCGCTTAAAATGCGCGTGGCTATTCGCCTGTCTGACCGTAAGCCTGCTGTAGCAACTACTGCCCTTCAGGAAGCTGTAGCTGATGGAGTGTTTACTTCAAATGCCGATAATGCTTTGTTTCAATACACCTCCGGTGTGCCAAACACCAACATGCACTATTACGACTATGAAATTGATGCCCGCAATGATTTTGCTGCAAGCAGTACTATGGTTGACTTAATTAACACACTGAACGACCCGCGCATTGGTATTTATTTTGAACCGGCAGTAAACACCAGCACCTTTGTTGGCGAAGTGTACGGTTTAAGCGAAGCGAACGGCTCTAATACCGATGATGACGATGTTTCACAAAGAGGTGCTGCGGTTTTAGCTGCCGATGCACCGGGTATTTTTATGTCATATGCAGAGGTTCTCTTTATTTTGGCCGAAGCGGCGGAAAGAGGTTTTGGTGTAGGTAGTGCGTCTACCGATTACGCAGCAGCTATTACGGCTTCTATGGAGTTTTGGGGTGTTGACGCGGGTGATATTACCACTTACCTTGCACAAGCCACTGTTGACTATGCAACAGCAACCGGAACCTACAAAGAGAAGATTGGCCGCCAAAAATGGTTGGCGCTTTACATGCAGGGTATAGAAGGATGGACGGAGTGGAGAAGACTTGATTTTGGTATCCTTCAACTCCCGGCTGACGGTGTTCTCGATGGCAGCGGCATTCCTTTGCGCTTAAAATATCCAGTAGATGAGCAATCGCTGAATGGAGTAAGTTATACGGCTGCCGTTGGCGCCCAGGGTGCCGATGATTTAAGTACCCGCTTATGGTGGGATATGAATTAAATCTTCGGATTACAATTTCAAAAGGCTGCCCGTAAAAGGCAGCCTTTTTTGTTTACTGCCCATATAACTTTACATCTAACAAAAATGTGCGTTGAAAACACTTCAGGCTGAATGCGCTAAATATTTATTTTGGCACGGTTAAAATTTACGAATAAACAACCCTTTAAAATATTAAGACCATCGAATGCGTTATTTTCACACTAAACCCTTAGCCATGAGAACTAAACTTTTCAGGACTATCGCAGTTTTTCTGTTTGCAACGGCATTCACGCAATCTGCTTATTCCCGTTATATGCCTGCTGACTCGGTTTGCATTGACCCTATCATCTGCCAGTTGGACAGTATGTCGTTCAACCTGTTTACCCGCGATAAGTTTTTTGTGGGTGACGATGAACTCCTCGCCAGCATCAACATGCCTTACGATTTTATTCCCAAGTATACCGATGCCGAGATAAAGGAAAAGATGAAACTCATCCCCAGCCTGGTGCCGCTTACTTACAACCAGCAGGTAAAAACCTTTATTGATTTGTTTGCTTACCGCAGAAGGGGCCTGATGGCGCGTTCCCTCGCCAACTCGCAGATTTACTTCCCCATATTTGAAGAGATACTCGACCGCAACAACATTCCGCTCGAGTTCAAGTACCTGCCTATTGTAGAATCGGCTTTTAACCCCATTGCGGTGTCGAAGGCAGGGGCTACCGGTTTATGGCAGTTTATGTATGGCACCGGCCAGATGATGGGCCTTAACATCAACTCGTATATTGACGACAGGCGCGACCCGGTGAAAGCCACAGAGGCAGCGGCTAAATACCTGCAAAAGCTGTACGACATTTATGGCGACTGGCATCTGGTGCTGGCGGCTTACAACTCCGGTCCCGGTAATGTAAACAAAGCCATTGCGCGTGCCGGTGGTGTAAAAAACTTCTGGGCTATTATGAATTACCTTCCGGCTGAAACCAGAAGTTATGTGCCCAGCTACATTGCTGCGGTGTATGTTATGCACCAGTATAAAGATTACAAACTGGTTTCGGCAGAACCAAAGCGCGAACTGTATACGGTAGATACCGTGCTTATTACTTCGAAGGTTAGTTTGAAACACATAGCCGAGGTGGTGGGTATTGGCGAAGATGAACTGCAGTTCTTAAACCCGAGCATTAAAATGGGAGTGGTTCCTTACACACAGCATGGCTTTCCGCTGAACTTACCGGTTAACTATTTCGCTTTGTTCGAAGCGCGGAAGGAAGAAATAATGAACGACCCTTCACAGTTGATTCAGAATGTGGAACCGGTGGTTTCGCTGGCTTCAAAAACTATTTACTATAAGGTAAAGAAGAACGAAACCATCAGCAAAGTAGCTGCTAAATACGGAGTAAGCACCAGCAATATCAAGAAGTGGAACAAACTCAAGAACTCATATCTGTACACAGGGCAGAAACTGAAACTGGTTATAGCCGCGCCTTCCACTACGGTATCTCCAACTTACGCGCAGGCCTTCAGCAATAAGCTGATTGAAAAACCGGCAGCAACAGACACCACCAAGGCGGCCATAGTTGCCGAAGCTGCCGTTGCAGGCACAGCAACGGATACAACTACCGCTGCTACTAATTTAGAGAATGGCAGAATTGAAGTAGATAAAGGCTGCAACTGTATTTTCCACGTAGTGCAGCCGGGCGATACACTTTGGGGGCTTACCCAGCGCTATCAGGGGCTTACCATTGATAAGTTGAAAGCTGAAAACAAAACCCTGAGAGACCGTCCTATTAAAGTAGGCGACATCATTAAGATATTGTTGTAATACCCTAAATCCCCCTGAAGGGGACTTTAATACAAATGCCAAAAACAATAACACTCTTGTTGATGTTGGTATTTCTGTTCAGCAACAGTCAGCCAAGTACTGCCGTAGATTTTGATGCGGTAGACAGTTTGATTGCCACTACTCCGGCAATTGATTTGTGCCTGAAAGACGGCAAAGAAGATATGCGCTTTTTCAGCAAAACGCCTGAGAAATATTCCAACTTCAAACAACAGTTTATGCTGAAGGCCACAGAAGCCTTCACCTTCGATGCTAAAAGCCATTTCCATTGCGATATAGCGGTTGAAGTAAACTGTGAAGGCAAAGCCGGTAACTACACTTTTGCCATAGAGCCCCGCACGTTTAACCTGCAGGACTTTGAATATTTTACACAACTGATTGCACTGGTTAACCGGTTGTACGACTACGCCTTTAAACCTGCCTACTACTTAGGTGAAGATGTAAACAGCAAAGTGCGCTTTCGCATTGCGGCTAAAGAAGGGAAACTGATAATGCAATAGTTGCCCTCCCGCTGTTCGTGCATGACACATTTTAGCACGAACTATGATTTTTATCTGCCTCAGAACATTTCAGGTGAAAAAATGTTTGATATGTTTGTTTTCAGTATTGTAAAACAAAAAATCAATCATACGTATGGAAAGCAATAAGTCTGAAAGTAAATGTCCGTTTCATGGCGGGGCTTTAAACAAAGCAGCCGGTGGGGGAACCAGAAACAACGACTGGTGGCCTAATCAATTAAAACTAAACATCCTTCGTCAAAACTCTTCGCTGAGCAATCCGATGGGCGATAAGTTCAACTACGCTGAGGAATTCAAGAGCCTTGATTATAAAGCATTGAAGAAAGACATAGTTGATTTAATGACTCAATCGCAGGATTGGTGGCCGGCTGATTACGGTCACTACGGTCCGTTTTTTATACGTATGGCCTGGCACAGTGCCGGTACGTATCGTATCTCTGACGGTCGCGGTGGAGCCGGTTCCGGTACCCAGCGTTTTGCACCGCTCAATAGCTGGCCCGATAATGCAAACCTTGACAAAGCGCGTTTGCTGCTTTGGCCCATCAAACAGAAATATGGCAAGAGAATTTCGTGGGCAGACTTAATGATACTGGCCGGTAACTGTGCTCTCGAATCTATGGGCTTTAAAACTTTCGGCTTTGGTGGAGGCCGCGAAGATGTGTGGGAACCGGAGGAAGATATCTACTGGGGCTCAGAAGGAAAGTGGCTCGAAGATAAACGCCATGCCGGTGAGCGCGAACTGGAGAATCCTCTCGCTGCAGTTCAAATGGGGCTCATCTACGTAAACCCTGAAGGGCCGGGTGGAAACCCAGACCCGCTTTTGGCCGCTAAAGACATCCGCGAAACTTTTGGCCGCATGGCTATGAACGATGAAGAAACCGTTGCTCTTATTGCCGGTGGCCACACCTTTGGTAAAACACACGGTGCTGCCGACCCGGGCAAGTATGTAGGACCGGAACCGGCTGCGGCAGGTATAGAGGAGCAGAGCATGGGCTGGAAGAACACCTTTGGCACCGGTAACGGTGTAAACACCATTACCAGCGGTTTAGAAGGGGCGTGGACGACTACACCCACCAAATGGAGCAACAACTTTTTCTGGAACCTGTTCGGCTACGAATGGGAACTGACCAAAAGCCCTGCCGGTGCACAACAGTGGATACCTAAGCATAACATGGGTGCCGATTCGGTACCCGATGCACATGACCCGGCAAAGAAACATGCGCCTATCATGCTTACTACCGACCTTGCCCTTCGCTTCGACCCGGTTTACGAAAAAATATCCAGACGCTTCCTCGAAAACCCCGATGCGTTTGCCGATGGCTTTGCCCGTGCGTGGTTCAAACTTACGCACCGCGATATGGGTCCTGTTGCCCGCTACCTTGGCCCCGAAGTTCCTAAAGAAGAATTGATTTGGCAAGACCCTGTACCTGCCGCTGCGGGTAAACCGGATGCTAAAGACATAGCCGCACTCAAGAGCAAAATTCTTGCTTCGGGTTTATCCGTGTCCGAACTGGTATCTGCAGCATGGGCTTCGGCATCTACTTTCCGTGGTTCCGATAAACGCGGAGGCGCCAACGGTGCCCGCGTTCGTTTGGCACCGCAAAAAGACTGGGCAGTTAACAACCCGGCACAACTGGCTAAAGTGCTCAAGGCATTGGAGGGAATTCAGAAAGAATTCAGCACCGGTGGTAAACAGGTTTCGCTGGCCGACTTAATTGTGCTGGGCGGATGTGCCGCTATTGAAAAAGCAGCAAAGAATGCCGGTAAGGAAGTAACCGTTCCTTTTACTGCAGGCCGTGCCGATGCCTCGCAGGAGCAAACCGATGCAGAATCGTTTGCCGTGCTGGAACCGGCTGCTGACGGCTTCCGCAATTACATAAAAACCAAATACACCGTACCGGCAGAAGAAATACTGGTAGATAAAGCACAACTGCTTACCCTCACCGCTCCCGAAATGACGGTGCTGGTAGGCGGTATGCGCGCACTCAATACCAACTTCGATGGCTCTAAGCATGGGGTGTTCACTAAGCGCACCGAAGCGTTGACGAACGACTTTTTCGTGAACCTGCTCGACTTAGGCACTACCTGGAAAGCCACCACCGCTGCACAGGAGGTGTTTGAAGGCCGCGACCGGAAGACCGGTGAAGTAAAGTGGACCGGTACCCGCGTTGACCTTATCTTCGGCTCTAACTCCGAGCTTCGCGCACTGGCCGAAGTTTACGGCTGTGCCGACTCGCAGGATAAGTTTGTAAACGACTTTATAGCTGCCTGGAACAAAGTAATGAACCTCGACCGGTTCGACCTGCTTGCCTGAAAACCGCCTGCGCTAAAGCCATCGCTGCAAGCGATGGCTTCTCCTTTTTATATGTGTAAAAAGCAGCGGAAGTGAACTATTCCTGTAAGAGTTACGGCAGCCCTTGATTGCAATATGACATGTCATAAGAGTTACGGAAACAATTGCGGTTACAAGCCGATGACACCGGACCTGGTTGTTTAACGGATGTAGTGAAAAATCAAAAGCTAAGAGTGAACACCCTTTTAGCTTTTGATTTTTGACTTTTAACTAGTTCTAAATATTCCCTTACCTTTAACCACGAATGAAAAACCTTGTTTGCTTTTGTTTAGTGGTGTTGGTAATAATTACTATTGGTTCTTGTAAGAAGAAAGATAATTGTGAGGGTATGGTTTGTGATATCAATAACCATTGTGAAGATGGGATTTGTGTTTGTGATAGCGGTTACAGCGGGAAACATTGTGCAAAAATTATTGATGAATACTTGGTAACCACTTATCACCACTCCAGTGGTCCACCTCCGGGTGGCGGAGGTTCTTCATACTATACTTATGGTGACACGTTGGAAGTGACTAGAATAGGCGAAAATTCCATTTCCACCAAACTGCAAAGCATGAATTTGGGTGTTGTTATTTACGATTCTACTAGTAATAACCAATTAAAGCACTATGAGAATAGTTGGTATGCAGGAGGAATCGCCACTTACAACATTTATTTTTGGGGAATCAACTCGGATTCAATTCATGGTAAACTAGAAATTCAACAACTAAGCAATTCAGGCGGTACAGAATATTGGGGGCATAAAATCCATTAACTCCTCCTGCCTTTCTCCGTGCCTCCGTGCGAAATGCCTTTTGTATTCCTGCTTCCTGCCTCTAGCTACTGCTACTGATTTCCCCCCTGCCATTCTGTCCGCCAAAAAACTATATTTGCCCTCCCTTTAAAGGACAATGAAGACTGAGCTATACAATAACGAAACTGCCTTTGAACTCGAACCCAAACCCGCCCGAACGACTGATGGTGTTCAGTCGGGCGGGGTAATTGACGAAACCCGTCAGGGCGAAGTGTTCCAAAACCCCGAAAGGGTTCAAAACCCTTTCGGGGTTAACACTAAGAAGTTCTACATCGAAAGTTACGGCTGCCAAATGAACTTTGCCGACAGCGAAGTGGTGGCGAGCATCCTCACCGGTGCGGGCTACAGCACCACCGAGCAGTTTCTCGATGCCGATGTCATCCTCATCAACACCTGCGCCATCCGCGACAATGCCGAGCAAAGGGTTCGTCACCGCCTCATGCACCTTTTGGCCGTTAAGAAAAAGAAACGCGGGGCCGTTATTGCAGTGCTCGGCTGTATGGCAGAGCGCCTCAAAGAAAAATTTCTGGAAGAAGAGAAGATTGTCGACATCGTTGCCGGTCCCGATGCTTACCGTGCGCTTCCCTCTTTAATTGAAGAAGCCGAAACCGGTCAGAAGGCAGTAAACGTTTTACTGAGCCGCGAAGAAACCTATGCCGAAATAAATCCGGTGCGCCTGAACACGAATGGTATTACTGCTTTCATCAGCATCATGCGCGGGTGCGATAATATGTGTTCCTTCTGTGTAGTGCCGTTTACCAGAGGGCGCGAACGTAGCCGCGATTACACCAGCATTATTGCCGAAGCCAAAGAACTTTACGAAAAGGGCTACCGCGAAGTAACCCTCCTCGGGCAGAATGTGGACAGCTACCGGTTCAGCCACGACCCTAAGCTGGTGGGTAAGAAATTGGTAGAAGCAAAATACGAAGAGCATGTAGTCAACTTTGCCGAACTGCTCGAAATGGTAGCGCAGGTAGCACCGGACTTGCGGGTGCGCTTCAGCACCTCGCACCCTAAAGATATGACCGATGATGTGCTGCACATAATGGCGAAGTATCCCAACATCTGCAAGTACATTCACCTGCCGGTGCAGAGCGGCAACTCGCGCATCCTCGAAATGATGAACCGGACGTATACCCGCGAATGGTATCTCGAAAGAATTGCTGCCATCCGCAGAATTGTTCCCGAAGCGGCTATCTCTACCGACATCATCACCGGTTACTGCAGCGAAACCGAAGAAGAACATCAGGATACCTTGAGCATGATGGAACTGGTGAAATACGAAATGGCGTACATGTTTGCTTACAACGAGCGCCCCGGTACCGTTGCTGCCAAAAAACATGTGGATGATATACCGGAAGAAGTAAAAAAGCGCAGGCTGCAGGAGGTGGTTGATTTACACCGCATTCACTCGCTCGAAAGAAACAAAGAAGATGTAGGCAAAACATTCGAAGTGCTGGTAGAAGGAACTTCTGCCCGCAACGAAGAAGATGTTTACGGCCGCAACACCCAGAACAAAGTAATAGTGTTTGAAAAAGGAAATTTTAAACCCGGTGATTACGTAACAGTGAAAGTTATTCGCTGCACATCGGGGACATTAATTGGACAATTAGCTGATTAGCTAATTAGCAGATGAGTTGATTGAACAACCATCTGCTAATCTGCTAATCATCTCATCAACTCATCAGCAATGGAAATACAAAGTATAAAAAACCGTTTCGGCATCATCGGCAACTCACCGGCACTCAACCATGCCATCAGTATTGCCGAGCGCGTGGCCAGCACCAACCTCACGGTGCTTATTACCGGTGAAAGCGGAGTGGGTAAAGAAGTTTTCTCGCACATTATTCATCAGTTGGGTGCGCGTAAGCACAATCCCTTTATTGCGGTTAACTGCGGGGCTATTCCCGAAGGCACGATTGATTCGGAGTTGTTCGGACACGAGAAAGGTTCCTTCACCGGTGCACACGATGCACGTAAAGGTTATTTTGAAACCGTTAACGGAGGAACTATTTTCTTAGATGAAATAGGAGAGTTGCCCATCGGCACACAGGCGCGTTTGCTGCGCGTGTTGGAGAGTGGTGAATATATCCGCGTAGGTTCCAGCAAGGTAATTAAAACCGATGTGCGCTTAGTGGCGGCCACCAACGTAAACTTACAGGAGGCAGTGCGTGCCGGTAAATTCCGCGAAGATTTGTATTACCGGTTATCTACCGTGCCTATTTACATACCGCCACTGCGCGAGCGAGGAGAAGATATCTATATGCTCTTCCGCAAATTCTCTACCGATTTTTCGGAGAAGAATAAGATACCGGCTATAAAACTCACCGATGATGCCAAGGAGCTTATTCTCAAGTATCCATGGCCGGGTAACGTTCGCCAGTTAAAGAATGTGGCGGAGCAGGTGTCTATCCTCGCACCGGATAAAGAAGTAACTGCAAAAGAGCTGGTGCAGATTGTTCCTGATATTACCGATAACCGCTTACCGGCACTTGCCGAGGCGCGTTACAATGCCGGTGGCAGTAACTTTACCGAGCGCGAAATTCTCTACAAGCTCATCTTCGATTTAAAGAACGACTTCAACGACCTGAAACAGTTTGTATTTGATGTAACCAAGAATCAGGTAAACGGAAGTGTTCATCTCGAAAATCAAATCCAAAATCCAAAATTCCAAATTCCAAATTCATCTCAGCCTGTTATCATCTCGCAGCCCAATTCCAACCAACCGGTAGTAATGGATACTAAAGGATTTAACGAATCGGAAACCATAGAAGAATCACTCTCGCTGATTGACAAGGAAAAAGAGTTGATTGTAAAGGCGCTTAAAAAGCACCGCAACAAGCGCAAAAACGCAGCCGATGATTTGGGAATTTCCGAAAGAACCCTTTACCGGAAGATCAAAGAATACGGAATCGATATATGAAAATGCATAACCCAAAATGCAAAACCCAAAATGCAAACGTTCTTGTTTGCTCTTTGCTCTTTGCTCTTTGCTCTTTGCTTTTTGACTCCTGCAAGGTCTACTCTTTCACCGGTGCCAGCGTTCCGGCAGATATTCATACCGTGTCGGTAGAACTTTTTCAAAACCGCGCCAGCAACGGGCCGGCTTCGCTCTCTCAGGCATTTACCGATAAGTTGAAGTTTAAAATGCAGACTGAGGCCAACCTGCGTCAGGTGGCGAGTGAAGGCGATTTGCAGTTCAGCGGTGCCATTACCGGTTATGCCTACACCAGCGATGCACCGGTGGCCAACGCTACCAGCGGTTTGAATAAACTTACCATCAGCGTGCAGGTGCATTTTGTAAATGCCAAAGACGAAAAAGATAAATGGGATCAGAATTTCTCCCGCTATGCGCAGTATTCCTCAAGCGATGATATTCAAACGGTGGAAGACCGCCTGATTAACGAGATAAACATCCAATTAGTAGATGATATTTTTCAGAAGGCTTTGGTGAAGTGGTAAATCAATTAGCTGATGTGCTGATTAGCAGATTAGCTGATGGATAGAAAGAGTTGTGTTTAATCTGCTAATTATCAAATTTGCTAATCAGCTAATCAATGTTAGAGACGATTAATAAAGAGAATTTCAATCAGCTGCTTACACGGTTCTCCACTTCCGAGTTAGAGACACTCGTGGAGAAGTTTCCGTATTTCCAGCAGGCGCATATACTGCTGGCTAAAAAATATCAGCAGCAGAACAATCCGAAGTTTGACCAGCAACTGCAGTTAGCCGCACTTTATACCCAGGACAGAGAATTACTCTATTCCATTTTTAACGAAAAAGGAAAAGTCGCTCCTGTTTCTGTTCAGCAGTTTACAGAAGAAGTGACAGAGCAAAGACTGCCTGAAATTCCATTAAGAGAGGAAATGCCTTTAGTGTTGGAAGAGGAAAGTAAACCGGGCACCAAAGAACCTGTTTTGCAGGAACCGGTAAGAGAATTTGAGTTAGCTCCCGAAGTGAGGTTCGAAGAGATAACTGAACATCAGGAACTGCGGGCTGAACTTCCGGAACACGAACCGGTTGCGCAGACAGAACCGATATTGACGGAAGAGAACGGGGAATTTTCCATTTCCGAACCGCATACTTTTGATGAATGGCTACAGGCTTTCAGTAAAACCTCGCCTCCTAAGCTTGAATTCAAACAGGAAGAAATTCCGGCAGAACTTGAAAAACAGGACGAAGAATTAGAGAAACTGTATCTGACTAACATTCCTGTCAATCTTCAGGAACTGGTGGAAGATGAAACGCATTACAGCAAGGGCCTTGATAAGTTTATTGAACAACAGATTCAGAAACATAAAGCACCGCCTGTGCGGATGCCTGTTTACGAAAACGAACTCGCTCCCGAACTGATTACAGAAACCATGGCAAAGGTTTATGAGATGCAGAAAAAGTATGCAAAGGCCATCCGCTGCTACGAAATCCTCGGATTAAAATATCCCGAAAAAAATGATTTCTTTGCCGCCCGAATTAATTATTTAAAAAACATAATCTAAGTCATGTACGCGTTTGTTACCATTCTCATTGTAGTTGTTTGTGTGCTGCTCGGTGCAGTGGTTCTTGTTCAAAACCCAAAGGGCGGAGGCTTAAATGCTACGTTTGGCGGTGTGGGGCAGCAATTGTTAGGCGCAAGACGCTCAACCGATGTAGTGGAGAAGCTTACCTGGGGTTTTGCCGTGGCGCTGATAGTTTTTTGTCTGTCTACTTCTTTCTTTATTGATAGAAAATCAACCAAGAAAGAAGCCGTTCAAAAGTCGGAGATAGAGCAGATGGAAGCTACTAAAGGCGGATTTCAGAATACTACACTTCCTTCATCAGGTGCTCCTGCTCAACAGCAACAGCCAACACAACAGCCTCAAAGCGCTCCTGCACAATAAGTTCCGGATTTTATAAAACAGAAAGCCTTCCGTTAAAGCGGAAGGCTTTCTGTTTTATAGAGTAAAGCTCAAAAAATGACAATTCCATGACAATTGGAATTACAAACCCCGCATCTAATTCGGTAAGTTTGCCGCCTCAATGAGCAAAGGTTCGTGTAGAAGTTTCTGGTTAGCTGTTATAGCCGTTGTTGGCATTTTCGCCAGCAGTTACGCAGCACCCGAAAACAATGCTTCGGTAACGGTTATGCGTAAAGATAACCAACAACCTATGGCTGATGCCATTGTAAAGATTACTCCTTTAGAGGAAGCCAACCGCAAGCAGAAGGAGATTTCGGGCCTGACCGACAAATCAGGGAGTTTCAGTTATCTGTTTACCGAGCCGGTGATTATACAGATTTCGCACCTCGGCTTTACTACTGTTACAGATACACTTCGGCAGCTTGAGAGTAAGGTTTATGCTGTTGCCTCATCGGCTCATGATATGAAAGATGTGGTGGTAACCGGGCAATACTCACCGGGCAGTGTTCAGAAATCGGTATATGAAGTAAAGGTGATTTCGGGCGATGAACTGAAAGCCAAAGGGGCCAACAACCTTCGCGAAGCCCTGCAAAACAAGTTGAATATAGATTTGGGGCAGGATGCCGTGTTTGGAAGTTCGCTGGGCATCAATGGTATTTCGGGCGAAGGAGTGAAGATAATGGTGGATGGTGTTCCCATTGTAGGCAGGTTAGACGGGAAACTCGATTTGAGCCAAATCAATCTGAACAACATTGACCATATAGAAATTGTGGAAGGCCCGCTCTCGGTTGTTTATGGCACTGATGCTATGGGCGGAGTGGTGAACATCATCACCAAAACCTTTCAGGCAGAAAAGGTGAACCTGAACCTGAAAGGGTACTACGAAACTGCCGGACAATACAACGTGGAACTGAACACCGGTTTCTCTTTTAAAAAACATCAGGTGTATTTAAGTGGCGGAAGGTATTTCTTTGATGGTTTTACAACGCTTGATTCCATTGCCCGTTTTCAGGAGTGGAAACCCAAGGAACAATATTTTGCCGATGCCAAGTATGTTTACACTGCTAACCGGTTCCGGGTTTCGCTCACCGGTGCTTTCTTTCGCGAGTTGCTGCTTGATTTAAGTGCCCCTAAACTTTCGTTTAACACGAGCGACCATATATGGACGTATGCCGGTGACGACAGGCATTATCTTACTTACCGTCCGCGCGTGTCTGCTTCATTGATGTATAGGTTTAAAGAAAGTAACCAGTTAGATGTACTATTAGGGTATTCTGGTTTCTACCGCTATGCGAATAAATATTATAAAGACCTTGTAACCGGCAAGGAACAATTAGTAGTTGATAAGAAGGAACAAGATACTTCGCGGTACCATCAAATAACTGCTCGTGCTACCTACACATTACCGGCATGGAAATACCGGCTCAATTTTTTGTTTGGAATAGATATTAATCAAGAATTTATATGGCAAAACCGAATTGCTGGTGAAAAGAAAAAAACGGGTGACTATGCGGCTTTTGGAAGCGCAAAGATTTCAGTTGTGGAAGGATTGGATGTGCAGCCCGCTGTAAGGTTTGCGTATAATACACTTTATAGAACTCCACTTATCCCTTCCCTTAACATAAAATACAATTGGAATGATAAACTTGTGTTCCGGGCAAGTTACGGCCGCGGATTTCGCGCACCATCCATCAAGGAACTTTATCTCGATTTTGTAATTGATGCTCACACAATATTAGGTAAGCCTGATCTTAAGCCCGAAGATGGTCATAACGCCAACATTTCTATCAATTTTTACCAATCAGTCCGACAGCATAAGGTGACTTTTTCTGCTGCTTCATTTTTCAATTACATATTCAACAAGATTGAGTTAGTACGGGTGGCCGATTTAAATTCAAGACCTACCTATCAGTATTCTAATTACAAAAACTACGTTACTTACGGAGGGCAAACAGGTATTAGCTACCGGTGGGACAGATTGCAAATTTCAACTTCAGTTCAATTTACAGGATACAATGTTATTTACAATTCATCAGCAAATGCCAGTTTAAAAACATGGAGTCAGGATTTTTCAACCAATGCAACTTATCTCATTCCTAAGGCGGAACTTGGAGTGTATGTGAGTTATAAGTATAATGGTGTTAAGCCAATGTTTTCGGCAGGTGGAACATTCAATGCGGGTATTCGCCATGCCTATCATTTGTTAGATATTTCTGTATCAAGAAATTTTTGGAAAGATAGAGTTCAACTTATAGTGGGAACAAAAAATTTATTGGGAGTGGAGAATGTAACAACAGAGGGGGTGGTAGTTTCAGGGCATAATAGAAATTCTAATTCTGTTCCAATAGGCTGGGGGCGCACTTTCTTTACTTCGTTAATATTGCATTTTAGTAAATAGAAATGAGACAGCAGACAACAGACAGCAGACAACAGTATAAATTCAGAGATTGGATTAATTGCCTATTGCCTATTGCCTGTTGCCTGCTGCTGTCTTCCTGTTTTAAAGAAAAACCTCTCGCTCCTCCGGGGCAGGCACACGGACAAACAGCGGTGATAGAAATGGGCCCTGATTACAACGACCAGTTCTTTTACAGTTTGGCTACCAACACCGTGCTTTCCCGCAACTCGCGCTTTGCTTACGATTTAATGTTTGACTGTGCTGCCGGTAAGTTTAACATCTGGCTGAACACCGCTAAGTTTATGAGTGTAATACGCACCGGTAAGACCGATTTAGATTCGGTTTTGCTGAGCGATACGCTTAATGCCACCGGTTGGCGCTATGAGTTGGGCGAGTTTAATCCCGATTCAAACGCTATTGGCAGGTGGTGGGATAGTGCTGCTGCCGAACCGGCTTCATCCGGTCAGGTTTATCTTGTTCAATTGGGGGTAGATAATGAAGGAAACTCTTTCGGCTACATAAAAATGAAGGTGAATGATTTCTACAGCGGTTCGTATTCCATTACCTTTTCCGATTTTGTTTCTCCGGCTAAAACCGTCAGTATTCCCAAAGATGCTTCGCGCAATTACCGGTACCTTGTTTTAGCAGGCAGCGGCACTTTGCCCGATAACATTGAGCCGCCTAAAACCGACTGGGATTTATGCTTTACCCGCTACAGTGTTTTTATTTACGACCCGTATAATATTCCTTACCAGGTTACCGGTGTGCTGAACAACCCCTCCCGAACCACAGCATACATGGATTCGGCTATGATTTTTGACAGCATTCAAATCAGTAATTTTCAGGAAAGCCGTTTGCTGGGCAGACGCGATGCTGTGGGTTATGAATGGAAACGGATTAGCTCGCTCAGCGCAAGCGCCACCTACTCCCTTAACTATCATTACACGTACTTTATTAAAAGCGATGATGATAAATTCTACAAACTACGCTTCTTCGATTTCTTTAAGCAAGGGGTAAAGGGCTATCCATCTTTCGAGTATTATCAGTTGTAGTTTCACTTCTTCAACACATCTGCAAACTCAGGGCTCCGGTCGAAAACAGATTTAGCGAAAGGGCAAAGCGGAAGAATAAGCAGGTTGTTCTTTCCGGCTTCTTCTATAAAGAAAGCCCCTTTGTTACCGGTTTGTTCCTATTGAATTTGCATGGGGAAGAAAGACCTCGCAGGTTTTTAAAACCTGCGAGGTCTTTAAGGTTTATCTAATCAAGGTCAAGTTCCCTTTTCGCTCAAATACTTTATTGCCGCGGGCGCGCGCATAGATGTAGTAAACGAAAGTGCCAATCTGTTGAGGCTTGCCTTTATAAGTTCCGTCCCAACCGTGCGAACATGGATAACCGGTGCATAATTCATCGATACCCTGTGCCGAATAAACTAACTCTCCCCAACGGTTGTATATTTTTATCTCATAGTCCTGAATGTTTGCTCCAAACACATTAAACAGATTGTTTTCGCCTAGTCCGTTGGGAGTAAATGCCTGAGGCACTTTTATATAACTGTCATCACAAGGGTCAATACTTATCTTAACCAAATCGCTGGCGGTGCAGCCGCTGGTGTCGGTAACCAGCAATGTGTATTCTGTCTCCTGATTGCCATTGAAAGTAGGGTTCAGAATAGTTACATTGCTCAAACCGGTAGCCGGGCTCCACAGGGCGTTGGCAGCAGAGGTAACAGCGGGCATCAGATAAGTTTCGCCATCGCACAAAATAGTATCCGGTCCGGCATTCACACTCACCGGTATTACATTGATGAATACTGAATCCATATTCCGGCAACCAATAGCATCGGTGCCTTCCAGATAATACTTAGCGGGTTCCGTGTTATTCCAAACCGGATTCAGAATATCGGTGGCACTTAAACCATTGGCGGGTGTCCATGCTACAGCGGATGCATTCGAAGTGCCGCTCAGGACATAGCCGTTACCACCGCAAATAAGGGTATCCGGTCCTGCATCTACCACCGGTACCGGGTTCACGTTTACAAAAACCGAATCGCGGTTCTTGCAGCCGCTGGTGTCGTACACCTGTAAATTATACAAACCGCTTTGCGAGGCAGGGAAAGTAATAATAGCAGAGGTGTCACCGGTGTTCCATAAATAAGAGAGACCGGCTTTGGTAGAATAATAAATGCGGATGTTTACTACACGCGGGCCAATGAATGCGCCAAACGGATAGCTGTTAGCAGTGCCCTGCACAAAATCAATTACACCATCGCTTTTGTAAACGGTTTCCTGCAGGCCGTTACCGGGACTGTAAGCCTCATTAATAACCGGTGAGTTATTGGCAGTGGTAACATAAAAGGCATGTGTGGCACCATTGGCTATAGGCTGGTTTATAAAAATAGGGATGATGGTAAACTGCCCTACCGGTGAAGGCGGGAAGTTGAAAAACCCACCCAGTTGAGTCCAACTGAACTGGTCCTGCTCGAAGGTGCGGTAGCTTCCGCTTTTGCCATAAATTTCTGCCTGTACCGGTTGTGCGGAGGAATACTTAACTGCAAACGAATCAATAATTACATCGCCATGTGCCGTAATGTTAAACATGGCGCCCTGTCGGCCAACCGTTGCTGTATCGGAAGTAATAAACAGTTTATCTAAATCGCCCGACTTGCCTATGAGTTGTACCGTATCACCAGCACAAACTTCCTGGTCTAATCCGGCATTTACGTTGAAGAGAGTAACCACATTCACATCGTATGTTCCGCTGTCGCCACCGCAATCGTTCAGTGAGTAGTTCTGCAAGGTGAAAGTTCCTATAGAATCAAAAATTACGGTAGTCTGGCTGTTGGCTTCATCCAGAATAGTTACGCCATCCGGTGCATCCCAGTTGTAATAAGTTTTTGCAAGATAGCCTACATTATAAGTAACCGTATCGCCCAAGCAAACCTGATGAGGACCGGAGATGGTAGGAACCGGCTTGGTGATGAGTGTCAACTTGCCGGCAGCAGAGTAAGGCCCGAAGCAGCCGAAGTTTTTCTCGCGCACATAAAACACATACGTTCCGGCAGTAGGCGGGTTGGTAGAGAAGTCAATGAGTAGAGGGTTATACTCCCAGATGAACGGGTCACCGTTGTTAAGGATATTCGATGCCCATTCGTAATCGGAAGGGGGATGGTTAAACGGATTAACGGTAAGTGCCACTAAAGTGAAATTACATTCCACTGTATCGTCCATTAATATCTGAGGTGGTATGGTGTCCGGTGCACCAATGGTGATGCGGATAACACTACCGGTTTGGTTCCACGGATGACTGGAACAGTTGCTTACTATACGCATGTAATACGCACCCGGTGGCACTGGTAAGGAATCGCGCACCGAAGGCATACACAATATAAATTTACCGCCTATGCTGTCGTGATAAACGCCCAGGCCACCACTGTTCACCAAAGCAAAACTCATCATGCTGCGCAACTCAATCGTCCAATCGTTGCAGGTATCATATTCCGCCTGTGTATTCCACTCGTTAGGGTGAATTTTAATACTGTCGCACAAAGGATAAGGACCGGACTGAATACAGAAACTTAAATCTTCATGGTCGTTTGTGAGCACATCGCATTGGGTTAAACAGAATGGGCCAATGACACTGCCCACCACTACCGGTGAAGAAGAAACAATACGGATATAATAACCGCAACCGGGTGGCACATTGCCCGGAATTAAACCGCTGACTGTTCCCGGCTGGCCGGGGAATGCTTCATCGGAATACAAAGTACCCAACTGATAAGGGGTACCAAAGTTGCCGTTGGCATCGGAAAGTTGTGCGGTATAAACATTACTCGAAAACCCCGGACCAAACACACCGAAGGAATTAAACTTCACATCAATCACACTCAGCAAACAAGTAGTATCTACATCATTCATTACCGGTGCGTTGTTGGTTGTAATTGATTCGGGACAATCAATAATGCTGAAGCAAACACTGGCAGTGCCCACCACCTGCGGCTGAGGGCTTAAGCGGTTAATGCGTATTTTAAAACATGTACCGGTTACATTGTTGGGCACCTGAAAGCCGATAAAGCCGTTAGTGTCGGGTGCAAAGACGGTGAACACGCCACCGTTAAAAGGATTGCCGAAGTTGCCGCTGGCATCGCTCATTTCTATTTGGTAAGTTCCATCGCATAACGGCTGGCTGAGCGAGTAGCCGATGGTGAGGAAATTATCCTGACAAACTGTAAGCGGAGAAAGTAAATTGATAGAAACAGTAACCGGGTTGTTAGGATTGCTGTTGAATGTTCCTACAGCAATAATATCATCAATACCAAAGGAGACATTGGAGGTTCCCCCGCTGCCCGGGTTTACCCAACGAAAACCCAACTGAAGGTTCTGCACGTTTTCGAAGGCAGGGTCCTGAATGATTTCATACTTCCATTTTGACTGAGAGGCGTATTCGGTTTGTCCGGTTTTAATCCAGGGGCCGCCATCTATACGGTAGTAAACTTCGCCATAAGCATTAGCCGGTACTCCTTCGCATATCCAGAAGAAAGTGAAAATAACGTCCGTCATACCCAGGGTGCAAAAGGGACTGCCGATAAAGGTGAACCGGTCGCTGGCGGTGTTGGTGTTCCAGTTGCAATTGGCCACAGCATTGGAAGTTACAGCCGCCTGGTCGTGAATGTGCAGATAGGTAGAGTGCGGTGCCCCGTTGATAGTTCCGCTTACAACACTATCCTGCGGAGGGGTAACCGGATACAGCGGTGTGCCATCATATTCGTCATTGACAATCCAACTGTTGTTGCCGGAGTTGGTTCCCACGCCACCGGTGGCAAAATCGAATGAGTTGGAAACACCTTCGAAAGTTTCGGTGAACAAGAGGACTTGCTGCTGCGATGAAGCAAGGGAGAAAATAGAAATGGCAAGAAGAAGGGTATATAGCTTTTTCAAATTCTTAAACTTCAGGTGGTTTGTTTTATCACCGTAATGATAAGAAATGATTTTGACATGGCAGAGAGTGTGAACGGAGAATGGGGGAAAGGCAAGCGGCAAGCAGCAGTAGGCAGTGGCAGTAGGCAGGAGGGGAAAGGCAAAATGCAAAGAGCAAAAGGCAGCCTCACCTAAATCCTCTCCGAAGGAGAGGACTTTAACAGCCGGATACAAGAGGCAGCACGTAAATGGTAAAAAGCAAAGGAGAAGTGGCAGTAGGCAGTGGCAGTAAGCAGGAGGGAAAGAGGCAAAGAGCGAGATGATGAGTTGATTAGCAAATTAGCAGATGAAATGCAAAAGCAAAGGGCAATGGGCAAAATTGCAAAGAGCAAAATCCCAAAAGCAAGAAATAGATAAGACCTCCGTCTCGGCTAAGCCGAGACGGAGGGCACAGAGGAATTAGGAGCCTGATGTATAAAAAACAGAAAGAAGGGTTGGAGAAAAGCAATGTTACAGAAGAACAGAAATGAATGAAAGTTGAGAAGAAAAGAATAAGAGCGGGGAAGAAAAGAGTGGGGGGAGAGAAGAAAAGAATGACCCCTGAAGGAAAAAGAATAGAGCCGGAGGAGAAAAGAGTGAAGGCCGGGAAGAAAAGAATGGTAGCTGAGCAGAAAAGGATGGAGCCGGAAGGGAAAAGAATAAGGGCTGAGAAGAAAAGAATGGTTGGGGAGCAGAAAAGAGTGGGATCTGAGGCGAAAAGAATGAAAGCGGAGAAGAAAAGAATGATGGCTGAGGCGAAAAATTGGCAAAGGGAGGTGAAATGTTGTCAGGTTTGGGGAAAATGTGTGGGGAAATGGATGGAAAACCCCTCGTTGAAAAAAGGAGGGGAATAAATACAGGCAAGCAAAAAAGATTGCAACGATAACCCGACACCTGCCTGCGCCAAGGCTTCGGCAGGCAAAGGCAGGGGAACGCCCTACCAGCATTACATCTTTATTACTCTTTATTATTCGTTGTCGTAAATGAGTTTTCCGTCCAGTTCACCCACAATTTTAAACTCAGTTCTCCTGTTCAACTGGTGGCAGGCGCAATCGCCACTCTGGTCCTGAGGACAGTCGGGATACTTAGTGCAGTCATCCAATGTTTTTGTTTCGCCATATCCCTTTGCACTTATCCTCTCTTTCGGAATTCCTTTTTCGCTGATAAGGTAGTTTACACAACTCTCGGCACGTTTCTGACTCAAATTTAAATTGTATTCATCGGAACCCCGCACATCGGTATGCGAGCTCAACTCGATAATGATGGTAGGATTCTCGATTAAGATGCCGTAAAGGGTATCGAGGGTTGTTTTTGATTCGGCACGTAAGTCCCATTTGTCGAAATCGTAGTAGATATTGTTGAGGCGGTAGGCTTTGTTCTTCTCCAGTTTCTTCAGGTAAATATCCACCACCTGCGTATCGCTTTTGGTTAAGCCCACAGTGCCAAAATTTTGGGAAGAAGCGAAGTAGCCGTCTTTAGAAGCGCTTACTTTATACAATTTTTCGGGCTTAAGATTGAAGAAGTAGGGAGTTTCGCCTTTTGAAGAATCGCTGCCGATGACCACATCGGTTTCGGACAGGTTGTTGCTGCGCAGGGAAAGGTTGATTGACGCACCGGTGATGGGTTGTTGGGTAGCATCGTCAATTACCCGGCCTTTTACAGCGAGCCAGAACCTACGGTCGTATTTGTAACTGAAAATATCGAAACAGCAGGTTTTGCCGCGCACCGAAAAAATTCCGGGACGGTTGGAAACCAGGTAACCTTCTTCGCTGCTTTTACCGAACCGGAAATAGTTATCGTCACAGGCGCTGTTGAACGGTGCGCCCAGATTTTCGGGAGTGTTGTTGAAGCGCCCGCTTGCATCGCTTGAAGATTTGAAAACATCGGAGCCGCCCATACTGATGAAGCCATTACTGCTGAAATAAAGCGTGGAAGATTTTGAATCGTAGAAGGGAGTTACTTCATCGCGGTCGGTATTTATTTTGCTGCCTAAGTTTTTAGGTGTGCCGAACTCTCCTTTTTTGTTTACCTGGCTGTACCAAATATCCAAACCGCCTTTGCCTCCTTCGCGGTTGGAAACAAAATACAACACATCGGTGCCGGTACTGCTTTTGGCATAATACGGTTGTGTATTGGTAAAGCCTTTCATGTTTATTTCTTCGCTCAGCACTTTACCGGTGCTCCATTCTACTCCGTTCAACTCGCTCATATATATATTGCAGTCAGGGAGCATTAAATTGCCATCGCAAATGGTATAGAAAAACTTTTTGCCGTCCTCACTAAAAGAGGGGTTTGAAATATGTTTCCCGTCCTGACTGAATGTTTTAATCTGTGTTTTGTCTGTATATGCGTCACCGGTCACTTTGCTGGTATACATCTTCATGAGGTTGCCTTCTTTCTTTGCATCGCTGCGGTCGGCTTTCATTACCAGTACCGTATCGGAATTGATAGAGGCGAAGTACAGGACATCATCGCGCAAAGCCGGGCTCATATCGCCATAGTTTGAATTTACTTCTTTGCCTATGTGGTTGAGTTTTACAAACGGGTCGGGCTTAGCTTCTTTAATAGCGAAGTTGCAGCCGTCAATTTCGATGCGCGCCCATTTTTTCATTTTCTGGGCATCGTCTTCTTTGTAAATTTTATTGAACCGCTTGAACATAGCGGAAGCTTCGTTGTATTTGCCCTGCATTTTGGTGGTAAGGGCAGCATAGTAGAGTGCTAAAGTGTTACCGGTGGAATCGGCATCGTAACAACGCTGAAAATAAACGGATGCATTCTCATAATCGCGCGCCAGCAAATACGATTGTGCGAGATTGAACAGGATGGATTTTTCTTCGGGAGCATTCTCCAGGATTTTTAAATACAAATCGGTGGCAGAAAAAATACTTCCGCTTTTAAAAGCTTCATCGGCAACTTTGAGGTAGCGTTTCTTGTTGAATTTTTCGTCAGCATTGGCGGACACAAGACACAAGACACAAGACACAAGAAGAATATATTTTATAGAAAGCTTCATTATTGTTTTTCTCTGTTTCAAATTAGACTACATCATCGGACACGGAACCAATATCGGAACATTCAAACTCTTGTTTTTAAAGCAGCCGGTGTAAATAATGGCTAACTCAAAGCCCCCGCGGCTGTTTGTTGCATTTTTCAGGGATGACACATTGATGTCATACGCAAACAAAATCTTTGTATTGAATGCCTGAATCCCTGCGTTGATGATGGCAGCATCGTTACCGGTTAAGCGGTACCATCCGCCAATGCTGGGGACTACTTCGGTTTTTGCTGTTTGCAGGTGATACTCAAAAGCAGTTCCGAAGTTTATCTCCTTTGCTTTGTTCTGATACTGGAAAATGAAGTTCGGTGTGATGTAAAAATTCTTCATGCCTTTAATACGCAAACCTGCATGCACGGTAAAGCGCATTGGAAGTTTTACCGATTTATCGCCAAGGAAACTTTCTTTAGGCTGCACCAGATGATAAACCGTTAAGCCGGTCATCATCCCTACAATATCATTAAATGCAGACTGGTGAAGAAAGCCGGCCTGCATATCGAAATAGCCTTTTGGCTTGGTAAAGCTTTCACCGTTTGATTGGTTTAAATCAAAATCAGTTCCAGAAAATTGAGCGGGAAAAGCGAGTTGCTGCCACTTTAAACTTTTTTGTGTGTAGCCGAGTTGTACACCGAGTCCGAGAAAATGGCGATGACCTTTATCGAGCCCTTTATGAAAGGAAGCGGAAATCATGGCACTGCTCATGGTTAATTTCCCGTCACCGCTTTTGTCGCCAACAAACATAGCGCCTACGCCAAAAATGTCGTTTGGCAGTTTTGTTTGTAGCAATTTCATATCGAACGAAGCGGAGTAGGTATTAAAAGGAGCCGAAATGCTGCGCCATTGATTACGGTATATTCCTGCTGCGCGATAACTACAATCATTAACACCGGTAAGCGCGGGGTTCAGGTTCAGCGGACTGGCATAGAACATACTGAAGTGAATATCCTGTGCATTAAGTTTGTTGTTGGTAAGACCAACAAAACCTGCTACTGTAAGGAGAAAGAAAAAGCGTATAGAAATTTTCAATCAGGGAATTTTATATGCGATTAAAAATAGAAAAACTTTGCACGGAGCAAAAGTGAATCGGATTTATTTATATTCGAAAACAATTTACGCAAAATATGAGGACAACTTTCCTTTTACTTATTCCGGTATTTCTTCTTTTCTCAGCCAGTTCCTGTAAGCAATGCGGCATGTGCCATAAGTACCCTGCCAAGGATGTAGAACTTTGCAGAAAAGATTTTGCTACTGAAGATTCTTATGCACAGGCATTCCGCTACCAGGAATCGCTCGGTTACGATTGTGAGTAGTTATACCCGTTTAAGTTTAGCCATGTAAAATCCGTCAAAGCCGGTGTCGGCAGGGGAGATTCTTTTTTCTTCGAGCAGTTCGAACTCTTTATGTTTTTCGGTAAATGCTTTTATCTGCATTTCATTTTCCGATGGAAGAATACTGCAGGTGGAGTAAACGAGGATTCCGTCTTTTTTTAATAATGGCGCATATTCATCTAATATCTGTAATTGAGTTTGTTTCAGCTCTTCGATAAATTTTTTTGTCAAACTCCATTTCGCATCGGGTTTTCTCCGCAATACCCCTAACCCTGAACACGGAACATCCAGCAAAATTCTATCGGCAAACGATTGAAGCAAGCCCTGAAAATGGCGCGTCAGTTTTTCAGCATGAAGAGGTTTGATGATTTTGCAACCGGCACGCGAAGCGCGTTTCTCCAATTCATCCAGTTTGCGTTCATGAATATCTACCGAAAGAATTTCCCCTTCGTTTTGCATAAGTGGAGCAAGGTGTAAAGACTTGCCACCGGCACCGGCACAGCCGTCAATTACATTCATACCGGGTCCAGCATCAAGAAAGGGGGCAATCAATTGTGAAGAAATATCCTGCACTTCGAACAAACCATTTTTGTAGGCGGGATGACTTCTGAAATTCTTTTTAGCGTTGATAATAAGCGCATCCGGTGCAGATTCTGTTTCGCTAAACTCAATTCCTTCATCTGCAAACAACCGCTTAATTATTTCGCGGTTGGTTTTAAGCGTATTGATGCGGATGGAAAATTTTGCCGGTGTGTTGAGAGCGGAAACTTCCTTATCCCAGGTTTCTCCCAATTCTATCTGCCCCAGTTCGTCCAGCCAGTCGGGAACAGACTCCCGTATTTTACGAATGGTTTTGGCTTCCGTACTTCGCTGTAGAATTTTCTCTTTGTTCAGTTCTGCAAATTCAGTCCATTCAGGTAGCGCAATGTCGTCAAGCAGCAGCTTGGTTCCGAACATTTTCCAAAGGGAAACTTCGCCAAACAATTCGTCTTCTATGCAAAATTCGTACAGTCGCTTGTAGCGAACGATATGATAAATGTTTTCGGCAATGAAATTCCGGTCGCGCGCACCCCAGCTTTTGTTTGATTGCAGCAGATTACTTACGGTTACATCGGCCTGTTTTTTATCCAGGAGAATTTCCTTTAATCCGAAAATGACCGCGTTGCAAAGATTGCGATGAAGTTTCATGTAATGTTTGAAAACAAAGAAGCCCCGCAAATTGCAGGGCTTTGATTTTTCGTGCCCGAAGGGAGATTCGAACTCCCACACCCTTACGGGCGCTACCACCTCAAAGTAGTGCGTCTACCAGTTTCGCCATCCGGGCAATGAGGGAGCGCAAATATAATTTTGAATTGGGAATTGCATAGCAGAGGTTACTTCTCTTTTGACTTTTGCAGGGTAAATGCAAATGTAGTACCTACCCCCACCGTGCTTCGGACATTGATAGTTTGCTGGTGGGCTTCAAGAATATGTTTTACGATAGCCAGGCCAAGGCCGGTGCCGCCCTGTTCCCGCGACCGGTGCTTATCTATCCGGTAGAAACGCTCGAATAAGCGCGGGAGATGTTCTTCTGCAATGCCTATGCCGTTGTCTGTGACTTCTATTAATACATTCTCATCCATATCGTAAAAGCTGCAAACGGTTTTCCCGTTCTCGTTTCCGTACTTAATGGAATTTACTACCAGGTTAGTAATCACCTGTCGTATTTTTTCTTTATCGGCAAACACATAAAATGGTTTATCTGTAGTTTTCTTTACTTCAAGCAAAATATTCTTTTGCTTCGCTTTCAGTTCCATACTTTCGAATACATCGTGTACCAATTGATTTACGTCAAATGTATCTTTCAGCATTGATTCTTCTCCACGTTCTAAACGCGAAATTTCATCCAGGTCATCTACCAGATTGCTAAGCCGCTCAATGCTCTTGGAGGTACGCTCCAAAAATTGCTTTGAAACTTTAGGGTCATCCATAGCACCTTCTAAAAGCGTATGAACATAGCCCTGGATATTGAAGAGCGGTGTTTTTAACTCATGCGACAGGTTTCCCAAAAACTCTTTACGAAACTGTTCCAGTTTGCGCAGGTCTTCCAACTCGCGGCTGTTATTCATCACATAATCTTTTACCTGCGTTTCCATTTCGGCCAATGGGTCATCGCCCAGCGTGTCACCTATTGATTCTTTCAAACTCTTACTGAGTTTGAACTGGTGAATAATCTTGTATACCAGTTTTATACGATTTCGCAGATAAATATCTACCACGTAATACATGAGAAGTGAGGACAGAACAAACACAAGCGAAAAAATTACAGCAAAGTGCTGCCAGCTTGCTTCAAAATAAATATCAATACCACTTACAATAGTGGCGAGTGCCAGCGAAATAAGAATGGTAAGGTTGCGAGTAGAAAGCTTATCCAAGGCCTTTGTTTGTACGCAAATCTATCAGGAAAGTTTAATAGCAATACCCGATGAGTTGTATATATAATGTGGGCACTGCTATCCGGTGAATAAATTTGATAGACAACAATATTATGCGAGGATACACAGAGATTTTATTATCTCACTTCTTAACATTTTTTTATCAGAACATTGATAGAGCATAACCGTTTTAAATTATGTTTGCCGTGACTGATTATGAATAACCAACTGCTTCGATACATTGTTTCCTTAGTTATTCTGTTGCATTGCATCGGTATCACTCAACTCATGTCCTCCTGCGCTAAAGACAACTCGGCTTTTATTACCATGCTGAATGTGAATGAAGAAGAAACAAAGAAGGAGAAAGAAAACAAGGAAGATACAGAGTATACGAACGATGTCCGGTCAAAGCTTTCAACGCTAATCAATGCTTTTTCACTGGCAGGCGAACGGATTTATTTTTCTGATTCTAAAAGCAGAATTAATCATCAGTTTGTAATAGAAAGTCCCACTCCTCCGCCCGATTTTGAAGGGTAACAGCCGTAGTTTTTTCGGTTTTATACAGAGTCTTTAAATCGGGCGATTTGCCCGGTTTAAAAATGACCTATAGAGCAAGAAGCTGTACGGTGCGTTTGTTCGCCATAAGTTTTTTTAATCAATAATCTAATTCATTATTCATGAAGTTGTACAAGCAGTATTTCCGGACAGACATATTATCGGGCCTGGTAGTTTTTTTAGTAGCTCTGCCACTTTGCCTTGGCATAGCATTAGCGAGTGGGGCGCCTTTGTTTGCCGGTATCATATCAGGGGTTATTGGTGGAATTGTTGTTGGGTTGTTAAGTAACTCGCAACTTAGTGTAACCGGTCCCGCAGCAGGACTTACGGCTATTGTTATTGCCGCCATAACAGGTTTGGGTTCTTACGAAGTATTTCTGCTCGCCTTAGTTATTGCAGGGGCAATACAAATTGTTTTGGGCTTTGCCAAGGCGGGCACTATTTCTAACTATCTGCCTTCTAACGTAATTGAAGGTATGCTTACTGCCATAGGGGTGATTATTATTATGAAGCAGCTGCCTCACGCAATTGGTTATGATGCCGATAATGAAGGTGATTTTTTCTTTATAGAGAAAGCAACAGGTCACAATACCTTTTCTGCTCTTATTGATGCAATTAATCATTCGCATCCGGGGGCAGTGCTTGTTACGCTTGTTTCACTGGCTATTCTTATTGCATGGAATAACATCGGTGTACTTAAAAATCTGAAAGCATTTCCCGGTGCGCTGGTGGCTGTAGTTACCGGTGTAATACTTAATGAAGTGTTTAAGAGCACCGGTTCGAATCTTGTTATTGGACAGGAACATTTAGTGAAACTGCCGGTGCCGGATTCGTTCAGTGCTTTTATTGCTCAGTTTGCCACACCCGATTTTTCTGCTGTTACTAATATGAATGTTTGGATAACCGGAATTACCATAGCAGCAGTAGCCAGTATTGAAACTTTGCTGTGCATTGAAGCTGCCGACAAAATGGATCCTCTCAAAAGATTCACCAACACGAATACGGAATTAAAGGCTCAGGGAGTAGGAAATATGCTCAGCGGCCTGATAGGCGGTATTCCTATGACTTCGGTAATTGTTAGAACATCAGCTAACGTAAATTCAGGCGGCAGAACAAAGGTCTCGGCAGTTGCTCATGGTGTTTTTCTGATAGCAACAGTGTTGGCTATTCCTTTTCTGCTGAATAAAATACCGCTGGCATGTCTTGCCGCTATTTTGATTCTCATCGGTTATAAGTTGGCAAGTCCTTCCGTCTTCAAACATATGTGGAAGAACGGCAAATATCAGTTTGTGCCTTTTATTGTAACGGTGATAGCAGTAGTGTTTACTGACTTACTTAAGGGTGTGGGAATAGGTCTGGTGATAAGTATCTTTTACATACTTCAGGCGAACATGAAAGTGGCTTACTTTTTTAAAAGGAATGAATACCACGATGGCGAAACCATAGAGATTGATCTGGCACAAGAAGTTTCTTTTTTGAACAAAGCAGCAATTAAACAAACCCTTGTTCACTTACCCGAAAACAGTAAGGTGGTCATTAATGCTTCGAACAGCGCTTACATTGATTACGATGTACTTCAACTGATTCAGGATTTTTTAATAATAGGTTCTAAAGACAAAAATATTAAAGTAACACTTGTAGGGTTTAAAGAAGAATATAAAATTGAAAACTCCACACACGTTACATCAAACTAAAAAAAATTAAAACGCAATGAAAGCACATACATCAGAAACACAAGCAACCGTAACGCCCCAAAAAGCATTACAATTTTTAAAAGAAGGTAATCAGCGGTTCGCAAGTAATATAAAAACGAATAGAAATCTGCTGGAGCAGGTAAATGAAACACGCGAAGGCCAGTGGCCCTTTGCGGTTATACTTAGTTGTATAGATAGCCGCACATCGGCAGAGTTAATCTTTGACCAGGGTTTGGGCGACATCTTTTCTATTCGTATTGCAGGTAACATTGTCAATACCGATATTATCGGTAGCATCGAATTCGCCTGCAAGGTGGCAGGCTCCAAACTGATTGTGGTACTCGGACATACTAAGTGCGGAGCTGTTAAAGGTGCCTGCGACCATGTAGAAATGGGTAACCTGACGGAGCTATTATCGAAAGTTCAACCGGCTGTGTATCAGGAAACATTAACTACCGATGTTAAAAAGAGGAACTCAAAAAACACTCAGTTTGTAGAGAATGTAGCGTCCCTAAATGTAAGGCGTTCGGTTAAAACAATAATTGACCGTAGCTATATTTTAGAGCAAATGATAGAGCGTGGTGATATTGCCATTATAGGCGCTAAACATAATCTCGATACCGGCAAAGTTGAATTTTATGACGACACTATGATTTGCAGCAAAAGTGACGTGAGGTCACAGATGAGTTATTAAGCAACCCCAAATGTAAGTATGAGCAACACCATTACAGTAGCCGGAAGCAGCACTGCTGAAGTGATAAATCACGAAAGTGTATCAGAGAAACATATACGGGGTTCATTTGATGAAGAGTATGTGTTGCATGAACTTAAACATTTTCTTCCTTCTCAAACTCCAATTAAGGATTTTATACACCACAATACATTGCATGCCTTTCAGCATTTGAAGTTTTATGATGCAATTTTTAAAGCAGGCAAAATTTTCGGATATCAGGTTCACCTGCAATTAGACGAGTTCAGAAAGTTGTATGAGATAGGTAGGATTAAGAAAGAAGTGCTTGACAGAATACTTTGTGAAAAAAAGGGTAATAATGCTGAGCAGTGGAAACTTAAACTACTGACGAAGGAATACGATACTATCAACCACTCACGAATAGGAGTGTTGAGAGCTGAATGGAAAAGTCAATACAAAGTTGATTTGGATAATTCTGTGCACCCGCTTCTTTTCAGAATCCTCTGCAGCTATCTGGATCAGGGAATTTCACTCTGGAGTTTTCCGGTGAAGGATAAAGGTTTTTTAATTGCGCTCCGTGAATTAGAAAGAAACAGTTTTATCAGTTTTTTTAAGACTAAGAGAGCTAAACAGCTTTTACTTTCAGGTAATTGCGGAATAACCGAGTTGCTGAAAATTGTAGTCGGAAAGCAAGAGTATTTCGAGCAGTATCTGTTCGATCAACAATTCAGCCATCAGGGGTGGTCAGGAATTGCGGCAGCTATCGAACTTATGCCGCATACCTTACTTGACCGGAGAAACATTTCATTGCATGATTTGATTATTGTAGAACTATTATTGGAAATTGATGCGCTTGATTTTCAGTTGGGCGAAAAATGGGAGCCCCTTGCAAACAAGGTCAGCACACAACCGGTTGACTTGTTAGCTGATGTTCCGGCATCTGAATTGCAAGAGGTTATCAAACTGTGGCAGGACGCTTTTGAGTGGAGCTATTATGACGAAGTGCTCAGAGGAATTACTCTGAACAAAAGGAAGACAAACTCTTCTTTAGAGCAGAAAAGTTTTCAGGCAATATTTTGTATTGATGAGCGAGAGTGTTCGTTGCGCAGGCATATTGAAAGTGCTGATGAGAATTGCGAAACATTTAGCACACCGGGTTTCTTTAGTGTGGAGTTTTTCTTTCAGGCAGAGAGTGCGAATTTCTACGATAAACTTTGTCCGGCACCGGTTACCCCAAAGTATTTGATTAAGGAATTTGGCTCTAAAGGAAAGCGGGAGCATGAATTGCTCTATACTAAGAAAGCTCAAACATTGCTGCCTGGTTTTCTGGTTTCGCTTTCCATGGGTTTTGCAGCAGGAATGCAATTGTTTTTGAATTTGTTCCGCCCCCAAATGAGTCCGGCTATTTCGAATGCATTTGCTCACATGCATAGTGATTCTCAACTGACTATTGAGAACAAGAGCCTGGATGACCGTGAGAATGATTTGCAGGTTGGGTTTACTGTTGAAGAAATGGCTGAACGTGTCGAGTCGTTATTGCGAAGCATCGGCTTAATAAGAAATTTTTCACCGATGGTGTATGCGATTGCTCACGGAAGCAGTAGTGCCAACAATCCGCACCACAGTGCGCATGACTGTGGTGCATGCAGCGGTAAACCGGGTTCAGTAAATGCCCGCGTGTTTGCTTTTATGGCAAATCATAAAAAGGTACGCGAACTGTTAAGAGAACGAGGGATTTTGATTCCTGATACGACTCGGTTTGTAGGAAGCATGCATGATACAGCCAGTGACCAAATTGGTTTTTATGATGAGACATCGCTTACGGAAAAGCACAAAGAACTGCACGGGAAAAATAAAATTGCATTTGAAGCGGCTCTTGATTGCAATGCAAAGGAAAGGTCGAGGAGGTTTGCTTCTATCAATACTATGAGAAGTCTGAAAAGCGTCCGCGAAGCAATCCTTCAGCGTTCTGTTTCGATGTTTGAACCACGACCGGAACTCGGACACGGCACCAATACACTTTGCATAGTGGGCAGTCGAGAGATAACCAAGAGTTTGTTTCTAGACAGAAGAGCCTTTCTAAATTCTTACAATTATGTGAATGACCCGGACGGGAAACTGCTGACCGGTGTAATGCGTCCAATTGGGTTGGTGTGCGGGGGGATAAATCTTGAGTATTATTTTTCGCGGGTAGATAATCACAAGTTGGGAGCAGGAACCAAACTGCCGCATAATGTAATGGGTCTGATTGGGGTAGCTAATAGTGCTGATGGTGATTTGCGCCCAGGGTTACCGGTGCAGATGATTGAAGTACACGACCCAGTTCGCTTGCTGATTGTCGTGGAGCATTTGCCGGAGGTGCTTTTGAAGGCCATTCAGAGTGCACCGGAGGTTTACGAATGGTATATTAATGAGTGGGTGCATTTGATAGCACTATGTCCCGAAGACGGCAACTACTATTATTTTAAAGACGGAACGTTTGCCAGGTATAAACCACTTGCACTGAAGGTTGATACGGTAAATGATTTTGAAAAGCTGGTAGAAGGAGCCAAGGAGATGGAGACCAACGGCATTGTAGATGCCACACAGGAAAATTTACCGGTTTACTTACTTAACTAAACAATAATGGAACAATTACTTCAACTTTTCATACTTATTCCGTTAGCCGGATTCTTTATCGGTTTGCTGTTGCCGAACAAAAGGGAGAAACTTATTTCTTTTACGGCTATTTCTTTCGTCAGTTTTCATTTGCTATGCTTGCTGATGTTTGTTTGTTATTGGGCGTTTAACCAATTTCCGGTTTTAGACAAAAAACACCTGACGCTTTTTCAGACTGCTGATGTTGAAATTTTTATTGACTTCTTTTTTGATACAGCAACTGCGGTGTACAGCGTTACCGGTTCTGCCATTGCTTTAATGGTGGCGGTTTTCAGCCGCTTTTATATGCACCGCGAAGCGGGTTTCAAGAGGTACTTCAGCACATTTCTTTTCTTTTTTATCGGATATAACATTGTCATCTTCTCCGGCAACTTCGAAACCTTTTTCGTTGGATGGGAAATAGTAGGTATTACTTCTTTTCTTTTGATCGCCTTTTACCGCGACCGGTATTTACCGGTGAAGAATGCGCTGAAAGTTATTTCGGTTTACCGGCTGGGTGATATCTGCCTGATACTGGCCATGTGGATGAGTCACCACCTGTGGCATGAAAATATTAGATTTTTAGAACTGAATAATCTGGCCTTAGTAGCGGAACATTTAGATGAGCATTATTGGTTTGGTGTTTTTGTTTCGCTGATGATTGTGATTGGTGCCGCTGCTAAATCAGCTCAGTTTCCGTTTTCTTCCTGGCTGCCAAGGGCCATGGAAGGCACTACAACTTCGAGCGCTATTTTTTACGGTTCACTTTCAGTTCACTTAGGCGCGTTTCTTCTGCTCCGCACTTATCCGTATTGGGAAACCATAGTACCGGTGAAGGCACTTATTGTTTTTATCGGATTATCGACCAGTGTTGTCGCAACGCTTATCGGGCGTGTTCAGTCAACTGTAAAAACGCAGATTGCGTATTCTTCTGCGGCACAAATAGGGTTGATGTTTATCGAGATAGCCTTTGGGTTTCATACGCTCGCTTTGATTCATTTTGCAGGTAATGCGTTTTTGAGGACGTATCAATTGCTGGTTTCTCCTTCAATACTTAGTTATTTAGTTCACGATATGTTTTTCAGTTTTAAACCGGTACCTTCCACTGGTAAGAGTCGGGTTGAAAATTCCATCTACGTACTGTCGGTTAAGGAGTGGAATCTTGATTTTATGATGCATGAGCTGTTATGGAAACCATTTAAATGGTTTGGAAAAAGGTTTGATTTTGTAACCGGTAAGGCAACGCTTGCAATCCTGGTAGCTGTATTCTTCTTCGGCCTGTTCTGCTACCTTTTTCAAGCATCGGTTGATCCTGCAGTAATTGAGTTTTTGCCTTTCGTTAATTCATTTATAGCCTTAGTTATCATCTTAAGGGCCTTTAGTGAAAGAGGTGACGCGCTGAGAGTATGGGCAGAGATTGTTTCCAGTCAGTTGTTTATTGCGCTATCCATAGCGTTGCTGAACGAAAACTTTGAGCACAACCACATTCTTGTATACCTGAGCGGCTCAGTGTTGTCGGCAATTGTAGGCTACATATGCCTGAGTAAGATTAAAGCTATTGACAACGACATCCGGTTAGACCGGTTTCATGGATACACGTATGAGCAACCGGTAATAAGTTTTGTATTTCTGATTGCCTGTATGGGTTTAGTGGGCTTGCCATTTACCCCAACGTTTATAGGTATTGACTTATTGTTCAGCCACATTCATAAACTGGAGGTAATGATGATTATTATGACAGCACTGAGTTTTCTGTTTATTGAGATAGCGGTTTTGCGGATTTATGCACGCATTTTTCTGGGGCAGCATAAAAAGCAATATCACCCTATAGCTTACAAATCTTCTTAAAGATGTCGCTGCAATAGTGGGTTGTTGCAGTTGATAGGTGTCGCTTTGTAATGGAGCGGCACTTTTTTTGTACGGGGTTGTTGTTATAAACAATTCTACTCCCGTAATTCGCGTAAACTTTTTACTTTGTTTTTGCAAATGGCATCTTCTCTAAAAAGAATCCTTTTTGTATTCATCATTCAATTGCTGGCTTTCAATCTGGTACATTGCCAGGAGAACCGGTTTAATGCTGAATTAGACAAGAATTGTAAAGTTATTATTAAGCAGTTTAGGAGTATCAGCAGCGAAAGAAAGGCCGTGCTGGACGACATTGCTCAAAAGCTGGCTAAGAAAAAGTATGTTGTGTTTACCTGCAGTACTAACTCCAGACGAACACTGATGTTGCAGGTGTGGGCGCAAACTGCTTTTTACTATTACGGAGTGTACGGGAAGTATGCTTTTTCTTTAGGCGATACAATTACCAATGTATACCCGGGTGTAGTGGACGTGCTTAAGGAAGCTGGATTTTATTGCACCAGCCAGAAGAATGCGGAGCCTGACAGATATGTCATTTCCATAAGCAAAGAGTATCCTATAAACCTGCTTTCCTCTAAAGATGAAGTGGGGACCATTGATACTGAAAAAGGAGTAGTTGTAAATATCTGTTTTGCCGATGAGCAATCGGATATTGCCGCCAACAATGAACACGTAACCCTTCCGTACCAAAGCCCCACCCGCTACGAAAAAACCAGGTTGGAGAAGCAAAAATACAGGGCATTGAACCATAAAATTGCGGTGGAAATGCTCTATCTGGGCGAAAAAATGAAAGGAATTGTGGGCCAGTTCAGGAACGCTTCGGAGTACTAAATCTGGCAGCTCTATTGTCAACGCAATGTTAATATATGCCTCTCCGGAAGTATGGTCAACGGTAGTAAAAAGCCCCTTCTTAACACAACCTTAACGCAATGGCAACGATAACTTAGCAGGTGCGGAGTACGTTTGCGGCAGCAAATTAAACGCTATGACAAATAGGATTTTTACGCTCATTTTAGGTTCGATATTTTCTATCGCTGCTTCGGCACAAACCGGTGTGCTCTCGGGTAAGGTGGTAGACGGCAAAACGGGTGAAACCCTGATGGGCTCTACCGTGGTGGTAGATGAAAACAACAACTGGGCGGCATCTACCGACCTGGACGGCAACTTCACTATACCGAAAGTGCCGACAGGTAAGCACAAAGTGAAGGTGCGTTACATAGGTTATCAGGAGAAAGAGAATGAAGTGGAGATTAAGGCGAATGAGGTAACCAGCCTCAATTTGACTTTGCTGGAAGATGCGGTGGTGTTGAAAGAAGCGGTGGTAACTGCCACCGTAACTAAGCGCGATAATGAAAGTGCTATCGTAATGATGCAGCGGAACAGCACCGTGATTCAAAGCGGTATTTCTTCGGAAGAAATGAAACGTTCACCGGATAAAAGTTCTTCGGATGTTATCCGCAGAGTAAGCGGTGCTACCATTCAGGATGGCAAGTTTGCCATCATCCGCGGACTGGCTGACCGGTATAACATGGCTTTGCTGAACAACACCATCTTGCCAAGCACCGAACCGGACCGCAAAGCATTTGCCTTTGATGTTTTCCCTTCGAACATTTTGGACAACATCGTTATCATGAAAACCGGTCAGGCAAATTTGCCGAGCGAGTGGGCCGGTGGTTTAATTCAGCTGAACACCCGCGATATTCCGGAGAAAAATTTCTTCAATGCTACTTATGGCATCAGCTTCAACGAAGGCACTACCTTTAAACCGTACAAAACCTACGAAGGAAGCAAAACAGATTTTATAGGTTTCGATAACAAGGTTCGCACACTGCCCGAAAATTTTCCTGGAATTGTTGCGCTGAACGATTTGAGACTTGCCGGTGCCGGTGATTCGTTGGTGAAACTGGGCAGACAAATAAACAACAGCAGTTGGAAGGTAAACGAAAGGAAGATGGCTTACCCCGGTCAGAGTTTGCAGGTGAGCGGTGGTTTTGCAGTGCGTAAAAAGGATGTTCAGATAGGAGGGGTGTTTGCGCTTTCTTATGCCAACAACATTACTTACACCGAAGGAACTCGCAGCCGCTACGATGCCACCGGTGATGTGTATTACGATTATGCCGATGACCGCTATAACAATTCGGTAAGTGCAGCTTTGCTTGGTAACTTAGGAGTAGTGATTAAAAACAATCACAAACTGAGTTGGAAAAATGTTTACACGGTAAACAGCGACAACACTATTTACGAACGTCAGGGAATCAGCATTTTCAGTTCTACCGAGCAGCGCAGAACCAGTCTGGAGTTTATTAGTTCAAAAGTTCTGACCTCTAACCTATCGGGCGAGCACGTGTTTGGTGAGCGCCAGGTTAAATTTAAATGGAACGGAGGCCTAGCTTTCATTAACCGCGACCAGCCCAAGACCATGCGGTACAGCTATGAGCGTTTTTACAGCAGTGATGTTCCGCTGGGGCCTAACACGGTTAACGACCCGTATCTATATCAGATTCAAAACGGTGGTAGCGACCCTAAGTTAAGTGCCATGTTTAACAGTAAACTTGCCGAGAAGGTTTACAATGCCGGTGCTGACCTTGCTGTTCCTTTTGAAGTAAAGGGCAACAAACAGGTGGTTACGTTTGGTTACGCTTACCAGAACCGGTCGCGCACGTTTGAAGCGCGCAACCTCTTCTTCGATTACACCAGCAACAGCAGCGATAGTATACTGCAGGACCCTAACGTAGATAACATTATTAACGTGCAGAATTTCGACAACGGAAAACTGACGCTGAACCAGGTGGCTTTCCCTTCAGATATGTATTCCGCAAAATCGCAGTTACATGCCGCGTATGTAATGATGGAGAACAACTTTGGCGAGCGGTTTAAAGCCGTATGGGGTTTCCGGTTCGAGCATTTTAAACAGGGGCTGACCTCGCCTACCAATATTGATATTGAAGTAATACCAATGGACCCTGAGCCGCCAATCATCAAAACCAAATTGACGGATAGTACCTATGTAAAAGAATATTTCAGCGGGGCGTACAATACCGATTCGCTGGGTGCGGTAAAAACATCTTTCCCTTTGTTGCCTTCCATTAATTTAATTTACAAGCTGAACGAAACCATGAATCTGCGCGCTTCGTACAGCCAGAGTATGAGCCGTCCGGAGTTTCGCGAAGCATCCCCTTTTGTTTATTACGACTTTTTGCGCGATGTAAACCTGACCGGTAACGTTAACCTGCAACAAACCTTTATTCATAATGCCGATTTGCGTTACGAATGGTTCTTAGGCAAAGGGCAAAGCATTAACGCCAGTGTGTTTTACAAGCATTTTACCAATACCATCGAGCTGACCAGTATGGCAGCGGGCGGTGTTCCGCAGTTCAATTACAGCAACTCGGGCACTGCGTTTTTAGTAGGGGGCGAAATTGAAGTGCGCAAGAATTTTGCCTTTGCTTCTAAAAAACTCGAAGACCTGGTGTTTGTGGCTAACCTTACTTATATCTACAGTCGTGTAGATTTGCGCAAGGTTAAAAACAACAGCAGCGATGAGCAGGTGCGCCCTATGCAGGGCCAAAGCCCTTACCTTATCAACTTAGGCTTAAACTATGTTCACCCTACGGTGGGCACTGGTGTATCGCTGCTTTACAATCAGGTGGGGCAGCGGTTGTATGCCACGGGTGAGGTGGGTAACCCTGCCTGGTATGAGAACTGGAGGCCTTTGCTCGATTTACAAATCAGCCAGAAGTTCCTGAAAGGAAAAGGCACCGTGCGCTTTACCATCAGCGATTTGATTGCTGCTAAAAGCATTTACTACCAAAACGATGTGGTGGGCAAAAACCGCGAATACAACAAAGACAAAGATGCGGTGGTGCTGAGTCAGAAAAATTTCCGCACCTATTCGGTGCAGGTATCGTTTAATTTTTAAGAGAATCGGAAAGTATTTTTTAGAAGTAGCTGGCGAAAACGCTGGCTATTTTCTTTATTCCTCGGCTTAGTTAGCCGTACGGCTTCACCTCACCTTACCCGGTAGTGGTTTGTAGGTGTGTTAGAAAATTCTTCTCTCATTATTTCCCGAAACAATTTCTTTTGCCCACAAATAAAACGCACATGACCTTACTTGATGGCAAAAAGCTCTCCGAAGAACTTAAACTCGAAATAACAGAAGAAGTAAAACAATTCACTGCCAAAGGTGGCAAACAACCCCACCTCGCGGCCATACTGGTTGGTAACGATGGCGGCAGCCTCACCTATGTGGGCCACAAAGTGAAATCGTGCGAGCAGGTCGGCTTCAAATCCACCCTGCTTCATTTTGATGATGCTATTACTGAAGAATTTCTTCTGAACGAAGTAAAAAAGCTGAATGAAAACAAAGATGTAGATGGCTTCATCGTCCAGCTTCCTCTCCCTAAACATATCAACCCTGACAAAGTAATTATGAGCATCAATCCACTGAAAGATGTGGATGGCTTTCATCCCGTTAATGTGGGCAAAGTTACCCTCGGTCTTCCTGCTTACGTTTCGGCTACACCGCTGGGCATTACTAAAATTCTGGAGCGCTATAACATCGAAACTACAGGCAAGCATTGTGTAGTCATAGGCCGCAGTAATATTGTAGGCAGGCCCATGAGTATACTAATGAGCGGACAATCAAAAACCGGAAACTCCACCGTAACGGTATGTCATTCCAAAACCAAAAACCTCAAAGAGATAACTCTGCAGGCTGACATCATTATTGCCGCCCTCGGCAAACCCGAATTCCTCACGGGCGAAATGGTAAAAGAAGGAGCCGTGGTCATTGATGTGGGAACTACCCGCGTGCCTGACACAACATCTAAGAGCGGTTGGCGTTTAAAAGGAGATGTAAAATTTAACGAGGTATCACCCAAGTGTTCCGCCATCACTCCGGTTCCCGGTGGAGTTGGTCCGATGACGGTTGTATCTTTATTATTAAACACGCTAAAAGCCGCAAAAAATGAGGTCAGCTAAAACACAAACCGCAAAACACAAACCACAAGCCACAAACAACAATTTCTTTTTTGCCTTTTGCCTTTTGCTTTTTGCCCTTTGCTCAAATTCCTGTAAGGAAACTCCCCATACTTCCTCTACCAACTCCACTCCAATTTCCGGCAAGGAGGTTTACACCGACTCCTCATCCTCTTCAGTAAAAGTATTTAACGAAAACGGAAAAGTCTGCATTCAGCAAAGCAACACCTATTACGAACTGATAGATGCTTATGAAGGAACGGCCCGCATTCCTTTGTTGCTCAAAATAAAGAAAACCGAACTCTGCTTTGCCGACTCTTTGAACAAACACAAAGTGTATGAGGTGTATGCCAAGAGCGTAATGGATACTAAAACGATTGAATGGAGTAACTACTTTGTAGCTACCAACCTTGAATTTAAGGATAACACCATCCTCGCTGTTCATGAAGGCGTAGATTCTGAAGAAGACTTCCTGAAAAGGTTCAGTCTGCTCGATGGCAAAGAAGTGTTCAGCAGTTCATACAGCGAAGTAAAAGTGGCCATTCCGAACGTAAAAGATAAACGATTTATCGGCTACACTTCTAAAAAAGCCGCCACCGCACCGCTCAAAGATTTGAAAACAGAAAATCTTTTGGGTATCGTTCGCTACGGTTCCAGCACCGGTGCGGTAAATGCTTTTAAGATTGTATTAAAACGCTCGAAGGTGGCGGCAAAAATCCCCACTTATACACCCGATATTGTTTTAGAGGCTGCTAACGCAAACACGACCATAATTGAAGATGGAAAATCAGTTATCCTCATGAAAGCCGATGAGCACTACCAGAAAGAAGAAGTGAAAGATTTTTCAGTGAAACTCACTTTCTACTATGGCGATGACAACGAAGCAACCGAAATTGTTATTCCCGTTTCCAGTGACCGCCTCGATATTTCATTCGCCAAATACGACAAGGACATCTTTCAGATAGAGCCTTTTTAAGGGGCAATCAGAATTTTATTTGTCTCTCTCGCCAAATAGTGCGAAATTCGTGCTCCCTGTATTTATGCTAATCATGTAAACCTGCGCATATTGATGAAAAGACTATTACTAACTCAGCTATTCCTTGCTATTACGTTATTCACTTTTGCTCAGGTCCCTCAGGCAGTAAATTACCAGGCCGTTGCACGCGATGGCGGAGGTAACGTCCTCGCCAATCGGAATATCTCACTTCGTCTTACTATCAATAACGGCATCAATCCAGGTTTCCCGGAGTATCAGGAAACTCAAACGGCTATTACTAACCAGTTTGGCTTGTTTACAGTAAAAATAGGTTTGGGAAATCCCATCAGCGGAACTTTTCCGGCCATCAACTGGGCAACCGGCAATAAATATTTATTGGTGGAATTTGACCCCAATGGCGGAGTTAACTACTTGAACATGGGATCCACTCAGTTGGTGAGTGTTCCTTATGCTCTTTATGCCGAAACATCTGGCGGAACAGCTTTGCCCGGTCCTACAGGTCCCACAGGTGCTAATGGCGCCACCGGTCCTCAGGGAGTTCCGGGTGTCGCAGGTGTTGCTGGAGCAAACGGTGCTACAGGCGCCACAGGACCAACCGGTCCTGCCGGAGCAAATGGCACAACTGGTCCAACCGGAGCAGGAGTAACCGGCCCCACAGGCCCGACTGGTCTTGATGGAGTTAACGGAGTAACAGGCCCAACCGGGGATACCGGTCCGGCAGGTGCTGCAGGTGCTACCGGAGCAACAGGCAATACAGGTCCTCAAGGATTAGCAGGAATAGACGGAGTTACCGGCCCCACAGGCCCGACCGGTCTTGATGGAGTTAACGGAGTAACAGGCCCAACCGGAGATACCGGTCCGGCAGGTGTAGCAGGCGCTACCGGAGCAACAGGTGATACAGGCCCTCAGGGGATAGCAGGAATAGACGGAGTAACAGGCCCTACCGGTCCGACAGGTGATGTTGGACCAACGGGGGCAGGTGTAGCCGGACCAACAGGTCCAACCGGAGATACTGGTCCGACAGGTGCAATTGGCGCCACCGGTGCAGGCACCACAGGTTCAACGGGAGCCACAGGAGAGACAGGCGCAACAGGTAACACAGGAGTAACAGGAAACACAGGTACCACCGGTGATACCGGACCGCAGGGTATTCAGGGAGTAACAGGTGCGACCGGAAATACAGGCGCAACAGGTGATACAGGCGTAACAGGAACCACAGGTGCTACCGGTGATACCGGCCCTCAGGGTATTCAGGGAGTAACAGGGGCAACCGGAAATACAGGCGCAACAGGTGCCACTGGAGAAACAGGGGCAACAGGAGCAGGAACTACCGGTTCAACCGGGGCCACCGGAGCGACAGGCGCGACAGGTAATACAGGCATAACAGGAAATACGGGCGCTACCGGTGATACCGGCCCTCAGGGCATTCAGGGAGTAACGGGCGCAACCGGAAATACAGGCGCAACAGGTGCCACTGGGGAAACAGGCGCCACAGGTGCCGGAACTACCGGTTCAACGGGCGCAACTGGAGCTACAGGCGCAACAGGTAACACCGGCTCAACAGGAAACACGGGCGCTACCGGTGATACCGGCCCTCAGGGGATTCAGGGCGTAACAGGGGCAACAGGAAGTGCGGGAGTCACAGGAGCTACGGGTTCAACAGGGGCAACTGGTGCAGGTACCACAGGTTCAACGGGAGCCACCGGAGCAACAGGTAACACGGGAGTAACAGGAAACACAGGTGCTACCGGTGATACCGGCCCTCAGGGCATTCAGGGAGTAACGGGCGCAACCGGAAATACAGGCGCAACAGGTGCCACTGGGGAAACAGGCGCCACAGGTGCCGGAACTACCGGTTCAACGGGCGCAACTGGAGCTACAGGCGCAACAGGTAACACCGGCTCAACAGGAAACACGGGCGCTACCGGTGATACCGGCCCTCAGGGGATTCAGGGCGTAACAGGGGCAACAGGAAGTGCGGGAGTCACAGGAGCTACGGGTTCAACAGGGGCAACTGGTGCAGGTACCACAGGTTCAACGGGAGCCACCGGAGCAACAGGTAACACGGGAGTAACAGGAAACACAGGTGCTACCGGTGATACCGGCACTCAGGGTATTCAGGGAGTAACGGGAGCGACCGGAAATACAGGCGCAACAGGTGCTACAGGTTCAACAGGAGCGACTGGAGCAGGTGCCACCGGTTCAA
>CAZBPG010000015.1:0-12705 GCA_964493695.1 uncultured Chitinophaga sp. | reverse complement strand
GTGCCACCGGTTCAACGGGCGCAACTGGAGCTACAGGCGCAACGGGTAACACCGGCTCAACAGGAAACACGGGCGCTACCGGTGATACCGGCACTCAGGGGATTCAGGGCGTAACAGGGGCAACAGGAAATACAGGTGCAACAGGTGCTACAGGTTCAACAGGAGCGACTGGAGCAGGTGCCACCGGTTCAACGGGCGCAACTGGAGCTACAGGCGCAACGGGTAACACCGGATTAGCAGGAAATACGGGTGCTACCGGTGATACCGGACCGCAGGGTATTCAGGGAGTAACAGGAGCTACAGGAAATACAGGTGCTACCGGCACAACGGGAGCCACCGGAGCAACGGGAGTCGGCACAACAGGTTCTACGGGTGCCACAGGAGCTACAGGCGCAACGGGTAACACAGGCTCAACAGGAAATACGGGCGCTACCGGAGATACCGGCCCTCAGGGTATTCAGGGAGTAACAGGGGCAACCGGAAATACCGGAGATACCGGTGCAACCGGAGTTACGGGCGCAACTGGTGTTGGAACTACAGGTTCAACAGGCGCCACCGGAGCGACAGGCGCAACGGGTAACACCGGGTCAGCAGGAAATACGGGTGCTACCGGTGATACCGGACCGCAGGGTATTCAGGGAGTAACAGGAGCTACAGGAAATACAGGTGCTACCGGCACAACGGGAGCCAGCGGAGCAACGGGAGTCGGCACTACAGGTTCTACCGGAGCTACCGGGGCTACAGGAAGCACAGGAGCCACAGGTTCCACCGGTACAACTGGCGCTACCGGTGTTACAGGTTCTACCGGTTCAACAGGAACGACAGGAGTTACGGGCAATACAGGTGTTACAGGATCTACAGGCGCAACGGGCTCCACAGGAGCAACTGGAGTCGGCACCACAGGCTCTACCGGTGCAACAGGGGCTACAGGAAGCACAGGCGCCACGGGTTCTACCGGCACAACTGGCGCTACCGGTGTTACAGGTTCTACCGGTTCAACAGGAACGACAGGGGTAACGGGCAACACAGGTGTTACCGGAGCAACGGGTGCAACTGGCGCCACAGGGGTAACAGGAGTCGGCACTACAGGTTCTACCGGAGCTACCGGGGCTACAGGAAGCACAGGAGCCACAGGTTCCACCGGTACAACTGGCGCTACCGGTGTTACAGGTTCTACCGGTTCAACAGGAACGACAGGAGTTACGGGCAATACAGGTGTTACAGGATCTACAGGCGCAACGGGCTCCACAGGAGCAACTGGAGTCGGCACAACAGGTTCTACAGGTGCTACAGGTGTTACAGGTTCTACCGGTTCAACGGGAACGACAGGGGTTACGGGCAATACAGGCGTTACCGGAGCTACCGGCATAACGGGTGTCACCGGAACAACTGGCGCTACAGGTTCCACAGGCGCTACCGGAGCCACCGGTACGGATGGTGCCGTAAATGCCTGGGGGCTTACCGGCAATACCGGTACTACAGCAGGAACTAATTTCATTGGAACTACCGATGCGGTTGACTGGGTGATAAAGACCAGTAACACCGAACAGGTGAGGGTTACTTCGGCCGGTAAAGTTGGTATTGGTACTAATTCGCCTAACGAGCAATTGGAGATAACACAAAACTTCCGCTTGCCGGCTACTACTTCTACTACCGGTATTATTTACTCGGGAGCTAACCGGTACATACATAATTACGGCACCAATAACTTTTTTGCGGGGGCTATTGCCGGCAACTTTACCCTAACCAACAGCAACAATACCGGTATTGGGTTTAATGCGTTAAAGGCATTGACAACGGGCAACACCAATACGGGTGTCGGCAGTAATGCACTTACTTCAACTACTACCGGAAGCAACAATACGGCTATCGGCAACTCAGCCATGATTCAAAATACAGGCGGTGGCTTAAACACGGGAGTGGGTATGCAGGTATTGTTTGCTAATACAACCGGCAACCGCAATACTGCCATGGGGTATAGTTCGATGGTAGCTAATACTACGGGAGCGGAGAATGTAGCAATGGGAGTAGACGCTTTAAACCAGAATACTACTGCCAATCAAAGTGTAGCGATAGGAACTTCTGCCCTTCACTTTAGTACCACAGGAGCCGGTAACACGGCCGTAGGCTACGGAGCGGGCAGAAGCGCAGTTGTAGGAAATGCAAATACCACCGGAAGTTACAATGTGTATGTTGGGTGGAACGCAGGTCCTGCTTCTACTACCCAATTGAGTAATGCTATTGCCATTGGTAAAAATGCGCTGATTAACAGCAGTAATGCGATGGTGTTGGGCGGCACCGGTGCCGATGCAATAAACGTAGGTATCAATACTACCGTTCCGCAGCGGAAATTTCATGTGGCGGGTACTACCAGCGGTATACGGTATGAAGGAGCAGCCACTGGTGGTTCATTTATTGCTTCTCCAACTGCTTCTACCGATAAAATAATGTTTGCCGATGCCACCGGTGATTTGTTTGCCATTCCCAACGGTACTACAGGCCAGATATTAGCCATTAACGGTAGCGGTGTTCCGGCATGGATAACAGGAGCAACGGGAGCTACAGGTGCTACGGGTGCCACAGGCGCTACCGGAGCTACCGGCAGCGCAGGTGTAACGGGAGCTACGGGCCCGACAGGTGCCACCGGAGCAACGGGAGTCGGCACCACAGGTTCTACCGGAGCTACAGGTGCCACCGGCAGCACGGGTGCCACGGGTTCAACCGGAACAACTGGAGCTACCGGTGTTACCGGTTCTGCCGGTTCTGCCGGTGCCACAGGCAGCATAGGTGCCACAGGTGCTACTGGTTTAAAAGGAGCCACAGGAAGCACGGGGTCCACCGGAGGTACGGGGGCAACGGGTAGTACAGGAGCAACAGGAATTACTGGAGCAACGGGGACAACAGGAGCTACCGGCTCGAATGGTGCAGCCGGTGCCACCGGAGCAACCGGAGTTGGAGTAACAGGTTCTACAGGCTCAACGGGAGCAACAGGTGCCACAGGAGCAACCGGTGTCGTAAGCGGTACTGCCTGGGGGCTTACAGGTAATACCGGAACAGTTGCCGGAACCAATTATCTGGGCACCGGTGATGGCATTGATTTGGTCTTTAAAACCAACGCTTTTGAAAGAATGAGAATAGCTACCGGTGCAGCTACTGCTACCAACGTTATGGTAAATCTTACCGCTGCGGTGAACGCCAACGATATTTTTACCGGTTATGCTACCGGCACCAAGCGGGGCGTAGTAGGGTATCATACGGGTGGCAGCGGGGCAGCCATGTATGGCAACGCCACCGGTGACGCCTATGCGGGAAGGTTTTTAAGTACGCTGGGAAGCGCTACTACTATTCCAGCGGTATTAGTGCAAAACACCGGTACTGGCGGGGCTCCGCTGTTACGACTCGATGCGGTTGCATCGGCCAGCCTCGGGATGTATGTGAGTGCCTCCTCTGTTGCCAGAACGCAGGATGCGATAGAGATTCTGGAAGGCGGTTCAGGCAGGGGAATTGATTTGTACCTGAATAAAACTACCAACTCAGAACCCGCATTTGCTATTAAGCATGACGGAACCGGTATAGGCGAGTACATCCTGTTATCGAACACCGCCACTATCAACGCAGGCCTTTCGGTAATGCAGAGTTCTACCAGTACGAATGTTTCTGCTGCGGCTGTTTATGCGGTTTCGAACAGTGTAAGGGGCGGTTCATTTTTTGCTAATAAAGCAGATAACACCACTGTTGCTTTGTATGCAGAGTTTAATGCCACAACTAATAACGATGGAATAGGGGTTTATGGAAAGTCGAGCCCGGCAGCCACCTATGGATACGGGGTTTATGGCGAGGGGTTAAAGTATGGCGTATATGCCAACGGTAATATGGCTGCCTCGGGCACAAAACCTTTTGTAATTGACCACCCGCTTGACCCGGAAAATAAAACGCTGCGCCATTTTGCTTTAGAATCGCCCGAAGTGCTGAACATGTATCGCGGAAACGTATTGCTCGATGCCAACGGTGAGGCTACCATTCAGCTTCCTGATTATTTCAGTGCCATTAACCGGGAGTTCTCGTATGTGCTTACACCGGTAGGGGCACCGGCCAATATGTATGTAAAGAAAGAAGTGGATGCCAGCGGTAAGTTTGCCATTGCCGGGGGCAGTGCCGGTATGAAGGTGTCGTGGTACATTTACGCTGAGCGAAACGATTTGTATTTGCAGAAGTATCCGGAAAACCGCGAGGTGAACGTGCAGAAGCGCAGCTACGAGGTTGGCAAATACATTCGTCCTGACTTGTACAACCAGCCTAAAGAGAAAGGCATTTTCTACCGGAATACCGATAAGGTTCCTATGCCTGAGCCTAAAATGTATGTTCCGCCTAAACAGGAAAGCGAAGAGTAATACCTTCTGAGTCAAGACCGGTAAACGGAAAAGGTTGTACTGAATAAAATTCAGACAACCTTTTTTGTTGATATTCCCCTTACCCTACCTGTTCAATTTATTTTCAATTTGCAGTAAACAAAATTACCCGTGCCACGGTTTAAAACCGTGGCACGGGTACAGGCAACCGTGACAAATTCTGCAAACCATACTGTTTCGTTTCCGGTAATGGAACATTTCTACACCATTCAGGGCGAAGGGTTCTTTCAGGGCAGGGCTGCTTACTTTGTAAGGCTGGGCGGTTGCGATGTGGGCTGCCCCTGGTGCGATGTAAAAGAAAGCTGGGAGACCGGCCGGCACCCTAAATTCGGGGTTGATGAAATTGTAAATTTTGTTAGCGCCAGCGGCACTAAAATTTGTGTAGTAACAGGAGGGGAGCCGCTGATGCACCATCTGGATGAACTAACCCGCGTTCTTCATTCCAAAAATATAAGAACACACATCGAAACTTCGGGGGCGTACCCCCTTAGTGGTGAGTGGGACTGGGTTTGTGTTTCGCCCAAGCGCTATAAACTGCCTTTGGCGGAGTGCCTGAATGCGGCACAGGAATTGAAAGTAGTAGTGGCGCACCGCAACGACCTGCGTTTTGCCGAAGAATATGCCGCCAAAGTGGGTAAGGACTGCAAACTATACCTTCAGCCGGAGTGGGAAGAGGCGGAGGAAGTGCTTCCGCTGGTTATTGAATATGTAAAAGACAATCAGCAATGGGAAATTTCGTTGCAGTTGCATAAGTATCTAAATGTGCCATAGTTAAATAGCGGTATGAAGAACATGAGTAGAGATAGAATTCAGCCTTTTTCCCACATTAGTCACCCGCCCCGGGTACTCTGGCGGATGGCTGCTGTGAGCAGTAACCCGCCCCGGGCACTCAGGCGGATGGCTGCCGTGAGCGGTAACCCGCCCCGGGCGCTCAGGCGGATGGCTGCTGTGAGCAGTAACCCGCCTCAGACACTCAGGCGGATGGCTGTCGTGGGCAGTAACCCGCCTCAGGCACTCAGGCGGATGACTGCTGTCGCCAGTAAACCCACTGCTGCCACCGATAACCCCGATTTTGAAACAAAAACTGCTAACAGCAGCAGAAAATAAACTCCTGTCCCTAAAATCAACATTATTTCTAAAGCCGGCTTAACCAACAATATGAATAAAACCATTCTTCTTCTTGCCATTCTGCCTTCTGCCATTTTTTCGCAACAGGTTACCACCAAAGAAACCGCCAAAGGCAAAGCCCTGGAATATTTTACCATGGGCGACAACGATATTGCCTACCACCACTTTGAAGCGGCCGATTCGTTTCTGCACCTGGCGGTAAAGGAAAAGGACAACTTTATTGATGCCTGGATTTTAATCGGGCAGCTCAATTCGCAGGGTATGAAGAATTATCCCGAGGCTATCCGCGCTTACGAAAAGGTAAAGCTGCTGCAGGCTAATTATCTGGGCGATGTAGATTATAACCTCGGGCTGTGCTACATGAACACCGGTGATTATGGTAAAGCGAAAACCAGTTTTAACGCTTTCCTTGCGCTGCCGAAAATTCCTGCGCAGTCGCGTATGCTGGCCGATAAAATGGTGAAGGACTGCGACTTTGCGGTAGAGGCTATGAAGAACCCCGTAGATTTTAAACCCGTTAACCTGGGTAAGGGGGTTAACACCGGTGCCGATGAAAGTATGCCTTCGCTTACCGTAGATGGCAAGGCACTTTACTTTACGCGCCACTTTGGCGATGGTATTTATCAGGATGAAGATATTTTTATGAGCCTGAACACCAGTGCCGGTTTTGCGCAGGCGGGCAGCATAGGCGCGGCTATCAATACCGAAGAATATATTGAAGGGGCGCAGAACATTTCGCCCAGCGGCAAGTATCTGTTTTTTACCAGTGTGGGCCGGCCCGATGGCACCGGTAGTGCCGATGTGTACATCAGCCGCAAAGTAGGCGACCTGTGGGAGCGGTCTAACAATATCGGTTCGCCCATCAACACACCGGCTTACGAAACACAGCCTTGTATAAGTGCCGATGGTAAAGATTTGTATTACGCGGGCATCCGCGCCACCGGTAGAGGCGGCACCGATATCTGGGTAAGCCATTTGAACGATGACGGCACCTGGGGGCAACCGGTGAGTGTGGGCGATAATGTAAATACCATGTATGACGAAATGCGCCCTTACATTCACCCCGATGGCGGCACACTTTATTTCAGCAGTCGCGGCCATGCCGGTATGGGTAACTTCGATGTGTATGTGAGCAAACGCCAGCAGGACGGCACCTGGGGCGTACCGGTAAACCTCGGTTACCCCATCAACACAGCCGGTGATGAACTCGGCATTTTTGTAACTGCCGATGGCAGCAAAGCGTATTACGCCAGCGAGCAGAAAGACAGTTACGGACAAATGGATATTTACACCTTCGATATGCCACCGGCTTTCCGCCCCGGCTTTACCAGTTATGTAAAAGGTATTGTGTTCGATGCCGAAAACCGCGACCCTATTCAGTCTTACATTCAGGTGTACGATTTAGAAACCGGTAAGCTCTTCACCACTTTCAGCAGCGATAAGATTAACGGCAATTTCCTTTCCTCCCTGCCTGCCGGTAAAAACTATGCGGTAGAAGTAATGAAAGACGGTTACCTGTTCTGGAGCCATAATGTTTCGCTTAAAGATGTTACCGAAGGCATACCGGTGGAAGTAAATATTCCTTTGCAAAGAATTAAAGTGGGTGAAGCGATGGTGCTCAACAATATCTTTTTCGAAAGCGAGAAATATGAATTGCAGAATGAATCAACTGCTGAACTGGAAGTGGTAGCCAAGATGATGAGCAAGAATCCTTCGCTCAAAATTGAAATTGGCGGACATACCGACAACACCGGCAGCGATGAAACCAACCGGGTGCTTTCCGAAAATCGCGCCAAGAGTGTTTACAATTATCTGGTGAAGAAAAGCATTGATGCCACCCGTATTACCTACAAGGGTTATGCCTCGTCTAAACCGGTAGCGCCCAACACCACTGCCGAAGGCAAAGCTAAAAACCGCAGAACAGAGTTGCTGGTTACGGCTATTTAATTGGTGTGTTTGTTCCCCGTGCCACGGTTCTAAACCGTGGCACGGGTAGTTAGTTTTGCTATGTTTGCGCCCACTTAAATAAAAGCATGCACAAAAACATTGTTTCTCTTTTAGTCTTCCTGTCGGCTGCTGTGGCTCTCTTTACTGTTTCTTCCTGCGATACCGGTGGCGACCATCATCCCACTATCTGTTTCCGTCTTACTACCGATTCTATTTCTTACGAGTCTTCTTACCTCAGCCTTCCGCGCGACACTACCTTTAATGTATATGTTCAGGCATCCAAAACCGGTCCGGACGGCACGCTGAAATCTTTCAAAGTTACCAAGAGCATTAATGGCGGGGCTGACAGCACTTTGATTGATGCCACTTTAAGCACTATTTATTTCGCACACTACTATACTTACAAAGCGGGCGATTCAGGTGACGTGGAGAAATACAATTTCACCATAGGAAATGACGAAGGACTCTTTAAAAGTATTGAGTTTGTAGATACGGTAAAATAAGCCGCAAACAATCCGTGCCACGGTTCCGAACCGTGGCACGGATAATTCACCTACTTAATCAGTTTAGATATTGCCTTAAACTCATCGGTGCCTGCTTTATCCAGCAGCATAAACAATATCATTTCCACCGAAGTAATAAACGCACCGGCCTGGCGCATTCTGTCTAAGGCTATTTGTTTGTTCTCTGCCGCGCGCGAGGACACCGCATCGGCTACTACATGTACTTCATAACCTTGCTTCAACGCATCCAGCGTGGTCTTCAAAACGCAAATGTGCGATTCCACCCCGCAAACAATCAGCGACTTTTTATTCGTTAGTTTCAATTGTTCTGTCACCGGTTCGCTCAGCATACAACTGAAACACATTTTTTCAATCAGCGTTTTGTTTTCGCCAATCTCTACTTCCTTGCAGGTGTTGCCCAACCCCTTCGGGTACTGCTCGGTGATAATGGTTTCCAGACCCAGTATCTCTGCCCCGCGCAGCAGTTTGTTTACGTTCGCAAATATTTTCTCCTGCTCATGTATAACAGGCATTAAACGCTCCTGCACATCAATTACTAAAAGGGCGGTTTGTTCTTTTTGTAGTAGTCCTAAACTCATGATTGTAGTTAAGTTAAAAGTTAAAAGTCAAAAGCTAAAAGTAGGAATACTACTTTTTAGCCTTGAGCGAAATAATGCTTTTTGCAATTATACGTGAAATTTCATCTGCTTCCTTGATGAGATTGTTCAGCTCTTCTTTATCTTTTTCAAAAGCATCGCGGATAAGACAAAGCCAGTATTTTGTTTCGTTGGCTGGTTGGAGTGCTATTTCGTAATACCTAATCAACTCTTTCTTTGAGCTGCTGTTTTTACCTTCAACAACATTTGCTCCAACGGAACACGAAGAGCGAATAACCTGATTAATGAGGGAATAGAACTTTTTATCAACTGTGTAATTTTTGAAGAACCTGATTACGGCTAATGAAAAACGGTAGGCTCGAATTTTTATGTCAACCATGATGGAAATGTAAAAGTTAAAAAGCAAAAGTTAAAAAGCTAAAAGTAAAGACACCCATGTATCTACTTTTAGCTTTTAACTTTTGCCTTACATAGATATAGACCCCTTCCTGAAATCGGTCTTTCCTATCACCGCATTAATAATATACGGTTTGCCCTGGCGCGAAACTGTTTTTGCTTCAATTACCGCAGCGTTAAACTCATTCAGGTTTTCTGCACGCACCCCCTCCGCGCCAAAGGCTTTACCAATGTTCTGATAATCGCCATACGAGAGATGTATGGCACAATCGCTTTTCAATAACTCAACCTGGTCGCGCGCAATCTGGCTCCAGCAGGCATCGTTGCCTATCACCGAAATAACCGGCAGGTTGTGGCGCACAAACGTATCGTATTCCATTAAACTGTAACCGGCACTTCCGTCACCGTAAATAATCCATACATCTTTTTCGGGGAAAACAAGTTTGGCACCAAGGGCAAAGCCCGCACCCACACCCAGCGTTCCGAATACGCCCGGGTCGAGCCAGCTAAGCGGCTTGCGCGGACGAAGGGTGTAAGCCGAGGTGGCTACAAAATCTCCCCCGTCAGCAATCAGAACAGTGTTGTCGTCCAGTACCGGTTCCAGTTCGCGAAAAAGTTTAATAGGGTTAATTCCTTTGTCAACCGGTGCGTTTGCCTGTGCATCAATACTCACTTCGCGTTTGGCATCCCGGGCGCGTAGCGATTCAATCCAACCGGTGTAACTTCCCTTAAACTTCTGCGCGAGCGCAATCAAAAAATCCTGCGGGTCGGCAAGCACGGCAACCGTAGGTGTTTTGTTTTTGAGTAAATCTTCTTTACTGCGGTTAATAGAAATAAACTTTCTGCCGCCAATGTGGTTGCCGTAATCTAAACGAAAATCGTTCGGCACACCGGCAAGTATAATCAAGTCAGATTCTTTGATGGCATCTTTGCGATGGTGGCGCATCTGCAAAGTATTTTCCTTACCAAGCAATCCTCTTCCCATACCGCTCAGATAAACAGGTATGCCCAGTTGATTAATTGCGGCAGCCAGTTCGTTAGCTTTCTGCGCATTCATCATAGCACCGCTTCCCACCAGCATCACCGGCTTCTTTGCTTCTTTCAGTTTTGCAATAGTCTTATCAATTTGCGAAGAAGAAGGCAAAGGGTACGAGGCTTTTTGAACCGGATTATCAAAACTGGCGGAGTCTTTTCCTGCAAACAAATTCTTTGCGTGATTATTGATATACCATTGCAACAAGCGCTCCTGAATATTCTTCGGAGGTTCTTCCTTGCTCTTAGCACCATACCAGCTTCGAACTAATTCTTCGCCATACAAAGTATCAATGGGGCATTCCACAAACACCGGTCCGGGAACTCCTTCCTGCGCAATACGAAAAGCCTTCTCCAAAGTGGGCACAATCTCCTTTACCTTGCTGATAGTAGTTGCCCATTTTACGTTGGGCTTCATCATCGCCAACTGGTCAATATCCTGCAGCGAGCCTCTTCCTTTCAATATAGTGGCCGCGGCACCGCCCAGCAAAACCAATGGCGATTGGGCACAATAAGCATTCTTCACGGCAGTAATGGTATTCGTTAAACCGGGGCCGGCAGTAACCACCGCCACACCGGGCACACCGGTTAAGCGCGAAACGGCATCGGCAGCAAAAACAGCATTTACCTCATGGCGCGTGTCAATAACACGTATGCCGATGTTCTGAGCCGAAACAAAAATGGGGGATACGTGTCCTCCGCAAAGCGTAAATAAAAACTTAACTCCCTGCTTTTGCAGCACCCTTGCAATTATCTCTCCTCCGTTCATAGTAGCGTTGTTTAGAAACGTGAATATAGAAACTGAACGGTAAGTTAAAAGTGAAAAGGCAAAAGCCACAAGTTAATGCACTGCGCGCTTGTTTTTTACTTTTAGCTTTTCACTTTTGCCTTTTACCTTTTATCGGATATGAGCCGCCTGCTTTTCATCTTGTTTTTGTTCTCCGGTTGTTGCATCGCACAAATTGCCCCGCTCAAACACGGCCATGCGCACAACGATTACATTCATGAACGTCACCTGTTTGAAGCACTGGAGAACGGTTTTACCAGTATAGAGATTGATGTGTTTCTGCACAAAGGCGAATTGAAAGTTTCTCACGTGGCAGTTGGTTTAGATAAGAAGAAAACCATTGAGCAACTTTATCTCGACCCGGTTAAGAAGATGATTGAGCAAAACGGAGGCAGCGTTTACAAAGGATTCAGCACACCGGTCATCTTCATGATAGATTTTAAAACAGGAGGAGTTGAAACATACCGCAAACTCAAAGAAGTGCTGAAGAATTACGAAAGCATCGTCACGGTTTACCAAGGCGACTCGGTTGTTCATCAACGCGCTATCAATGTTCTGATTTCCGGAAGCAGTCCGGTAAACGAACTTTTGAAAGAAGATTCAGGCATGGCGACTGTAGATGCAGGAGTTCCGGCAATGGATAATGCAGCGGCCGGCAGGGTAATTACCCGGTTTAGCAGTACATGGGGTAATCACTTCAACTGGAAAGGGAAAGGTGATATGTCATCTGCTGAAAGGGATAAGTTAGACTCACTTGTGGTAAAGGCACACGAAATGAAAAAGCAAATCCGTTTCTACCACATCCCCGACAAACCAAGCGTATGGAGAACTCTGCTGGATTCAGGTGTTGACTGGATAAATACTGACCACCTGAAAGAGTACCGTAAGTTTTACGAGAAGGAGTACAGAAGATAGAAAACACAAACTCCCCGAATTTATTCGGGGAGTTTGCGTGGAAGCTATGTCAGCCAGAGCGTAGTCGAAGCCTTACTTCAACTTCTCAATCGCTGCTTTTAGCGCATCAAAATTAACCTGATCACCGGGACTTGGAGTTACTTCCACATATTGAATCACACCGGCTTTATCTACCACTACCACACCGCGCTTGGCTACGCCTTTCATTCCTGCGGCAAAGTTGCAGTGATACATATCGTATTCGTGAATAGTCTTTTTGTTAAAGTCTGAAAGCAAATCGAAAGTGATGGCATTCTTCTCTTTAAATGCGCCAAGCGAAAAAGGAGCATCAACCGATACGCCTACCACGGCAGCATTCATGCTGTTATAAGCGGCAAGTTCATCGCGACTGCTGCACATTTGTGCGGTGCAAACACCGGTAAAAGCTGCAGGGAAAAACTGGATAATCAGGTTCTTGCCCGCAAAATCGCTGAGCGAAACCTCTTTCTTATCAGTATTGAAAAGTTTGAAATCGGGGGCTTTTGTGCCAACTGCTAATGCCATAGTAAATCAAATTTTAGGTTTGTTAATTTTAAGGCAACAATAATAAGCCAAGAAAGTTTATACAAGCGAAATAATTTCAACACCAACGCAACCATTTTGTGACTGCAATGGTCTATACAGAACATTTAGTTTTAAAGGGTTAAACTAAAAGGCCTCTCGCAGTGCGGGAGGTTTTTTAGTTTAAAGTTGCCGTGGCACGCTTCTAAGCCGTGCCATTGTATTTTATTCATATTTGTAAGCCCCAAAAGATCGTATGAAACTCCTCAAAACATTTATCGTTCTATTCTTAGTTGCCGTTCTCTTTGCCGGATGCAAAAAAGAAAACAATGCCAAACTTATTTTTAAATTCAAATTCGACCCCACTCAGGTAAGGTTGACTTAATCCATAATTGATGTGCTATGTTAATAGTAAGGATAATCTAAAGTGG